>NZ_JBVHTI010000007.1:718165-757736 GCF_055565975.1 Streptomyces sp. NPDC028289 | reverse complement strand
CTGGCGTTGACTTTTGGCACGCTGTTGAGTTCTCAAGGAACGGTCGCTTCCTTTGTACTCACCCTCTCGGGCTTTCCTCCGGGCTTCCCTTCGGTGTTTCCAACCTTACCAGATCCGTTTTCCGTTCCGTTTCCGGTCGGAATTCATTTCCGGTGGCCGTTGGAGGGCCTTTGCCTTATCGATTGCCTTCCGGCTCTCTTTCGGCGAGTCCGACTTTATCAGAAGTTCTTGGCCGGTCTGACCGGCCACTCATTCTGAGTAAATCGGGAGTGGCTTCAATGTCTCGGAGAGAACTCTCCGTTGTGAAGCAGATCGATTCTAACGATCAGCCCCGAACCTGTCCAGTTCTAGGCAACTGTTTGAATCTACCTCCCCATCCCACCCGTGTCAACGGGTCTTCCGGGGCGAAGAGGAGACTAGCAGCTCACAGGAGGTCTCCGCACATCAGGCGGCCGTCGGCACGAGCGCGCTGCGCTCGGTCTCCTCGAGGTCACCTGTCTCACCGGCGCGAGCGGCACGGCCGCCGATGACGAAGACGTAGGCCAGGAAGGCCAGCTCAGCGGCTATTCCGATGCCTATGCGCGCCCAGGTCGGCAGGCCGGACGGGGTGACGAAGCCTTCGATGGCGCCGGAGACGAACAGGACGAGAGCCAGGCCGATCGCCATGCCCACGGCGGCGCGGCCCTCTTCGGCCAGGGCTGTACGGCGGCTGCGTGGGCCCGGGTCTATGAGGGTCCAGCCGAGGCGGAGTCCGGTTCCGGCGGCCACGTAGACCGCGGTCAGCTCCAGCAGCCCATGTGGGAGGACCAGGCCGAGGAAGGTGTCGAGGCGGCCGGCCGAGGACATCAGGCCGAAGCCGACGCCCAGGTTCAGCATGTTCTCGAAGAGGATCCAGAGGACCGGGAGACCGAGGAAGACGCCCAGGACCAGGCACATCGCGGCGGCCCTTGCGTTGTTGGTCCACACCTGCGCGGCGAAGGAAGCCGCGGGATGGCTGGAGTAATAGGTCTCGTACTCGCCGCCGGGGCGGGTCAGCTCGCGGAGCTGGCTGGGGGCCGCGATGGTCGACTGCACGTCCGGGTGTGTGCCGATCCACCAGCCCAGGACGATCGCGATGGCCGTGGATATGAGCGCGGTGGGTACCCACCAGTGGCGGGAACGGTAGACGGCGGCCGGGAATCCCTGTCCGAGGAAGCGGGCGACGTCGCGCCAGGAGGCCCGGCGGGTGCCCGTCACGGCGCTGCGCGCGCGTGCCACGAGTTGACTGAGGCGGCCGGTGAGCTGCGGATCGGGAGCACTGGACTGGATCAGGGAGAGGTGGGTGGCGGTGCGCTGGTAGAGCGCGACGAGTTCGTCCGCCTCGGCTCCGTTGAGGCGCCGCTGACGGCGCAGGAGCGCGTCGAGGCGGTCCCACTCGGCTCGGTGTGCGGAGACGAAGACGTCGAGGTCCATCGGGTCTGCCTGCTCCTCGGCTGGTCGTCGACTGCCTGTCGTAGCAATGTCGCGGCTGTCAGCTTGTCGTACTGCGGCGCGATGCGCCCTCAGCTTGGCAGACTTGCGCTGTACAGGGCAGACCAGGGAAGGCGGCGGGCGTGAGTGAGCTGGTGACGGGCGAGGCGGTGGCGCTCGAACTGCGTCCCGCGAGGCTGCCCAGCAGGGCGCTTGCCGTGCTGCTCGACCTGATCGTGACCTTCACCGTGTACATCGGTGTCTCGATCGGCCTGGCGGCGGCCACGGCCTCCCTAGACGACGCCGCCCAGATCGCCCTGACGATCGCGGCCTTCCTGCTGGTGCTGGTCGGTGCGCCGATCGCGGTGGAGACGCTGAGCCATGGGCGCTCGCTCGGGAAGATGGCGTGCGGACTGCGGGTCGTGCGGGACGACGGCGGACCCATCCGGTTCCGGCATGCTCTGGTGCGGGGCGCGCTCGGTGTGGTCGAGATTCTGATGACGTTCGGGGTCGTCGCGTGTATCGCGTCGCTGGTCTCGGCACGTGGGCGGCGGCTCGGGGACGTGTTCGCGGGAACCCTGGTCGTGCGGGAGCGGGTGCCCGTCGGGCAGACCCGTTTCGTTCCGCCGCCTCCGCCCTGGCTGGCGGGACGTTTCGCCGAGCTGGACCTGTCGGCCGTTCCGGACGCGCTGTGGCTCGCCGTCCGGCAGTACCTGACGCGGATGCAGCAGCTCGATCCGCAGGTCTCGTGGGCGATGGCCGCGCAGCTCGCGGGGGATCTCGCGACGCGGACGGGTACTCCGGCGCCCACGGACATTCCGCCGGCCGCCTATCTGGCGGCGGTGGTGCAGGAGCGGCAGGCCCGCGAGGCCCGGCGGGCCTTCGCCGACCATGCTTCTCCGTCCGCCGGTGTCCCCCGCGCGTACGCGCCTCCGGTACCCGGTGCGCCCCCCGCACCCGCACCCGCACCCATGCCCACCGCACCTGTCACTCGGCAGCCGGCTGCGCCCGTGACTCCTCCCCCTGCGGCGGCCGAGCGGCCGGCCACCGGGTTCGTGCCGCCGGCCTAGGCGCGCTCCGGCCCGTGGGGCCTGCTGCTCGGTCTCACTCTCACTCCTCGGGGTCGGTGAAGGACGACGGCGGTGACCGCAGGTCCTCCAACTCGATTCCGGGGGCTGCCAGGACCACGTCGCCGGCGAGGTGCACAGGGTGCTGTTCTCCTGTGTCCAGGGCTGTGACCTGGTACTCGTCCACGGTCAGAGGGCCGTTGTCAGTGGCGTGTGCTTCTCTTTTCAGCAGGGCCCAGGACTGGTCCACGGTGCGTGGGGCGAGGACCGGGTCCGTGAAGGCCACGAGGCGTACGCGGGTCGCGGCGGCGGAAGGGGTGAGACGCAGGAGACGCGCGGTGGCGACGAGGAACGCGGGGGACGTGCCGGTGAAGGCGTGGGCGCGCACATTGCCTTCGGTGGCATGGGTGCCGGTGGGGTCCGTACGGACCCAGGTGACGCCGTCGAGGGCGGCGCCACGGACCTGCCAGCCCCCGGCGTGCAGTTCCAGGCGGATGGGGCGGCCGAGGTCGTCGAGGGCGAGATCGACCGAGCCGCTGTGGTCGCCGGAGGGGGTGGTCACTTGGGAGACATAACGCCAGCCGGAGGGGCCGGGGGCGCACTGGAAGTGTTCTTCGCCGAGGGGGGTGTGATCGTGCGGATCGTGGAGCGAATAGCGGCCGCGGGGCATGGGGGTCCTGGGGCTTGACGGGTCGTGGGTCCGGCGCTCGGACCTGCGGTACGGCCGCGCGGGCGGTCGACGGGCCAAAGGGGCAGGCCCCCGGCACGGGGGTGCGGGGGCCTGCCTCGGCGGACCGGAGGACCTGCCGCCGGGAGAGCGCGTCGGTGCACGGGTGCGCTTCCCGGTGGGCGGGGCTCGGACTCAGTAGCGGTAGTGGTCCGACTTGTACGGACCCTCGACCTTCACGCCGATGTACGCGGCCTGCTCGGGGCGCAGCGTCGTCAGCTTCACGCCGAGCGAGTCCAGGTGCAGGCGGGCGACCTTCTCGTCGAGGTGCTTGGGCAGCGTGTAGACGCCGACCGGGTACTCGTCGGGCTTGGTGAACAGCTCGATCTGGGCCAGGGTCTGGTCCGCGAAGGAGTTGGACATCACGAACGAGGGGTGGCCGGTGGCGTTGCCCAGGTTCAGCAGGCGGCCCTCGGAGAGGACGATGATCACCTTGCCGTCGGGGAACTTCCAGGTGTGGACCTGCGGCTTGACCTCGTCCTTGACGATGCCGGGGATCTTGGCGAGGCCGGCCATGTCGATCTCGTTGTCGAAGTGGCCGATGTTGCCGACGATGGCCTGGTGCTTCATCTTGGCCATGTCCGAGGCCATGATGATGTCCTTGTTGCCGGTCGTGGTGACGAAGATGTCGGCCTTGTCGATGACCTCGTCGAGGGTCGTGACCTGGTAGCCGTCCATCGCGGCCTGGAGGGCGCAGATCGGGTCGATCTCGGTGACGATCACGCGGGCGCCCTGTCCGCGCAGGGACTCCGCGCAGCCCTTGCCCACGTCGCCGTAGCCGCAGACGACCGCGGTCTTGCCGCCGATCAGGACGTCGGTGGCGCGGTTGATGCCGTCGATCAGGGAGTGGCGGCAGCCGTACTTGTTGTCGAACTTCGACTTGGTGACGGCGTCGTTGACGTTGATCGCCGGGAACAGGAGGACGCCGTCGCGCTGCATCTCGTACAGGCGGTGGACGCCGGTCGTGGTCTCCTCGGTCACGCCGCGGATCTCGGACGCCAGCTGGGTCCACTTCTGCGAGCCGTCCGTGATGGTGCGGTGCAGGAGTTCGAGGATGACGCGGTGCTCGTCGGACTCGGCGGTGTCGACCGAGGGGACCTTGCCGTCCTTCTCGTACTCGACGCCCTTGTGGACGAGGAGGGTGGCGTCACCGCCGTCGTCGAGGATCATGTTGGGGCCGCCGGTGGGACTGTCCGGCCAGGTCAGCGCCTGCTCGGTGCACCACCAGTACTCCTCCAGGGTCTCGCCCTTCCAGGCGAAGACCGGGATGCCCTGCGGGTTGTCGGGCGTGCCGTTCGGGCCGACGGCGATGGCGGCGGCCGCGTGGTCCTGGGTGGAGAAGATGTTGCAGGACGCCCAGCGGACCTGCGCGCCCAGGGCGACCAGGGTCTCGATCAGGACGGCGGTCTGCACGGTCATGTGCAGGGAACCGGTGACGCGGGCGCCGGCCAGCGGCTGGGTCTCGGCGTACTCCTTGCGGATCGCCATCAGGCCGGGCATCTCGTGCTCGGCGAGGGTGATCTCCTTGCGGCCGAAGTCGGCCAGGGAGAGGTCGGCGACCTTGAAGTCCTGTCGGTTGTCGACAGTCGTCATTGCGAGCTGCTCCTCGGGTTGGGTCGAGGGTGGGTACGGCTGGTCTGCGCGGCGGCGGACACAGGGGTGCCCGAGAAGAGGACACAGGCATGCCCGCGTGCGCGCAGCGCAGTCCGTCGGAGGCCCTCTCTCCCTCGGACGGCCCGTCTGGGACCGCCCGACCGCCATCAGCAGCGACGTCTGGCTCCGTCCCAAGCTACACCGGAGGAGCGGGCCGTCCCCAGTCCGCCTCCGAACAGATCACGCCGTTCGAGGGGTCAGTGGTCGGCGGGGTGGGGGGTCGGGCCGCCGGGGGTGGCTTCCGGGTCGGGGCCCTCGGCGGCCTCTGCCTCGCTGTAGATGTCGGGTTCCAGGTAGATCACGCGGGCGATGGGGACCGCGGTGCGGATGCGGGCCTCGGCGGCGTTGATGGCCTTGGCGACCTCGGTGGCCGTGTCGTCGTGCTGGACGGCGATCTTGGCGGCGACGAGGAGTTCCTCGGGGCCGAGGTGGAGCGTGCGCATGTGGATGATGCCGGTGACGGTGTCGCCGTCGACGATCGCGGCCTCGATCTTCTTGACATCCTCGGCGCCGGCGGCCTCGCCCAGCAGGAGGGACTTGGTCTCGGCGGCCAGGACGAGGGCGATCATGACGAGCAGGACACCGATGCAGACGGTGCCGATGCCGTCCCAGACGCCGTCGCCGGTGAGCACGGCGAGGCCGACGCCGCCGAGGGCGAGGACCAGGCCGATGAGCGCGCCGAAGTCCTCGAGGAGGACGACGGGCAGCTCGGGGGCCTTGGCGCGGCGGATGAACTGCGACCAGGACAGCTTGCCGCGCAGTTCGTTGGACTCCTTGATGGCCGTCTTGAAGGAGAAGCCCTCGGCGATGACCGCGAAGACGAGGACGCCCACCGGCCAGTACCAGTGCTCGACCTCGTGCGGGTGGCTGATCTTCTCGTAGCCCTCGTAGATGGCGAACATGCCACCGACGGAGAAGAGCACGATGGAGACGAGGAAGGCGTAGATGTACCGCTCACGGCCGTAGCCGAAGGGGTGTTGCGGGGTCGCCTCGCGCTGGGCCTTCTTGCCGCCGACGAGCAGCAGGAACTGGTTGCCGGAGTCGGCGAGCGAGTGGACGCCCTCGGCGAGCATCGACGAGGAGCCGCTGAACGCGAACGCCACGAACTTCGATGCCGCGATCGCGAGGTTGGCGCCGAGTGCCGCCACGATCGCCCTGGTGCCGCCTGACGCGCTCATGTGTCCGCGGTGTCCCTTCTCGTTCTCGCCGTCGTCCGTCTACGCCGTCCGGGCGGGTGGCCGCCCTTGCCGGTGCTCGTCTTTGCCCGTGCTTTGCCGGTGGGTCATTCTTGCAGCCCTGTCCGGGAGCGGCTCATCAGGTATCCACACCCTCGGTAGGACAATCAGACCCCGAGAGAGGCGGGGACCTCTCAGACGATCACCGTGGCGCGGAACACCGTGCCCGCGCCCGACACCTCCGCCTTCTCACCCGCCGGGACGAACACCGAACGGCCGGGGGCCAGGTCGTACTCGCCGACGTGTACCGCACCGGCCGTGCAAAGCAGGATCTGCGGGGTGGGCAGGGTCAGGTCATGGGCCGCGGTGCCCTCGGGCAGGACGTACCGGGAGAGCCGGAACTCGTCGATCGGCGTCTCGTAGACCTCCTCGCCGTCCGGGGCCGCCTCGGGACGCAGCACCCCGGCGTCACCCGCCTCGAAGCGGACGATGCGCAGGAGTTCGGGGACGTCGACGTGCTTGGGGGTCAGGCCGCAGCGCAGGACGTTGTCGGAGTTGGCCATGATCTCGACGCCGAGGCCGTTGAGGTAGGCGTGCGGGATGCCGGCGCCGAGGAAGAGGGCCTCGCCGGGCTGCAGGCGGACGTGGTTGAGGAGCATGGCGGCGATCACGCCGGGGTCACCCGGGTAGTGGTGGGCGATGTCGGCGTAGGGCAGGTAGTCGCCGCCGAGGCGGGTGCAGGCGGCCGTCGCCTCGGCGACCGTGTGGGCCATCTCCTCGCGGTCGGCGCTGAGGATCGCGGTGAGCACCTCGCGCAGGGCCGCGCCCTCGGGGCGGGCACGCAGCAGGTCGACGTACGGCTTGAGGGAGTTCACGCCGAGGCCGTCGAGGAGTTCGGCCGCCTGCTCCGGGGCGCGGAAGCCGCACAGGCCGTCGAACTCCGTGAGCGCGCAGATCAGTTCGGGCTTGTGGTTGGCGTCCTTGTAGTTGCGGTGCGGGGCGTCGACCGGGATGGCGCGCCGCTCCTCGTCCTCGTACCCCTGCCTGGCCTGCTCGAGGTTGGGGTGCACCTGGAGGGAGAGCGGGGCGCCGGCGGCGAGGATCTTGAGCAGGAAGGGCAGCCGCGGGCCGAACTTGGCCACGGCCTCCTCGCCCAGTTCGGCCTTCGGGTCCGCGTCGATGACCTCGACGAGCGTGCCGCGCGCGGTGCGCGAGGGGGCGCCCGGGTGCGCACCCATCCACATCTCCGCCTGCGGCTCACCGCTCGGCTCGACCCCGAGCAGCGTCGGGATGGCGGTCGGGGAACCCCAGGCGTAGGGGCGGATGGTGTTGTCGAGGAGGTCCATGACGTCTCTCTGCCGGTTCTCTCTGCGGGCGGGGGCGGACAGGGTTGCGCGGGGGGGGGACGGAGCACAGGGTGCGCCCTATGGGTCGTACGACGGCGCACGACGGTGCACGACGGCTGTGTTCACCGTGTGTTCCCTCACCGGTTCGCCTTCGGTACGGCCCTCAGGTCGCCCTTCGTACGGCGGGTCCGGTGCCGGTGTCCACCTCAGGCCCTCGAAGCGAGCGCCAGGTAAACGGCGGCGAAATCCGTGACGGCGATCAGTTCCGCCAGGGTCTCCAGCTCGTCGCCCGCCTCGGGCTCCAGCTCGCTGATGGGGGTGTCGTGGCTGAGGGCGAGGTCGCGGGCGGCGGGTGCGGCGGTGAGACCGCCGATGGGACGGTCGCGGAGCAGCACCACGTGCGCGTGCAGCGCGGGCGGCTCGTCCACGCGGTCACGGAAGAAGTCGTCGGGGTCGGCGCTGGCGGCGAGTCGCCCGGCGAGCAGGGCGGTGTGGGCGGCCAACGCCTCGGGGAGTTCGGCGACCAGGGCGGGACGGCCGGCCAGTTCGGCGAGGGCGGCGGCGAAGCGGCGGCCGGCCGGGCCCGCCGAGTCGCCCTCCGTCCAGACCACCGGGAGCGCGTCGGCGAGTTCCGCGGCGAGGGTCTTGGCCGGGTTGCTGTAGGTCACGATGGCCGGGCCGCAGCGCTCGGCGATGTGGTCGAGGCGGTCGGCGACCTTCTCCAGCGCGTCCGGCGGGGCGGTGAGCAGGCCGATGCGGTCGAGGAGCGCGAGCAGCGGGGTGAGCAGCGCCCAGAGAACGCCCGGTGAGGAGCCGGCGAGCGGCTCGCCCTGGTCGTACGGCGCCGTCGCCATCGGCATGAACACGCCGTGGGCACCGGCCACCGCCTCGGCGAGCGGGGTGCCGGCGGGGGCGACGGCGGCGACCGAGCAGCCACGTCGGTAGGCCTGGTCGGCGAGGAGGGAGAGGCTGGGTTCGGTGCCGTCCGGGGTGGCGATCAGCAGCAGGTCGACGGAGCCGGCCCAGCCAGGGAGCTCCCAGCGCAGGGCGCCGGCGGCCGGGGCGACGCCGGTGGGGGCCAGACGGGTGACGGGGCTGCCGGGGCCGGCCAGCGTGCCGAGGAGGTCGGCGGCGTGGGTGGCGGCGACGCCGGGGCCCGCGATCAGGACGGCGCGGGGGCGGCCGTCCGGCTTCAGCTCCTGGACACCGGCCTCGGCGGCGTGCCGGGCGGCCGTCCGGACGCGGGCGCCGGACTCGGCTGCGCCGCGCAGCAGACCTCGGCGGTCGGCCTCGGCGAGGCCCTCCGGGGTGTCGAGCAGCGTTTCGTCGAGCATGGAGCGGCCTCCGGTTGCCGGGGTCCTGGTCCTGGATCTGATCTTGTTCTTGGGGCGCTGCCGCTGCGGTTGCGGTGCCTACGCCGGGCGGCGGGCCTCGTCGACGAGGAGGACCGGGATGCCGTCGCGGACGGGGTACGCCAGGCCACAGTCCTGGCCGGTGCAGATCAGCTCGGGGTCCTGCTCCTTGAGGGTGGCGTGGCAGGCCGGGCAGGCGAGGATCTCCAAGAGGCCGGCTTCGAGCGGCATGGGGGGGGTTCCCTTCGGGACGAATGTTCGCGTGCGGTCAGGTTACCGCCGGTGGGGTGGGTTGGGCTGGCCACGGGTGACGGCTGGCCGTCCGCCGAGGTGAGTCGGCGGACGGCGTGGAACCGAGTTGGTGGGGTCAGGCCCTGATGATCGCCAGTACCTCGTCGCGGATCTTCGTCATCGTCGCCTCGTCCCTGGCCTCCGCGTTCAGGCGCAGCAGCGGTTCCGTGTTGGAGGGGCGGACGTTGAACCACCAGTCGGCGGCGGTGACGGTGAGGCCGTCGAGGTCGTCGAGGGTGACGTCGTCCAGGTCGCCGTAGGCCGCGCGGATCGCGGCGAGGCTGGCCTGCTGGTCGGCGACCGTCGAGTTGATCTCGCCGGAGCCGGTGTAGCGGTCGTACTGGGCGACGAGGGCGGAGAGGGGTCCGGTCTGGCCGCCCAGGGCGGCGAGGACGTGCAGGGCCGCCAGCATGCCCGTGTCGGCGTTCCAGAAGTCCTTGAAGTAGTAGTGGGCCGAGTGCTCGCCGCCGAAGATCGCACCGGACCTCGCCATCTCGGCCTTGATGAAGGAGTGGCCGACACGCGTGCGGACGGGGGTGCCGCCGTTCTCCCGGACCACCTCGGGGACGGTCCAGGACGTGATCAGGTTGTGGATGACCGTGCCCTTGCCGCCGTTCCGGGCCAGCTCGCGTGCGGCGACGAGGGCCGTGATCGCAGAGGGGGAGACCGGCTCGCCGCGCTCGTCCACGACGAAGCAGCGGTCCGCGTCGCCGTCGAAGGCCAGACCGAGGTCCGCCGACTCGGCGCGCACGCGCTGCTGGAGGTCCACGATGTTGGCGGGGTCGAGCGGGTTGGCCTCGTGGTTCGGGAAGGTGCCGTCCAGCTCGAAGTACATCGGGACCAGGGTCAGCGGCAGGCCCTCGAAGACCGTCGGGACCGTGTGGCCGCCCATGCCGTTGCCCGCGTCGACCACGACCTTCAGGGGGCGGATGGAGGTCAGGTCCACGAGTGAGCGCAGGTGGGCCGCGTAGTCCGACAACGTCTCGCGCGTGGTGACGGTCCCCGGGGTCTCGGCCGGCTCGGGGGCGCCCTCCTGCAACCAGCGCTCGGCCAGCTCCCGGATCTCCCCCAGGCCCGTGTCCTGGCCCACCGGCGCGGCTCCCGCGCGGCACATCTTGATGCCGTTGTACTGCGCGGGGTTGTGCGAGGCCGTGAACATCGCGCCGGGCAGGCCGAGGGCACCCGAGGCGTAGTACAGCTGGTCGGTCGAGCACAGGCCGATCTCGGTGACGTCGACGCCCCGGGCCGCCGCACCACGCGCGAAGGCGCGGGACAGACCGGGCGAGGAGGGCCGCATGTCGTGGCCGACGACGATCGCGGCAGCACCGGTCACCTGGACGAACGCGGCGCCGAACAACTCGGCGAGCGCCTCGTCCCACTGGTCCGGGACCACTCCGCGCACGTCGTACGCCTTCACGAGCTGCGACAGATCAGCTACAGCGGCCACAGGCCAACCCTCCTGGAATACTTTCGGTCGCCCCAAACTACCTGGCCCGGGTGAGGGTCCGACGCCGGATCCCCCGGCGCATGCGCCGCGGACTCCTGGCTGTGATCTGCGGTGATCCCACTCGGGCGATCACGATCGATCGCAGGGGTCAGAGATCGGTAGGAGTCGGTCGGTAGGAGTCGGCACGCCCCGGCTCGGCTCGGCTCGGCTCGGCTCGGCTCGGCTCACGGCAGCATCCAGCCCAGCACCGGTCCGCTCTGCGCCATCACGATCAGGCACATCACCAGCAGCAGTCCGAGGCTCCACGGCAGCACCCTGCGCAGCAGGTCCCCCTCCCGGCCCGCCAGGCCCACCGCCGCGCAGGCGATCGTGAGGTTCTGCGGGGAGACCATCTTGCCGAGCACGCCGCCGGAACTGTTGGCGGCCGCCAGGAGCTCCGGCGAGAGGCCCGACTCGTGGGCGGCGCTCACCTGGAGGGCTCCGAAGAGCGCGTTGGCCGAGGTGTCGGAGCCGGAGACGGCGACGCCGAACCAGCCGAGGACCGGGGAGAGGAAGGCCAGACCCGTGCCTGCCGCCGCCACGAAGTGGCCGATCGTCGCCGCCTGTCCGGAGAGGTTCATGACGTAGGCGAGGGCGAGGACGGACGTCACGGTGAGGATCGCGAACCGCAACTCGCTTACGGTCGCCGCCCATTCCGCGACCGCCACGCGCGCGTGCACGCGCAGGACGGCCGCCGTGGCGATGCCTGCGAACAGGACCAGCGTGCCGCCCGTGGAGACGACCGGCCAGGTGAAGAGATTTCCTCCGACCGGTTCGCCCTTCGGGTTGACGACGTCCAGGAAGGGCCAGTCGTAGACCCTGTTCGCCTTGGCCAGCCAGTCCTTGACCGGCGGGATCTGGGCGATCGAGAAGACCGCGATGATCAGGGCGTACGGGGCGTAGGCGCGCAGGACTCGGGGCCGTTCGTCGTACTCGTCCAGGTCCGCGCTGCGGGCGCCCGTGAGGACGGCCGCGCGGACCTCCTCGGCCGCCGGCACGCGCACGTGCGGTACGGCGAGCAGGGCGGCCGCACCGGCCAGGGCGGCGCAGATGTCGGCTAGTTGGGCGGAGACGTAGTTGGAGGCGGCGAACTGGGCGGCGGCGAAGGCGACTCCGCACGCCAGGGCCGGCACCCAGGTCTCGCGGAGCCCGCGTGCGCCGTCGACCAGACCGACCAGCACCAGGGGCACCACCAGGGCGAGGAGCGGGGTCTGGCGGCCGACGACGGAGGCGACCGAGTCCAGGGGCAGACCGGTGACCTGAGCGAGCGTCACGACCGGGGTGCCCATCGCGCCGAAGGCCACCGGCGCGGTGTTGGCCACCAGGGAGACGACGGCCGCGCGGACCGGGTCGAAGCCGAGGGCGACGAGCATCACCGAGCAGATCGCGACCGGGGCGCCGAAGCCGGCCAGCGCCTCCAGGAGGGCGCCGAAGCAGAAGGCGACCACGAGGGCCTGGATGCGAGGGTCGTCGGAGAGTCGCCCGAACGAGCGGCGCAGGACGTCGAAGTGGCGGGTACGGACCGTCATGCGGTATACCCACAGGGCGTTGACGACGATCCACAGGATGGGGAACAGGCCGAACGCGGCGCCCTGGACGGCGCTGGAGACGGTCTGGTCGAGCGGCATGCGGTAGGGCGAGCCTCGCGACGAGTACGGCGGCGAGAAGGCCGCTCAGGCCTGCCAGATGAGCTTTCATGCGGACCCCGCCGAGCAGGACCAGGACGATCAGCAGCGGCAGGGTGGCGACGAGGGCGGACAGGCCGAGCGAGTCGGCGACGGGTTCCAGTTCCTGGACGTACACGGGCGCCTCCCCGGATTCCGGCATGCGGAAAGCGTTTTCCCGCCGACGGTCATCCGGAATGGCCATGTCCGCGACAAGAGTGCGTCAAGGGGTGGGCACGAAGGAACGATTCATCTCCCTACGAGAAACCCCGCGAGGCCCCCACACGGCCCTGCGAGACGTCGGCGGCCCCTACGAGACGTCGGCCGCCGCTCGTCACACCGTCAGTTGTCCGGTGACCGCAGCACCCGCAGATGGCCGCGCCGGGCGACCTCCATCGGGTCCGCGCCGCGACCGCCGCCCGCCTCGGCCGCTCGCTCCTGGGGGCGGGCCGCCTCGCGCACCGCGTTCGCCAGCGCTTCCAGGTCGTCCCCGCTCGGACGCGCGGGAGCGGAGCCGTCGAGGAGGCGGACGACCTCCCAGCCGCGCGGGGCGGTGAGGCGCTCGGAGTGCTCGGCGCACAGGTCGTAGCAGTGGGGTTCGGCGTAGGTGGCGAGCGGGCCGAGGACCGCGGTCGAGTCGGCGTAGACGTACGTCAGCGTCGCGACGGCGGGTCGGCCGCAGGCGGTTCGCGAACAGCGACGTACAGGGCTCACGACGTTGGACGGTACCGCACTCTTGAGCGGGCCGCGACGACTCTCCCCCAGGTCACTCCACCGTGTCGTACTGTGAAACGCCCCACACCCCCCTCCCGACACGCCCTTCCGACCTGCACGGAAGGGATCGCCCGGCGTAACGGCCGACACCGCATCCGGTCACGAGTCGGTACAAACACCGTCAATTGCCTTGAGTTCGCCGGTCTCGTGGAGATACGGAAACGAGCCCAACCTTGGCCGGAATGGTCATCCTGCGACATGCCGTCCGTGCCGGTGCCGGTGCGTGGAGCGGCGCGGCCGGAGCCCGCGAGGACTACGCTTCACCAGTGATGGACAACCGTGTACCGCCCCGTGCCGCCGCCCCCGGGCCCCGTCGACGCGATCGCCACGGTCGGGGCATGCGCGGACCGATCGCACCACCCCAGGTGCCGCTGGCCGCGAGCCGCGCCGACGTGTTCGCGGACCTGGTGCAGGACTCCGTGGAGCGCCTGGAGCGGCGCTGGCCGCAGCTCGCCGACATCGACTTCCTGGTGCTCGAAGTGCCCCGGCTGCAGGACCGGCACACCGAGAGCTGGGACGACGAGGCGGTGCCGCTGGGCGGCGTCATTCCCGCGCGCGAGGGACGCCGGGCGCGGGTGGTCGTCTACCGCCGGCCGGTCGAGATCCGCACCAAGGGGCGCGACGAGCGGGCCGCGCTGGTGCACGAGGTCGTCGTGGAGCAGGTCGCCGAGCTGCTCGGCCTCACCCCGGAGACGGTCGATCCCCGTTACGGCGAGGACTGAGCCCCCTCCCCCTCCGGCTGCCTCGCGCCGCCCGGCTACTTCTGCAGCACGGACACGTCCTGGTCCGCCTCCGGTACGGCCACCGTGCCGCGGTCGTCCGGAAGGGTCTGGATCGTGAAGCCCGGGACACCGTCCTCGGTCGCCGCCAGGGTGCGGGCGCCGTAGACCGGACCGCCGGAGACCGTCTCCACGGTCAGGGCGTAGGTGCCCTTCAGCCCGGACGGGACGGGGGCGTCGATGTTCTGGGTGGTGCCGGACTTGATCGTGAACGTCTTGGACACCGCCGTGCCGCCGCCGCTGCCCGCCGACGCCGTGACCTTGACCTGGGCGGTCGCGGTGGGCGCGGTCAGGGAGAGGGTGGTGCCCTTTCCGCTGTTGTCGGCGGACGTCGCGCGCGTGCCGACCGGTGCGGTCGCGGGGATGTACGCGGTCTCCTGGTTGCTGCCCTTGCCGCGGGTGACGCGCAGGGCGGCCACCACCGGCACGGACTGGTCGGAGGGCGTGAGGATCAGCGAGCCCGCCTCGCCGCGCGTGACGTCGCCGAGGTCGGTCGCGGTGGTCATGCCGGACTTCACGTGCAGCGTCTCGTTGCCGGCGGGGGTGATCGTGCCGTCCGGGGAGGCGAGGCGCACCTTCAGGTCCGCGTCGTTGTCGCCGGAGGTGAAGGCGATCAGCCGGACGTCGGTGGCGTCCTTGGGGATGCCCGGCAGCACCAGGCTGCCCGCCGGGTCGGCGGAGGCGGCCAGCCAGTCGCCGCCGGTCTTGGCGTCCAGGGCCTGCACGCTCGCGCCGACCCGGCCGCTGCGCACGCTCACGTGCACGGTCAGGTCGGTCTGGCGCTCGTCGGTGAGCGTGGAGAGCAGGACCGGCTCACTGGCGTGCGGCTGGACCGTGATGCCCTCCCCCACCGTGGACTTGAGCTGGCCGTCCTTGCCGTACAGCTCGATGTCGACCACGGCGGCGCTGTCGTCGGGGTTGGTGAGGTGGACGTAGTCCGTACGGCTCGCGGCGGTGCTGGCGCCGGGGAACCAGAACTCGGTGTCGGCCGCGGTGCAGTTGACCCCCTGGAGGCCGCGTCCGGTGCCCGCGGCGACCTCGGTGGTCTCCTGGACCGTCCAGCCGGAGGCGTACTTGCCCTCGGCGGTGCCGACGTAGGCGGGTCCGTCGGCGCCGGAGGTGTCCCCGGTGGCCGGCGTGCCGGGCGTCTTGGGGGTCAGGACGGGCTTGGCGGCCTTCTTCTTGCCGCCGCTGTTCCCCGTCCCGTCCGCCGACTGCTCGGTGGCGGCCTGGAGCCCGGCCTTGCCGTCGCTCGGGGTGCCCTCCGTGACGGGCGTGAACGACGTGTACGAGGTGTCCGCGATGTCGGACAGGCTGGGCGCCGGGCACAGCAGCGTGGAGCGCTCCACGGGCAGCTGGGCGGCCGCCTCGGCGGCGTGCGCGGGGGCGGTGGCCGGCGCGTTGAGCTCGGCGAACCCGGTGACCGCCGCGAGGGCCGCGGTACCGGCGAGCAGGGACAGGGTGGTGCGGTTCACTGCTGGCTCCCGTCGTGGTGCTCGCCGCCGGTGCCGCGCTGCTGCTGGGCGGCCGGGTCATAGGCGGGGTCGTAGGCCGGGTCGTAGCCCTGCTGGTACGTCGGGTCGTACGCCGCCTGCCCCTGCTGACCGCCGTAGGCGTACGGGTCGTACTGGCCGGTCTGGTAGGGGTCGTAGCTCTGCTGGTCGTAGCCGCCGGTCCGGTACTGGCCGGTGCCGGCCTCGGCGCCCTGGTACGGGTCGGTGTAGCCCGTGGCGTAGCCGTCGGCCTGCGGGTAGGACGCCGGGTCCCACTCGTCGTACGACTGCTGGTGCGGGACGGCCGCGGCCGGGGTCTCCTCCTGCGGAGCCGCCGGCGGGAAGTCGGCGCCTTCCTGGGCCTCGGAGGAATCCTGGTACTCCTGGGACTCCGGGAACTCCTCCTCGGCCTCCGCCTGGGCGCGCAGGCGACGGGCGCGGCGGCCCTCGCCCTCGGTCGCCTGGGCGGGGACCGGCTGCTCCTCGGGGAGGTCGTCGTCGACGTCACGGCGGCGGCCGGGCAGGGCGAGGACGACCAGGACGACGGCGAGCGCGCCCTGCGCCCACAGCCAGGCGGTGTGGGTGAACGGGGTGTCGTAGGTGACGTCCAGCTTCCCGCCGGAGGAGGGGAGTGCGAAGCCCTGGGCCCAGCCGTCGACGGTGGTGCGGGTCAGCGGCTTGCCGTCCAGGGTGGCCGTCCAGCCGGGGGCGGCCGAGTCGGCCAGGCGCAGGACCCGGCCGTCGGCGCCGGCCGGGACGGTGGCGTGGATGTCGACGGGTCCCGCGGCGACGGAGACGGAGGTGCCCGAACCGTTCGCGGAGACGATGGTCGCGCGGGAGACCTGCTGGTCGACGCGCCACAGGGCGCTGCCGTCCTGCTGGCTGAGCCGGGACAGGCCGGGGGTGGCGTCGAGCACGCGCGTGATGTCGCGCGGCGCGCCCTTGTGGACCAGGACGTAGCGCACCGCGAACCCGCCGAGCTGGTCGGCCTGGTCGGCGCCGGAGCCGGCGACCAGGTTGGCGACGACCTTGTCGAGCTTGGCGTTCTCGCCGTCGGCGGCGGCCACCTCGGCGTCGCCCATGCGGGCACCGGAGCCGCGTACCAGCATGTAGGTCACGCGCGCGGTGCTGTCGCTGTCGAGGACGAGGGTGCGGACCTGGTCGGTGGTGGAGCTGTCCTCGGCGACGAAGGCGGGCACCTGGGTGGGGTCGCGGCGCTCGACCGGGCCGTCGGCGCCCGCGATCATCCAGCCGGCGGCGAGCAGCAGCGGGCCCGCGGCGGCGGCGAAGGCGATCAGGGCGGCCACCGGCTGGCGCCAGCCGAAGCTCTGTTCGGCGACCCGCGAGCGTGCTCCGTCGGCGCCGAGCGCGGCGGCGGCCAGGATCGCGATGCCGTAGACGAGGGTCGCGGGGCCGGCCCAGGTGGACTTGTTGGACAGGACCGCGAAGACCAGGCCGACCAGGGCGACCGCCCAGGCGGTGCGGACCGCCGACTGGCGCTCGGAGCGCAGCAGGGCGGCGAGCGCGGCCAGGACGACGCCGATGAGCAGCAGGCCGTCGACGGTGCCGGGGCCGCCCGGGCTGGCGCCGAGCAGGTCGAGGGCGGAGGCGGCCGAGGAGCCGTACTCCAGCCCGGCCTCCTTGAAGAAGCCGAACGGCAGCAGGGTCAGCGACCAGGGGGCGAGGACCAGCAGCGGGGTGCCGAGCTGGGCCAGCAGCCGCAGGCCGGAGGCGACCAGGTCGGAGCGGCGCACGGCGAGCACGGCGAGGCCGAGGACCAGGGCGATCGGCCAGATGATCGGCGTGAACGCGGTGGTGACGGTCAGCAGCAGCGCGTACGCCCAGGTGGCGCGCCAGCTGCCGCGTGCTCCGGAGGAGTGCGTGAGGCCGCTGGCCGCGATGCCCGCGCGGGCGATCAGCGGCAGCAGGATCGCGAGGACGGCGGTGCCGATGCGGCCGCCCGCGAGGGCGCCGGTGGCGGCGGGCAGGAAGGCGTACGCGATGGCCGCCCAGGCGCGCAGCAGGCGCGAGGTGACCAGCGGGCGGGAGGCGAAGTAGGCGGTGAACCCGGCCAGCGGCACCGAGGCGACCAGGAGCACGGTGACCGCGAGCCCGGTGGAGCCGAACAGCAGGGAGGCCAGGGAGGCGATGATCGCGAGGTACGGCGGAGCGGCGGGGGTGCCGCCGGCGCCGACCGCGTGCCAGGCGTCCAGGTAGCGCGACCACAGCTCGCTCGCGGTGCCCGGGGCGGGCAGCAGGGCGCCGCCCGCGAGGGCGCCGGAGCCGAGCAGGGCGCGGCAGGCGACCAGCGAGAACAGCAGCAGCACCAGGAAGAGCACCGGGCCCGGTTTGCGGGCGATGCGCTTGAGGCGGGCGAACTGCTCGATCTCCAGGAAGTCGGCGTCGTCGCCGCCGGGCCCGGACTCGACCGCGCCGCCGTGCCGGCCGGCCGCGGAGATCTCGTCGTCGGCGCCGAAGAGGTTGCCCGCGACCTGCTCGACGGTGGCCCGGACGGTGGCGCCGGGCGGCGGGAACAGGGGGCGAAGCTCGCCCTTGTCGAGCTGGGAGCGGCCGCGCCTGCGCCGCCCGGCGATGATCCGCTCGGGCCGCAGCAGGGTGCCGAGGAGGCCGCGGATCTCGTCGAGGGCCTGTCCGGGGACCTTGCCGACGAGGTACGCGACGGTGCGCAGCAGGGTACCGAGGACCAGGCGGAGCAGGATCCAAGGCAGTGCGGCCGTACGGGCGTTGACCAGCAGGGTGTAGATGGCGCCGGCTTTGTCGACCTTGTGCGGGGAGGTGGCGGTGCGCCCTGCGCAGTCGACGGTGCGGCGCTCGCGGGAGGCGGCCTCGGCGTGCCGTACGACGGCCTCGGGGGCGACCAGGACGCGGTGTCCCGCGTTGTGCGCGCGCCAGCACAGGTCGACGTCGTCGCGCATCAGGGGCAGCCGGCGGTCGAAGCCGCCGAGTTCCTCGAAGACGTCGCGGCGGATCAGCATGCCGGCGGTGGAGACGGAGAGCACGGGCCGTACATGGTCGTGCTGGCCCTGGTCCTGCTCACGCCGGTCCAGGCCGGTCCAGCGGCGGCCGGAGTTGGCGATGGTGACGCCGACCTCCAGGAGCTGCCGGCGGTCGTACCAGCCGCGCAGCTTGGGGCCGACGACCGCCACGTCGTCGCGGCCCAGCTCCAGCTCGTTGTCGACGACCCGCAGCAGCTGGGCCAGGGCGTCGGGTTCCGGGGCGCAGTCGTCGTGGAGCAGCCACAGCCACTGGACCGGCTCGCCGTACGGCAGCTCGGGCATGTCGTAGGCGTCGTCGCGCCACTGGCGGGTGACCGGGTCCCAGCCGCTGGGCCGCTTCAGGTACGGCAGGTCGTCCGGGGTGAGGACGGGCGCGGTGCGGCTCGCCTCCTCGACGGCCTGGCCGAAGCCGGTGCGGCGGGCGAGGTGCAGGACGTTGGCGTCGCCGAGGGAGGCGGTGAGCTGCTGGGCGGAGTCGTCCGCGCTGCCGGTGTCGGCCGCCACCGCGTACTGGACGGGGCGCTCCTGGCCGAGCAGCCCGGCGAGCGCGTCGGGCAGCCAGCGGGCGCCGTCGTGGGAGACGAGCACCGCGGTCACCACATGACGCGGGAACTCGGGTGGGCGGGTCGGGTCAAACCCCGCTGTGGCAGCCGTGTCTTGGGCTGCCGTGTGGCTGTGCACGGACATCGAGGTACGGGCCCCGGTTCGATGGACTGCGGTGGACTCCTGCGCCCGCTGGTGGCGGCGAGGCGTCTCGGACGAGCGCCCACACTATCGGCTGACCATGTCGACGGCCCGCCGCCTGTGGATAACCCACGGGCGACGGGCCGTTCGCGCAGCTCGGATGTGGGCGTTGTGTGGACGTCCGCTTCGGACGGCAGCCCCGCCGGGTCAGACGGCGGCCTTCTTGAGGCGGCGGCGCTCCCGCTCGGAGAGTCCGCCCCAGATACCGAACCGCTCGTCGTTGGCGAGGGCGTACTCGAGGCACTCGGAGCGCACCTCGCAGGCGAGGCAGACCTTCTTGGCCTCTCTGGTGGAGCCGCCCTTCTCGGGGAAGAAGGACTCGGGGTCGGTCTGGGCGCACAGCGCGCGCTCCTGCCAGCCGAGTTCCTCGTCCGCGTCGTCGACCAGCAGTTGCTGCACCAGCTCGGTCATGTGCGCCCCTCGTCTGTCTTCCACGTCCCCGTGCCTGGCCGTTACCGATTTCGGCTGAACGACACGAGTGAAATTACAAGTGTGCTGCTCCGGGCGAGTCAAGCCGAGATCTGCTATTGGGCCCGTTATTCACTCTGCGGAACCAAGGCCGTGCGGAAAGTGTTCAAATCGGCATAAACCTTGACATGCAGACGAGGCCCCGCTCAGGGCCTCCGACCCCATACAGAGCTTGTACGGAGAAGGACGCCCAGATGTTCGATCGCGTTCCGAAGTGGCTCGCGCGCCCGGTTGTGCGCCATGTGTCCCCGGTGCCCACTGAACAAACCTTTCGGCATCGAGGTGAACCGGATGAGGTGAACCGTGTCCCACATACCGGGCGTCGAGTTGACACGGGAGGTGTGAACCGATGTCCTTGTGGGCATGCTCGCGAACTTGGCACTCACCTCGACCCGCACCGCCGGGTCCCACGGTGCTGCCCGCGCTCGCTGTAGCTGTTGCTGTTCCAGCTGTTGAGCCGTAGCCGTCCCCGACCGCTCCCGCTCCGGCTGCAGACCGAGTCCCCCCGGACTCGGTCTTCGCTTTTCGTTCCCCGCTGACCTTCTTCACTGAGGAACCACCGCACCCCCATGAACAGCGACAACGACCTCCAGATCGCCGGCGACATCCTCGAAGTCACGCACCTGCTGCAGCCTCCGCGCGAGCACCCGGTCACCGTGGCCGAGTTCGTCGGCCTGGCCCGCGCGATCGCCGCCGACCGCTCCCAGTGGGAGCACCTCGTCCAGTACGACGCGACGAGCCGCTGGTACCACCGGCTGCGCACCGGCCCGGGCTACGAGGTGTGGCTGCTGTCCTGGGTGCCCGGCCAGGGCAGTGGACTGCACGACCACGGCCGCTCCTCCGGCGTGCTGACCGTCCTGGAGGGCGCGCTCACCGAACGCACCGGGCGCGGCACGCGCGCGCTGGGCGCCGGGGCACAACGGGTGTTCGCGCCGGGGTACGCGCACGAGGTGGTGAACGACTCGCTGGAGCCCGCGGTGAGCCTGCACGTCTACTACCCGGGGCTGACCGAGATGCCGATGCACACGGCGGCGGCCGCCGCCTGCGAGGCCCGTCCCGTGACTGCGTGACGCGTTGTCGGACCCGCCTGCAAGACTTGGCGCATGCGCATTGTGGTTCTGGCAGGCGGCATCGGCGGTGCCCGGTTCCTGCGCGGTCTGAAGCAGGCCGTGCCGGACGCCGACGTGACCGTCATCGGCAACACCGGGGACGACATCCACCTCTTCGGGCTGAAGGTCTGCCCGGACCTCGACACGGTGATGTACACACTCGGCGGCGGTATCAACGAGGAGCAGGGCTGGGGGCGCGCCGAGGAGACCTTCCACCTCAAGGAGGAACTCGCCGCCTACGGGGTGGGGCCGGACTGGTTCGGGCTCGGCGACCGGGACTTCGCGACGCACATCGTGCGCACCCAGATGCTGGGCGCCGGATATCCGCTGAGCGCGGTCACCGAGGCGCTGTGCGACCGGTGGAAGCCGGGCGTGAAGCTCATCCCGATGACCGACGACCGGGTCGAGACCCATGTGGCCGTCGAGGTCGACGGCGAGCGCAAGGCCGTGCACTTCCAGGAGTACTGGGTACGGCTGCGGGCGGGCGTCCCCGCCGAGGCGGTCGTCCCGGTCGGCGCCGAGCAGTCCAAGCCGGCGCCCGGTGTCCTGGAGGCGATCGCCGGGGCGGACGTGATCCTCTTCCCGCCGTCCAACCCGGTGGTCTCCGTCGGCACGATCCTCGCGGTGCCCGGCATCCGGGAGGCGATCGCGGACGCCGGGGTGCCGGTGGTGGGCCTCTCCCCCATCGTCGGGGACGCGCCGGTGCGCGGGATGGCCGACAAGGTGCTCGCGGCGGTGGGCGTGGAGTCGACGGCGGCGGCGGTCGCCGAGCACTACGGCTCCGGGCTGCTGGACGGCTGGCTCGTCGACTCAGTGGACGCGAGCAGCGTCGCGCGCGTGGAGGCGGCCGGCATCCGCTGCCGGGCCGTACCGCTGATGATGACCGACCTGGACGCGGCCGCGCAGATGGCCCGGGAGGCGCTGGCGCTGGCCGAGGAGGTGCGCGGGGCATGACCGACGCGACCGACGGCACGATCGACGTCGACACGGCCGACGCGGTGCCCGCGTACCGGGTGTGGGCGCTGCCCGGGATCCCCGAGGTCCAGCAGGGCGACGACCTGGCGAAGCTGATCGCCGCGGCCGGGCCGGGGCTGGCCGACGGGGACGTGGTGATCGTCACCTCCAAGATCGTCTCCAAGGCCGAGGGACGGATCGTCGAGGCCGCCGACCGGGAGGCGGCGATCGACGCCGAGACGGTGCGGGTGGTGGCCCGGCGCGGGACCCTGCGGATCGTGGAGAACCGGCAGGGCCTGGTCATGGCGGCGGCCGGGGTCGACGCGTCCAACACCCCCGCCGGGACCGTGCTGTTGCTGCCCGAGGATCCCGACGCCTCGGCCCGTGCCGTGCGCGCGGGCCTGCGCGACGCGCTGGGCGTCAACGTCGGCGTCGTCGTCACGGACACCTTCGGGCGACCGTGGCGCGCGGGGCTCACGGACGTCACCATCGGCGCCGCCGGCGTGGAGGTGCTGGACGATCTGCGCGGGGGCGTGGACGCGTACGGCAATCCGCTGGTCGCGACGGTCGTCGCCACCGCCGACGAACTGGCCGCCGCCGGCGACCTGGTGAAGGGCAAGGCGACGGGGATGCCGGTCGCCGTGGTGCGGGGCCTCGCCCATGTCGTGGCCGACGCCGACGACGACGGGGACGGCGCGCGGGCACTGGTCCGGGACGCGGGCAGCGACATGTTCCGGCTCGGGACGTCCGAGGCGGTCCGGGAGGCGGTGACGCTGCGGCGGACGGTGCGGGCGTTCACCGACGAGCCCGTCGACCCCGGGGCGGTACGGCGGGCGGTCGCCGCGGCCGTGACCGCGCCGGCGCCGCACCACACGACGCCGTGGCGGTTCGTGCTGCTGGAGTCGGCCGACGCGCGCGTCCGGCTGCTGGACGCGATGCGCGACGCGTGGATCGCCGACCTGCGCAAGGACGGCAAGTCGGAGGAGTCCATCGCGAAGCGGGTACGGCGGGGAGACGTGCTGCGGAACGCGCCGTACCTGGTCGTGCCCTGTCTGGTGATGGACGGGTCGCACACGTACGGGGATGCGCGGCGGGACGCGGCCGAGCGGGAGATGTTCGTGGTCGCGGCGGGGGCCGCGGTGCAGAACCTGCTGGTCGCGCTGGCCGGGGAGCAGCTGGGGTCGGCGTGGGTGTCGTCGACGATGTTCTGCCGGGACGTGGTGCGGGATGCGCTCTCGCTGCCGGCGGGGTGGGATCCGATGGGGGCGGTTGCGGTGGGGAAGGCCGCGGAGGCTCCGCGGGAGAGGGCGCCGAGGGAGGCCGGCGACTTTATCGAGGTGCGGTGAGCTGCTTTGCGCCTGCGGTCCGGGGTGCACCGGCGCATCGGCGAGTGCGGGTCGTGGGGGTTGATCGCGCAGTTCCTCCCCCAGCCTTCGGCCGGGGTATCCCCAGCGCCCCTTTCAGGGGCGCTTGAGGCCTAGGATTCTTTGGATGGCTGGTCGGTTTGCTCCCAAGCCCACGCGTACGACTGTGCGGGGTGGGCAGGTCGTCGTGCCTGCCCGCGGTTTCCCGAAGCAGGCTGTCGCAGCGGGGCTGGTGCGGGTCTGGAAGCCCGACGGAGTCCTTGATCTGGGGCTCGTGCTGGGGCCGCTGCGGCGGGGGCCCGGGGATCCGACCTTCAGGGCCACCCGTGACGGGTCCGTGTGGCGGGCCAGCCTCACCCCTGCCGGCCCCGGGACGCTGCGGGTCGCCGTGTACGGCGGTGAGGTGCGCGGGGAGGCCTGGGGGCCGGGGGCCGAGTGGCTGCTGGCGCAGTTGCCGGAGATGCTCGGTTCCGCCGATGACCCGTCCCTGTTCGTGCCCCGGCACCGGGTCGTGGCGGCGGCCCGGCATCGGCGTCCGGGGCTGCGGCTGACGCGGACCGGGCTGGTGCTGGAGTCGTTGATTCCGTCGGTCCTGGAGCAGAAGGTCACCACCGACGAGGCGTACCGGGCCTGGCGGTTGCTGGTGCGCAGGTTCGGGGAGCGTGCGCCGGGTCCGGCGGGGGTGGGCGAACGGCCGATGTGGGTGATGCCGGCGCCGCGTACGTGGGCGCTGATTCCTTCCTGGGAGTGGCACAAGGCCGGGGTCGACGACAAGCGGGCCTCGACGATCCTGCGGGCGGTGCGGGTCGCCGCGCGGCTGGAGCAGGCGGTGGGGATGGCGGCGGAGGCGGCGCAGGCGCGGCTGGAGGTGGTGCCGGGGGTGGGGCCGTGGACGTCGGCGGAGACCGTGCAGCGCAGTCATGGGGCGGCGGATGCGGTGACGGTCGGGGACCTGCACCTGCCGGGGATCGTCGGGTTTGCGCTGGCCGGGGACCGGCATGCCGACGACGAGGTGATGCTGCGGCTGTTGGAGCCCTATGCGGGGCAGCGGCATCGGGCGGCCCGGTTGATTCTGCTGAGTGGGCATACGCCGGCGAGGAGAGCGCCGCGGATGACGCGGGGCGACATCGGCCGGTTGTGAGGTGCGGGTCTGTGGGGGCGGGGTGGGGCGCTTACCGGCGCTTGCAGGGTGCCTCCCCCAGCCTTCGGCCGGGGGACCCCCAGCGGCACGACTGCCCGCGGCTTGAGAAGCGGGGGAGGAGCGCCCCTTCAGGGGCGCTGGGGGCACCCCCGGCCGAAGGGCTGGGGGAGGAACTGCGCGATCAGCCCCCACGCACCCGCGGTCAAAAAGTCGCCCGCACCACCCCTACTGGTCGGAAGAGAACCGCACCGCGCCCGCCGGGATCGTCGCGTCGCACCACACCCTCGCGCCGTCCCGCAGTTCGTTGTCGGCACCGATGACCGCGCCGTCGCCGATCACCGTGCCGGTGAGGATCGAGCGTTCGCCGACGCGGGCGCGGTTGCCGATGAGGGAGTCGGTGATGACGGCGCCGGGTTCGATCACGGCGCCCGGGAGGATCGTCGAGCCGAAGACCCTCACGCCCTCCGCCACGGACGCGCCCTCGCCCACCACCGTGCCGCCCGTCAGCTTCGCGTCCGCCGCGACCCGGGCCGTGGGGAGGATCAGGCGGTCGCCGCAGCGGCCGGGGACCGCCGGGGACGGAGCCCGGCCGAGGACGAGGTCCGCCGAGCCGCGGACGAAGGCCGCGGGCGTGCCGAGGTCGAGCCAGTACGTGGAGTCGACCATGCCCTGGAGGTGGGCACCGGCCGCCAGGAGCTCCGGGAAGGTCTCCCGCTCCACCGACACCGGGCGGCCCGCCGGGATCGTGTCGATGACCGAGCGGCGGAAGACGTACGCCCCCGCGTTGATCTGGTCGGTGACGATCTCCTCCGGCGTCTGCGGCTTCTCCAGGAAGGCGAGGACCCTGCCCGTCCCGTCGGTGGGGACGAGGCCGTACGCGCGCGGGTCCGTCACCTTCGTGAGGTGGAGGGAGACGTCCGCGGACGTCGACTCGTGCATGGCCACCAGGGCGCGGATGTCCAGGCCGGTCAGGATGTCGCCGTTGAAGATCAGGACCGGGTCGTCGGGGCCGGAGTGGAGGCGGGCGGCCACGTTGCGGATCGCGCCGCCGGTGCCGAGGGGCTCCTCCTCGGTGACGTACTCGATGTGCAGGCCGAGTGCCGCGCCGTCGCCGAAGTACGGTTCGAAGACCTCCGCCAGGTAGCTCGTCGCGAGGACGATGTGCTCCACACCCGCCGCTCTGGCTCTGGCCAGCTGGTGCGTCAGGAACGGCACGCCGGCCGCCGGGACCATCGGCTTGGGCGTGTGGACCGTGAGCGGGCGCAGCCGGGTGCCTTTGCCGCCGACCAGGAGGATCGCTTCTGTCACCTGTCGTCTCTGCTTCCTGCCGGGACCGGCCGAACTCTCTGTCGGCCGGCCAGTGTATGCAGACCGTGCGACGGCGCCCTCGACGGCCGCGCGGTGCCACGCGGCATGGGTGTGCGGTTTCCCCCGACTGCCCCCGACGGCGTTGAACGCCGGCCCCGTACTCAGCGCCCCTGTAGGTGCGCGGAGCTGGTCCGGGCCGAGCCGAGCTTGGCGTAGAGCTTGGCGCCTGGGCATTCGGTGGCGTACCCGTCCCTGTGGCCGGAGATCACGTTCAGTCGTACGTTCTTCCCCTTTGGGTAGAGATTGCCACCCCCGGACTTCAGATATGTCTTTCCCTTCGGATTGGCCCCGGAGAGCCCGAGTTTCCACGCGGTGAGCTTGGCGAGGGCGGTCACGGCGGCCGCGGGCGGCTTGTGCGAGCCGTATCTGCCGATCACCGCGATGCCCATGCTGTTGTTGTTGAACCCGAGGGTGTGGGCGCCCCTGACGGCCTTCGCCGCTCCCCCGGCGCGGCCCTCGTAGATGGTTCCGCACTTGTCGACGAGGAAGTTGTAACCGATGTCCCGCCAGCCCATGCTCACGACGTGGTAGCGGTAGATACTGCGGATGACGGACGGGGCCTCGGAGCAGCGGTAGCCGTTGCCGGAGTCGGTGTGATGGACGAAGGCCGCCTTGATTTTCCCCGTGTAGACGAATCCCTTCTCGCGCAGCGACTCGTCGGCGCCCCAGCCGCGGCGGGTGACGATCCTCGGGCGCGGCCCGATGTACGGCTTCGCGAGCGAAGCGCCGGCGCCGCCCAGCTCCCGGAGTTCGCGTTCGGTGTCCTCCCGGCTCAGCGCGGGGATCTCGGTGGCGGCGAAGGACACCAGGTCGGCGTTGACCGAGGCCGCCGCGTCGGCCTCGGTGTCGGTGCGCGGGCTGTCACCGGGCGGCCCCTCGGACGGGGCCTCGTCGCCGGGGTCGACGAGTTCGAGGCGCAGGCCGGCCGGGAGCAGGTCGCGTCCGACGCCGGGGCCGGGGCCGGCTTTGGTGCGCACGCGTACGTCGACTCCGTCCGAATCGCCCACCCACAGGGGCGCGGTGGCGCCGCGCACCCGGCCGGAGGCGGCCTCCGCCGTGCCCGGGTCGGCGCCGTGGTCGGCGTTGTGCGTGTCGATGTCCTGCCAGCCCGTCCAGCGGCCGGTGGCGGCGGACCGGGTGCGCACCCGGACCTGGCCGAGCAGTTCGGTTCCGGGCTTGTCCCAGATGACACCGACGAGTGAGAAGTGCCGTACGTCGGTGCTGAACGCGCCCTGTTCGGCGGCCTGGCCGAGGACGCGCTCGCGGGTGCGGGGGGTGAGGGGCAGCGACTGGGTGCTGCCGGAAAGGGCCGTCGTGGCCCGGTCCGCGGGTGCGGCGGCCGCGGACGGCATGTTCAGCACGGCCGGCAGGAGGGTGAGGGCCGCCGCGCAGGTGACGCCGGTCGAGCAAGTCGGGAATCCACGCATGCCCCCGATCTTGAACATAGTCAGACAAACTTGCCCATTGGGGAATTGACGGTCCGTCGGGGCCCGCTACGCCGAACCGGTGGCCCCGCCGACCGGTGCGGGCGCCGGGCGCGGCGTACTCTTGCGCGGGTGAACGCCACCGATCGCACCCCTGCCGACCTGCTGCGTTCCGCGCTCGCCGCGGATCCCGGACGCCCCCTGGTGACCTTCTACGACGACGCGACGGGCGAGCGCGTCGAATTGTCCGTGGCCACCTTCGCCAATTGGGTGGCGAAGACGGCGAATCTGTTGCAGACCGATCTCGCGGCGGGGCCCGGCGACCGGGTCGCTCTGCTGCTGCCGGCGCACTGGCAGACGGCGGTGTGGTTGCTGGCCTGTTCGTCGGTGGGCGCGGTCGCCGACGTGGCCGGGGAGCCGGCGGCGGCCGACGTGGTCGTCAGCGGGCCGGACGCGCTGGAGGCGGCGCGGGCGTGCCGGGGGGAGCGGGTCGCTCTCGCGCTGCGGCCGCTGGGTGGGCGGTTCCCACAGGCGCCGGAGGGGTTCGTCGACTATGCCGTGGAGGTGCCGAGTCAGGGGGACCGGTTCGTGCCGTTCTCGCCCGTGGATCCGGAGGAGCCCGCGCTGATCGTCGCGGGGGCGGAGATGAGTGGCGCCGAGGTCGTGGAGCGGGCGCTCGGGGATGCGGCGGGGCTGGACCTGACCGGGCCGGGGTCGCGGTTGCTGTCGGGACTGGGGTACGACACGTGGGAGGGGCTGAGCGCGGGGTTGTACGCGCCGCTCGCGGTCGGGGGGTCGGTGGTGTTGTGCCGGCACCTGGATGAGCTGGGTGAGGAAGGGATCGCGAAGCGGATCGAGAGTGAGCGGGTTACGGCCTCCGCTCGCTGAGGTCGTTTTCCGGGTGCGGCTGGGTGGGGGCTGGTCGCGCAGTTCCCCGCGCCCCCAAGAAGGTGGGACGCGGCACCCGCGTCACCAGCCGACCGCCCCCCCGACAAGACCAGGCGCCCGCGTCAGCAGACGGCGCCCCCAGGCGGGACCGCTCACCCGCGTGGACCAGTTACCCCGCCCTCGCGTCTCGTGCCAAGGCACTGTTGAGGAGTGACCGACGTCGTAGGGGCATCCGCCACCGGGTACGGGCTTGCCCGGCGGCGGCGTCGGCGTTGGGTACGGGGGGCGGCGCTCGGGGTCGGGGTGGTGCTCGTCGGGGCCGTCGGCGGCGGCTGGGCCCTGTACGCGAAGCTCAGTCACAACATCACCGCCGACGAGGCGGCCGAGGCCGAGCTCGCCCGGTACGAGCGGGAGCGGCCCACCGCGCTGGTGCGGGGCGCGCAGAACATCCTCCTCATCGGGTCGGACACCCGCGCCGGGGACGGCAACCGCCGCTACGGCAAGGACTCGGGCACCGAACGCTCCGACACCACCATCCTGCTCCATCTCGCCCGCGACCGACGCAGCGCCACCGCCGTCTCGCTGCCCCGGGACCTGATGGTGCACGTGCCCGAGTGCCTGCGCGACGACGGGCGGCGCAGCGACCCCTCGTTCACGCTGTTCAACTCGGCCTTCGAGGTGGGGGGTTCGGCCTGCACCATCCGTACCGTCGAGAAGCTCACGGACATCCGGATCGACCATCACGTCGTCGTCGACTTCAGCGGGTTCAAGGACATGGTCGACGCGATCGACGGGGTGCAGGTGTGCCTGAAGAAGCCGATCGACGACAAGGCGGCGAAGCTGCGGCTGCCCGCCGGGCGGGTCACCCTCGACGGGGAGCAGGCGCTGGGGTACGTACGGGTGCGCAAGTCGCTCGGGGACGGCAGTGACACCGGCCGGATGGACCGCCAGCAGCAGTTTCTGGGGGCGCTCGTCAACAAGGTGCAGAGCAGTGACGTACTGCTGAACCCGGCGAAGCTCTACCCGCTGCTGGACGCGGCGACCTCCGCGCTCACCACCGATCCGGAGCTCGCCAGTCTGCGGGGTCTGTACCAGCTGGTCCGCGGGCTGCGGGACATCCCCACCGACCAGGTGCAGTTCCTCACCGTGCCGCGGGAGCCGTATGTGTACGACTCCAACCGGGACCAGCTGGTGGCGGGCAGGGCGGACGCGCTGTTCGCGCTGTTGCGGGCCGACCGGCCGGTGAAGGTCGCCAAGAAGAGCGCTTCCTCCGCCGGGGACTCCTCGGCGTCCGCGTTTCGCGGTAACACCGCCGCCGAGGACAGTTGCGAGTAAAGCACGCGCCAAGGCGGCGAACTTCCACGCCGTTCGTTGTCAGTTAAATGAGAGGATTGCCCGGTTGTAGGGAGGACGAATTTGTCACTGGCGTCACTCGACGCTGAACTGGGCGGATAGTGTGAGCGCTCCGGTGCACCCGGCCGCGAGGTCCGTCCTGGGGTCGCGCACCGCGAAACGTGACCGAGCGCCTTGGTGGGGGGGAAGGCGCCGCGTGGCCCCGACGGAGGATTCGGACAACCGTGGACGCGCAAGGCCGTGGGCGGGCGGACAACATCGATCCCGCAGACCAGTGGGTGCTCAATCCGAACACCGGTGAATACGAACTGCGACTGACGCCTTCCGCACCGCAGTCGCCGGTACCCGGACCGCGCAGACCGGCCTCGCCGGGCACCGGCGCGGGCGCTACCCGGGAGACCGCGACCCCGGAGATTCCGGGGCAGCGCAGACGGCGCGCCGAGCCCGAGCCGCCGACCGGGCGCCGTTCGCGGCGGCAGCCGGTGAAGAAGAAGTCGAAGGCCAAGAAGGTCCTGTTGTGGACCGGCGGCACGATGGCCTTCGTGCTGGTCGCCGCCTCGGCCGCCGGCTACCTCTACATCAAGCACCTCAACGACAACATCACGTCCGTCTCCGACGACGGCGCGAGCACCGGTGGCTTCAGCAAGGACAAGGCCATCAACCTGCTGATCATCGGCACCGACAAGCGGACGGGCTCGGGCAACGAGGGCTACGGCGACGCCGGCAGCGTCGGGCACGCCGACACCACGATCCTGCTGCACATCTCCAAGGACCGCTCGAACGCCACCGCGCTGAGCATCCCGCGTGACCTCATCGTCGACGTGCCCGACTGCCAGACGGAGCAGTCGGACGGGAGCGAGAAGGTCATCGCGGGCACCGAGAGCGTCCGGTTCAACACCAGCCTCGGCCAGGACGGCCGTACCGCCAGCTGCACCGTGCGCACGGTGACCGAACTGACCGGGATCCAGGCCGACAACTTCATGGTGGCCGACTTCAACGCGGTCAAGACGCTGACCGACGCGGTCGGCGGCGTCGAGGTCTGCCTGGGCAAGGACATCGACGACAAGCAGTCGCACCTGAAGCTGTCCAAGGGCACCCACAAGATCTCCGGCGAGACCGCGCTGGCGTTCGTGCGCACCCGGCACTCGGTCGGCTTCGGCGGCGACCTGAGCCGGATCCAGCTCCAGCAGCAGTTCCTGAGCGCCCTGATGCGCAAGCTCAGCTCCAACTCGACGCTCACCAGCCCGACCAAGCTGCTGAAGCTGGCCGAGGTCGGCACCAAGGCGCTCACCGTCGACTCCCAGCTGGACAGCATCGGCAAGCTGAAGGACCTCGGTCTGGAGCTCGGCAAGCTCAACCCGAAGAACCTGACCTTCACCACCATCCCGGTGCTGGACAACCCGGCGGAGAAGGTGAAGGCGACCGTCGTGCTCAACGAGACGAAGGCCCCCGCCGTCTTCCAGGCGATCAAGGACGACGTCTCCTTCACGGCCGTCAAGAAGAAGCAGGCGCAGGCCAGCAAGGACGCGGCCGCCGCCCGGCTGGAGGGCAGCAAGTCCGCGGCCGCCGAGGTGCGGGTGCGGATCCTCAACGGCGGGGCCCCGGCCGGCAGCGCCCAGGAGACCCTCAGCTGGCTGCAGAACCAGGAGGGCGTCCTCAAGTCCGAGAACGCCGGCAACGCGGACGCCGAACTCAGCAAGACCACCCTGGAGTATGCGCCCGACCAGGCCGCTCAGGCACGTGAACTGGCCAGTCTCATGGGGCTGTCCGGCTCCGCGATGAAGCCCGGCAAGAGCGTGATCAACTCCCAGGGCCTGCCCGCGATCACCCTGACGCTGGGCAAGGACTTCCAGGGGGCGGGAGTCTCCCTCACCACTCCGACAAAGGCGCCGGACGTGGACAGCAAGACGACGGCGGACAAGGTGACCTGCGCCAAGTAGGGCTTCGCGACGAAGAGTTACGTCACACCACCGCCAAGTAACAGCGAATAAGCAGGTAACCCTATGGGTCCGTCGCGCGTCTAACCGGGCGCGGGGCGGACCCGTGTGGTCCGTGTGGCGTCCGACGGGGGGCGTGACGGCGGGCCTGTGCGCGCAGGGCGCAGGGTGGGGAGGGCAGGGAGTTGACGCAGAGCGATGTGCGGGGGGAGGTGCCTGCGGTCGAGGACACGATGTCCCTCGCACCGAAGGCACGCAAGGCACCGACGGCGCCCGGCGCGCCCGGCGGCACCGGCGGCGGGCGTCGCACGGGCAGCTCGAACGGCGGCCGGGGGAAGCGCGGCCGGCGGGTGCTGCGCTGGTCGGCGACCGTGCTGTCGGTGGTGATCCTCGGTACGGCCGGAGCCGGTTACCTCTACTACCAGCACCTGAACGGCAACATCCAGAAGGGCCGGCGCGACATCGGCGACGCCAAGGCGCGCAAGACCGCGGCCAACGCGGCCGGCCAGACGCCGCTGAACATCCTGCTGATCGGCTCCGACAGCCGTAACTCCGACGAGAACGTGAAGCTCGGCGGCGCCAAGTACGACCGGGGCAGCCCGCCGCTCGGCGACGTGCAGATGCTGATCCACCTGTCGGCGGACCGGAAGAGCGCGGCGATGGTGAGCATCCCCCGGGACACCCGCGTCGACATACCCAAGTGCACGGACCCGAAGACCGGCAAGGTGTACCCGGCGACCAACACCATCATCAACGAGTCGCTGGCCCGCGGCGGCGCCGGCTGCACGCTGGCCACCTGGGAGAACCTCACCGGGGTCTACATCGACCACTGGATCACCATCGACTTCTCGGGCGTGGTGAACATGGCGGACGCCATCGGCGGGGTCGACGTCTGCGTGAAGCAGAACGTGTGGGACCGGCCGACGGCCGCGGTGCCCGGCGGCTCCGGGCTGAAGATGACGGCCGGCACGCACAAGGTGAAGGGTGAGAAGGCCCTGCAGTGGCTGCGCACCCGGCACGCCTGGGGCAGTGACCCGCTGCGGGCCAAGGCCCAGCACATGTACCTCAACTCGATGATCCGCACGTTGAAGGGGCAGAACGTCTTCACCGACACCGGCAGGCTGATGGACCTCGCCGAGGCGGCGACCAAGTCGCTGACGGTCTCCGAGGAGATCGGCACCCCGAAGAAGCTCTACGACCTGGGCATGCAGCTCAAGTCGGTGCCGACGGACCGCATCACCTCGCTCACGATGCCGAACGTCCAGGACCCGCAGAACAAGGACCACCTCGTGCCGGACGGCACCAACGCCGCCAAGATGTGGCAGATGCTCCGCGACGACGTGGCGTTCGACAAGAACGGCAGCGCCAAGGAGAGCAAGAAGAAGACCACGGCGAGTGCCGAGCCGGCCAAGGAGCCGTCCGTCTCCGCTGGCAGCCTCGGCGTGCTGGTACGCAACGCCACCGGTACCGCCACCGAGGCCGCAGTCCCCGGCCGGGCTCGGACGCTCGCCCAGGAGCTGGCCGCCAAGGGCTACACCAGAGCGGCGGCGGACACCTCGGGGGCCGCGGCGTCGGTGGAGAAGACGGTCGTGCAGTACCCGAGCGCGGACCTGGAGGGCGACGCCCAGGCGGTCGCCAAGGCCATGGGCATCCCGACGAGCCAGGTCCAGCAGACCACCGATGTGTCAGGGGTCACGCTCGTCGTCGGCTCCGACTGGCGGGACGGGACGGCATACCCGAAGCAGTCCGCGCCGAAGGCCGGTGACCTGCCGGAGAACGCCGACGCGATCAACGGTTCGGACACCAAGCAGTGCATGGACGTGTACGCGCCCTATCGCTGGTAGCGGGAGCACACAGGTCCGCACAGGTAGCCACAGCTGACTCCTAAACCGCTGCATGACACTGCCGCCGTGCCCAGGTGCCCGGGAGTTCCGGGCGCGGTGGCAGGTGCGAGCGGGAGGGCGGGCAACGTGGTGCGCAGCAGTGTGCGGGGGGAGGTGTCCGACGTGGTGTCGGTCGAGGACACCATGTCTCTCACGCCCCAGGACGGTGGCGGCCGGCAGAACAGACGCGGCGCGGACGGTGACCGCAGACGCCGCAGACGCCGGATCGTACGCTGGTCCGCCTCGGTCCTGGCGCTGGCCATGGCCGGCACCGCCACCGCCGGGTACCTGTACTACGAGCACCTCAACGGCAACATCAAGAAGGAGTCCCTGAACATCGGGGACTCCAAGGACCGCGCCACGAAGACCAAGGCGAACGCGGCCGGCCAGACCCCGCTGAACATCCTGCTGATCGGCTCCGACGCCCGGGACACCGCCGAGAACGTGAAGCTGGGCGGCGCCAGGGACATCGGCACCGCCGCCCGCGCCGACGTCCAGATGCTGCTGCACGTGTCGGCCGACCGCACCAACATGTCGGTGGTGTCCATGCCCCGCGACACACTGGTGTCCATCCCCAAGTGCACCGACGCCAAGACCGGCAAGGTGTACGCGGCCACCGCCGACACGATGACCAACGCCTCGCTGGAACGCGGCGGCCCCGGCTGCACGGTGGCCACCTGGGAGAAGCTCACCGACATCCACATCGACCACTTCATGATGGTCGACTTCTCGGGCGTGGTGTCCATGGCGGACGCGATCGGCGGGGTGCCGGTGTGCGTGGACGCCAACATCTACTCGCACACCTCCACCGGCCACGGCTCCGGCCTGAAGCTGAAGAAGGGCACCACCTCCGTCAAGGGCAAGCAGGCCCTGCAGTGGCTGCGCACCCGCTACGGCTTCGAGGACGGCAGCGACATAGCCCGGACCAAGGCCCAGCACATGTACATGAACTCGATGGTCCGCCAGCTGCGCTCCAACGCCACCCTCAGCAACCCCGACAAGCTGCTGGGGCTCGCCGAGACGGCCACCAAGGCGCTCACGGTCGACACCGGCCTCGGCTCTGTCACCAAGCTCTACGACCTGAGCAAGGAGCTGAAGAAGGTCCCCACGAACCGCATCACCATGACGACGATGCCGTTCGTGTACTCCTCCGACGGCAACCGCGTCCTGCCCAAGCCCACCGACGCGGCCAAGCTGTGGCGGCTGGTCCGCGAGGACGTCGCGCTGGACGGCAAGGACAAGAAGAAGACGACGGCCACGACGAAGGCCACCGACAAGGCCGCGGCCGACGACAGGATCGCCGTACAGGTGCAGAACGGCACGAAGAGCAGCACCGGGTCCGCCGTCACCGGCCGGGCCGCCGCCGTCACCGAACTGCTCGTCGGCAAGGGCTTCGCCAAGGCGGCCGCCGACACCTCGGCGCTGCTGAGCGAGGACGAGACGCTGGTGCGCTATCCGAGCGCGGACCTGGCGGGCGACGCCCAGCGGGTCGCGAAGGTCCTGGGCATCCCCACCGACCAGGTGAAGAAGTCCACCGACGTCGACGGCGTCACCCTGGTCGTCGGTGCCGACTGGCGCTCGGGCACCGAGTACACCGCCGACGACGACACCACCCCGGCGTCGGCGAACGCCCTCAACGCCTCGGACACCAAGGCGTGCATGCACGTCGACCCGGACTACACCTGGTGACGCCCGAGGGGCCGGTGCTCAGTTCGAGGACCGGCTGAGCACCGCGGGGCGGCGAGACGCGATGACCCGCTTCGCCAGCGACCTGGGGCTGGTCAGGAAGCCGTACCCCCACGACATGTGCATGGTGGCGAGGGCGACGGGGATCTGCAGCCGCGCCTTCAGCGGCAGCCCCTTGCCGGCCGGGAGCGACCCGGCGACGATCGCCGCGAGGTAGCCGCCCGGGACCACGAAGGCGAACGGGGTGACCAGCGCCCCGACGACGGCCCCCGCGGCTATCGCGCACAGCGCCGTCGGCGGGGCGAGGTAGCGCAGGTTGATGGAGCCCTCGTGGTAGCGGGCGACGACGTGCCGCCAACGGCCGTAGTCCTTGTACTGCTTGGCGAGCGCCTTCACGCTCGGCCGCGGCCGGTACGACACCTTCAGCTCCGGCGAGAACCAGATCAGGCCGCCGGCCTCGCGGATCCGGAAGTTCAGCTCCCAGTCCTGGGCGCGGATGAACTCCTCGTTGTAGCCGCCCTGTTGCTCCAGCGCCTCGCGCCGGAAGACACCGAGGTAGACCGTCTCGGCGGGCCCGGCCTCACCGCCGGTGTGGAAGGCGGCGTTCCCGACGCCGATCTTCGAGGTCATGGCCGCCGCGACCGCCTGCTCCCAGGCGTTCTCGCCCTCGGCGTGCATGATGCCGCCGACGTTCTGCGCGCCGGTCTCCTCCAGGAGGCGGACGGCGGTCGCGATGTAGTTCGGGGAGAGCATGCCGTGGCCGTCGACGCGGACCACGATCGGGTGCCGGGAGGCCTTGATCGCGGCGTTCAGCGCGGCCGGGGTGCGCCCGGTCGGGTTCGGGACGGTGTGCACGCGGGGGTCTTCGGCCACGAGTTCGGCGGCGATCTCGTCCGTGCGGTCCTTGGACGGACCGAGGGCGATGACGACCTCCAGCTCGCCGGCGTACTCCTGCGCGAGGATCGCTTGGACGGCCCCGCGCAGATGCCGCTCCTCGTCGAGGACGGGCATGATCACAGAAACTGCGGGGTGCCGCACGTCGGGCTTGGCGTTCATAGGGGGCTCACGTTACCGCGAACGGGGGACACCGGTGCGCGCCGCATCGACGGTGCCGCGGGCTGAAGGTCGTATCGGCCTACCGTGCTCACGGATCCCACGTACGGCCTCGTCCGGAGGTGTCCTTTGTCCGCCAGCCCGCCCCGGTCCCCCGCCCGGCCCGTCCGGCCGCAGCGCCGACCGCAGCACACCCGTCAGGCCCCGCGGCCGCCGGTACGACCCAGCAGGCCCCGGCGGCCGCGCTGGGCCATGCGGGCGGTGACCACACTCTCGGTGGTGGTGCTGGCGTCGGCCGGGATCGGGCACTCGGTGATGGCCGGCCTGGACGCGGACATCGCCCGGGTCGACCCCTTCAAGGACATGAAGAACCGTCCCGCCGCCGGCCACGGCATGAACGTGCTGCTGGTCGGCACCGACGGCCGCGACAAGATCACCGAGCGGGAGCGGCGCAAGTACCGGCTGGGCGGGGCGCCCTGCCACTGCACCGACACGATCATGATCGTGCACATCTCGGCGGACCGGGAGCGGGCGACGGTGGTCAGCCTGCCGCGCGACTCGTACGCCGAGGTCCCGGCGCACGTGGACGAGACGACGCACCGCCCGTACCCGGCCCACCCCATCAAGCTGAACGCGGCCTACGCGGAGGGCGGCCCGCAGCTGACCGTCCGCACGGTCGAGGACATGACCCATCTGAAGATCGACCACTACCTGGAGGTCGACTTCATCACGTTCATGCGGACCGTCGACGTGCTCGGCGGGGTCCAGGTCTGCACCGCCCTGCCGATGAAGGACTCCTACACCGGCCTGAACCTCTCCCCCGGCACCCATACCCTGGGCGGCGGACAGGCCCTGCAGTACGTCCGCGCCCGGCACGTCGACGCGGCGAGCGACCTGGGCCGGATGAAGCGCCAGCAGCGGTTCCTGGCCTCGCTGATCGAGCGGGCCACGTCGAGCGGGGTCCTGCTCAACCCGATCCGGTTCCGGGACGTGACGCGGGCGGTGCTGGGGTCGGTACGGGCCGACACGGGCTTCGGCACGGACGAACTGCTGGACCTCGGCCGGGCGATGCGCAACTTCTCCCCGTCCTCGTCCGAGTTCACGACCGTCCCCATCGGGCAGCTGGCGTACCCCGTGAAGGGCATCGGCTCGACGCTGAAGTGGGACCGGGCCGGGTCGGACCGGCTGTTCCGGTCCCTGCGCGACGACAAGCCGCTCGCACCGCCCGCGCCCGCGCATCCGCCCGCGGCCGCGCCGAAGCCGCAGGGGCCGCCGCCGGCGACGGTGGAGGTGGCGCCGGCGACGATCCGGGTCCAGGTGGAGAACGGCACGGCCACGGCGGGGGTGGCGCGGCGGATGGACGCGGCGCTGGCGGCGACGGGCTTCGCGACGAACCACCGGCCGGTGACCGCCGCGCACCGCGACGTGAGGCGGACGGTGGTCTCCTTCGACCCGCGGTGGGACCGCTCGGCCCGGTCCCTGGCGGCGGCACTGCCGGGCAGCGAGCTGAGGGCCGTGCCGGGGCTGGGGCCGGTGCTGCGGGTGACGGTGGGGGCGGACTTCAAGGGGGCGGTGCGGAAGGTGCGGGTGGATACGCCGGCGCCGCAGGGGCAGGCTTCTGTCATCCGGGGGGACGAGAAGGTGTGCTGAGGGCCGTCGGTCGGGTGCGGGTGCGTGGAGGTTGCTCGCGCAGTTCCCCGCGCCCCTGAAAGCAGGGCGCCGTGCAACCCCGTGCTTTTGGGGGCGCGGGGAACTGCGCGACCAGCCACGACGGAGCCGCGGCCGACGACGCACCGCCCTAGTCCACGTACCCTTCCGCCACCCTGCGCTCGCGCAGTTCCCTGATCTCCCGGCGGCGGGCCAGGCGATGGGTCCGCCTGATCTGTGCCTCCTGATAACGCCGGCGGTCCCGGTCGGTCTCCGGCAGGACCGGCGGTACCCGGCGCGGCTTGCCGTCCGCGTCGACCGCCGCGAAGACGAGGTAGGCCGAACCGACCTGGGTGGCGGGAGTCGACTCGTTCCAGCGCTCGGCGAGGACCCGCACCCCCACCTCCATCGACGTCCGGCCGGTCCAGTTGACCTGGGCCTTGACGTGGACGAGGTCGCCGACGCGGACCGGCTCCAGGAACACCATCTCGTCCATGGACGCGGTGACGGCAGGACCGCCCGAGTGGCGCCCGGCGACCGCGCCCGCCGCGTCGTCCACGAGCTTCATGATCACACCGCCGTGCACCGTCCCGAGGAGGTTGGTGTCGCCGTGGGTCATGATGTGGCTCAGCGTGGTCCGGGACGCGGACGTCGGCTTGCCGGGTATATCGGATTCCGCCTCGGGGGCCTGGTCTGTCATGGCGCCTACCTTATGCGGAAGCGACAATCGCGGAATTTGTGTCGGCTTCGCAACAGCGGTGCCCTGATTTTCCTACGACCCTTGTAAGAGGCACAGTCGCTGCCTGCACACTGGGGCCCATGAACGAATGGCCCGAGGGATGGTCGGACGGCAACCGCGGCAACCGATACGGACGCGGTAGTGCAGGCGCGCAGCCTGAGGGCGCCCGCGTGATGCGCCAGGTACGGCGCGGAGAGCCGTCGGCTCCGCCGTACGGCGCCCCGCAGCAGGGCGGCGGCGGTTACGCCGGGGTCCCGCAGCAGCCGTCGTACAACAGCGGGTACGACGACGGTGGCGGGTACGACGGCTACGACAGCGGGTACAACACGGGCCAGGTCTACGGCGGCGGTCCCGGGGGTGGCGAGGGCGGCGGTGTGTACGAGCCCGTCCCGCGTCGCGCACCGAACTGGCGCAAGCGGATCAAGTGGACGGCGATCGTCGTCCTCAGTGTGCTGATCGTCACGTCCGTCGCGACCTACTTCTGGGCCGATTCCAAGCTGCACCGGGACGTCGACCTCTCGAAGGTCATCGACCGCCCCGCGGCGGGCAAGGGCACCAACTACCTGATCGTCGGCTCCGACAGCCGCCAGGGTCTGTCCGACGCGCAGAAGAAGGAACTGCACACGGGTTCGGCCGAGGGCAAGCGCACGGACTCGATGATGATCCTGCACGTCGGCGACAACGGCGACACACTGATCTCGCTGCCCCGTGACTCGGACGTGGAGATCCCGTCGTACCAGGGGTCGACGTCCGGCAAGGTCTACAAGGGCACCGGCCGCCACACGAAGCTGAACGCGGCCTACGCCGAGGACGGCCCGACGCTGCTGGTCCGCACGGTCGAGTACAACACGGGCCTGCACATCGACCACTACGTGGAGATCGGGTTCGCCGGCTTCGCGAACATCGTGGACGCGGTCGGCGGTGTCACGATCGACATCGACAAGGGCTTCAAGGACAAGTACTCGGGCGCGGACTTCAAGGCCGGCAAGCAGACCCTGAACGGCGAGGAGGCCCTGGCCTTCGTCCGTACCCGGCACGCCTTCGCCACGTCCGACCTCCAGCGCACCAAGAACCAGCAGAAGTTCCTGGCCGCCCTGGCCCACCAGGTGGCCACCCCGGGGACGATCCTCAACCCCTTCAAGCTCTACCCCACCCTCGGCGCGGGCCTCGACTCCCTCACCGTCGACAAGGACATGAGCCTGTGGGACCTCGGCTCGATGTTCTTCGCGATGAAGGACGTCAACGGCGGCGATGGCATCTCGATGAACATGCCGATCTCCGGCTCCACGGGCGGCAACCTCGTCTGGGACAAGGCCAAGGTCAAGACCCTGGTGGACGAACTGAAGAACGACGAGAAGGTCACCGTCAGCGGCAACTAGGCCGTACGCCGCAGCGGCGGCGGCCGGCCACGGTCCCGGGCGAGGGGGCCCCCGGGGGGGCCCCCCCCCCCGGGGGGGGGGGGGGCCCGAGCTCTGGGCAGGGGCGCCCCAGGCGTGCCACCGATCGCCGGCCGCCGCCCCCGCACGGGCGGGCCCGTCCG
>NZ_JBVHTI010000007.1:431162-718155 GCF_055565975.1 Streptomyces sp. NPDC028289 | reverse complement strand
GGGGGTCCAAAAAATAAAAACCCAGCATCCGAACCCCCCCCCCCAAACCCCCCCCCCCCCCCGGGGGGGGGGGGCCCCCCCCGGGCCGGGGGGGGGGCCCGGGGGGGGGCCCCCCCCCCCGGCGTGTGGGGGCCGGGACGTCACATGGGCATCGTCGCCATCGAGCGACACATCTCGGCGCAGCGGCGACACGCCTCCGCGCAGCGCTTCAGCTGCGGGTCGTCGGGCATGGACATACACGCCTCGGCACACATGTCACAGGCTTTGGCGCACATCGCACACATCTCGGGCGAGAGCGGCGAACGCCGCATCATCATGTCGGCGCACATGCGGGTCGCCTCGGAGCAGTCCATGAGCGCGCGCATGATGCGCATGTGGGCCTGGCCGCCCTCCATCGACATGCAGGAGCTCAGGGTCTCCTCGCACATCGTGTGGGTGGCCATGCACGTGTTGACGCACTCCTGCATCTGCTTGGACATGGCCGTCATGGGTCCGGTCTGGGTCATGGCTCCTCCAGGTGGGGGCGGGGTCCGGAGCGGTCCCCGTGTGGTTCCCGTCCTAAGCCCGACCGTCCGGTAGTGCCATTCGAGGACACGCACGGAAAAGGCGCCCCGAGGGGCGCCTTCTCGCCGGATGCCGTGGTGGCTACGGCAGGTTGCGGGCCATGACGATCCGCTGAACTTGGTTCGTGCCCTCATAGATCTGGGTGATTTTCGCGTCGCGCATCATGCGCTCGACGGGGTAGTCACGGGTGTAGCCGTAGCCGCCGAGGAGCTGGACGGCGTCCGTGGTGACCTCCATGGCGACGTCGGAGGCGAAGCACTTGGCCGCCGCGCCCTGGAAGGTGAGGTCGGCGTCGCCGCGCTCGGAGGCGGCCGCGGCCTGGTAGGTGAGGGCGCGGGCGGCGGCGATCTTCATGGCCATGTCGGCGAGCATGAACTGGATGCCCTGGAAGTCGGCGATCGGCTTGCCGAACTGCTTGCGCTCCTGGACGTAGCCCTTGGCGTAGTCGAGGGCGCCCTGGGCGACGCCGAGGGCCTGGGCGGCGATGGTGATGCGGGTGTGGTCCAGGGTCTTCATCGCGGTGGCGAAGCCGGTGCCCTCGGCCCCGATCATGCGGTCCGCGGGGATGCGGACGTTGTCGAAGTAGACCTCGCGGGTGGGCGAGCCCTTGATGCCGAGCTTCTTCTCCGGGGCGCCGAAGGAGACGCCCTCGTCGGACTTCTCGACCACGAAGGCGGAGATGCCCTTGGAGCGCTTCTCGGGGTCGGTGACGGCCATCACCGTGTAGTACTCGCTGACGCCCGCGTTGGTGATCCAGCGCTTCACGCCGTTGAGGACGTAGTGGTCGCCGTCACGGACCGCCTTCGTCTTCATGCCGGCCGCGTCGGAACCGGCCTCCGGCTCGGAGAGGCAGTACGAGAACATCGCGTCGCCCTTGGCCAGCGGCGTGAGGTACTTCTTCTTCAGGTCCTCGGAGCCGGAGAGGATCACCGGGAGCGAGCCCAGCTTGTTCACGGCCGGGATGAGGGACGAGGAGACGCAGGCACGGGCGACCTCCTCGATCACGATGACCGTGGCGAGCGCGTCGGCACCGGCCCCGCCGTACTCCTCGGGGACGTGTACGGCCTGCAGCTCGTTGGCGACCAGGGCGTCGAGAGCCTCCTGCGGGAAGCGGGCCTCCTCGTCGACCGCGGCGGCGTACGGGGCGATCTTCGCCTCGACCAGCGCGCGGACGACGTCCCGGAGCATGTCGTGCTCCTCGGACGGGCGGTACAGGTCGAAGTCAGCCGATCCGGCCAAGGTCTCTCACTCCAGACGAGATGGTGCCGACGCTAATTACTGTTAAGTAACTCAAAGTTTAGAACGCAGCCCACGGAACGGTGACGTGAGGTACGCGACAGCGGGAAAGTTGCCCGCAAGGGCGCCCGGTTATGCTCGGCCCCGCAGCAGCACCAACGTCCCCGAGCTGGAGCATTCCATGAGCCTCAAGATCACTGTGATCGGCACCGGCTATCTCGGCGCCACGCATGCCGCGGCCATGGCGGAGCTCGGCTTCGAGGTGCTCGGGCTCGACGTCGTACCCGAGAAGATCGCGATGCTGGAGCGCGGCGAGACCCCGATGTACGAGCCGGGGCTCGACGAGCTGCTGCGCCGGCACGTGGCGGGCTTCGAGGGCTCCTCCGGGCGGCTGCGCTTCACCACCGACTGGGCCGAGGTGGGCGCCTTCGGCGACGTCCACTTCGTCTGCGTGAACACCCCGCAGAAGCACGGCGAGTACGCCTGCGACATGTCGTACGTCGACTCCGCGATCGCGTCGCTGGCCCCGCATCTGACCGCGCCCGCCCTCGTCGTCGGCAAGTCGACGGTGCCGGTCGGCTCGGCGGAGCGGCTGGCCGCCTACCTCGCCGAGAACGCGCCGGCCGGGGCCGATGCCGAGCTGGCCTGGAACCCGGAGTTCCTGCGTGAGGGCTTCGCCGTGAACGACACGCTGCACCCCGACCGGATCGTGGTCGGCGTGCGCAGCGAACGCGCCGAGAAGCTGCTGCGCGAGGTGTACGCGACGCCGGTCGGCGAGGGTACGCCGTTCGTGGTGACCGACTTCCCGACGGCCGAGCTGGTGAAGACCTCGGCGAACTCCTTCCTGGCCACGAAGATCTCCTTCATCAACGCGATGGCGGAGGTGTGCGAGGCCGCGGGCGGGGACGTGGCCAAGCTGGCGGAGGCGATCGGGCACGACGACCGGATCGGGAAGAAGTTCCTGCGCGCCGGGATCGGGTTCGGCGGCGGCTGCCTGCCGAAGGACATCCGCGCCTTCATGGCCCGGGCGGGTGAGCTGGGCGCCGACCAGGCGCTGACCTTCCTGCGCGAGATCGACTCCATCAACATGCGGCGCCGGGGGCAGATGGTCGAGATGGCCCGGGACGCGCTCGGCGGCGGGTCCTTCCTCGGGAAGCGGGTCGCGGTGCTCGGCGCGACGTTCAAGCCGGACTCGGACGACGTCCGGGACTCGCCGGCGCTGAACGTCGCCGGGCAGATCCATCTGCAGGGCGGCCAGGTGACGGTGTACGACCCGAAGGGGATGGACAACGCTCGGAAGCTGTTCCCGACGCTTGGCTACGCCGGTAGCGCCGAGGAGTGTGTGCGGGGGGCCGATGTGGTGCTGCACCTCACCGAGTGGCGGGAGTTCAGGGAGCTGGATCCGGCGGTGCTGGGAGAGATGGCCGCGGCTCGCGTGCTGCTCGACGGGCGTAACGCGCTGGATCCTGAGAGCTGGCGGCGGGCCGGGTGGACGTATCGCGCCATGGGGCGTCCCACCGCGTGAGGCTGCGGGTGCGTGGGGGCTGAGCGCGCAGTTCCTCCCCTGGCCTTCGGCCGGGGGTCCCCCAGCGCCCCTTTCGGGGCGCTGCAGTGCGGGGCGCTTCATCACAGGGCGTCCGCCAAGGAGAAAAAGGCGACACCGGTTCGGCCGAGGCTCAGTCGGCCGAACCGGTGTCTTGTTGCATTCTGCACCACCCGGCACACGGTTTTCCGGTGAACCGGCTGTGGCTTACCGGTCCTTGGCCCGGTACCGGCGCATTTTGGCGCGCGCCCCGCACACCTGCATCGAACACCAGCGACCGCGGCCGGCCGGGCTGCGGTCGTAGTACGCCCAGTGGCAGGTGTCGGCCTCGCAGGCCTTGAGGCGGGTCCAGGTGCCCTCGATCGCGGCCGTGGCGACGGCCGCGGCTATGCGGGAGAGCAGGGGGGCGGGGTCGGCGGGGGCGAGGGTCGCCGAGCCGTCGGCGGGGTCGACGGCGACGTGCAGGGGGGCCTGCGCGAGCAGTTCGCCCAGTGGGGTGACCTCCTGGTGCGGGGGGTACCCGGCGTGCGCGAGAAGGGTGGCGCGCAGGGATTCGCGCAGGGCGCGCACCGGTGGGAGGTCCGCCTCCGTGATGCCGAGGCGTGCCCTGCCGTCCGCCGTGCCGAGCGCGTCGGCGCCGGACTCGAGGTCCAGGGTGTTCACCAGGGCCTCGACCAGGGCCAGGCCGCCCGGCGCGGGCGATCTCTCACTCATCCCTGCAAGTTACCTCCGAAATCCGCTTGCGACGTTACCCCCGCTGCGGGAGCATGCGGTAACCGAAGTTACTGGTTGAACGGATCTAGAGGTAACTCCGACTTCGAGGAGGAAGTCATGGCTCTCGCCAAGCTCGGTGTCGTCGTCCTGGACTGCCCCGACCCGTCCGCGCTCGCCGGTTTCTACGCCGGGGTGCTGGGCGGCAGTGTCGAGGGGGACGGGGACTGGGTGGACCTGACGGTGCCCGGCGGGCAGGCGCTGGCGTTCCAGAAGGCGCCCGGATTCGTGGCGCCGCAGTGGCCCGCGCCCGACGACTCGCAGCAGTTCCACCTGGACCTGGTGGTGGACGACCTGAACGCGGCCGAGAAGGGGGTGCTGGATCTGGGCGCGAAGCCACTGGACGCATCGGACCGGGAGCGCACCTTCCGGGTGTACGCCGACCCGGCCGGGCACCCGTTCTGTCTCTGCGCCGGCTGAGAGAAGGAGCGCTCATGGCGTCCGTCGCGCGCTTGCGCAACGTGGTGATCGACTGTCCGGACCCGCACGCCCTGGCCGCCTTCTATACGGCCGTCGTCGGGGGCACTCTGGTGGCCGAGGAGGACGACTGGGTCGTGCTGCGGCTGCCGGACGGACTGCGGCTGGGCTTCCAGCTGGCGGAGGGGTACGTCCCGCCGCAGTGGCCGCGGGCCGACCACGACTCGCAGCAGTTCCATCTCGACTTCGACGCGGGTCCGACGTGGGAGGACGTCGACGCGGCGGAGAAGAAGGTGCTGGCGCTGGGGGCGCGGCTGCTGCGGCGCGAGGAGGACCCCGTGGCGGAGGACTTCCGGGTGTTCGCCGACCCGGCCGGGCATCCGTTCTGTCTGTGCCGGATCGACTGACCGAAACGACTGACCGAAACGACTGACCCGAACGGCTGGTCAGGCCTCGGTGTCTGCCGGGCGGGGCGGGTTCGGTTCCCTGCGGCGTTGGGTCGCGCGGGCGGTGAAGTCGGCGCTGCGTAGGGCCCGCTGGACGTTTCCCCAGGTCAGCAGGGACAGCTCGGTCTCCGACCAGCCGCGTCGGAGCAGCTCGGCGATCAGGTGGGGGTAGCGGGAGGTGTCGTCGAGGTCGCGGGGGTGGGCGGCGCCGGAGTCGTAGGTGCCGGACAGCGCGACGCACTCGGGGCCCGCGACCACGCGGACGTGGTCGAGGTGGTCGGCGACGTCCGGGACGGTCGGCCCGGTCTGCTCGGCGGCCAGCGGCACCATGCACACGCCCTTGTGCTCCCCCAGCTGCCCGAGCAGCTCGTCGGAGAGGTTGGCGGGGTGCGGGCGTACGGCCGCCGCGGCGGAGCGGGTGCACAGGACCGGTGTCTTGGAGAGCGCGAGCACCCGGGCCAGGGTGATCTCCGGGGCGCCGGACAGGTCGGCGAGCACCCCGAGCCGGTTCATCTCCCGGACCACCTCCTCGCCGAACCGGGTCAGCCCCTCCTCCCCCGCCCAGGCGGCACCGGCCAGGGAGAGCACCCGCAGGCCCAGGGACTGCAGGACCCGCAGGATGCCGAGGGAGTCGTCGAGGGCGGCGGCGGAGGCGGGGCCGAGCACCACGGCGACCCGGCCGCAGTTGCGGGCGTCGATGACCTGCCCGGCGGTGCGCACCAGCCGGAGCCCCTCCGGGTGGGTCTCGACCACCCGGCGCACCAGGTCCAGCTGCTCCAGGGTGGCCCCCACGGCCCGGTCGCCCCGTTCCCCCGCCGGCAGGTCCAGCGACCAGAACAGCGCGCCCACGTGCCCCTCGCGCAGCCGGGGCACGTCCGTGTCCACAGCCGTCTCGCCCAGCTCCAGGTCGTACCACGGCAACGGCCCGAGCGCCCGGGGCAGCGCGCAGTAGCCGTCCGCGACCGGATGCGCTTCCAGCAGCGCGTGGGCCCGTTCCAGGACCGAGGCACCGGACTCCAGCGGGAACCGGAACGGGTCGTCCGGGAGGCCGTCCTCCCTGCCGACCTCGGTCGTGGTGTGGATGTCGTGCTGGAGGTCGGCCATGAAGGGCTCCGTACGTCGTCGTGAGCTACGTCGTGAAGGGGCTGTAGCTCACCGTCGCACGCCCGCCCGGGAGGGTTCCTGGTGGACGGGGCGTTCGGGGGTACGCCCCGAACGCCCGGCCCTTGCGGACGGCCTCAGCCGTCCAGCTCGGCGATGGTCGCGTGGGACGGCCCCCGCGTCTCCTGGAGGCCGCGGGCCACGTCCTCCGCCGCGCCCAGCACACGGACCGCGTTCTGCCAGGTCAGCTTCGCCAGGTCGGGCCTGGACCAGCCGCGGTCCAGCAGCTCGGCGACGAGGTTGGGGTAGCCGGAGACGTCGTTCAGGCCGTCGGGGGTGAAGGCCGTGCCGTCGTAGTCGCCGCCGATGCCGAGGTGGTCGATGCCGGCGACCTCACGCATGTGGTCGAGGTGGTCGGCGACCGTGGCGGTGGTGGCGATCGGGCGCGGGTTGGTCTCCTCGAAGGCCCGGTGGACCTTCATCGCCTCCTCGGTGGTGTCGAGGTGGTGGAAGCCGTGGGCGCGCATGTTCTCGTCGGCCGCCGCCGTCCAGTCGACCGCCGCCTGGAGCACGAACTTCGGTACGAACGTCACCATCGCCATGCCGCCGTTGCCGGGGAGGCGCTCGAGGACGTCGTCCGGGATGTTGCGGGGGTGGTCGCAGACGGCCCGGGAGGAGGAGTGGGAGAAGATCACCGGGGCGGCGGTGGTGTCCAGGGCGGCGCGCATGGTGGTGGCCGCCACGTGGGAGAGGTCGACCAGCATGCCCAGGCGGTTCATCTCGCGCACGACCTCGCGGCCGAAGGCCGACAGACCGCCCACGTTCGGCTCGTCGGTCGCCGAGTCCGCCCAGTCGTTGTTGTCGTTGTGGGTGAGCGTCATGTAGCGCACGCCCAGCTCGTACAGGCCGCGCAGGGTGCCCAGCGAGTTGTCGATGGAGTGGCCGCCCTCCGCGCCCATCAGGGAGGCGATACGGCCCTCGGCGCGTGCCGCCTCCATGTCGGCGGCGGTCAGCGCGGCCCGCAGGTCGGCCGGGTAACGGGCGATCAGCTGGCGTACGCAGTCGATCTGTTCGAGGGTCGCCGGGACCGCGCCCGGCAGGTCCGAGCGGACGTACACCGACCAGTACTGCGCGCCCACCCCGCCCTCGCGCAGGCGCGGGATGTCGGTGTGCAGGTGCGCGTTCTGGTGGGCGGAGATGTCACGGGCGTCGAGGTCGTAGCGGACCTGCTCGCGCAGTGCGTACGGCAGGTCGTTGTGGCCGTCGACGACCGGGAACTCGCGCAGCAGGGACCGGGCTTCATCGAGGGACGTCATTGCGTATTGCTTCCCGGAGTCCTACTTGCCGAAGCCGAAGCCGCTCGGCCCCTCGACCTTGGCACGCAGCCGCTTGCCCTTCTCGGTGGCCTGGTCGTTGAGGTCCTGCTGGAAGTCGCGCATCTTGTGCAGGAGGTCCTCGTCGTGCGCGGCGAGGATGCGGGCGGCCAGCAGACCCGCGTTGCGGGCGCCGGCGACGGAGACGGTGGCGACCGGGACGCCGGCCGGCATCTGCACGATGGAGAGCAGGCTGTCCATGCCGTCCAGGTACTTCAGCGGGACCGGGACGCCGATGACCGGGAGCGGCGTGACGGAGGCGAGCATGCCCGGGAGGTGGGCGGCGCCGCCCGCACCCGCGATGATCACCCTCAGGCCGCGCTCGGCGGCCTGCTCGCCGTACGTGATCATCTCGCGCGGCATCCGGTGCGCGGAGACGACATCGACCTCGTACTCGATCTCGAACTCGTCCAGGGCCTTGGCGGCGGCCTCCATCACGGGCCAGTCGGAGTCCGAACCCATGACGATGCCAACAACGGGGCTCATTCGGTGATCGTGCCTCTCAGGTAGCCGGCAGCGTGACGTGCGCGCTCGAGAACGTCGTCCAGGTCGTCGCCGTAGGTGTTGACGTGACCGACCTTGCGGCCGGGCTTCACGTCCTTGCCGTACATGTGGATCTTCAGTTTCGGGTCGCGGGCCATGCAGTGCAGGTACGCGGAGTACATGTCCGGGTAGTCGCCGCCGAGGACGTTGACCATGACCGTCCACCTGGCGCGGGGCCGCGGGTCGCCCAGGGGCAGGTCCAGAACGGCCCGCACATGGTTGGCGAACTGGCTGGTGATCGCGCCGTCCTGGCTCCAGTGACCGGAGTTGTGCGGGCGCATCGCCAGTTCGTTGACGAGGATGCGGCCGTCGCGGGTCTGGAACAGCTCGACGGCCAGGTGGCCGACCACGCCCAGTTCCTTGGCGATCCGCAGGGCCATCTCCTCGGCCTGCAGGGCGAGGGTCTCGTCCAGGTCGGGAGCGGGCGCGATCACGGTGTCGCAGACGCCGTTGACCTGCTGCGACTCCACCACCGGGTAGGCGACGGCCTGGCCGTGCGGGGAGCGTACGACGTTGGCGGCGAGCTCACGGACGTAGTCGACCTTCTCCTCGGCGAGGACCGGCACGCCGGCCCGGAAGGGGTCGGTGGCCTCCTCCGCGGTCTCGACGACCCACACGCCCTTGCCGTCGTAGCCGCCGCGCACGGTCTTCAGGACGACGGGGAAGCCGTCGCCCTCGGCCGCGAACCGGACCACGTCCTCCTGGTCGGCCACGATCCGGTGCCGCGGGCACGGCACGCCGATCTCCGTGAGCTTCGCCCGCATCACACCCTTGTCCTGGGCGTGCACCAGCGCGTCCGGGCCGGGGCGCACGGGGATGCCGTCCGCCTCCAGGGCCCGCAGGTGCTCGGTCGGCACGTGCTCGTGGTCGAAGGTGATCACGTCGCAGCCGCGCGCGAACGCACGCAGCGTCTCCAGGTCGCGGTAGTCGCCGACGACGACATCGCTCACCACCTGGGCCGCGGAATCCTGAGGGGTGTCACTGAGGAGCTTGAACCTGATGCCCAGCGGGATGCCTGCCTCGTGCGTCATACGCGCGAGCTGACCCCCGCCGACCATGCCGACTACCGGGAACGTCACGCCCCTAGGGTATCGGCCACGCCGGGGTGGCCGGTTTCCGCGCCCGCGACCAGGGCTCTTACCTGCCGCTTCGCCGCCTCTTGCCCCGCTTTTCCCGCGCCTTTCCGGAGCTCTTCCCAAGCCTTTCCCGACCTGTGTCGCCATCCACAGGCATCGGAGATACTGGGTCGTTAGAGTGGCTGAGTCGCAATACCTACGGACGGGAGCCCGCACAACCATGGAACGTGGTTCCTCGGGGCTGCAACGGCTCGTACGCGAGGTCGCCAAATTCGGCGCGGTCGGCGGGGCCGGCATTCTCGTCAATCTCGGCGTCTTCAACCTGGTCCGGCACGTCACCGACCTGCCCGTGGTGCGGGCGAGCGTCATAGCGACGGTCGTCGCGATCATCTTCAACTACCTCGGCTTCCGCTACTGGACGTACCGGGACCGCGAGAAGAGCGGCCGCACCAAGGAACTCACCCTGTTCCTGCTGTTCAGCGCGGTCGGCCTGGTCATCGAGAACGGTCTGCTGTACCTGGCCACCTACGGCTTCGGCTGGGACAGCCCGCTGCAGAGCAACGTCTTCAAGTTCGTCGGCATCGGCGTGGCGACGCTGTTCCGTTTCTGGTCGTACCGCACGTGGGTGTTCAAGGCGCTGCCGGCGCGTGAGGCGGTCGCCGACGCGGAGGCCATCCTGGAGCGGGCCGCCGACGCCGAGCAGCCCGCGCAGCGGGTCCGGTAGGGCACCGCGGGCAGGTCCTGGCGGACCGTCGGTCCTAGCGGACCATCGGCAGGTCGTCGTCCCGCTTGTGCGGCGGCGGGGTCCGGGACAGGAACAGGCCGAACACCGGCGGCTGGGCCTGGAGCAGCTCCAGGCGGCCGCCGTCGGCCTCCGCGAGGTCACGGGCGACGGCCAGCCCGATCCCGGTGGAGTTGCGGCCGCTGATGGTCCGCTCGAAGATGCGGTTGCCCAGGTCGGCGGGGACGCCGGCGCCCTCGTCGGTCACCTCGACCACCGCCTGGTTGCCGGTCACCCTGGTCCGCAGGGCGACGGTGCCGCCCCCGTGCATCAGGGAGTTCTCGATCAGCGCGGCCAGCACCTGCGCCACCGCGCCCGGCGTGCCGACCGCGCGCAGGTGCCGTTTGCCGGAGCTGACGATCGCCCGGCCCACGCCGCGGTAGGCGGGCCGCCACTCGGCGAGCTGCTGCTGGATGACCTCGTCCAGGTCGAAGGAGACGGCGGAGCCGGTGCGCGGGTCGCGGGAGTTCGTCAGCAGCCGCTCCACCACGTCCGTCAACCGTTCCACCTGCGTGAGCGCCACGTTCGCCTCCTCCTTCACGATGTCCGGGTCGTCGGTGAGGGTGATCTCCTCGAGCCGCATGGACAGCGCGGTCAGGGGCGTGCGCAGCTGGTGGGAGGCGTCGGCGGCGAGGCGCCGCTCGGCGGTGAGCATCCGTCCGATCCGCTCGGCGGAGGAGTCCAGCACGTCGGCGACCCGGTCCAGCTCGGGTACGCCGTACCGCTTGTGCCGCGGGCGCGGATCGCCGGACCCCAGCCGCTCGGCGGTCTCCGCGAGGTCGGTGAGCGGGGAGGCCAGCCGGTTGGCCTGCCGGATCGCGAGCAGCACGGCGGCGATCACGGCGAGCAGCGCGACGGCCCCGATGATCAGCAGCGTACGGCCGACCTCCCGGGTCACGGTCGACCGCGGCTCCTGGACGGTGACCGTCTCGCCTTCCTCACCGTCGGCCGTGTAGTGGATGACATCGCCCTCGGGCTTCACACCCAGCTCGATCGGAGGCTTGCCCGGGATCCGGATGACGGCGTACTGCTCCTTGCCGACCTGGCTCCGCAGTATCTCGGCGGTGACGTCCTCGTCCCCGAGGATCCGGCTGTCGACGATGCTGGCGAGGCGGAGCGCCTCGGAGTCGACGCGTTCCTGGGCACTGTTGCTGATGGTCCGACTCTCGACGATCACCAGGGAGACGCCGAACACGGCGATGACGACGAGTACGACGGCGAGGGTGGACTGAATCAGACGACGACGCACGGCACTCTCCGGGAAACGGCCACTTCAGCGCCCCTTCAGGGGCGCGGGGCGCTATCGATATGCGGCTACCGCCGCGGGGCGCGACCAGCCCACGGCGACGGCCAGTCGCGCACACCTCATCAGCCACCCACGGCGCAACGCGCGTAGCCGACCTAGCTCTTTTCGAAACGGAACCCGACACCACGCACGGTAGCGATGTACCGCGGGTTCGCCGCATCGTCGCCGAGCTTCTTGCGCAGCCACGAGATGTGCATGTCGAGCGTCTTGGTCGACGACCACCACGTGGTGTCCCAGACCTCCCGCATCAGCTGGTCCCGCGTGACGACCCGCCCCGCATCCCGCACCAGCACCCGCAGCAGGTCGAACTCCTTCGCCGTGAGCTGGAGTTCCTCGTCGCCCATCCACGCCCGGTGCGACTCGACGTCGATCCGCACACCGTGCGTGGCCGGCGGCTGCGCCGGCTCCGCGGCACCGCGCCGCAGCAGCGCCCGCACCCGGGCCAGCAGTTCGGCGAGGCGGAACGGCTTGGTGACGTAGTCGTCGGCACCGGCGTCGAGGCCGACGACGGTGTCCACCTCGTCGGCCCGCGCGGTCAGGATGAGGATCGGCACGGCGTGGCCCTCGGCACGCAGCCTGCGCGCCACCTCCAGGCCGTCCATGCCGGGCAGCCCGAGGTCCAGCACGACCAGGTCGACGCCGCCCTGCATTCCGGCGTCGAGCGCGGTGGGTCCGTCCTCGCGCACCTCGACCTCGTAACCTTCCCGGCGCAGTGCGCGGGCCAGCGGCTCCGAGATGGACGCATCGTCCTCGGCGAGCAGTACACGGGTCATGGGGTGATGGTAGTCCGATTACGCGCAGTACTGGAGTGTGATCGGCACCAGGGATTCTTACCTTGGGGCACAGTGGTACGAACCTGTGGGCGCGAGGTGCGATCGTAGGAGGGACCTTCGAAACCGGGTGCGAGGTTCCGCCGACACCTGTGATCCCTGTCTCAAGTCCTTCCATATCCGGCAGTGTCCTGACGTACAGTGACGTGAACGCCTGTAGTACACCCGGGGACCTTTGGTGGGCATCTTGACACTGAAGGTCTCTTTTGTGTGCGGGCTGGCCTGCCAGCCTCGAAAGGAATGACCTCTGGCCGGGCTCCGGACGCGACACAGCGTCACGGAGCGTGGATCCCGGTGGTCGCCGTCCGCCGCCCCGCGACCCGGGGCGGAATCCCTGTGGGCGTGGGGTGGACGGGCGGACCCTGCCGGTGCCGGCCGCTCCCCCCACGGGCGCGCAGAGCCCCACCGCGCGCTCCGACCAGCAAGGAACGACCATGGCGTCCAGCCTGACGAAGGACTCGGTCCGACCGGGCACCCCCGGTTCCGAGAAGACCTTCTTCGGCCACCCCCGCGGACTGGCCACCCTCTTCATGACCGAGATGTGGGAGCGCTTCTCCTACTACGGCATGAAGGCCCTGCTCCCGCTGTACCTGGTCGCTCCCGGCGGCCTGCACATGAACGCGGCGACGGCGACGGCGATCTACTCCGTGTACCTGTCGCTCGTGTACCTGCTCGCCCTGCCGGGCGGCTGGTTCGCCGACCGTGTCCTCGGCCCCCGCAAGACGGTCGCCGTCGCGGGCACGATCATCATGCTCGGCCACCTGACGCTGGCGCTGCCCAGCGCCGGCACCTTCTTCGCGGGCCTCGGCCTGGTCGCCATAGGTTCCGGTCTGCTGAAGGCCAACATCTCCACGATGGTCGGCCACCTGTACGAGGGTCCGGACGACCCGCGCCGTGACGGTGGCTTCACGCTCTTCTACATCGGCATCAACCTGGGCGCGTTCGCCGCGCCGCTGGTCATCGGCACGGTCGGCGAGAACTACAACTGGCACCTGGGCTTCGCGCTGGCCGCGGTCGGCATGGCGCTGGGTCTCGCCCAGTTCCTGCTCGGCACCCGCCACCTGAGCTCGCGTTCGGACATCGTCCCGACGCCGCTGTCCGCCGCGGAGAAGAAGGCGACGCTGACGAAGGCCGGCTTCTGGGCCGCCGTCGCCGCGGTCTTCTACGTCGTCGTGGGTGTCTCCGGCGTCTACACGCTGAACTGGCTGCTGGTGCCGATCACGATCGCCGGTCTGCTGATCCCGGTCGTCGTCATCGCGCGCATCAAGCGGGACAAGGACCTGGACCGCGCCGAGCAGTCCAAGATGAGCGCGTACATCTGGTTCTTCGTGGCCGCCGCCGTCTTCTGGATGATCTACGACCAGGGCGGCTCGACCGTGTCCCTGTTCGCCGACGCGTCCGCCAAGAACACGATCTTCGGCTGGAACTTCCCGGTCTCCTGGTACCAGTCCGTCAACCCGGTCATGATCATGGCGTTCGCGCCGGTCTTCGCCTGGGCGTGGCTGGCGATGGCGCGGCGCGGCAAGGAGCCGAGCACGGCCGTGAAGTTCGCCGGTGGTCTGGTGCTGATCGGTGCGTCGTTCTTCCTGTTCCTCGCGCCGCTGTCGATCGCGGACGGCGGGCACAAGGCCGCGGCGATGTGGCTGGTCGGGATCTACTTCGTGCAGACCGTGGGTGAGCTGATGCTGTCCCCGGTGGGGCTGTCCGTGACGACCAAGATGGCGCCCGCGAAGTACGCGTCCCAGATGATGGGTGTGTGGTTCCTCGCGGTCACCGCGGGTGACGCGACGACGGGTCTGCTGTCCATCGCGGGTGTCGACCTGAACAAGACGGGGATCGTGGCGTTCCAGGCGGTCCTCGCCGTGGTCGCCGGTCTGGCTGTGTGGCTGTACCGGAAGAAGGTCCGGGAGCTCATGGGCGACGTTCACTGACGTCTTCGACAGAGGGCCACCGGGATTTTGGATTCCGGTGGCCCTCTTGCGTTTTCGGCTGTCCGTTGTGTGTGGCTGGTCGCGCAGTTCCTCCCCCAGCCTTCGGCCGGGGGTACCCCCAGCGCCCCTAGGGAATCAGCGCGTCCTCTTTCGAGGCATGAAGGTGAACACAGCGCCGCCCAGCAGGATGGCCGTTCCCGCCACGAGGCCCAGCGCCTTCAGCGCGCCGTTGCTGTTGTCACCGGTCTCTGCGAGGCCGCCGCTACTGCCGCTGCTCGACGAGCCGCCCGACGTAGATGTGCTGCCCGATGCCCCGCTCGCCTGCTGCGTCGTGTCCAGGGTCAGTGAGACCTCGGTCTTCGTCGGGGTGCAGGTGGTCGTCGTACCGAGGGCCTCGACCGTCAGGACGCCCGGTGACAGCGTCGACTCGCCGCTCGCCCCCGGCTTGTACGTGCCCGTGAGGTCCGGGATCTCAATCGGGTCGCCGGACTTGATCGCGGAGGAGTTGGTGGGGCCCTCCACATGGACCGTGCCCTTGTCGGCGCCGCCCAGGACCACCTCCATCGACGGCTTCACCGAGTCCGCCGGGATGTCGGCGGGGCTGTCCATCACCGACCCGTTGAACTGCACGGTGAGGTCGAAGCTGCCGCCGTCCTTCTTGGCGTTGATCTGCACCGGCGAGGTCGCGCTCTTGTCGCCGATGGGTGTCTTGCAGGCGTAGGGGATGTCGACCTCCTTGCCCGTGAAGTCGGTCTGGCCGCTCCCCGTGCCGTCGGAGGCCGATGCGGACGCGGAGGCCGACGCCGAGTCGGAGGGGGATGCCGAGCCGGAGGGCGACGTCGACGCCGAGGTGGTGTCCGACGGGCTCGCCGAGCCGCTCGAACCGCTTCCGGTCACCTCGATCGTGGCGGCCTTCTCCACCGTGCCCGTCGGGGTGCACACGGTGTTCGTCCCGTACGCGTTGACCGTGTAGGCGTCCGGCGTGAGCGTCACCTCGCCGGGCGAGGTCAGTTTGAGCGAGCCCGTCATGTCGGACAGCACCATGTCGCCGCCCTTGGGGATCGCCGGGTTCTCGCGCGGTCCCTGCATGGCGATGTCGGCGGTCTGGGCGCCGGCCGCCTTGACCGTGCCGGACGGCTGGACCGTGTTCGCGGGCAGGTCGATGATGTCCGGGTTCTTGGACGCGGCCTGCACGAACTTCCAGGTGATGTCGACGGTGTCACCGACCTTCGCCGTGGCGGGCGCGGTGATCTCGACCTTGGTGGTCCCGTCGATCGGGTCGGCGACCCCGGCGGGCGGTACGCAGTGGGTGGCGTACGACACCTCGGCCGCCTGGGCGGTCCCCGCGGCCGCGCCGAGCAGGGCGCCCGCCCCGGCGAGGACCAGGGCGGCCGCCGCCGCGCCCGCTCTGGCCGGTACCGGTGTCACTCTCCTTCGCATGATCACGTCGGTCCTTTCGTCGTCGGAGTCGTGGGACTCGTGGAACTGTCGTCGTGCGGTGCGGAGAGCCGGTCGGCCGTCGCGCCCGGACCGGAGTCCGGGGTGAACCACGGCAGGGTCGAGGTGGTGGGGGCCGCCGGGGGCGCGGGCTCCGCGGGGCGCAGGCGCGGCACGCGGAAGACCGGGCGGGGCACTCCCCGGTGCCGGATGCCGCCGGCGCGGGGCGGCCGTACCCGGTCCACCACCGCCATGCCGATGCGGAAGACCGCCGCCGGTACGACCACGCAGAGCAGGAGCCAGAAGAGGGTCACGCCCCAGGGGCGGCCGACGCCCCAGGGCTCCTCGGCGAGGACCTTGCCGTCGTACCTGAGGGAGACGGTGTAGTCGCCGTGTGCCCCGGCGGAGAGTTCGACGGGCAGTTTGACCTGCGCCTTCTTGCCGGGCGCGAGGGTGCCGTGCCACTGCTGCTCGTCCCACTCGGGGGCGAACACGCCGTGCGCGGTGCCGACTTGGAAGACCGGGTCCTTGAGGGTGCTCGATCCCGCGTTGCCGATGGTGAAGACGAGGGTGCGGGAGGGGGGTGCGCCGAACCAGGTCAGCAGGCCCGAGGAGCCGTCGAGGCGGGTGTCGGTGAGCATCGACAGGCGGCCGCCGGTGGACTCGGCGGGCAGCGCCTTGACGGGGTGGCCGGCGACCTGGAAGGAGGCGTCCGCGTCGGCACTGGCGCCGGTCACGGTGGCCACGTGCACCACGCAGGGGCAGGGAACCGGCGGTTCGGCGACCGGGAGCTGCTTGCTGAAGGAGCCGTTCGCGTCGGTGGTGACGGCCCGTCCGTCTGCGTTGGCACAGGAGTTGGTGCCGCCGATCACGCCCCGGGACGGGCTGGACTGACCGCAGACCAGCATCATCAGCAGGGTGTGCGGCCGCCAGCCGGTGCCGCCGACGGTGACCGAACCACCGGTGCCGGCCTGGGACTTGGAGACCTTGACGGCCGGCCCGTCGACGGCTGCCGCCATGGGTGCCGCCAGGAACAGCGAGAACACCGCCGTCAGCATCAGGAACACCCGCACCCTCACCTCACCGCTCCTGTCAACTCGACCTCCGTGGAGGTGGGTTCGGCCGCCCGGTGGGCACGCCGCCTGCTTAGTCGTACGGCCGTCACGGCGGCCCCCGCCGTCAGCGCGCCCGCGGCCCCCGCCACCGCGCCCCAGGGCACGAACCGGGCCTGCGTGCTCGCCGTGTCCTGTGCGCCCCCCGCCGCCGCCGTCAGGCGGAGCTCGGCCACGTCCAGGGTGGGATGGCCGGGCCACGGCTCGCTGAGCCGGGTACGGCTGCCCGGGGCGAGACGGACGGGGAGGGTACGCGGTGACCGGTCCAGGAGGACCCGGCCGAAGACTCCGTCGGCGTGCACCGCGAGCCTGGGTACGAGCACGGTCGTGCCCCTGTTGACCAGCTCGTACGTGATGCGGTCGCCGTGGACGGCGAGGTGTTCGACGGTCAGCGCGGAGAGGGCGGGTCCGCCGACGCGCAGACGGATGCGGGCGGTTGCGGTGCGGCCGTGGGTGTCCCTCGCCACGAGCGTGCCGGTGCGGTCGCCGGGGGCCGCGCCCGCCGGGACGGTCACGGTGAAGGGGACGTCGGCGCGGGTCCGGGCGGGTACGCGCACGCTCTGCTCGGCGAAGGTGACGGGGACGGCGGTGCCGGTGCCGGTGCCGGTGCCGGTGCCGGTGCCGGTCAGCCGTACCGTGACGGGGTGGCCGCCGGAGTTGGTCACCGACACGGTGTCCTGGAGGACCGTCCCGGGGGTGCCCTCGGCGTAGAAGGACGGGCGGCCGCCGCCCGCGGGCGCGAGGGACCAGCCCTCGGCCGCCACCGCTCGGGGAGCGGCGGCGAACAGGGTCAGCAGGGACAGCCCCAGCAGCTGGGCGACGGACTGGGCGGACGGCATGGGCGGCTCCAGCGGTCGGACCCGGAGGTCAGCGGCGTACGGTCTGGTTCCGCCGGGTCAGCCAGAGCGTGCCCGCCGCGCCCGCGAGCAGCACGGTGCCGCCGAGGGTGCCGAGGGCGACGAACGAGTCCTCGGGACCGGTCTTCGGGAGGGTCCCTCCGGAGTCGGTGCCGGTGCCGCCGGACGACGACGAGCCGGAACTGCCGGAACTGCTCGAACCGCCCCCCGCCGCGGTCACGTCCAGGGTCAGGGACGGGCCGGGGTTGTTGGTGGGGGTGCAGGTGGTCGTCGTACCGAGCGCCTTGATGGTCAGCGTGCCCGCCGTGAACGTCACCTTGCCGGACTTCTCCGGGGTGTACGTGCCGCTCAGGTCGTTGATCTTGATGGGGGTGTTGGCGGGGATCGCGGCCTGGTTGGCGGCGCCGGTGACGTTCAGGGTGCCGCTGTCGGCGCCGCCGATCTTGATGACGGCGCTCGGGTTCACGGCACCCTTGCCGAGTTCGACGGGGCTGGAGGAGACGCCCTTCTGCCAGGACATCGTGATCTTGTAGCCGCTGCCGCTCTTGACGCCCTTGATGTCGATCGGAGAGACAGCGCTCTTCGGACCGATCGGTGTCGTGCACTTGTAGTTGACGTTGACGACGGTGGCGTGCGCCGCGGGGGCGGCGAGCAGCACCGCCGATCCGGCCAGGGCGGCGGCGGACGCGAGCACGGCGGTACGTTTCGGGTACGACGACACGGTCGGTCCACCCCATTCGTTACTGACGAGGTATCAGATTCGGCCGTCAAGGTACGCCGGGGCTCATAAGGAGGGAAGAGAAAGGGCGTGGCGGAAGTGTGGGGATACCGAAGCGCCTGCGGCGCCCCACAGGGGCGAGAGGAACTGCGCGACCAGCCCCCACCGGCCGTCAGCCGAAAAACGACCCACAGAGCGGCGTCCGTCCTCTTACGCAGGTGCCCCCAACTCCGCCCACACGGTCTTCCCGGCCGCCCCGGCCGTCCGCACAACCCCCCAGTCCAGACAGAGCCGTTGCACGATGAACATCCCGTGCCCCCCCGGCCGCCCCGCCCGGTGCGGCGTCCGCGGCGCCGGCTGCCCGGCCCCCCGGTCGGACACCTCCACCCGGATCACCTTCTTGTCGCAGGCCAGGAACAGCTCGTCCGGCCCCTCCGCATGCAGGCACGCGTTGGTGACGAGCTCGGAGACGACGAGCAGCACGTCCTCGGCGGCGGCCCTGCGGTCGGCCGTCGCGGCCGGCAACCACCCCCACGCGTGCAGCGCCTGGCGGGTGAAATCGCGGGCGAGCGGTACGACCCCGCTCTCGCCGTGGAGGCGCAGCCTGCGGACCTGACGACCCCCCGTCGAGGCCGGCAGCTCGTCGGACGCCGCCCCCTCGGACATCCCCGAAGCGCCGCTGGGCTCCGGGCCGCGGTCGCCCGGCGGGTAAGGCCGGGTGGTGCTCATCAGCGCTTCACCTCACCGATTCACCGGTTCACATGAAAAATTTCGGGTTGCTGCAGTTCGTACGGGCCTGCCGGCGCGACCGACTCGAACAGGGCCGGGCCGGGCGACAGCAGATCCAGGATCTCTCCTGCCCGAGCGATCCACGGGAACACCCCCCGGTTCCGGACGCCGGGCCGGCCGGGGCTCAGCCCTCGCCGCCGGTCGTGCCGGTCCCGCCGCCCCTGCCGCCCTCGTCGGCCAGTGCCGCCTCTACGGAGTCGTGGACGGTGAACACCGCCTCGGCGCCGGTGATCTCGAAGACCCGGGCGACGACGGGCAGCATCCCGGCGAGGTGCACCCCACCCCCGGCGGCCTCGGCCCGCAGCCGGGCGCCGAGCAGCACGTTCAGCCCGGTGGAGTCGCAGAACTCAAGGCGCGAGCAGTCGACGACAAGGCGTGAGAACCCCTTGTCGAGGAGATCGTCGAGCGGCTCGCGCAACAGGTCGGCGGTGTGGTGATCGAGCTCACCCGCCGGAATCACGACGGCGCTGGAGCCTTCTTCCCGCACCTCCACCAGCAGCCGGCCCGACTGTGCGCTGCCGACCGTCCCGTGGTCCATTGCCGTCTCTCTCCCGAGGTCGTGACCGCTTTTGCCACCGTCTGACCGATGTCTGACGATGCCCACCGATGTCCGCCGAACGCCGTGTCGGCGCCCTCGAACATTACGCCTTCTGCACGCAACCCGACACCCGAACAACCTCGCAGAACAGGACAAATGCTAATAGAACGGACTTGCGAGTGGCTCGGCGGAGCGGGTAGGGCTAGTAGGGACACGTAACCGACACGGCCGGCTTTGGAGGCGCCGCACACCGCAGTGCACGCACGGCTCCGGCAGCCTTATTGCCGAGAACGATGGAGGACACCATGTCACCCCGGCTCGACGCCTCGCACACCCTGACGGCGACGTCGACACCCCCACCGGAACCACTGGATGCCATCGAGGGATTCTTCGCGGAACTCGGACTCCCGGAGATCCCCCCGTACGACGAGGTCGACGCGGTCGACGCGCGAGCCCTGTCCAAGACCCTCTTCGAGCGGCTGGAGTCGCTGGAGGAAGGCACGCACGAGTATTCGTACGTCCGCAACACCCTCGTCGAGCTGAACCTCGCGCTGGTCAAGTTCGCCGCCTCCCGCTTCCGCTCCCGCAGCGAGCCGATGGAGGACATCATCCAGGTCGGCACCATCGGCCTGATCAAGGCGATCGACCGCTTCGAGCTCTCCCGCGGAGTCGAGTTCCCCACCTTCGCGATGCCGACCATCATCGGCGAGATCAAGCGGTTCTTCCGCGACACGTCGTGGTCGGTACGCGTCCCGCGCCGCCTCCAGGAGCTCCGCCTCGACCTCGCCAAGGCGGGCGACGAACTGGCCCAGAAACTGGACCGCGCCCCCACCGTCGCGGAACTCGCGGAACGCCTCGGCCTCTCCAACGAGGAGGTCGTCGAGGGCATGGCCGCGTCCAACGCCTACACGGCCTCCTCCCTGGACGCACAGCCCGAGGAGGACGAGTCCGAGGGCTCCCTGGCGGACCGCATCGGCTACGAGGACCACGGCCTGGAGGGCATCGAGTACATCGAGTCGCTGAAGCCGCTCATCGCCGAGCTCCCGGCCCGGGACCGCACCATCCTCTCCCTCCGCTTCGTCGCGGGCATGACCCAGTCGGAGATCGGCGACGAACTCGGGATCTCCCAGATGCATGTCTCCCGGCTGCTGTCCCGCACGCTCGTACAACTGCGCAGGGCGCTGACGCTGGACGAATGACCCCGGCCGGACCGTTGCGCCGCCGGGGCGACGGGGATCCCCCACCCCGGCCCCCGCCCCGGCCCGCCGCGTCTTTGGCCAAAGCTCCCCCGCTACCGCGAGTCACACCCCAAACTGGCCGGTACGTCAGGAAGGACGGCCCGCGAGAAGGGGTGCACGATGGTCGAGGACATCCAGGGCGGTCCACCCTCGGACACCCGCCTGACCGAGCTCCTGCGCACCCCCACCCCCACCGCCTACCCCGCCCTCCAGGAACTCCGGGCCCGCCACCACCCGGCCGTGCTCGCCTACGCCCGCCTCTGCACGGCCGGCGACGCGGCGGCCCGCCGGCTCGCCGCGCAGACCTTCACCACCGCCGCCCGCGACATCGCGCGCGGCGCCGAGCCGGTCGTACCCCTCCGCCACCACCTGCTCCTGCTCACCGCCCGGCTGGCCGCAGGCTGGTCCGGCGACGAACACTCCGCCGCCCTGGACCCCACCCTCCTGCTGGTCCTGAACTCCTCCGGTGCCCCCGGCGGCCCGACCCCGCCTCTGCTCCCGGCGTTCCAGTCCCTGCCGTCCCGCACCCAGGGCCTGATCTGGTACGGCGTGCTGGACCAGGAGCCCGCCGAGCGGACCGCCACCTGTCTCGGCCTGACCCCCGAGGACCTCCGGTACGACACCCCGCCCGCCCTGCAGTCCCTGGCCCAGGCCTGCCTCCGCAGCCGCCTGGCCGCCTCCGACGACCCGCGCTGCGCGGACTTCCGCCGCCTGATCGAGGAGTCGGTCCGCCCGGAGAACCCCCGCCACAGCCCGGACCTGCACGCGCACATGGCCCACTGCCCGCACTGCACGGCCGCGTTCGAGGACCTCACCGCGCTCCGGGACGCCCCGCGCGAGACCCTGGCGGAGGGCCTGCTGCCCTGGGCCGGAACGGCGTACGCACGTCACGAAGCCCCGCCGGCACCACTCGCCGACCCCGCCTCGCCCCGGCAGCGCCGCCAGCCGTCGCGGCGCCTGCTCCTGACCTCCACGGCGCTGGGCGTGGCCCTGGTACCGCTGCTGCTGGTCCTGCTGGCCCACCGGGACAGCCATGCCCCCGACCCGGCCGCCGCGACCCCGCCGCCACCGAGCCCCCAGGTGACGGTGACGGCCACGGCGACCGTCTCGCCGACGCCGTCCGGTGTCTCCGCCACGCCCAGTGCCAGTGCTATGTCACATACCCCGACCCCGTCCGCAAGCCCCACCCCCTCCCCCAGCCCCAAACCCAAACCCAAACCGCCGGGAACGTCCTACGCCCAGGTCGTGAACCTCGCCACCGCCCGCTGCCTGGACGTCCGCGACGGCGACTTCGACAACGGCACCGACGTCATCACGGCCCCCTGCTCCGGCTCCGCCGCCCAGCGCTGGCGGGTCGACCTGGACCGGGGCGTCCTGCAGTCCGCCGCGGACCCCGACTTCTGCCTGGACAGCCGGGGTTCGGTCGACAAGGGCGTCGGCATCTGGAGCTGCGACTCGGTGGACGGCGACCACGGCGACAACCTCCGCTTCACCGTGACCCCCGACGGCGAGATCCGCCCGGAAATAGCCCTCGAGACGGCGCTCACCCCGTCCGGCGACGACCAGCTCTCCCTGGACCCGGTGAACGACGGCACGGGCCAGCGCTGGCGGGCGGGGGCGGGCTGACTCAGCCGGCGACCCGTACGCCCTTCCGCCACACCCCGCTGACCAGCGGCACCCCCGGCCGGTACGCCAGATGGACATGGCTCGGGGCGTCCAGGAGGAGCAGGTCGGCGTAGGCGCCGGGACTCAGGCGGCCGATGTCGTCCCTGCGCAGGGCCGCCGCGCCGCCCGCCGTCGCCGACCAGACCGCCTCGTCGGGGGTCATGTGCATGTCCCGCACGGCCAGGGCGATGCAGAAGGGGACGGAGGAGGTGAAGGACGAGCCGGGGTTGCAGTCGGTGGAGAGGGCGACCGTCGCGCCGGCGTCGAGGAGGAGGCGGGCGTCGGGCCATTCGGCGCGGGTGGAGAACTCGGCACCGGGCAGAAGGGTGGCGACGGTCCGGCTGTTGGCGAGGGCGTCCACGTCCGCTGCCGTGAGGTGGGTGCAGTGGTCGGCGCTGGCCGCGTCGAGTTCCACGGCGAGCTGGACGCCGGGGCCGTAGGAGAGCTGGTTCGCGTGGATGCGCGGGGTCAGGCCCTTGGCCTTGCCCGCGGTGAGGATCGTCCGGGCCTGGTCGCCGTCGAAGGCGCCCTTCTCGCAGAAGACGTCGATCCAGCGGGCGTAGGGGGCGCAGGCGTCGAGCATCTCGCCGGTGACGAGGTCGACGTAGGCGGCCGGGTCGTCGGCGTGGTCGGGCGAGACGATGTGGGCGCCCAGGTACGTCACTTCGTCGGTGTGCCGCGCCGCGATGCGCAGGGCGCGGGACTCGTCGGCGACCGTCAGGCCGTAGCCGGACTTCGTCTCGAAGGTGGTGGTGCCCTGGCGGAGGGCCTCGGCGAGGTAGTGCGTGAGGTTCCGCTCCAGCTCCTCGTCGGTGGCGGCGCGGGTGGCCGCGACGGTCGTCCGGATGCCGCCCGCCGTGTAGGAGCGGCCGGACATGCGGGCGTTGAACTCCTGGGTGCGGTCACCCGCGAAGACCAGGTGGGAGTGGGAGTCCACGAAGCCCGGCAGCACCGCCCGGCCGCCCGCGTCGACCCGGTTGTCAGTGGCGGGTGCTTTGCTTGACTCACCGGTCCACACGACGCGGTCGTCCTCGATGACGACGGCCGCGTCCTGGATCAGACCGAGAGGGGAGTTGTCACCGAGGGAGGGGTCGTTGGTGACCAGCGTGGCGATGTTGGTGATGGCGGTGCTGCTGCTCATGGCGTCCTCGTCGGAGTCCTTGGGTGGGCTGGTCGTCAGGCGCGCAGGGCTTCGACGGCCCGCGCGAGGGCCTGTGGCACATCGGGTACGAGGGTGTGCACGCCGTCCCGTACGACGTGACGGCCTCCGACGACCGTGTGCCGTACGTCCGCCGCGGTCGCCGCGAATACGGCCGTCTCGGCGCCGAGCCGCGGCAGCGGTCCTGCCGTTCTGACCGAGTCCAGGGCGATCGTGGTGAGATCGGCGAGCATGCCGGTCTCGATGGCGCCCGCGTCGTCCCAGCCGAGGGCGGCGTGCCCGTCGGCGGAGGCGGCGCGCAGCAGGGCGGCAGCGGTCCAGTGGCCCCGGGTGCGGGTGCGCAGCCGCTCGTTCAGCTCCATCGCGCGGGCCTCTTCGAGCAGGTCGATGACGGCGTGGCTGTCGGAGCCGAGGGAGAGCGACGAGCCCGCGCGCTGCAGGGCGACGGCCGGTCCGATGCCGTCGGCCAGGTCGCGCTCGGTGGTCGGGCACATGCAGGTGCCGGTGCCGGAGCCGCCGAGCAGCGCGATGTCCTCGTCGGTCAGGTGGGTGTTGTGGACGCCCGTGGTGCGCGGGCCGAGGACGCCGTGGTCGGCGAGCAGCCGAGTGGGTGTGCAGCCGTGGGCGGCCTGGCAGGCGTCGTTCTCCGCCGTCTGCTCGGACAGGTGCACATGGAGCGGGGCCCGCCGCTCCTCGGCCCAGCCGGCCACGGTCGCCAACTGCCCGGCGGGCACGGCCCGTACGGAGTGGATCGCCGCCCCGATCCGTGCGTGATCCCGTTCCTTGAGAACTGAACAGCGTTCGGCCCAGGCCTCCGCGCTGCCGTCGGAGAAGCGCAGCTGGTGGGTGTTGGGCGGCTCGCCGAAGCCCGAGGACAGGTAGGCGGTGTCGAGGAGGGTGATGCGGATCCCGGCGTCGGCGGCCGCCGCGATCAGCGCCTCGCCCATGGCGTTGGGGTCGGCGTACGGGGTGCCGCCGGGGGCGTGGTGGACGTAGTGGAACTCGCCGACGCAGGAGACGCCCGCCAGCACCATCTCGGCGTACACCGCGCGGGCGAGCGCGTGGTAGGTCTCCGGGGTCAGCTGGTCGGCGAAGGCGTACATCAGCTCGCGCCAGGTCCAGAAGGTCCCGGAGCCGACCTGGACGGTGCCGCGCAGGGCACGGTGGAAGGCGTGCGAGTGGGCGTTCGCCAGGCCGGGGAGGGTGAGGCCGCGCAGCACCTCGGAACCCGGCGGCGGCACGGGCACCTCGGTGCGGACCGCCGTGATCCGGCCGTCGGCCACCTCCACGGCGACACCCGGCTCGACGTGCGTGTCCAGCCAGGCATGCTCCAACCAGTACGTCGTCCGTGTCGTCACCCGCAGGCCAGCCCTTCCAGTACGTCGGCGAGCGCGCTCACCCCGGCCACGCAGTCGTCCTCGGCCGCGAACTCGGCCGGGGAGTGCGAGACGCCGGTGGGGTTGCGCACGAACAGCATGGCGGTCGGGATGCTCCCGGAGAGGATCCCGGCGTCGTGTCCGGCACCGGTACCCAGGACGGGCACGGTGAGACCGGTGTCCCGGCCGAGAAGGCGCCCCAGCTCGTCCCGCAGGGCGTGGTCGAACTCGACGACCGGCGTGAACGACTCGCGGACCACGTCCAGGTCGATGCCGTGCGCCTCCGCGTACTCCCGGGCGGCCTTCTCGATGCCGCCGACGACGGTGTCGAGGGTGGCCTGGTCGGCGGCGCGGGAGTCGAGCCAGCCGCGTACCAGGGAGGGGATGGCGTTGACGCCGTTCGGCTCGACGGCGATCTTGCCGAAGGTGGCGACGGCACCGGCGAGTTCGGCCTCACGGCGGGCGGCGAGCACGGTCTCGGCGTACGACAGCATGGGGTCGCGCCGGTCCACCAGCCGCGTCGTGCCCGCGTGGTTGGCCTCGCCGCGGAAGTCGAACCGCCAGCGGCCGTGCGGCCAGATGGCACTGGCGATGCCGACCCGGTCGCCGGACAGGTCCAGCGCCCGGCCCTGTTCGACGTGCAGTTCGACGAAGGCACCGATGCGCGCGAGCCGCTCGGGGTCGGGCCCGATGGCGTCGGGATCGTAGCCGGCGGCTTCCATGGCCTGCGGCAGCGTGATGCCGTCGCCGTCGGTGAGCCGGTGGGCCTGCTCGACGGTCAGGTGCCCCGCGGTCAGCCGGGACCCGACACAGGCGAGCCCGAACCGGGCGCCCTCCTCGTCACCGAAGTTGACGACGGCGAGGGGCCGGGTGAACGCCACCCCTCGCCCCCGGAGTTCGTCGAGCGCGGCGAAGGAGGACACGACACCGAGGGGACCGTCGAAGGCCCCGCCGTCCGGGACGGAGTCCAGATGCGACCCGGTGACGACGGCATCCCCGGCCGACGGGTCCCCGAGCCAGGCCCACTGGTTCCCGTTCCGGTCGACCTCGTACGCCAGCCCACGCCCCTCGGCCTGCTCCCGGAACCAGGCCCTGCAGTCGGCATCGGCCCCGGTCCACGCGAAACGCCGGTAACCGCGGGAGTCGGGGTGCCGGCCGACGGGCACCAGCTCCCGCCACATGGCGTGGAAGGAGGCCGCACCGCCGACCGGCGTGGCACCGGGCTGCACGCCCTCGCCCCGCACAGGCTGCTCAGGCTGCGCGCCCTCGCCCCGCACAGGCTGTGGGCAGTCGTTCCGCAGGGCGATGGGGGTCCCCCCGCTCGAACGAAGTTGAGAGTGGGGGCGGGTGGGCACAGCCGCACCCGCAGCCGGCGACGAGACCTCGGCCTCCATCGAAGAGTCCCCGCCCTTCGTCACGCGTCGTCACCCTCGCGCATCGGCACCCGAACCCCGCGCTCCTCGGCAACCGACTCCGCGATGTCGTACCCCGCGTCCACGTGCCGGATGACACCCATGCCGGGGTCGTTGGTCAGGACCCGGCGGATCTTCTCGCCGCCCAGCTTCGTGCCGTCGGCGACCGTCACCTGGCCCGCGTGGATGGACCGGCCCATGCCGACCCCGCCGCCGTGGTGGATGGAGACCCAGGACGCACCCGACGCCACGTTGACCATCGCGTTCAGCAGCGGCCAGTCGGCGATCGCGTCGGAGCCGTCGAGCATGGCCTCGGTCTCGCGGTACGGCGAGGCGACCGATCCGGCGTCGAGGTGGTCACGCCCGATGGCCAGCGGTGCCGCCAGCTCCCCGCTCGCCACCATGTCGTTGAACCGGTCGCCGGCCTTGTCCCGCTCGCCGTACCCGAGCCAGCAGATCCGCGCGGGCAGCCCCTGGAACTGGACCCGCTCGCCGGCCATCTTGATCCAGCGGGCGAGGGACTCGTTCTCCGGGAAGAGGTCGAGGATCGCCCGGTCGGTCTTGGCGATGTCGGCGGGGTCGCCGGACAGGGCCGCCCACCGGAAGGGGCCCTTGCCCTCGCAGAAGAGCGGTCGGATGTAGGCGGGGACGAAGCCGGGGAAGGCGAACGCCCGGTCGTATCCGGCCAGTTGCGCCTCGCCGCGGATGGAGTTGCCGTAGTCGAAGACCTCGGCGCCGGCGTCCATGAAGCCGACCATGGCCTCGACGTGGCGGGCCATGGACTCACGGGCGCGGGTGGTGAAGCCGGCCGGGTCCTTGGCGGCGGCGTCGGCCATGTCCTCGAAGGCGACGCCGACCGGCAGGTACGACAGCGGGTCGTGGGCGGAGGTCTGGTCGGTGACGATGTCGATCGGGGCGCCCTCGGCGAGCATCCGCGGCAGCAGCTCGGCCGCGTTGCCCAGCAGGCCGATGGAGAGCGGGCGGCGGGCGTCACGGGCCTCGGTGGCCAGCTGGAGGGCGTGCTCCAGGCTGTCGGCCTTCACGTCGAGGTAGCGGTGCTCGATGCGGCGCTCGATGGCGCGCGGGTCGCAGTCGATGCAGATCGCGACGCCGTCGTTCATGGTGACCGCGAGGGGCTGGGCGCCGCCCATGCCGCCGAGGCCGGCGGTGAGGGTGATGGTCCCGGCGAGGGTGCCGTTGAACTTCTTGGCGGCGACGGCGGCGAAGGTCTCGTAGGTGCCCTGGAGGATGCCCTGGGTGCCGATGTAGATCCAGGAGCCGGCGGTCATCTGGCCGTACATGGTCAGGCCGAGGGCCTCCAGGCGGCGGAACTCCTCCCAGTTGGCCCAGTCGCCGACGAGGTTGGAGTTGGCGATGAGGACGCGCGGGGCCCATTCGTGGGTCTGCATGACGCCGACCGGGCGACCGGACTGGACCAGCATGGTCTCGTCCTGCTTGAGGGTCTTCAGCGTGCGGACCATCGCGTCGAAGGAGCGCCAGTCGCGGGCGGCCTTGCCGGTGCCGCCGTAGACGACGAGCTTGTCGGGGTGCTCGGCGACCTCGGGGTCCAGGTTGTTCTGCAGCATCCGCAGGGCGGCTTCCTGCTGCCATCCCAGGGCGCTCAGTTCCGTACCGCGCGGTGCTCGTACGGGGCGGGGTCCTGACATGGTCTGCCTCCTAGCGGATCAGGGATCAACGGCCAGCGAAGTGTTCCTGCGGTTATTCACATCCTGGCTCGCTGAATAGAACTAGTCAATACATGGGACCGGCAGCGCTGCCGCGTTCCGGATGTTTGGCTGGACTTATGGGTCTTAAGGGTGTGCACGACGACATGTCGGGGGATGCCGTGGACGGACACGGGGACGACGGAGAGCGGGTCGGGCGGCGGGACGACGCCGTGCGGGCGGCGGTGGAGCAGGGACTGCTGGGGCCGGACGCGCCGATCGTAGGCCTGCTGGACGTGGCGGGCATCCGCGCGTCGGCCGCGGAGCTGCGCCGGGCTTTCGAGGCGGTCGCGGCGCCCGGCACCGCGATCCTGCACGCCTTCGCGGTGAAGGCGAACCCGCTGGTCCCGGTGGTGCGGCTGCTGGCCGGGGCCGGCCTGGGCGCCGAGGTGGCGAGCGCGGGCGAGCTGGCGCTGGCACGGGCGGCCGGGGTGCCGGCGGAGCGGATCGTGTTCGACGCGCCCGCGAAGACGTCGGCGGAGCTGCGCGAGGCGCTGGCGCTGGGCGTCGCCGTGAACGCGGACAACCCGCAGGAGCTCACCAGGATCGACGCGTTCCGACACGCCGGCCCCACCCGTTCGCCGCTCGGGATCCGGGTGAACCCGCAGATCGGGGCCGGGACCATCGGGGCCACCTCCACCGCGACCGCGACCTCGAAGTTCGGGGTGGGGCTGCGGGACGAAGGGGCCCGGGAGTGGGTCGTCCGGGCGTTCACGGAGCGGCCGTGGCTGACCCGGCTGCACGCGCACACCGGGTCGCAAGGGATCTCGCTGTCGCTGCTGGCGCGGGGCGTGGCGGAGACGTACGCGCTGGCCGAGGAGATCAACGCGCGCGTCGGGCGGCATCAGGTCGACACCCTCGACATCGGGGGCGGGCTTTCGGTCAACTTCGCCTCCGAGGTGACGGAGCCGACGCACGCGCAGTACGCGCGGCTGCTGGCGGAGGCGGTGCCGGGGCTGTTCGGCGGGCGGTACGGGCTGGTGACGGAGTTCGGGCGGTCGCTGCTGGCCCGGCACGGCACGGTGGTGGCCCGGGTGGAGTACGCGAAGAGCTCCGGCGGGCGGCGGATCGCGGTGACCCATGCGGGGGTCCAGGTGGCGCCGCGGACGGTGTACGTGCCGGGGGCGTGGCCGCTCCGGATCGCCGCGTACGACGCGAAGGGGCGGCCCAAGGAGGGGGCGCCGGTGGTGCAGGACGTGGCGGGGCCGGCCTGTTTCGCGGGCGACCTGCTCGCCGAGGGGCGCGTGCTGCCGCCACTGGAGCAAGGGGACCTCGCGGCGGCGCTGGACACCGGGGCGTACTACTTCGGCAGCCACTACTCCTACAACTCCCTTGCCCGGCCAGGGGTTTACGGCTTCGTACCGGACGGCGACGGGGGCGTGGCGTTCGCCGTCGTACGGGAGCCGCAGACGGTCGCCGAGGTCGTGGCCGAATCCGGAGGGGCGCACGCCGACGCGCTCACCACCCTGCGCGCAACCGAGAGCCGTTGAGACACCCCGGACAGGGGGATCAACTGGTGCGAAAAGCAGCTCAGTTGACCAACACTAGCCTGCCGGAAGCACGTTCCACTGGAAAATGCCAAAGGACTCACCCCTCCCGCACACGTTGCGTAGTGTCTGCGTCACTCAACCGGAGAGCCACGCGGCGGGAGGGGAGCCACGGTGCCCGGAATCGACGAGTGCTTACTCGAAGCGATGCGCCTGCCCGGTGCCCGGGGCGCCGCGCTGGTCGACTGGACCAGCGGACTGGCCCTGGGCACGGTCGGGGAGGCGCCCGGCGGTGACCACGAGACCACCGCCGCGGAGGCCGCCGAGCTGGCCCGGCTGGCCGCCGAGCACGGGGCGTTCAGCACCGAGGACGACATCGAGGTGAGTCCTCCGGTGGAGGACCTGATCGTCAGCAACCGGGACAGCTACCACCTGCTGCGGTTCGTGGTCACGTCCTTCGACGCCACCGTGTTCCTGCACCTGTGGCTGACCCGCGAGGACGGCAATCTCGCCCTCGCCCGGATCCGGCTCGGCGAGATGGCCGAGCGGCTGGTGCTGGGATGACCGTGGTCGAGACACCGCCGCCGCTGCCGGTCCGGGACCGCACGGCCCTGCACGAGAGAGTGCCCGGCGCGCTCTCCCCGATGCTGATACGCCTCGCCGAGGAGCGGGCCACCGGAGTCCTGGTCCGCGAGCACGGCACCCTGCACCTGGCCGAGGGCCGCGTGGTGCACGCCGAGAGCCCGCTCGCCCCCGGCCTCGACGTGCTCCTCACGGCCCACGGCACGCTCGACGCGGCGGCCTGGCCCTGGACCGACGACATACCCGCCGCGACCCACCGGCTGCTCACCGCCGGCCTGCTCCCGAGGGGCGCCCTGGAGCTGTGCCGGCTCAGCGCCCTGTACGACGCCGGGTACTTCGCGCTGGCGCCCAGCAGCACCCCGGGCCGGTTCCGGTACGGCACCGCCGTCGCCGGCCCGTTGCGTGCCGTGCCCGTCACCGACCTGGAGCGCGAGACGCTGCGCCGCCGCGAGCTGCTGCACCGCATCTGGCCCGACCCGTCGGCGGACGGCGCCCCGCTGATCCGCGCCGACCCCGTCGCACCACCGCCGGTCACCCCCCGGCAGCGGGCGGTCCTGGCCCGGGTGGACGGCGTCCGCACGGCCCCGCAGATCGCCCGGGAGCTGGGCAGACCGGCCTTCCACACGCTGGTGGACGTACGGCGGCTGGCGGCGGCCGGACTCCTCGCCCCGAGGAACACCGCGCCCGTCCCGCCCCCGCTTCCCCCGGTCACCGACCCCGACATCGCGCTGCTGAAGAGGCTCAGGGATGCGCTGGAGGCCCTTTGAACGGCACCGCCCCGCCGAGAGGAGACAGCTGATGGCGGCAGAACCCGGCAGCTCCGACAGAGAGGCCGTCCTCGACGAACTGCGCCGGTTACGCACCCGGATGCCCCAGCTCACCGGCGCCCTCGCGGCCGGTGTCGACGGCCTGGTCGTCGCCCACGACTGCCCGGGCGTCGATCCGGAGGGCCTCGCCGCGCTCACCGCGGCCGAGCTCGGTGTCGCCGTCCGGGTCTCCGACGCCACCGGCAAGGGCGAGCTCAGGGAGCTGCTGGTGCGCGGCGAGGACGGCTATGTCGCCACCTACGCCGCCGGCCGCAGCGCCGTGCTCACCCTGCTCGCCGAGGACCGGGTGAACGTCGGCCGGCTCCACCTGGAGGGCCGCCGGGCAGCCGCCCGGATCGGCGAGACGGTCGACGCCGCCGAGGCCGCCGCCAAGGCCCTGCGCCCGGCCCGCAGCACAGCCACACGGACCAGAACCACGCGCACGCCACGCACCAGCACCACCACCGACGCGCGCACTGCAACCGACAGTTGAAAGGAACCAGAAAGTCATGGCCAACACCGAAACCGCGCTGAAAGAGTGCCTCACCTCCATCGAGGGCGCCACCGGCGTGGCGCTCGTCGACTACACCAGCGGGATGGCGCTGGGCACGATGGGCGGCAGCAAGTCCTTCGACCTGAACGTGGCCGCGGCCGGCAACACCGACGTGATCCGGGCCAAGATGCGCACGATGGAGCACCTCGGCCTCAAGGGCGAGATCGAGGACATCCTGATCACGCTCTCCAACCAGTACCACCTGATCCGGCTGCTCAAGGGCCGGGGCGGCAACGGCCTCTTCCTCTACCTGGTGCTCGACCAGTCCCGCGCCAACCTGGCGATGGCCCGCCACCAGCTGAAGCGGATCGAAGAGGACCTGGAGGTCTAGGCGACCTTCAGACCAGTGCCGCGGTGCGGCGGCGGGCCCCGCCCGGGGCCGCGTCGCCCGCCGCGATGCCGGTACCGCGGTAGGCCTTGACGCCCTTGCCGACCGGGCGGCCGCCGCGCTTGTCGAGCCAGTCGACGCGCAGCCAGAGCAGCTGTTCGCCGGTCTTCTCCCGGCGGCCCAGCCAGGCCGCCTTCAGGCGCAGCCCGGTGCCGGTCCCGGCGAGCAGCATGCCGCCCGCCGCGGGCACCACGAAGGCCGAGCCGAGGGCGACGGCGAAGGCCAGCAGCAGCCACCAGCGGTGCCCCCGGCGCCAGTTCCGCACGGTCACCGCCCGGTCCTGGAGCACGTCGTGCTTGCCGGCCCGGGCGGCCCCGTGGGCGAGGGCGGTGTACCGCTTGCGGCGGGTGAGCGCCACGACCGCGGCGCCGATGATGAACAGCGCGGCCCCGGCCATGACGCCGATGCGACGGCCGGTGAACCCCGGCGGCAGCACCCCGACGCCCGCGGCGAACACCCCGGACCACCACAGCGGCGCGGCCCCGGCCCGTACGACCACGGCCACCCGGGCCAGGCCCTGTCCGCCGCGCCCCTCTCGTCCCGCACGCGCCATGTCCGCAGCCTCCTCGCCGGTGTCGGTCCAGTCCGTATGGCGGGACGCTAACCAGCGAACGTGAGACGAGTCTTAAAGAACCTCTCGGTGCGGGTTCACTCGACGAACAGCCCCCGCGCCGCCGCCCGCGTGTCGAACTCCTCCAGGCGGGCCTGCGCGTCCGGCAGGTCGTCGCACATCGCCTCCAGGAGCACCCGGCCGAGCAGCATCGGCGCACACGCGGTGTCGAAGGCGAGCCCGGTGCCGACGGCGGCCGGCAGCAGCAGGTCGGAGACCTTGGCGACGGGCGCGAAGGCGGAGTCGGCGACGGTCACGACGGTCAGCCCGGCCTCCTTCGCGTACCCGAGGGTGTCGACGACCTCGCGCGGATGCCGGGGCAGCGCGAAGCACAGCAGCGCCGAGGCCCCGGCGAGGACGGCCGCGTCGATGCGGTCGTGGATCATCGTGCCGCCCTCGTTGAGCAGCCGTACGTCCGGATGCACCTTGGCGGCGAAGTAGGCGAAGCCGTACGCCTGCGAGGCGGCGGCGCGCAGTCCGAGCACCGGCAGCGGCCGGGAGGCGGCGAGCAGCCGGCCGGCCTGCTGCACCGGGCGCGGGTCGGCGAGCACCTCGGCGAGGTGCCTCAGGTTCTCGATCTCGGCCTCGACGGCCTGCTGGTACTCGTTGTACGACCCGTTGCCGGCCGCCTGTTCGGCGGGGACCACCTCGCGCAGGTGCCTGCGCAGCGCCGGGTAGCCGTCGAAGCCGAGGGCGACCGCGAACCGGGTGACGGAGGGCTGGCTGACCCCGGCCAGTTCGGCCAGCTCCACGCTGGACAGGAAGGGCACGTCGGCGGCGCGCCGCACCATGCTGTGCGCGATGCGCCGCTGGGTCGGCGTGAGCCGGTGCCCTTCGAAGAGCGCCTGCAAGCGAGTCGCAGGGCTGTCGGTCACGTTCATGACGTGCTCCCCCTCCAGATGTCCGTGAACCGGTCGAGCAGCCCGGCCGCCGCGGTGACGTCGTCCGTGAGCGGCCGGTCGGCCGGGTCCGCCTCCAGCGCCGCCTCGGCGAGCTCCAGCGCCCGCCCGGCCCCGAGCCCGGGGTCGGGACGCAGCTCGCGCTGGCGCAGCGCCCGTACGGCGGCGACGAGTTCGCAGCCGACCACCAGACGGTACGCACGGCAGGCGCGCAGCGTTTGACGGGCGGCGAGCGAGGCGAAACTGGCCTGCTCCTCGACGCCTCGGGAGAGTACAGCGTGCCCGAGGGAGGCGGGCGCGGAGAAGGCGCGCAGGTCGCCGAGGGCGGCGCCGGCGGCGTACTCCAGGATCATCACGCCGGAGGAGGCGGGCTCCTGGTCGGCGAGGAAGGGGCGCAGGCGGGTGAAGGCGGGCTCGTTGAGGGAGGAGAGGCGGGAGGTGGACAGGCGCGCGACCTGGGTGAGGGCGAGCCGGAAGTGGTCCAGGGCGAGGGCGAGCTGGGCCTGGTAGAAGCCGCCGTGGTGGTAGGCGGCCAGGTCCTCGGCGGAGATCAGGGGGTTCTCGGCGGCCGCGTTGATCTCGACGGCGAGGACCTGCTCCAGGGCGTCGGCGGCGTCGTGGGCCGGGCCGTGGATCTGGGGCAGGCAGCGGAAGCCGTAGGGGTCCTGGATCCGGCCGAGCGGCGGGGTCGGCCGGTCGGCGGCGCCGATCAGCTCCCGCATCCGGCGGGCGACCTCGACACTGCCCCGGTGCGGGCGGGCCGCGTGGACGGGCGCCGCGAACGCCTCGTGGGAGCCGTCGACGGCCAGCAGCGACAGGGCCGCCACCACCTGGGTGGCCTCGATCAGCCCGCGCAGCTCGTGCAGGGCGAGCGCCGACTGGCCGAGCGTGAGAGCGTTGCTGCTGATCAGGGCGAGGGCGTCGTTGTTGTCCAGCGGCTGGGCCGCCGGCGCCCCGGTGCCCCGCCAGGGGTGCTCCCCCGCCAGCGCGAGGCCCATCTGGGCCAGCGCCGCGATGTCCCCGGTGCCGACCGAGCCGAACTCGTTGACGATCGGGTGGGCGCCGGCCTCCAGCGCCTCGCACAGGGCGGTGACCACGCTCGGCCGCAGTCCGGCACCGCCGGCGAGCAGCTGGTTGGCGCGCACCGCGAGCATCGCGCGGACCTGGCGGGCAGGCAGTTCGTCGCCGATCGCCCCGGCGTGGCTGCGCAGCAGCCGCAGTCCGTGCCCGGCGGCGGCCTCGGTGGGCACGTCCTCGTTCCGGTTGGCGCCGACGCCGGTGGAACGGCCGTAGACGCGGCCGGTCGCGGCGATCTGCCGGGCGGCGTTCCAGGACTCCTCCGCGCGGCGCATCGCCTCGGTGCCCGGGACCGGGCGGGCGGTGCCGTCGGCGAGGCGTACGACGTCCTCGACGCCCATGCCGATGCCGTCGAGGACCACCAGGCCGGAATGCGCTATTCCAGGAGTGTCCAAGATACGAGACGACATCACGCCCAAACCTCCCTCAATCCGGACACCCGATCTTGTCCACCGGTCATCCGTTACCTCGGATTAACGCGAGACCGTTGACAACCTATTCACCTACCGAGAACTCTGCATGACGTTATACAGCCGGGCAAGGGACATCTCATGATCCAGTTCGATGCGGTCCACAAGCGCTTCCCCAACGGCACGACAGCAGTCCACGATCTCTCCCTGGAGATGCCGGAGGGCGGGGTCACCGTCCTGGTCGGCTCCTCCGGTTGCGGCAAGACCACCACCCTGCGGATGATCAACCGGATGGTCGAGCCGACCTCCGGCACGATCAAGGTGAACGGCAAGGACGTCACCGAGCAGGACGCCGCCGAACTGCGCCGGTCCATCGGGTACGTCATCCAGCAGGCCGGCCTTTTCCCGCACCGCACGGTGCTGGACAACGTCGCCACCGTCCCGTTGCTGCTCGGCTGGAACCGGAAGAAGGCCCGCGCCCGCGCCGCCGAACTCCTGGAGACCGTCGGCCTCGCCGCAGACGCCGGCAAGCGCTACCCGCACCAGCTCTCCGGCGGCCAGCAGCAGCGCGTCGGCGTGGCCCGCGCCCTCGCCGCCGACCCGCCGGTCCTGCTGATGGACGAGCCGTTCGGCGCGGTCGACCCGGTGGTGCGCACCCAGCTCCAGGACGAACTGCTCCGGCTCCAGAAGGAGTTGAACAAGACCATCGTCTTCGTCACCCACGACGTCGACGAGGCCGTCCGGCTCGGCGACCGGATCGCGATCTTCCGCACCGGCGGCCACCTCGTCCAGTGCGCCCCGCCCGCCGAGCTGCTGGCCCGGCCCGCGGACGACTTCGTGGCCGACTTCCTCGGCGCGGAACGGGGCCTGAAGCTGCTCTCCCTGCAGACCCTCGCCGACGTCCCGCAGGGCCCGGCACCCCAGAGCGGCGCCTGGACCCTCGTCCTCGACCCGGCGGGCAAGCCCCTGCACTGGGCCTCGAAGGACGCCGAACTCCCCGTACGGCCGCTGACGGACGACGACTCCCTGCTCGCGGCGCTCGACGAGTCGATCGCCTCCCCGACCGGACTCGTCGCCCGGGTGGACGCCCAAGGGGTCCTCACCGGCGTCTCGTCCCGCGACGACATCCACGTGCACGCCGGCCAGGCGCACAGCGCGGCCCGGGTGGTGGCGGCATGACCGTCGACTGGTCGTGGATCGGCGACCACACCGACGACCTCACCAGCCTCACCCTCTCCCACCTCCAGGCCGCCATGACCGCCGTCTTCTTCGGCCTGGTGATCTCGCTGCCGCTCGCGGTGGTCGCCCACCGGGTCCGCCCGCTGCGCGGCTTCCTGCTCGGCCTCTCGAACGTACTCTTCACGATCCCCTCGATCGCGATCTTCGTGCTGCTGCTCCCGGTCAGCGGCCTGACCCGGACCACGACCGTCATCGGCCTGACCGTCTACACGCTGGTCGTGCTGCTGCGGAACACGGTCGAGGGCCTCGACTCGGTCCCCGCGAAGACCAAGGAGGCGGCGAAGGCGATGGGCACCCGCCCGCTGCGCACCCTCCTCACCGTCGAACTCCCGCTCGCCCTCCCCGTGATCATGGCGGGTGTCCGGATCGCCACGGTCATGTCCATCTCGCTGGTGAGCGTCGCCACCTACATCGGCGACGGCGGCCTCGGCCAGCTCTTCACCGACGGCTTCCAACGCGACTTCCCGACCCCGGTGATCGTGGGTGTGGTCCTCACGATCCTGCTCGCGGTGGTCGCGGACGCCCTGCTGGTGGCCCTCCAGTACGTACTGACCCCGTGGCGGCGGAGGCGAGCCTGACATGTTCGAACTCTTCAAGAACCTCGGCACCTGGCTGACCAGCGGCTCCCAGTGGGCCGGGCAGGACGGCATCGCCCACCGCCTCGCCGAGCACCTCCAGTACTCGCTGCTCGCGACCCTCATCGCGGCCGCGATCGGCCTCCCCCTCGGCCTGCTGATCGGCCACACCGGCAAGGGCGCGTTCCTCGCCATCAACCTGGCGTCCTTCGGCCGCGCCCTGCCGACCGTCGGCCTGGTCGTCCTGGTCTTCCTCGCGGGCGGCCTGTCGATGCTGCCGGTGTACGTCGCGCTGGTCGCCCTCGCGGTCCCCGCGATCGTCACCAACACCTACGCCGGCATGACCGCCGTCGACCCGGACGTCCGCGACGCGGCCCGAGGCCAGGGCATGCGCGGCCACCAGGTCCTCTTCCAGGTCGAGTTGCCGCTCGCCCTCCCCCTGATCATGACGGGCCTGCGCCTCGCGCTCATCCAGGTCGTGGCCACGGCCACCATCGCCGCCTACGTCTCCTTCGGCGGCTTGGGCCGCTACGTCTTCGACGGGCTCGCCCAGCGCGACCTCGTCCAGGTGCTCGGCGGCGCGGTACTGGTCGCGCTCGTCGCCGTCGTCCTCGACCTGCTCCTGAGCACCCTCCAGCGCTTCCTCTTCCGCCACCGCACCGCCTAGGGAACCCGCCCATGAACCGTCGTACCCTCCTCGGTGGCCTGCTCGCCGCCGGCTCCGTCCCCGCTCTCGCCGCCTGCTCCAGCGGCATCACCTCCCTGAACGAGAGCAGCGGCTCGACCGCCGGCGGCGGCTCCAGCAAGGGCGGGATCACCATCGGCACCGCCAACTTCACCGAGAACCAGGTGCTCGGCTACCTCTACGCGGCCGTGCTCCAGAAGGCCGGCGTGAAGGTGAAGGTCCGTCCCAACCTCGGCACCCGGGAGATCGTGATCCCCGCGCTCAAGGCCGGCGACATCGACCTGCTGCCCGAGTACCAGGGCGCCCTCCTCAACTACCTCGCACCCAAGGACGCCTCCGCCGAGCCGGGCACCATGCAGAACGCGCTCACCCTCGCGCTGCCCGCCGGCCTCCAGGTACTGCCGTACGGGCAGGCCGCCGACTCCGACTGCTTCGTCGTCACCCGGGCCACCGCCCAGAAGTACGGCCTGACCTCCCTCGCCGACCTCGCCAAGCAGAACGGCAAGCTGGTCATCGGGGCCGCGCCCGAGGTGAAGAAGCGCCGGGTGGGCGCGGTCGGGCTGCAGGAGGTGTACGGCGTCGAGTTCAAGGAGTTCAAGTCGCTGGACTCGGACGGGCCGCTCGTCAAGGGCGCACTGAAGAAGGGCGACGTGGACGTGGCCAACCTGTTCACCACCGACACCGACATCGCCGCCAACGGCTGGGTGGTGCTGGCCGACCCGAAGAACCTGATCCCCAGCCAGCACATCGTCCCGCTGATCGCCGACCGCAAGGCGGACGACACCGTCCGCAAGGCCCTCGCCCGGCTGGGCAACGTCCTCACCACCGAGCAGCTCACCCAGCTCAACAGCCAGGTGGACAACGACAAGAAGGACCCGGAGGACGTGGCGGCCGCCTACGCGAAGCAGCACGGGCTGGCCTGACCGCCGGACACCGCCGGACACCCGCGACCGGGTCGGTATCGTGCGGGCGATGATCAGGCCAAGAGCCATTAAACCAATACCGAGCGTAACGTTTCCGCCGCGTACAGTGATGAGAACTATCAGCGCCAGCACCTGAGGAAGCGTCATGGCCTCGAACCCCAGGGCTCTTCCGACGGCCACCGCCGTCGGCGCGCCGGCCGTCGCCCTCTCGCCGGCGGCCGTCGTCCCCGACTCGGCGAGCGCGGCCCTCGACGAACTGCTCCAGGGCAACCGGCGGTACGCCACCGGCCGCGCCCGCCGGCGCCGGGCCGCCGCACCGCACCCGTTCGCGGTGGTGCTCGGCTGCGTGGACTCCGCGGCCGCCCCGGAACTGGTCTTCGACCAGGGCCTCGGCGACCTGCTCACCATAAGGACGGCCGGCCAGGTGCTGGACGAGGCGGTGCTCGGTTCCCTCCAGTACGGCGTGCAGGAACTGCGCGTCCCGCTGGTCGTGGTCCTCGGCCACGAGGGCTGCGGAGCCGTCGCCGCCACCCTCGCCCGGCTGCGCACCGGCGCGCCCGTCCCCGGTCACCTGGAACTCCTCGTCGACGAGATCGCACCGGCCGCCCGCCGCGCCAGGGCGCTGCCCGGCGACTGGGCCGAGCACACCATGCGGGCCCAGACGGTGTGGGCGCGGGACGCGATCCGAGCGGACTCCGGGTTCGCGGGGGCGTCGGTGGTCGCGGCCCGGTTCGACGCCGGCAGCGGGCTGGTGTCGCTGCTGCCCTGAGGGCGGTCCCCCCGTCGGATGCGGGGGATTTCCCCAGTGCGGCGGGCTCTCGCGGCCCCTAGCGTGGACGCCATGACGGACGTTCACGACACCGAGCTGAAGAAGGACCTCGCCGCCACCCTGCACGCCCGCAGGGACCTGGGGCCGGAGTACGAGTCGGAACTGGTCGACTCCTTCCTGGAGAAGATCGACCAGCGGATCGACTCCGCGGTGGAGCGCCGGCTGCGCCGGGGCCTGGCCGAGCAGCAGATGCAGGCGGCCCGTGGTGCCCGCAGGCCGAAGGGCACCGACTCCTGGGGCGAACGCTTCGGCTTCGGGATCGTGTCGCTGGTGCTGGCGATCCCGCTCTCGGCGATCAGCGGCGCGTTCGGCGGCATGACGGGCGTGATCGTCACCTGGATCGGCATCGTCGGCGTCAACATGACCCAGGCCGTCCGCCTCAACCCCGGCATGTTCCACCGGGCCGACCGCGACCACGAGGACTGACCCGGGGCCGGATCCAAGGCAGGATCCGGGGCAGGATCCGGGGCAGGACCGCCTCACACCTGCCGGGTCGGCTGGACCACGACCTGCCGCAGGTTGACGTTCCGGGGCCGGCTCACGACGTAGCCGACCAGGTCGGCGAGGTCCTCGGCAGCCAGTGCGCCCATCCCGTCGAACATGCCCGCCACCTGCTCGCGCAGCTCCTCGCCGTCGATGTGCGTGCCGAGTTCGGTGTCCGTCAGCCCCGGCTCGACGTTGGTGACCCGCACGTCACGCGGCCCGAACTCGGCGCGCAGGGCCTGCGAGAGGAAGGTGACGGCAGCCTTGGTGGCGCCGTACACCGCGAAGGTGGGGAAGACGACGTGCGCGCCGATGGACGACACGTTGACGAGATCGGCGGTACGGCCCTCGGCCGCGGCCGCCACCAGGTCCCCGGTGAAGGCCCGCAGCACCCGCAGCACCCCGGTCACATTGGTGTCGAGCATGCGCTGCCACTCGTCGATACGGCCGTCGTCGACGGGGTTGGGCAGCATGACGCCGGCGTTGTTGACGACGAGGTCGACGCTCCCGTAGGCCGCCTGCACGGCGTCGGCCGCCGCCTGCACGGAGGCGTCGTCGGTGACGTCGGCGACGACGGCGAGGGCCTCCCCGCCGTTCGCCCGGATCTTCGCCACGACCGTCTCCAGCCGGTCCGCCCGCCGGGCGAGCAGCGCCACCCGGGCTCCCGACTCGGCGAGCCGCAGGGCCACGGCCGCCCCGATCCCGCTGGCGGCACCGGTGACGACGGCGGTACGGCCGGACAGGTTGTCGTACGACATGAGGTACTCCCTGGTCAGTGCCGCCGGGACCGCCCCGGTGGCGTGTCTCCACACTCGCCGGGTCCGGGCGGCCTACCCAGGGCTGAGCTTTTCCTGGGTCTGGCAGAACCAGGTTGGCGGGGCGCCGCTCCCCTACGATCGAACCCATGGACGGGGAACTCGGAGACTTCCTGCGCTCGCGCCGCGCCCGCATCCGGCCCGAGGAGGTGGGGCTGCCCTCGCACGGGCGGCGCCGCGTACCGGGCCTGCGCCGCGAGGAGGTGGCGCAACTGGCGGGGGTGAGCGTCGACTACTACATCCGCCTGGAACAGGGCAGGGGTCCTGGGGGCCCCTCCCGGACGAAGTCTGGGGGAGTCTCGGACGCGGTCCTCGACGCCATCGCCCGGGTACTGCGCCTGGACGAGACCGAGCACGCGTACCTGCTGACGGTCGCCCGGCCGCACAAGAAGGCCGGCACCGCACGCCCGGCCCGCCCCCGGGTCCGCCCCGGCGTACAGCTGCTGCTGGACGGCATGGAACGGACGCCCGCGTTCGTGCTGGGCCGCAGGATGGACGTGCTGGCCTGGAACGCGCTCGGCGACGCGGTGAACGGGTTCAGCGCCCTGGCCCCGGCCGAGCGGAACATCCCGCGCCAGGTCTTCCTCGATCCGGCGGCCGCGGGCTTCTACCCGGACTGGGCCGCCGTCGCCGCCCAGACCGTCGCCAACCTGCGCATCGACGCGGGCCGACACCCCGACGACCCCCGCATGGCCGCGCTGGTCGGCGAACTCTCCGTCAAGAGCGCGGACTTCCGCCGGCTGTGGGCGGACCACGAGGTCAAGGAGTGCGCGTACGGCACGAAACGCATCCAGCACCCGGTGGCGGGCCTGCTGACCCTCCCCTACGAGACCCTCACGGTCCCGACCGACCCGGACCAGACGATCGTGGCGTACACCCCGGAGCCGGGCTCGGAGACGGCGGAGCGGCTGGCGCTGCTGGGCAGTTGGGCGACGACGGCATGAGCCGGGAAGCGAGCCGGGAAAAGTAATGCGCGGGGACCGCCGCACCCCCGTGAACGGGGGGCGGGACGACGGCGGTCCCCGCGAGGGACGTGGACCGGGTCAGGGCCGGGTCTCACGTCCGGGCGTCCATGGAGGTCCGGGAGCCGCTCCGGAGGTCCTTGGACGTTCGGTGTCGGCCGAGGCGGGGAGCCGCTCCCGCCCTGCCGACACCCACTAATCTGCCGGACCCGTGTTAAGCGGGTGCTGCGCGCACGTGACACGCTCGTACCACTTCCGCGAAGTCCACCACTTGGACAGGAAACAGCAAGTTCCGCGGGGTCACGGGCCGTTCACCGGACGTTCGCTACTGCTTGCCGCCCTTGGCGAGAAAGGCCAGCAGGTCCTGTCGGCTGATCACACCGGTGGGCTTGCCCTCGACGAGGACGATCGCGGCGTCGGCCGCGCCCAGCACCGTCATCAGGTCCCCGACCGGCTCGCCGGAGCCGACCTGGGGCAGCGGGGCGCACATGTGCTTCTCCAGCGGGTCCTCCAGGGAGGCGCGCTTGCTGAACAGCGCGTCGAGCAGCTCGCGTTCGACGACCGAGCCGACGACCTCGGCGGCCATCACGTCCGGGTGGCCCGCGCCCGGCTTGACGACGGGCATCTGCGAGACGCCGTACTCGCGCAGCACCTCGATGGCCTGCCCGACGGTTTCGTCCGGGTGCATGTGGACGAGGGAGGGGATGGAGCCGCCGGCCTTGTCGCTGAGCACGTCGCCGACGCGGGCGCTCGGACCCTCGTCCTCCAGGAAGCCGTAGTCGGCCATCCACTCGTCGTTGAAGATCTTGCTCAGGTAGCCGCGGCCGCTGTCCGGCAGCAGCACGACCACGACGTCGTCCGGGCCGAGCCGCTCGGCCACCCGGAGCGCGGCCACGACGGCCATGCCGCAGGAGCCGCCGACGAGCAGGCCCTCCTCCTTGGCCAGCCGCCGGGTCATCTGGAAGGAGTCCTTGTCCGACACGGCGACGATCTCGTCGGCGACGGTCCGGTCGTAGGCGGTGGGCCAGAAGTCCTCGCCGACACCCTCGACGAGGTACGGCCGCCCGGAGCCGCCGGAGTACACGGACCCCTCCGGGTCGGCGCCGACGACCTGCACGCGGCCGTCACTGACGTCCTTCAGGTAGCGCCCGGTGCCGGAGATGGTGCCGCCGGTCCCCACGCCCGCCACGAAATGGGTGATCTTCCCCTCCGTCTGCTCCCACAGCTCAGGGCCGGTCGAGTGATAGTGCGAAAGGGGGTTGTTCGGGTTGGAGTACTGGTCCGGCTTCCACGCGCCGGGCGTCTCGCGGACCAGCCGGTCGGAGACGTTGTAGTACGAGTCCGGGTGCTCCGGGTCGACGGCGGTGGGGCAGACGACGACCTCGGCGCCGTACGCCCGCAGCACGTTGATCTTGTCGGTGCTCACCTTGTCGGGGCACACGAAGATGCACTTGTACCCCTTCTGCTGGGCCACGATCGCCAGCCCCACGCCGGTGTTCCCGCTGGTCGGCTCGACGATGGTGCCACCGGGCTGCAGTTCCCCGCTCTTCTCGGCGGCCTCGATCATCCGCAGCGCGATGCGGTCCTTCACGGAACCGCCCGGGTTGAAGTACTCGACCTTGGCGAGCACGGTGGCCTGGATGCCCTGGGTGACGCTGTTGAGTCTCACCAGCGGGGTGTTGCCGACGAGGCTGATCATCGAGTCGTGGAATCGCACCGTTGTCTCCGGTTGCTTGCAAAAGGTGTGGTCCTAGTGGTGTGGCCAGCCTACGGCCCCGCTCCGGAGGTTCACTCCCCGTTGAGATTGACGCACGGGCTGTACGGGGCAAGGAGTGGATGAGCGGCAACGAGGAGGTGGCGGCGACGCATGACGAACATGTCGAGGGCGCGGGTGGCCCGGCGGATCGCAGCCGGGGCGGCGTACGGCGGTGGCGGGGTCGGGCTGGTCGGCGCGGCCGCGGTGGGCCTGGTGCTGGCCGAGGTGCGGATGGCCAGGACGGCGGTGCACAACGGCAACAGCGGTGGCCGGGTGCCGATGGCGGACGGCCGTTACGGCGAAGGGTACGACGCCTGCGGTGAGCCGCCCATCCGCCTGACCATGCTGGGCGACTCCACGGCGGCCGGGCAGGGTGTGCACCGCGCCGCCCAGACGCCGGGCGCGCTGCTGGCGTCCGGCCTCGCCGCGGTCGCGGAACGCCCGGTGCAGCTCAGCAACGTGGCGCTGCCCGGGGCCCAGTCCGACGACCTGGACCGCCAGGTCGCCCTGGTGCTGGGCACGGCCTCGCCCGTCCCCGACGTCTGCGTGATCATGATCGGCGCCAACGACGTCACCCGCCGCATGCCGCCGACCCGCTCGGTACGTCACCTCTCGGCGGCCGTCCGCCGGCTGCGCACGGCGGGGGCCGAGGTCGTGGTCGGCACCTGCCCCGACCTGGGCACGATCGAGCCGGTACGACAGCCGCTGCGCTGGCTGGCCCGGCGGGCGTCCCGGCAGCTGGCGGCGGCCCAGACGATCGGGACGGTGGAGCAGGGCGGCCGCACGGTGTCGCTGGGCGACCTGCTCGGCCCCGAGTTCGCGGCCAACCCGCGCGAGCTGTTCGGCCCCGACAACTTCCACCCCTCGGCGGAGGGCTACGCCACGGCGGCGATGGCGGTGCTGCCGACGGTCTGCGCGGCCCTCGGCCTCTGGCCGGCGGAGGAGGAGCGGCCCGACGTCACCCGCCGCGAGGGCTTCCTGCCGGTCGCCCGGGCCGCGGCGGAGGCGGCGGCCGAGGCCGGCACGGAGGTCACGGCGGCGATGCCGACCGGGCCGCGGGGACCGTGGGCCCTGCTCAAACGCCGCCGGCGCCAGCAGGTGGAGCCACTCCCGTCCGACCAGGCTTCCGAAGAGGCGAGGTCCAGGGCGGGTACGACCGACCAGGGCGCCGGTGGGCCGGGGGGCGCTTAGCGGCGCTCGCAAGGTGCCGCTGAAAAGGAGCGGCTGGGCAGCGCCCCGTAAGGGGCGCGGGGAACTGCGCGAGCAACCCCCACGCACCCGCACGGACCCCACTTCCCCTCGGCACCCCAAAAAGCAAGCGCTTAGAAAGTGCGGCCAGTGTCACACCCCGACACCGGTGACCGATGACATACGTACGGGTAACTTCCCAAGCACCCCTGTCAACCCCCGTACGCCAATGGAGCCGTGAGATGCCCGAAGCCGTCATCGTCTCGACCGCCCGTTCCCCGATCGGCCGCGCCGTCAAGGGCTCCCTCAAGGACCTGCGCCCCGACGACCTCACCGCGACGATCATCCAGGCCGCCCTCGCCAAGGTCCCCGAGCTGGACCCCAGGGACATCGACGACCTGATGCTCGGCTGCGGCCTCCCCGGCGGCGAGCAGGGCTACAACCTCGGCCGGATCGTCGCCGTGCAGATGGGCATGGACTACCTGCCCGGCACCACGATCACCCGTTACTGTTCCTCGTCGCTGCAGACGAGCCGCATGGCGCTGCACGCGATCAAGGCCGGTGAGGGCGACGTCTTCATCTCGGCCGGTGTCGAGATGGTCTCCCGTTACGCCAAGGGCAGCTCCGACGGCCTCCCGGGCACCACGAACCCGATCTTCGACGAGGCCCAGGCCCGTACCGCCGCCACCGCCGCGTCGACCGGCTCCACCTGGCACGACCCGCGCGAGGACGACCTGCTCCCCGACCCGTACATCGCGATGGGCCAGACCGCCGAGAACCTGGCCCGCATCAAGGGCGTCACCCGCCAGGACATGGACGAGTTCGGCGTCCGCTCCCAGAACCTCGCCGAGGAAGCCATCAAGAACGGCTTCTGGGAGCGCGAGATCACCCCGGTCACCCTCCCCGACGGCACGGTCGTCAGCAAGGACGACGGCCCGCGCGCCGGCGTCACACTGGAGGGCGTCGCGGGCCTGAAGCCGGTCTTCCGCCCCGACGGCCTGGTCACCGCCGGCAACTGCTGCCCGCTCAACGACGGCGCCGCCGCGGTCGTCATCATGAGCGACACCAAGGCCCGCGAGCTGGGCCTGACCCCGCTCGCCCGCATCGTGTCGACCGGCGTCACCGGCCTCTCCCCCGAGATCATGGGCCTCGGCCCGGTGGAGGCGAGCAAGCAGGCGCTGCAGCGCGCCGGCCTGACCATCGACGACATCGACCTGGTCGAGATCAACGAGGCGTTCGCCGCGCAGGTGATCCCCTCCTACCGCGACCTGAACATCCCGCTGGAGAAGCTGAACGTGAACGGCGGCGCCATCGCCGTCGGCCACCCCTTCGGCATGACCGGCGCCCGCATCACCGGCACGCTCATCAACTCGCTCCAGTTCCACGACAAGCAGTTCGGTCTGGAGACGATGTGCGTCGGCGGCGGCCAGGGCATGGCGATGGTCATCGAGCGCCTCAGCTGAGCCCCACCGCACGACCCCCGGTCACCCCTGAGTGACCGTCACGGGACCCACCGTGACACCGCGGCCCGGTGTTCGAGAAAACCCCGAACGCCGGGCCGATTTGTGATCCAATCTCCCCCAGGATGTGACGTATCTCCCTCGGAGGGGATATCACCGCAGGTCAGCGTGGCCGCCGAAGCAAACCCCAGGGTCAAAGTCCTGTCCGTTTCGTGACGTTACGCACTGACAGCTTGATAGTCCACCCTTCAAGCTGATGTAGGAAGTCGGGGGGTCGACTTTGAACCGGGAGTACGTCAGTGAGCGCCATGCCGATCGCCTTGCTGCTCACCACGGCCGCCACGGGCGCCGTGGGCGTCGCCGTCCTGCGCACCGTACTGAAGCTGCGCCGTCAGGTCGCCGAGCTGCACACCCAGCTTGCCCAGAACCAGGCCGCGACCCTGCGCGCCCTCATGCCGGCGGCTCGCAGCCATGCCGACGCCGAGGAGATACGCGCCGCCGTGGCGGAGGCGCTGGCCGAGGAGCGGGAGCGGGAGCTGGCCGAGGCACGGGCCTTCTGGGCCGCGCAGGAGGCGCGTGACGCCTCCGACGCGCCGTCGCTGCTGGGCCTGGCGGACGGCGAGCCGTTCCTGCCCCGGCAGACGGACTTCGTGGGGCTGGAGCCGGTCGCCGAGCCGACGGCGGAGGCCGACGAGTTCACCGGGGAGTCCGCGGAACTGGCGGCGGCCCGCCGCCGTCACCCGTCCCACCCGGACTTCGTACCGGTGCAGTCGCCGGTGGTGAACGACCATGAGCGCACGGTCGCGACGCTGGAGCAGCTGGCCGAGTCCCAGGTCGAGCTCTCCGACGTCCGCCCGGGCCCGCTGGGCACGCTGGACGTCTACGTCTTCGCCGACGGCACGACCCTGTGCATGACGCCGGGGCACCGGGAGACGGCGGAGCGGTTGGCTGCCGCCCTGGGCGCCGGTGAGACGCCGTACCTGCTGGGCGGGTCGGGGATCTCCGGCGCCTACACGCTGACGTTCGCGTGCGGCGAGGAGAACGTGTACATCCTGGCGGACCGGGTCATCGCGTCGCTCTGAGGTGCGTTGTCGGGTGCGGCGCCGTCGTGGCTTCTCGCGCAGTTCCCCGCGCCCCAAAGACGGGCGTCAGCGTGAGCGCCCCTTCAGGGGCGCGGGGAACTGCGCGAGAAGCCCCACGCACCCGCACCCGGCAACGCACGGCGCCTCACACCCCCGCCCTCTTCTGCGCCTCCTCCACCAGCCGCACCGCATCCCCCACCTCGGCCTCGTTCTTCAGCACCACCGCCAAGTCGTTACCGGCCACCGTGATCTGGTCGGCCACCGCGAACATCCCGGCGTCCGGCATCTCCCGGCTCTCGGCGCCCGGCTCCTCGACGGCCTGCGCCCACCGGGCCAACTCCCGCGCCAGCCCCAGCGCCTCCGCGGCGGCCCCCCTCTGCAACCGGCTCTGCGGTGCCGCCCTCAGCTTGTCGGCGAAATGCTCCACTGCACGGGTAAGAGGCGTCGTATCAACCACGCCGCGAGCGTAACGCCTCCCGTCGGCTCTCCCGGCAGGACCCGGCTGTCCTGTCACGACTGTTGCCAACACGCCAACACTCAGGCACGGTGACGTGAAGGACCGGCTACAACCCCCTTTGCGCACCGGAGGCGCCGATGTCCCAAGTCTTCTCCGAGGAGACCCATCGCAACATGCTCGCCCGCATCCCCCACTGCACCGGTCGTGAAGTGTCCGACTGGCTGCGTACCGTCGACGAAGGCCCGGCCCTCTTCCGCTTCGAGGAAAAGGTCAGCTGGCTCCGCCACGAGCACAACCTCGCGTACGGCCACGCGAAGGCGTTGATCCACGAGTACGACCTGAGGAGGGCCGCGCGCAAACTTCTCTAGGCGCGCACGCACACAGACGGCGAAGGGCCCCGGGGTGACGACCCCGGGGCCCTTCTCAGCTCGTCTCGCGCGGCTAGTCGTTACTGCTGAAGATCGCCACCAGGCGCAGCATCTCGACGTAGATCCACACCAGCGTCATGGTGAGGCCCAACGCGGCCAGCCAGGCCTCGTTCTTCGGGGCGCCGTAGGCGATGCCGTCCTCGATCTGCTTGAAGTCGAGGGTCAGGAAGAACGCGCCGAGCAGGATCGCGATGATGCCGACGATCGCGCCGAGCGGGCCGAAGCTGCGCAGTCCGCCGTTGTCGGCGACGCCGAACGCGACCAGCAGCAGGTTGACCGCCATGACCAGCACGAAGGCGATGGCGATGGCCATGCCGATGCGGGCGTAGCGGGCGGTGACGCGGATCCAGCCGGCCTTGTAGACCAGCAGTGTCGCGGCCGAGACCGCCAGGGTGCCGAGCACCGCCTGGAACGGGGCGCCGCTCCACTGGCTGTTGTACATCTCGCTGATGACGCCGAGGAAGACACCCTCGAAGGCGGCGTATCCCAGGATCAGCGCGGGCACCGGGGTGCGCTTGAAGCTCTGGATCATGGCCAGGACGAACGCGATGATCGCGGAGCCGATGGCCAGGCCGTAGCTGGTGGCCGAGATCGGCAGCAGCGCCCAGGCGAGGACGGCGCCGACGGCGACCGTGCCGAGCGTCATGCCCGAGCGCATGACGACGTCGTCCATCGTCATCCGGCCGGTGGTGGCCGGGGCCTGCGGCGGGGCACCCTGCTGGAGGTCCTGCTGGGCGTACGGGTTGTTCGCGTACGGGTTCTGCGCGTACGGGTTGCCGCCCTGCGCGTACGGGTTGCCCTGTGCGTACCCGGCCTGCGGCGCGGTGTTGAAGCCCGCGTAGCCGTTGTCGCGGCTGAACCCCCGTCGCGAGAAGACCGGGTTGCTGCTCCTCATTTCACTCCTCCATGGCCACCCTGCGTGGCCTTGGCGTCAAGAGTAATGGATTGGCAAAAGACTGACCCTACTACCTGCGGAGGATCTTTCCCTCACCGTGCTGCGCAACACGCTACGCGGAGCCCTGATTCCCGGCCACGGAGGGCTTCATTCCATGACGAAGCCGGAACACGACCGGAATCGGCCGGAGATCCCTCAGGCGTCCAGCGGGAAGCCGGTGTAGGCCTCCGCCAGGTCGGTCTCGGCCGCCCGGGAGGAGGCGATCCGGCCGAGCCGGGCCAGCTGGAGCCGGGCGTCGAAGGGGGTGTCGCCGGGGCCGGGGTGGAGCATGCTCGTCATGTCGTAGGAGAACCGCTCGGCCTGCCAGACGCGGCGCAGGCAGGTCGCCGAGTAGGCGTCGAGCAGGTCGGGCGAGCCCGTGTCCCGCTCGTGGACCAGGGCGTGGGCGAGGGTCACGACGTCGCCCACCGCCAGGTTCAGCCCCTTGGCGCCGGTCGGGGGCACGATGTGGGCGGCGTCCCCGGCGAGGAGAACCCGGCCGTGCCGCATGGGCTCATGGACGTACGACCGCATGGGCGTGACCGACTTCTGGGTGATCGGGCCGCGCTCCAGGCGCCAGTCGTCGTCGGTCTCGAAGCGCCGCTCCAGCTCGTCCCAGATCGCCTCGTCGGTCCACTCCCCGGCGTCGGTGCCGGCCGGGACCTGGAGGTAGAGGCGGGAGACGGACGGGGAGCGCATGGAGAGGAGGGCGAAGCCCCGGTCGTGGCGGGCGTAGACCAGTTCGTCGTGGGAGGGGGCGACGTCGGCGAGGATGCCCAGCCAGGCGTAGGGGTAGGTCCGTTCGAAGACCCGGGAGAGGGACTCGGGGAACGCGGTGCGGGCGACCCCCCAGAAGCCGTCGCACCCGATGACGTAGTCGCACTCCAGGACGTCCTCGCGGCCCTCGTGCCGGAACCGGATCCGCGGCCGCTCGCTCTCGGCGTCCTCCACCGCCAGCGCCTCCGCCTCGAAGAGCAGCGGGCCGCCCTCCTTGAGCTGGAGGGCGATGAGGTCCTTGCAGACCTCGGTCTGGGCGTAGACCATCACGGACCGGCCGCCGGTGAGGCCGGGGAAGTCGACGCGGTGGCGCTGCTTCGCGAACCGCAGCTCGATGCCGTCGTGGCGCAGGCCCTCGCGGTCCATGCGCTCCCCGGCGCCGGCCGCGCGCAGCACGTCCACCGTGCCCTGCTCCAGGATCCCGGCGCGCTGGCGGTGCTCGACGTAGGAGCGGTCGCGGCTCTCCAGGACGACCGAGTCGATGCCCGCGTTGTGCAGCAGCCGCGCGAGGAGGAGCCCGGCGGGTCCGGCTCCGATGATGCCGACGGTGGTGCGCATCGGTCGTTCCCTTCCGTGGACGGGCGTCGTCGCCCGGGGTTCCGAGAGTAGATTGTTCGTCTGGTGAAATTTCCTTCACCTTCCGATCCCGAGTCTCCGTCCGGTGGTGTCCCCTGTCAATGGCGGGAAGCGGGTCCCGGAACGCGGCCGGCCGCCGGGCCCGCGGAAGGCGGTCGCGGGCCCGGCGGCCGGTGTGCGGGACTGCGGGACGGGTCAGCGACCCGGCCAGCCGTCCAGGTGACGGTGGAGCGTGACGTCCTTCTGCGGGTCGCCCTTCGGGGCGTTCGCGACCGCGTCGTGCAGGACGGCGGTGACCTCGGCGGCGAGCCCGTCGGCCTTCGAGCGCAGTTCGTCGGCGGGCAGCGTGGAGCGGGTCAGCGCGTCGAGCCGGCGGTGGATGTCGGCGAGCCTGTCCTGGGTGGCCCTGTCGAAGCGCAGCGCGGTCGGCGTGGAGACCACGAACTGGTAGGCCCCGGCGAGGGTCTGACAGCCCGTGCACTCCTTGTTGGCGGCGTCGCTGAGGTTCACGGCGTTCAGGTGGGTGTGCTCCCCGCCGATCGTGACGATCTGGAAGGAGAGGGCCACCGAGCGGCAGTGGTCGTCCGCCGAGCAGCCGGCCGAGACGGCGTTGGCCTGGTTGCGGACGGCGGCGGCGTTCACCGTGCCGAACTGGCGGATCGTGAAGGAGTCCCTGATCTGGGTGTGGTGCCCGCGGTCGGCGTGGCTGAAGACGTGGTCGGAGACGACCGCGGCGTGCGGGGCCGCGGTGGCCGCCTGCGCGGGTACGGCGGTGGCCGCCCCGGCGACCCCGGCGGCGAACAGGCCGATCCGGACGGCCCGCCGGGTGAGCGGACCTGGGGTGGTACGGGTTTTTCGGTGACTGCTCATGGAGTGCTCCTGTGCTCCTGTACTGCTGCGGAAGGTGGTTCTGGGGCCGCTCGTCAGGACGTGGCCGGTCAGCCTGGCGGCCGGGCGTGGCCGGGGCCTGCGGTCAGGCCGGGGCCCGGTGTCAGCCGGGGCCCGCCGTCAGGACGTGGCCTGGCGTCAGGACGTGGCCGGGGCCGGGGTCGCCGAGTCGGTGGCCGGCGGCGGGGACGGGCTGGGGGTCGGGGAGGCCGGGACGCTCTCCGACGGAGTGGGTGTCGGCGAGGCCGGCACGCTCTCCGGCGGCGAGGACACCGGTTCGGTGACCGGTCCCCCGCTGGCCGGCGCCTGCGACCTGGTGGGTCCGCCCTTCCCGGGGCTGCCCGGCACCGAGGCGGAGGGCGACGCGGAGGCGGACGCGCCGCGCGACGTCTCCCCTGCCGAGGGCCCGGCGCTCGCTCCGGCCGAGCCGGACGGCCCGCCGGGCACGGTGTCCGAGGGGGCACCGGAGTCCGCCGGCCGGTCCGGGGTCGAGGCCTGCCGTGCCGGCGGCGGTTCCTCGGTCGGCACCCCCGGCTGGAGGATCGGGGCGATCGGCGGCTGCTTGGGCAGCGGCTTCGGGGTCACCCCGGACATCCAGGCGTAGCTGAGCCCGGTGAGCCCGGCGAGGGCGAGGGCGCAGATCGCCAGCCGGAGCTTCGGCCGGCCCGCCGTGGAGCGCTGCGCGGCCCGGAAGATCCGGCCGCCGATCTTCACGGACAGGTAGACGACACCGGCCATCGGGCACAGCAGCATCACGCAGCCGATCGTCCCGACCAGCCCCTCGACCACCTGACCGTGCACGAACGCGCCGCCGGTGCCGAGGAGTTGCTCGGTCAGCGAGCGGGTCATCGTGGTGAGGATGCGCGGCAGGTTCCACAGCGCGTACCCGAGTTCGCCGATGATCAGCGGGACCATCGTCAGCACCCAGGTGGCGACGATGGCCCGCGCCGACTTCTTCAGCCCGGCGACCTCCTCACGGGCCCGGTCCCCCCTCGGCCCCGGCACCAGGCCCAGCAGGATCGGCTTGATCTTGCCGTACAGGTCCGGGACCCCGGCCAGGTCGCCGAGGATGTAGTAGCCGTCCAGCCGCACGGCCGGCATCAGCTGTTCCATGATCTCGAAGTGCCCGAGATACACCGCGGCCAGGAAGAACTGGGCCCCGGTGGCGAAGTAGGCGCCGGCCATGGCCAGCATGAAGACGACGTTGAAGTAGACGCCGCCCAGGTCGGTGCGGAGCCGGCCGCCCCGTCCGATCCGGTAGACGTCGGTGACGTCGGTGTACATCGAGGGCCAGATGAGGAAGAGCCCGCACCCGATGCAGCCGGGGCGGGCTCCTCCGTATCTGCACGCGGAGGCGTGTCCGAACTCGTGGAAGACGAGGGAGGCCACGGTGAGCACGAAGACGACGAGGATCAGGACCGGCTGGTCGAGCACCTCCAGGACGGGCTCGATCGCTCCGAAGAACCCGAACAGCCAGACGTCCATGGCGACGGCCGAGCCCAGCACCAGCGCGACCACGGCCGGCCGGTGCAGCCACGCCAGCGAACGCGCGATCTTCGCCGTACGCCGCTCGTTGAAGATCACCCGGTGGCCCTTGAGGGCGAGCAGCAGGTCGGAGCGCGGGGCCTCGACCTCGTCGTCCTCCTGGCCCTCCGGGACCGTCACGCCCAGCGGTTCCAGCTTCTTCTCGACGAGGTAGCGGATGTTCTCCCCGCTGACCTCGCGTCCGAAGCGGGCGCTGACCCGGTGGGCGATGGCCTCGGCATCGCGGACGCCGTCGACCGACGACGCCACCAGGTACAGCAGTCTGGACAGCTGCACGACCTGCCCGTCCCCCCGACGGGCGATGTACTTGGGCTCGGTGAATCCCGACCCCTGGTACTCACCGTGCAGCTGCAGCCCCGCGCTGAGCCTCGGGACCGGCGACGGCGGGTCGACCACCGGCAGGTTGCCCGTCGCCACCTGCTCGTAGGTCACCGGCCAGCCGCCGGGTCCGGGCACCGGGCCCGTGTCGTAGAGTGCGGCAGCCCCGTCCCCGAGCACCGTCATGTGTGGTCTCCCCCCGGATCCCCGATGTGTTCCCCCCGAACTGCCGGGAGCGCCACCGCCGGGGCGACGGCGGTGGCGCTCCTGGGGACTACTGGGTGACGCTGATCGTCTGCGAGGCCGACGACTCGGCGGCCGACCAGGCGGAGTGGTCGTTCAGCGCGGCGGACTGGTTGGACGCCTCGATGTTGGCGATGTGCTTGGTGACGTTGACCGTCTTGCCGAAGCTGAACTTCAGACGCCCGAGGGCCTCGCGGCCCGGGAGCAGCTCGGCGGACTCGTTCTCCAGCTCGTTCATGTCCATGCTCATGACGGATGTCCCTTCGTTTCGTGTGCGGTGAGGTTGAGGTCGAACTCGGTGCCGGCGCCGTGCGCCAGGGCGGTACTACTGGTGGACGCTGATGGTCTGACCGGCGCCGGAGTCGGCCACCGACCACGCCGAGTGGTCGTTCAGCGCGGCGGACTGGTTGGACGCGTCGATGTTCGCGATGTGCTTGGTGACGTTGACCGTCTTGCCGAAGCCGAACTTCAGCCGGCCCAGGGCCTCACGGCCCGGCAGCAGCTCCGCGGACTCGGCCTCGAGCTCATGGGCATCCATCATGATCTTTTCCCCCTCAGGGATAGACATTTCCGATCGGATCGAGTCAGGTTCCCCCCGGACTCTGTCCAATCTGGTCGGACGTGCTGTCCAACGAGATTGGACACTACGGGCTCGGGAACCCGTCGCGCAACCCCTTCGGAAAATCACCCTCTCGGCCGATCGCCTACCCGCCCGTAGAATCGGCCGCGACATGGCAGGACCCCGCAGGCGGCGAGCAGGAAGTGACGGTCAGTGGCCAACGCACTGCAGCAGTTGATCCGTGAGCACCTCGACCGCAAGGGCTGGTCCTACGGCGACGTGGCACGGCGCGGCGGCATCCCCCGCTCCACCGTGCACCACCTGGCCACCACCGACCGCGTGGTCCGTATGCCCCAGGCGACCACCCTGGAGGGCCTGGCCAAGGGGCTGGAGCTCCCCCTGGAGGCGGTGCGCCGCGCCGCCGCCGAGGCCTGCGGGATCCACGTGTACGGCACCTCACCGGCCGCGGAGCCGCACGGCGCCGCCGACGCCGGCACCGCCGATCCCGAGGTCGCGCTGCTCATCGCCAGCGTCCAGAAACTGTCGGCCGACGACCGCCGGCACGTCACCGCGCTCGTCGAATCGCTGCTGGACCGCGCACCCCGGGAGAAGTGAGCGCCGCCGGACCGCAGCCGGACACTCTTCCGTCAAGTCGGAAAAAGAATCCAACTCCGCACGAAAGCGTCAAGATCCGCCGCTAGTCTCTGCCTCACTGCCCGGGAACGCGAGAGCCGCACGACCACGGGCTCTCAGGGGGACATGTGTTGTTCGTGCACGGCGGACCGGCGACGGCCGTGGTCCGCAAACCCGACGGCGAGTCCGTCGTCCTGCTGTCCGGCGAACTGCCCGAGGTGCTGACCGACGCCTCGGTCACCGAGCTGCTGGACCTGGCCGCCGCCATCCTGGACCCGGCCGAACTCGCCCTCTTCGAGGAATGCCTGCGCACCCTGCGCCGCAACGGCATGCGCGCGGGCCGCCGCATCCAGGTCGACGGCGCCGTGCTGACCGTCTACGAGGGGTGAGCCGGCGCCGGGAGTGAGTCGGCGCCGAGGGTGAGCCGACGCCGAAGGCGAGTGGCGCCACCCACGAGAGGTGCGGGAAGTGCCCGGAACCGGACTTGAACCGGTACGCCCGCGAGGGGCAGCGAGGTTTAAGCTCGCCGTGTCTGCATTCCACCATCCGGGCAGGCCATGGGCTCCGCTACGAGGCTCCGACCCTATCGGGAGGCATCCCCCGAACAGCGGACGGGCGACCCGATGTTGTCTTATTTTATTGACGTCTGAGGGAGCATCAGCACCCGGAACGAGCCATCCGCACTTGCCAATAGCGTTACGCGCGGTGGGTGCACACGTACACGGAATGACGGAATTTCACCGTCCGAACAAGGGGGCTCCACCTGTTCTCGACGACCGGGAGCGCCCTGTTCCGGATCGGGTCTCGGGGTTCCGAGTCATCCCCAGGTATGACTCGGCGCCCCGCCGGTCCCCCCTCGGTCGCCCCCCGGAACCGGAACTGCGGCTGACTACACGGACCGGTTCGGCCGAGACGATGGTGCGGTCCCCGTGAACGCCGTCGTCCCGACAGGAGCACCCTTCCGTGTCCACCACACCCTCCCCCAAACTTCGTCCGGGGGTGCCCCCAGCCGACCGGCGGACCACTTCCGTGGCCGCACGCGCCACGGACCTCTCGAAGATCTACGGCCAGGGCGAGACCCAGGTGGTCGCCCTGGACCGGGTCACCGTCGAGTTCCGGCAGGCCGAGTTCACCGCGATCATGGGGCCGTCCGGCTCCGGCAAGTCCACGCTGATGCACTGCGTGGCCGGCCTCGACACCTTCTCCTCCGGTTCCGTGCGGATCGGCGACACCGAGCTGGGCTCCCTGAAGGACAAGCAGCTGACCAAGCTGCGCCGGGACAAGATCGGGTTCATCTTCCAGGCGTTCAACCTGCTGCCGACGCTGACCGCGCTGGAGAACATCACCCTCCCGATGGACATCGCGGGTCGGAAACCGGACAAGCAGTGGTTGGACGACGTGATCCGGATGGTCGGCCTCCGGGACCGCCTCGGCCACCGTCCCTCGCAGCTCTCCGGCGGCCAGCAGCAGCGCGTCGCCGTGGCCCGTGCCCTCGCCTCCCGGCCGGAGATCATCTTCGGTGACGAGCCGACCGGAAACCTCGACTCCCGCTCCGGCGCCGAGGTGCTGGGCTTCCTGCGCAACTCGGTGCGGGAGCTGGGCCAGACCGTCGTCATGGTCACCCACGACCCGGTGGCGGCCGCGTACGCCGACCGCGTGGTCTTCCTGGCCGACGGCCGGATCGTCGACGAGATGTACCGCCCGACCGCCGAGACGGTCCTGGACTTCATGAAGCAGTTCGACGCGAAGGGCCGCACCAGCTGATGTTCCGCACCGCCCTGCGCAACGTCCTCGCACACAAGGCCCGGCTGCTGATGACCGTGCTCGCCGTCATGCTCGGCGTCGCGTTCGTCTCCGGCACCCTGGTCTTCACCAACACCATCTCGGACGCCTACCAGAACAGCTCGGCCAAGGGCTTCAAGGGCGTCGACGTCGCCGTCACCGCCAAGTACCAGGACTCCAAGGGCGACAAGGTCGGCAAGACGCCCGACCTCACCCAGGCCGTGCTCGACAAGGCAGCGAAGGTTCCCGGGGCCGCCTCCGCCACCGGAGTCGTCTCCGGCTTCACCGCGATCGCCGACAAGGACGGCAAGCTGATCGGCGGCGGCTGGCAGTCGGAGGGCGGCAACTACTGGGGCACCAAGGACGCCCGTTACCCGCTGGTCAGCGGCCACGCACCGAGCGGCAAGGACGAGGTCCTGATCGACTCCAGGACCGCCGAGCGGGCCGGCTACAAGGTCGGCGACACCGTGCGCATCTCCGTCGACGGCCCGGTCCTCACCCCCACGGTCGCCGGCATCTTCACCACCGACGACGGCAACGTCGCGGCCGGCGGCAGCCTCGCCCTGTTCGACACGGCGACCGCGCAGCAGCTGTTCGGCAACAAGGGCGCGTACGACGAGATCGACGTGACCGCGAAGTTGGGCACCGGCCAGGCCGCCCTCAAGTCCCAGCTGGACGCGGCCCTTCCGAAGAAGCTCGTGGAGACCACCACGGGGCAGAAGCTCGCCGACGACCAGGCGGAGCAGATCTCCAGCAGCATGAGCGGCCTGCGCTCGGGTCTGCTCGTCTTCGCCGGCATCGCGCTGTTCGTCGGCACGTTCATCATCGCCAACACCTTCACCATGCTGGTCGCCCAGCGCACCAAGGAGCTTGCCCTGCTGCGCGCGGTGGGCGCCTCCCGCCGCCAGGTCACCCGGTCGGTGCTGATCGAGGCGTTCGTGGTCGGCGCGGTGGCCGGGGTGACCGGTCTGGTCGCCGGTATCGGCATCGGCGCCGGACTGCGCTCGCTGCTGGGCTCGTTCGGCGCGACCGTCCCGGACGGCCCGCTGGTCGTCAGCCCCGGCACGGTGGCCGCCGCCCTCGCGGTCGGCATCGTCATCACCATGCTGGCCGCCTGGCTGCCCGGCCGCCGCGCCGCGAAGATCCCGCCGGTGGCCGCGATGAGCGCCCTGCACGCCGCCCCGACCACCAAGTCGCTGGTGCTGCGCAACACGATCGGCGCCCTGTTCTCGGCGGCGGGCGTGGTGGTGATCCTGGCGGCGACGACGATGAGCGGCAGCGACGGCCAGGCCCCGATGGGCTTCGGCGCGGTCCTGCTCATCATCGGCGTCTTCGTGCTGACCCCGCTGCTGTCCCGACCGCTGATCGCGGCGGCGGCCCCGCTGCTGCGCGGGTTCGGGGTCTCCGGCAAGCTCGCGCGGCAGAACTCGGTGCGCAACCCGCGCCGTACCGCCGCCACCGCCTCCGCGCTGATGATCGGCCTGACCCTGATCACCGGCATGACGGTGATGGCGGGCAGCCTGCAGAAGTCCATCGACAAGATGGCGAGCTCGGCGATCCGCGCGGACTACATCGTCTCGATGGCCAACGGCAACGCGCTCTCCCCCGACGTGGCGAAGAAGGTCGCGGCCACCGACGGCGTGACCGCCTCCAGCCCGCTCAGCAACGCGGCCTCCCGCATCGACGGCGAGACCGAGTTCCTGACCGGCGTCGACGGCTCGTCGATCGGCAGGCTCACCGACCTCACGGTGGACAGCGGCTCCTTCAAGGTCGGCGGATCGGACGTCGCCGTGGACGACGACACCGCCACGTCGCACGGCTGGAAGGCCGGTTCCGTCTTCACCGTTCACTACGAGGACGGGAAGGCGCAGCGGCTGACGGTCGCCGGGGTCTACGAGGGCAACGCGGTGATCCGCGGGATCATGCTCGACAGCACCACCCTCACCCCGCACGAGACCGACCCCGCCGACATGCAGATCATGGTCAAGACGGCGAACGGCGCGTCGAGCGCGGCCAAGGACAGGCTGGAGAAGGCCCTCGGCTCCAACCCGGCGATCAAGGTCCAGGACAAGCAGGACCTGTCCGACTCCATCGCACAGGCGTTCACGCTGATCCTGAACATGGTCTACGGGCTCCTCGCGATGGCGGTGATCGTCGCGGTCCTGGGTGTCATCAACACCCTGGCCATGTCGGTGTTCGAACGCTCCCAGGAGATCGGCATGCTCCGCGCGATCGGCCTGGACCGCAAGGCGGTCAAGCGCATGGTCCGCCTGGAGTCCCTGGTCATCTCGCTCTTCGGCGGGGTGCTGGGCCTCGGCCTGGGCGTGTTCTTCGGCTGGGCGGCCGGTCAGCTGGTCGGCTCCCGGATGCCGACGTACGAACTGGTGCTGCCCTGGGCGAGGATGGCGGTCTTCCTGCTCCTGGCCGGCACGGTCGGCGTCCTGGCGGCCCTGTGGCCGGCCCGCCGCGCGGCGAAGCTGAACGTGCTGGCTGCGATCAAGGCCGAGTAGCAGGCAGCGGACGTACGGCGAAGGGGCCCACGCGGGTGACGCGGGGCCCCTTTCGTCGGTGCGCGGGCCGGTCCGGGTGTGGGCCGGTCCGTGCGTGGGCTCAGTTCTGCCAGACGCGGGTGCGCAGGGGCAGCCCGGAGGCACCGGAGTCCGGGGTCCGGACGGCCAGCACCTGGTTGACGCCGATGCGGTTGTGTTCGAAGGCGAGGGCGGAGGCGGCCATGTAGAGCCGCCAGACACGGGCCCGGCCGGGGCTGGTCAGCCGCATGGCCCGCGGCCAGTCGGCCTCCAGGTTGGCCACCCAACGGCGCAGGGTGCGGGCGTAGTGCTCGCGGATCGACTCCACGTCCCGCACCTCGAACCCGGCCCGCTCCAGCTGGGTGACGGTGGTGCCGATCGGGGCGAGTTCGCCGTCCGGGAAGACGTAGGCGTCGATGAACTCGTCGACGTGGTACGCCGACTCGTCACGCTGCGGGCGCCGCGCGATCTGGTGGTTGAGCAGCCGTCCGCCGGGCTTGAGGAGCCTGTGCAGTTCCCGCGCGTACTCCAGGTAGCGCTCGGCCCCCACGTGCTCCGCCATCCCGATCGACGAGATCGCGTCGTACGGCCCGTCCCTGACGTCCCGGTAGTCCTGGACCCTGATCTCCACCCGGTCCGTCAGACCCTCGTCAGCGACCCGTTTACGGGCGAACGCGGCCTGCTCCTGGGAGAGGGTGACCCCGACGACGCTCACGCCGTGCTCGCGGGCCGCGTGGATCGCCATCGACCCCCAGCCGCAGCCGACGTCGAGCAGCCGCTGACCGGGCCTCAGGCCGAGCTTGGCGCTGACGAGTTCGAGCTTGTCGCGCTGGGCGGTCTCCAACGTACCGCCGTCCTCCCAGTAGGCGCACGAGTACACCATCGACGGCCCGAGGACGATCCCGTAGAAGTCGTTCCCCACGTCGTAGTGGTGGCTGATGGCCTGTCTGTCGCTGCGGCGGGTGTGCAGATGGCTCCGTCTGCGCACCTCCTCGCGGGGCGGGGCGGGCGGGACGGGCGGCCCGGCGAGCCTCACCAGCTCCCGGACGGCGGCCCGCACACGCGGGTCGCGGAGCGCCTGCGCGAGGGTGCGGTCGTCCTCCCCGCGCTCCCAGATCAGTCCGGACATCACCGCGAGGGCGCCGTAGAGGTCGCCCTCGATGTCCAGGTCCCCGGCGACCCAGGCGCGGGCCAGGCCCAGTTCGCCCGGCTTGAACAACATGCGGCGCAGGGCGCGGCGGTTGCGCACGACGAGCGTCGGCGCACCCGGCGGCCCGGCCTCCGATCCGTCCCAGACCCGCAGCCGTACCGGGAGCGGGACTCCCAGCACCTGCTCGGCAACACTCCTCAGCCGCGACGCGGCGTCGGCCATGGCGCACACCTCCAAGACATCGATCCCGGATGCCGGTTACCACGTAAACACCGTGAGGGCAGCTGCGCAGTCCCGCAAAGGAGTTACGACTGGGCAAAACAGATGTAGCCAGCATGTAATCGCGCCGGCTCCCCGGGCACGCCGAAGGGCCTCCCGCACCACGGATGGCGGGAGGCCCTTCGGACGGTTCAGCGACCGGTGACCGGGGTCAGGAGGCCTTGGCCTTCTCCTCGGCCTTCGGGGCGGCGACCGGAGCGGGCTTGGCGGCCTCGTAGAACTCCTCGCGGGGGTTCTCCATGGCACCCAGGGACACGACCTCGCGCTTGAGGAACATGCCGAGCGTCCAGTCGGCGAAGATGCGGATCTTGCGGTTCCAGGTCGGCATCGCCAGACCGTGGTAGCCACGGTGCATGTACCAGGCGAGACGGCCCTTGACCTTGATCTTGGTCTTGCCCAGGACGATCATCGCGACGCCCTTGTGCAGACCCAGACCGGCGACCGCGCCCTTGTTGGCGTGGCTGTACTCCTTCTGCGGGAAGCCCCGCATGCCGGAGACCACGTTGTCGCCGAGGACCTTGGCCTGCCGCAGCGCGTGCTGCGCGTTCGGCGGGCACCAGGCGTTCTCGACGCCGGCCTTGCGGGCGGCGACGTCCGGCACCTGGGCGTTGTCGCCCGCGGCCCAGATGTAGTCGGTGCCCTGCACCTGGAGGGTCGGCGCGGTGTCGACGTGACCGCGGGGACCGAGCGGCAGGCCGAAGCGGGCCAGCGCCGGGTTCGGCTTGACGCCGGCCGTCCACACGATCGTGTTGGAGTCGACCTCGAGGCCGTTCTTCAGCACCACGTGGCCGTCGACGCAGGAGTCCATCGAGGTGGAGAGGTAGATCTCCACGCCACGGCTCTCCAGGTGCTCCTTGCCGTAGAGGCCGAGCTTGGGGCCGACCTCGGGAAGGATCTTGTCGGCGGCGTCCACGAGGACGAAGCGCATGTCCTCACGGGACACGTTCTTGTAGTACTTGGCGGCGTCGCGGGCCATGTCCTCGACCTCGCCGATGGTCTCCGCGCCCGCGAAGCCACCGCCGATGAAGACGAAGGTGAGCGCCTTGCGGCGGATCTCCTCGTCGGTCGTCGAGTCGGCCTTGTCCAGCTGCTCGAGGACATGGTTGCGCAGGCCGATGGACTCCTCGATGCCCTTCATGCCGATGCCCTGCTCGGCGAGGCCGGGGATCGGGAAGGTGCGGGAGACCGCGCCGAGTGCGATGACGAGGTAGTCGAAAGGCAGCTCGTACGCCTCGCCGACGAGCGGCGCGATCGTGGCGACCTTGCGGTCCTGGTCGATGGTGGTGACCCGGCCGGTGAGGACCTCCGCCTTCGGCAGCACGCGTCGCAGCGGGACGACGACGTGCCGAGGGGAGATGCTGCCGGCGGCGGCTTCGGGGAGGAAGGGCTGGTAGGTCATGTACGACCGGGGGTCGACGACCGTGACGGTCGCCTCGCCGTAGCGCATCTTCTTGAGAATGCGCCGAGCTGCGTACAGGCCTACGTACCCACCGCCTACTACGAGGATCCTGGGACGCTCCGTGGTGCTCATGGCATCGAGTATCCACCCGCCCCGAGGGGGCCGCTCGTGCGCCCCTTCACAAGCTTCCACGAGGGTCGTGCTACACTCCGCCGCCCACGTGACACAGGTCATGGTCGACCGCGGGAACCCACTTCCGATACGACCCGTTGTCAATGCCGCGTGAGCTGCCTCTCCAGGCTTCCGGGGGCACCGTGAGGGCACCCGATGCCACCCTCACGAGCACCTCCCGGAACACCCTCGAAACGCTCTCCTGAGCACGCGCTCGGGCCTGTTGAGCCCCCGAACGGACCAAGAGACCCCGCCGGACCCCCCACCTGCACCGAATTCCTTGTGAAGAACTTCACGAAGTTTTCCGTCGGGGTGTCGTGGCACGGCGTGTCACAGGCCGTTCGGGGCGCTCACCCGTCGATTCGCATGCTCATCCGAGGATGGATCACGCCGATCTGCGGGTCAGGCGACGGACCAGGCGATGCCGTCCAGAATGTCGTGCTCACTCACCACGACCTCCTCGGCACCCACCCGTTCCATGATCGACTGGAGGACGAGGGCGCCGGCCCCGATGACGTCGACACGACCGGGGTGCATGGAGGGCACGGCCGCCCGCTCGGCGTGGGTCGAGCGCAGCAGCGACTCGGTGATCTCCCGGACCCGGGCGTAGGGGATGCGGGAGTGGTGGATGGCGGCGGAGTCGTACTCCGGCAGGTCCTGGTGGATCGCGGAGAGCGTGGTGACCGAGCCGGCGAGACCGACCAGGGTGCGCGCCTCGCGCAGCGGTACGGTCTCCTCGGCGAGGTCGAGGGCGCGCTCGATGTCGGCCCACATCGAGGCGGTCTCGGCCTCGGTGGGCGGGTCGCTGACGTGCCCCTCGTGCACGAGGTGCCGCTCGGTCATCCGCACGCACCCGACGTCCACGGACCGGGCGGCCCGCACGTGTGCGTCGCCCACGACGAACTCCGTCGACCCGCCGCCGATGTCCACGACGAGGAACGGCTTGGCGAGGTCGTCGCGCCCCGCCAGCTCCCTCGTCGCGCCCGTGAAGGAGAACTCGGCCTCCTGGTCGCCGCTGATGACCTCCGGCTCGACGCCGAGGATGTCGAGCACGCCGCGCACGAACTCGTCCCGGTTCTCGGCGTCACGGGAGGCGGAGGTGGCCACGAACCGCAGCCGCTCCGCCCCGTACTCCTTGATGACCGCCGCGTACTCCCGGCAGGCCGCGAACGTCCGCTGCAGTGCCTCCGGCGCCAGCCGCCCGGTCCGGTCCACCCCCTGCCCGAGCCGCACGATCACCATCCGCCGGTCCAGATCGACGAGCTCCCCCGTCTCCGGGTTCGCGTCGGCGACGAGCAGCCGGATGGAGTTGGTTCCGCAATCGATGGCGGCGACGCGGGTCATGGCAGTGGGTTCCTTCTCTGTTCGTGACTTCTCGGCGGACCGAGCCGAGCCGGGGCGGCACCTTCTCGGCGGACCGAGTCGGGTGGTGGGTGGGCGAAGGCCTCGGGGGTCCAGGGGGCGGGGCCCCTGGACGGCACGTCACTCGCCCGTGACCACGCAGGCACCCTTGGCCCACCACTCCGGCAGCATGGCGATCGCCTCGTCGCCGAGCGGGTTCACGCCGGGGCCGGCGGCCAGCGAGTGGGCCACCAGGACGTGGAGGCACTTCACCCGGTCCGGCATCCCCCCGGCGCTGGGAAAGCCCGTCAGCTCCTCGATCTCGTCCCGGCGCCGGATGTAGTCCTCGTGGGCGGCCCGGTACGCCGCCGCCAGCTCCGGATCGCTCTCCAGCCGCGCCGTCATCTCCTTCATCACGCCGTTGGCCTCGAGGGTCCCGATGGCGGACGCGGCCTTCGGGCACGTCAGGTAGTACAGCGTCGGGAACGGCGTCCCGTCCGGCAGCCGCGGCGCGGTCTCCACGACGTCCGGCTGCCCGCACGGGCACCGGTGCGCGATGGCCCGCAGCCCGCGCGGCGGCCGCCCGAGCTGCTGCTTGAAGGCCTCGACGTCCGCGTCGGTCGGCTCGGTGCGCGGGGTGGAGGGCGGAGGCGTTTGCATGACTGTGTTCTGCGTGGCTTTCTGTCGGTTCACTGGTCGGACGCGTCGGACTTGTCGACGCCGTCCCAGACGTTCGCGTACCAGGGCCGGTCGGCCGCCCCGAGGTAGGCGTGCGCCTGCTTGGCGGCACCGGGGTCGATCACGACGAACCCGGTCTCCCCCGGCATCACGTAGTGCAGCCGCTCGCGGATCTGCTGCTCGGCGTACGCGTCGTCCTGCCACCGCGCCTTGAGGTCCCGCAGCTGCTCGACCCGCTGCCGGGCCTGCTCCTGCTGCCGTTCGAGGTCGGAGATCTCGGCGCGCTGGGAGACGTACTGCCGCATCGGATAGGCGAGCGCGACGACCATCGTGCACAGCACGATCGCGAGCAGCGCGGCGCGGCCGGTGAGCCGGGAGCGCCGGGCCTGGCGCCTGGTCTGGGAACGGTAGACCCGGGCAGCCGTCTGCTCGCCGAGCAGCTTGAGCCTGGTCGCGGTGGAGAACCGGTCCCGGTCCTTCACGGCCATGTCCCCGCCTCCCTGGTCGCCCTGATACGTGCGTACGTCCCCGGACACGGTACGGGACCGGGTACGGGGACGTACGTACGACTGGCTAAGCCTTACCCTCTAGCGGGCTCAGCCCTTGAAGCGGGGGAACGCGCTGCGGCCCGCGTACACCGCCGCGTCGTCGAGGATCTCCTCGATGCGCAGCAGCTGGTTGTACTTGGCGACGCGCTCGGAGCGGGCCGGGGCGCCGGTCTTGATCTGGCCGCAGTTGGTGGCGACGGCGAGGTCGGCGATGGTGACGTCCTCGGTCTCGCCGGAGCGGTGCGACATCATGCACTTGAAGCCGTTGCGCTGGGCGAGCTCGACGGCGTCCAGGGTCTCGGTGAGCGAACCGATCTGGTTCACCTTCACCAGCAGGGCGTTGGCGGTGCCCTCCTCGATGCCGCGGGCCAGGCGCTCCGGGTTGGTGACGAACAGGTCGTCGCCGACGATCTGCACCTTGTCGCCGAGCTTGTCGGTGAGGACCTTCCAGCCCGCCCAGTCGTCCTCGAACAGCGGGTCCTCGATGGAGACCAGCGGGTAGGAGGCGACGAGCTCCTCGTAGTACTCGGTCATCTCGGCGGCCGAGCGGGACTTGCCCTCGAACTCGTACTTGCCGTCCTTGTAGAACTCGGACGCGGCGACGTCGAGCGCGAGCGCGATCTGCTCGCCGGGGACGTAACCGGCCTGCTTGATGGCCTCCAGGATGAGGTCGAGCGCGGCGCGGTTCGACTCCAGGTTCGGGGCGAAGCCGCCCTCGTCGCCGAGGCCGGTGGCCAGACCCTTGCCCTTCAGGACCTTCTTCAGGGTGTGGTAGACCTCGGCACCCCAGCGCAGCGCCTCGGAGAAGGACTCCGCGCCGATCGGGGCGATCATGAACTCCTGGATGTCGACGTTGGAGTCCGCGTGCGAGCCGCCGTTGAGGATGTTCATCATCGGGACGGGCAGCAGGTGCGCGTTCGGGCCACCGAGGTAGCGGAACAGCGGCAGGTCGGACGCCTCGGAGGCGGCGTGCGCGACGGCGAGGGAGACACCGAGGATGGCGTTGGCGCCGAGCGAGCCCTTGTTGTCGGTGGCGTCCAGGTCGAACATGGCCTGGTCGATCAGGCGCTGCTCGGTGGCGTCGTAGCCGACGAGCTCCGGGCCGATCTGCTCGATGACGGCGAGGACGGCCTTCTCGACGCCCTTGCCCTGGTAGCGGTTGGGGTCGCCGTCACGGAGCTCGATGGCCTCGAAGGCACCGGTGGAGGCGCCGGACGGAACGGCGGCACGACCCGTGCTGCCGTCGTCGAGGCCGACCTCGACCTCGACCGTGGGGTTGCCTCGGGAGTCCAGGATTTCCCGGGCTACGACGACGTCGATGGACGGCACGAGCATCTCCTTCTTGGGATGTGACGCTGGTTGTGCGGGGCGCACGTGGGCCTCGTCGGCCCTTGCTCAGCCTTGCGACTAGAGCCTAACCGTCCGAGGGCCGTCGGCCGGCACGACCGACCGGCCCGTGGACACACAGACGGTACTCATTGTTCATGCGCGGAACAAAGGGGGTCCCGATGAAGAACGGAAGAAGAGCGGGCCAAGAAGCGCGCCGGGAAGGGGCGGCAAAGAGAAACCCCGCCCCGGTGCGTACGGGGGAAAACGCACCGGAGCGGGGGCCTGTGGGGGACGGGGGGTGACCCTCACGTGGTCTCCACTATGGGGACCACGGCTGTGTGGGAGCTGTGGTTCAGCTGGGCGCCGCTCAATACTTTCGGCGGCCGCGCCGCGCGCTGCGTCAGGTGCCCTACTTCAGGTGCAGCTGCTGGCCCGGGTAGATGAAGTCGGCGTCGTCGACGATGTCCTTGTTCAGCTTGAACAGCGCCTGCCAGCCGCCCTTGACCTTGTGCTTCTCGGCGATCGAGCTGAGGGTGTCGCCCTTGACGACCTTGTACTCGCCGTCGCCCTTCTTGACCTTCTTGCCGGTCGGGGTGGTGACGGTCTTCTTGGCGGCCGGGCGCTCGGCGGAGCGGGAGGCGGCCTGGGTGTCGGTCGAGCGGGTGCTGGTGCTGCTGCTCGACGAGCTGGAGCCGGAGGAGCTGCTGGAGCTGCCGCCGGTGTAGGTGGCGCTGGACAGGCCCGTGCCGCAGACCGGCCAGGCCCCCTTGCCCTGGGCGGCGAGGACCTTCTCGGCGATCTGGATCTGCTGCGCCTTGGTGGCCTGGTTGGCCTGCGCGGCGTACTGCGTGCCGCCGTACGCGGCCCAGGTGGAGGCGGAGAACTGCAGACCACCGTAGTAGCCGTTGCCGGTGTTGATGGCCCAGTTGCCGCCGGACTCGCACTGGGCGACGGCGTCCCACTCGGAGGCGGTGGCGGCGGAGGCGCTGCCGGCCGCCATCAGCGGGGCGGCGACGGCGACGCCGGTGACACCGGCGACAGCGATGGCGCGGACGGCCTTGGACGGACGACGGTGCTTGCCCTTGCCGGAGAACAGCATGGATCGATCCCCTCACCGACGCCTGCGAGGTGAGCTGTCGGGTTCGGGCCGGTTGAGTTGCCCGGCCGCACACCGTGTGTCGGTGCGCGGCTTCACCCCGAGCCGGATCGGCAGCCTCAACTACCGGCCCCGGCACTTACCTTGGGTCCCCCGCTCCTGCCTACGGCGCATGACGCGACGACTGTTCCCGGGCGGCCGCTGGCAGGACTCGGCGTTGCGACGGCCGGGGCTCGTGGTGACGAGCGGCCTTGACCGTAAACAGGCCATCAGGTGAATTTCAAAGATGATCAGGGCTTCTGAGACTCATCCCACACTTTCACCAAAACGGACATTCAACTCGAAGCGGGACGTCAACTCCCGCTACTTTTCGTCCGATTCGCTGCCGAGTTTCAGGGTCTGACCGGGGGTGATGGCGTTCGGGTCGGTGCCGATGTCGGCCTTGTTCGCGGCGTAGAGCGCACGCCATCCACCGTCGAGGTCAAGGGAGTCGGCGATGGAGGCAAGGGTGTCGCCGTCGCGGACGGTGTAGGTGCCGGCATCGCGGGAGGCGTGGCGGCCGGAGGAGGTGACACTCTGACCGTTTGTCACGCTTTCGTCCGCCGAGCCGCCGCGGTGCTTGCCGCCGCTGCTGACGGCTCCCGTGTCGACCAGGCTCCAAGAGCCGCCGGTCTGCCATGAATTGTCCGAGTCGTCGATCCCGGAGGTGACGGGACTCTCGCTCGCCTTCGAGGCGCCGGAGCCTGCGTCGGAGTCGGAGGATTCCGACTTGTCCGTCTTGTTGGACTTGCTGGAACTGTCCCCCTTGGAGCCGTCGTCGGCACTCGCACTCGGAGAGGGGGCGGCGGAGTCGTTCCCGGAGTCCGTGGCGCCCGAAGACGAGTCGGAGCCGGAAGAGGAGGACGAGTCCGACAGTCCGGAGGACGAGTCAGACGAGTCGGAGGAACCGGATGAATCGCCCGAGTCGCCGAGTCCCGTGTCGACGTTCACCGAGGCGTCGTCGGACGAGAGGCCGGCGAGCAGGGCGCAGGTCCGCCAGGGCTTGGTGCCCTGGTCGGCGAGTATCTTCTCGGCGACCGCGATCTGCTGCGAACGGCTCGCCTGGTCCGGCGTGCCGGCGTACTCCAGCCCCCCGTACTTGCTCCAGTCGTCCAGGGACATCTGGAGGCCGCCGTAGTAGCCCGTGCCGTTGTCGGCGCTCCAGGAGCCGCCGCTCTCGCACTCGGCCACCTGGTCCCAGGTCGAGCCGTCGGCCGCGCTGGCGTTCACCGCGCCTAGGAGCGGGATGGCGATGGCGGAGCCGGTCACCCCGGCCGCGACGAGGAGTGCCGGAGCCTGGCGGGGGCGACGGTGACGACCGTTCCCGGAGAGCATGCGGAAACCTTTCGAGCGACAGCGGTGACCGGCGCGACGGTTCCCGCAGGGGCGCCGCGCTGATGGGTGAACGTATCGGCAGACGATCACTTGTCACAAGTTAATGCCGCGTAGATCACGTGAAGATCACAGACTTGAACGTCGGTCACCTTTTACCCCCACGGGCCGGTACAAGCCTCGGCGAGGGCCTGCGGGGGGCTTCAGCGACCGGCCGGCGTGAACTCCACGGGCAGGGTGCGCAGTCCGCGCATGATGAGCCCGCCGCGCCACCGCAACTCGCTCTCGTCCACCGCGAGTCGCAGGTCGGGGAGGCGGGTGAGGAGGCCGGCGAGCGCGGTCTGCCCCTCCAGGCGGGCGAGCGGGGCCCCGAGGCAGTAGTGGATGCCGTGGCCGTAGCCGAGGTGCTGGTTGTCCCGCCGGGCGAGGTCGAGGGTGTCCGGCTCGGCGAACCGATCCGGGTCCCGGTCGGCCGCGGCCAGGACGACCAGGACCGGGTCGCCGGGCGCGATGCGCTGCCCGCCGATGTCGACCGGCTCGGTGGCGAACCGCCAGGTGGCCAGCTCCACCGGCCCGTCGTAGCGCAGCAGTTCCTCGACGCCGGTCTCCAACAGCCCGCGCTCACCGGCGGCCAGGGACTCCTGCAGACGTGTCCGCTGCCCGGGGTGGGTGAGCAGCGCGTACGTCCCGTTGCCGATCAGGTTGACGGTGGTCTCGAAACCCGCGAACAACAGGATGAAGGCCATGGCCGCGGCCTCGTTCTCGGTGAGGTGCTCGCCGTGGTCCGAGGCCCGGATGAGCCCGGAGATGAGGTCCTCGCCGGGACCGGCCTCGGCGGGCAGCGCCTCCCGCTTCCGGTGGATCAGCTCGGCCAGGTACCCGCGCATCTTCTTCACCGACCGCGCGACCCCGCCCCGCGGCCCGCCCCCGTGCCGGATCATCATCCCCGCCCAGTCCCGGAAGTCGTCCTGGTCCTCGGGCGGGACGCCGAGCAGGTCGCAGATGGCGTAGATGGGGAGCGGGAAGGCGAACTCGTGGATGAGGTCGGCCTCGCCCCGCTCCGCGAACCCGTCGATGAGCCGGTCGGTCAGCTCCCGGACCCGCGGCGCGAACTCGGCCACCCGGCGCGGGGTGAACGCCTTGCTCACCAGCCGCCGCAGCCGGGTGTGGTCCGGCGGGTCGATGTTGAGCAGGTGCGTCATCAACTCGGCCTTGCGCTCCCCGGGGATGCCGGTCTTCCCCTTGGCGTGCGCGGGCTCGTCGTGATGCGCCGGGTTCTTGGACAGACGGGGGTCGGCGAGGGCCTGCTTGGCGTCCCCGTACCGCGTGACCAGCCAGGCCTCCACCCCGCTGGGCAGCCGGGTCCGCCGCACGGGCTCGTGCTCCCGCAGCCAGGCGTAGGCGGGGTAGGGGTCCGCGGCGAACTCCCAGGTGAAGAGGTCGGGGGCGACCGGGGTCACTTCTCCACTCCCTCCGTCGCCCGCACCGCGTCCCGGTAGGCCCGGGCCGCCGCACGCAGGGCCGCCTCCGGGTCGGTGCCGTCGGCCTCCGCGCGGGCCGCCAGGGCGAGCAGCTCGTACCCGATGCCCGGAGCCTGCGGCAGCGGCACCTCGAGGCCGGCCGTCCGCACCCGGGAGGCCAGCTTCGCCGCCAGGGCGAGACCCGGCTGGGCGAGGGGTATCCCGTCCGTCACGGACGCGCGCCGCTTCTCCACCGCCTTCGTGCGCAGCCAGTGCTCCTTGACCTCCTCCGGCGTCGACGCGGTCTCGTCGCCGAAGACGTGCGGGTGGCGGTGGATGAGCTTGGCGACGATGCCTCCCGCGACGTCGTCGATCGAGAAGGGGGCGTCCGGGTCCTCCTCCGCGATCCGCGCGTGGAAGACGACCTGGAGGAGCACGTCGCCCAGTTCCTCCCGCAGTTCGTCGCGGTCGCCCTCCTCGATCGCCTCGACGAGTTCGTACGCCTCCTCGATGCCGTACTTCGCGAGGCCCTGGTGGGTCTGCCGGGACGACCAGGGGCACTCCTCGCGGATCCGGTCCATGACCTGGACGAGGTCGAGGAGGCGGGCGCCGGGCAGGTCGTAGGAGGCGGGGAGGAGCTCCAGCTCGGGCATCCGGACGCGGCCGGAGCCGGCCAGGCGGGCCAGGCCGTCGGTGAGGGCGGGTTCGCCCTCACCCGTCGCGACGACCACCACGGTCCGGCCGCCGGCGCAGGCGTCGACCAGCTCCTCGGCGGTGGGGGCGGCCTCGTCCACGGCGGTCCCGGCCTCCCGCAGATACGGCAGCTGCGGATGCGCGCCGTCCGCGCACAGCACGCGGTCCGCCGCGCGCAGCGCCTGCCAGGCGGGCCAGGACAGCAGGCCGGGGGCGACCCGGTGGCTGGTGGTGAGCAGGACGATCCGGCCGGGGTCGGCGGCCGCAGGCGTGGCGGAGGGGTCCGGGGTGGGTTCGGGCCTGGTGGTGTTCACGCTCCGAACGTAACGCACCGCCGCCGCCCACCTCGCAGTTTGTCCACAGGGTGAGGGCGATCAAGTGATCGTATGACCGCAATGGAGATGGCCACCCCGGCGGCCCGCCCTACGCGGACACCTGCGTCCCGGCCGAGGTGACCTCCCGTACCCACGGCGTCTTGGCGTCCACCCGGCTGCTCTTCTGGACATCCCAGGCGCCGTAGCGCGGGTTCAGGTCGACGTGGAGTTCCTTGGAGGCGCTCGCCAGGGCCTTCCAGAAGGCGGGCTGCGAGGTGTCGGTGCCGAGCACCTCGGCGAGCTTCTTGGCCTCCACCTGGAAGCGGAGGTTGTCGTCCAGCCGCTGGGGGGCGATGCCGTACTTCTGCAGCCAGGCCGTCTGCAGCGCCGCGGAACCGCCGGCCTGCCGTTCGAGGCCGGTGCGCATCTGCTCGACCTCCGCCCGGGTGACGGTGACACCCGCGGTCCGGGCGGCCCGGTGCAGCACCTTGTCGAGCACCATGTTGTACAGGGTGTCCCGGGTGAGGCTGCTGGTGGAGGCGAGGACCTGCTGGTACTGCGTCTGGTCCGGCACCGCGGCGCGCTGGGCCCGGCGCACCTCGTTCACGCGGTTCTCCAGCTGCGAGACGGTGATCCGCTGGCCGCCCACGACGGCCGCCGCGCCCGGGTGCGCGTCGCTTCCGCAGGCGGTCAGGAAGGGGGCCGCGGCGGCGATCGCGGCGGAGAGGAGGAGCGCGGTGCGACGGCGGCGGTGCAAGGGTGCCTCCCGAGGAGATTGTGCGACGGTGCACAAAGTCTTGCGGTGATCGATGGTAGGCAGTGGGCAAGCTCTGGCCAACCCATTCGACCAACGATTCACACGCGCGTCCGGCACCGCCGCACCACCCTCCGCAAGGGTTTGCGGTACGGATCCCGTGCGGACCCCGCTCAGCCCGTGATCGCCACCGGGGCGTCCCACGCGTCACGGTCCACAGTGACCGTGTAACCGCCGCGCGTCTCCTTGCTGTTCACCATGTACTGGTGGGCCCGGCTGTGCCCGGTGTACTGGGTCGAGCCGAACGGCCAGTCCGTGGTCGTGGTGTTGCTCTTGTCCCACAGCGCGTACCAGAGGTTGCCCGGCAGGTCCGTCTTGTCGGTGGCGTTCGCGATCGCCTTGGCGCTGGAGCTGGTGAAGCCGTAGAAGCCGGCGCGGTACGTCTTCGCCCGCAGTTCCTTGTCGAAGGCGCGGACGTACGTCAGCACGGCGTTGTTGCACGACGTGTTCGTCGTGTCGTACGCCTCCATGTCGAGGTAGATCGGGCTGCCGGCCTTCATCCCGAGCGCGGCGGCCTTGGCCACGGCGTCGTCCGCCTCGGACTTGCCGACGGAGGCGGCGGTGGAGGCGCTGATCTTCACCGAGCCGCCGGATCCGCAGGACGGCTGGGCACCGACGTAGAGCGGGATGAGCTTCCAGCCCGTCGCGGAGACCGACTTGACCCAGGAAGCGGTGAGGTTGGGCTGGGCGCAGCCGCGGTTCTTGCCGCCGATGTAGACGGCGGCGGCGCCGTAGAAGCCGGTGTTCCAGGCCTTCATCACGGTGGCGGAGGGCGCGGCGCAGGTGTCGAAGGCGCGGCCGGTGAACGTCCTCTGGGCGGGCCAGGTGGTGGCCGCCATGGAGGTCTGCGCGGCGATCCCGGCCCCCGCGACGACCGCGGCGCCCGCGACGCCCCAGGTGATGTATCTGCGCTTCTTCGACTGCCGATGGCTGGACATGCCCGAACCCCACCCCTGTTGTGTCTTTGCCGTGCGGCAAGTTGTGCGAAAAGTAGGTGCAGTATGCACCGCACGGGGACTAGCCGCGCATCTGCCCCAGCCAGTGCAGCGTCCGCCGCACCTCGCCGGCCAGGGGATGGCCGGGCCCGTGCAGCCGTTCCACGTCGAACAGCAGCCGGGTGAGCGTGTCGTGGGCGGCCGGCCGGTCGCCGAGGGCGAGCAGCAGATGGCCGATCCGGCGACGCACCTCGTGGGCGAGCTGCGGGTCGCCGGCCACGTACTGGTTCTCGTAGTACGGCAGCAGCGCGCGGTACTCCGCGAGCGCCGCCGCCGGTTCGCCGAGCTGTTCCAGGCACTGGGCGGTCTCGTAGCGGAAACGCAGGGCCTGCGGGTCGGCCTGGCCCGCCTCGGCGGCGCGTTCGTCGGCGAGGCGGCGCAGTTCGGGCAGCGCGCGCCGGTACTGCCCGTCGTCCATCAGCGTGGCCGCGTACTGCTTGCGGAGGGTGCGTACGACCGTGGAGCGCTCGCCGTGCTGGTCGGCGGCGACGGGCAGGATCGCGCCCAGGATGTCGACGGCCTGGGTGATGCGTCCCTCCCCGAGCAGCCGCTTGACCTCGTCGACGGCCGCGGCGACATCCGGTCTGTCCGGTACGGCGGCCGCGGGGGCGGCGGGCTGGGGTGCGGGCGTGCGCGCCCGGTCCGGCCAGGGGGCGTGCGGGCGCAGGAAGGGGCGCGTGGGGTCCAGGGGAGCCCCGGACGGCGTCCCGCGCGCGGGCAGAAGCGAGGCCAGGTCCTCGTAGACCTCCTGCGCGGACGCCGGGCGGTGCTGCGGGTCCTTGGCGAGCAGGCGCAGCACGAGGCTCTCCAGCGCCTCCGGGACCTCGGGGCGGGTCCGGCGTACCGGAGCCGGCGGCTCGTACAGGTGACGGTGCAGCACCCCGAGCGCCGTGGAACCCGCGAACGGGACCTCTCCGCTGAGCAGTTCGTGCAGCAGCACGCCGAGCGCGTACAGGTCGGTGTACGGGCCCACGGCGCCGCCCATCGCCTGCTCGGGCGCCATGTAGGCGGGCGAGCCGATCGGGGACCCGGTGTGGGTGAGGCGGGTGGTGTCCGTGTCCATGACGGAGGCGACGCCCAGGTCGAGGACGGTGACCGTGCCGTCCTGCTTCACCATCACGTTGCGCGGCTTGAGGTCGCGGTGGACGATCGGCACGGCGTGCACGGCGCTGAGGACCGCGCACAGCTGCGCGGCCACCGCCACCGCCCACTGCCACGGGTACGGGTCGTGCTCCGCCAGGTGGTCGGAGAGGTCGGCGCCGTCCACGTACTGCATGACGAGGAAGAGCTCCTCGCCCTCACTGCCCGCGTCGTGCACGGTGACCAGGCCCGGGTGGTCGACCTGCGCGGTGACCCGGCACTCCCGCAGGAACCGGCGGCGCAGCTCCTCCGCCTCCGCGCCCGCCACCTTGTCGGGGCGCAGCAGCTTCACCGCCACCCGTCGGTCGAGCCGTTGGTCGTACGCCGTCCACACCTGGCCCATGCCGCCCTGTCCGATGAGCGTGGACAGCTCGTAGCGCCCGGCGACGACGCGTCCTGTCGCCACGGTCACCGTCCGCCCTCGTGGTCGCCCTCGCGGTGCCCGTCGTGCTTGCGCAGGTAGTCACTGAGCTCGTCGAGTTCGGCGCGCACCTGCTCGATCCGGGCGGGCGCCGGGCGCTGGGGCGGCGCGGGTATCGGTGGCTGCGCGAGCGGCGGCCCGGGCACCGGGGGAACGGAGTGCGCGGGCGGGGCAGGGGTGTGCGGGGGCATCGTCCCCGTGGTGTACGGCGAGACGGGGGGCGCGTAGGCGTACCTCTGCGCCGCGTACGCCTCGCGCTGCCGCTGGAAGTGGCGTACGTCGGCCACCAGGTAGTAGACGACGGCGCCCAGGAGGGTGCCGAACAGAAGCGTGATCCCCAGGTAGCCGCCGGCGGTGTGCACGTCGTCGCCGGGTTCGCTGCCCAGCAGCACGATGCTGAGGACGTCGGCCGCCACGGCCGCCACCATCACGCCGATGTCGACCGGTCTGCGGGTCACGACGGCCAGCCGCAGCAGCATCGCCCACGCCAGGAAGCCGGCACTGAACACCCCGAGCGCCACGAACACCACACGCAGCAGGACCAGTACCGCGTCGTGCGGCGGCCGCTGCACCGGCTGCGCATGGCCCTGGCCTTGCATGATCGCTCCTGTGTGCCTGGTGAAGGGCGTACGTGAAAAGGGCGTACGTGCCCGTCCGGCGCTGTCCGCCCGCGGACGGCACCGGTCGTGCGATGGTCGGATCGAGCATATGGCCAGGCGCGGACAACCGGTTCGGGTTGTACCGAACCGTTGTCGGACCGACTGTCTGCGGACCCCGGTCGGCGATCAGTCGGGCGCGACGGTCCCGTCGGTGAGGCCGTCGTACATCCCGCGCACGAGGTGCTCCCCGAGTCGGCTCGCGTGGCGCAGCGCCCGCTCGAACTCGTCGAGCGCGCGGAAACGGGCACCGTAGCGCCGCTGTTCGTCCAGGGGGAGCCGGGGCAGCTGCAGCCGGCGCACGTCCAGCCGGGTCGCCGTGGAGGCGTAGCTGCTGGCCTGCCGGTTGTTGGCGGTGCCGCGCAGGAAGCCGGCGAGGAACCACGGGTCGAGGGCGGTGCGGTCGGGGCGCAGCAGCACCAGGTTGCGCCCCAGGGCCGCGCCCGCCGTCGCGTCGTCGATCACCCGCGCCACCGAGCCGCCGCCGAGGACCGGTACGACGACATCGCCCGGCTCGGTCAGCACGGCCTCCTCGTCGCTCTCGGGGAGCGTGCCCGAGGGAGCCGTCGCGGCGAGGACGTCGTGGTCGGTGAGTACGGGCACGCGCGCGTGGCCGCCGTTCCCGCCGGTGCGCAGCACCAGCGCGCCCGCGCGCGCGAGTTCACCGACGGTGGTGAGCGGCCACCGCGCGGGCAGCGCCTGGTCGGCCGGCGGCGGGGTGAGGTCGACGGTCAGGCGCAGGGTCGCGCCGAGCCGCTCGCGGACCGCCGTGAGCTCTGCCGCGCCGTCGGCCGCGGCGGCCGGGGGCAGATGGCGGGCGGGGGCGAGGTCCACGTCGTCGTCGAGGAGTTCGATGACCGGCACCGCACGGGCCAGCCCCGGCCGTTCCACCGGTCCCCCGTCGCGCTCGAAGGCACGCCAGGCGTCCAGGACGGCGTCCCGTACCGCCGCCCAGTCGGGGCCGCCCCGCCCCTCCCCGGCGAACTTCCCGGTGTCCACGAGCAGCACCTCGGGCGTGGCCGGCGTCCGGTCGGGCCGGCGCAGCACCCACAGGTGCAGCGGAATGCTGTACGGCGGCGCCGCCCCGGCCGGCAGCGCGACCAGTGCCCTGAGCGCGCCCCGGCGCAGCAGGTCGGCGCGGATCCGGCGCCCGGAACGGCGGGACGCGACGGCCGGCGGCATCAGCAGGACCGCGGTGCCGCCGTCGGCGAGCCGGGCCAGGGCGTGCTGCACCCAGGCCAGTTCGGACTCGGTGCGCGCGGGGAAGCCGTACTCCCAGCGGGCGTCGTACGCCAGTTCGTCGTGGCCCCAGTTGCGCTCGTTGAACGGCGGGTGGCACAGCACCGCGTCCGCGCGCAGCTCCGGGTAGGCGTCGGCGCGCAGGGTGTCGCCGGCGGCGCCGTGCACCCCCGCCCGGGAGTGCAGCGCGAGCCGCAGCGCGGTCAGCGCGGCGAGTTCGGGGGCGCTGTCCTGGGCGTACAGCTGCTGGTGGGGGCGGACGTCGACGGCCCGCAGCAGGGCGCCGGTTCCGCAGGCCGGGTCCAGCACGGTGCGGGCGGGGCCGGCCAGGTCGGCCATGAGACCGGCGAGTTCGGACGGTGTGAGCGTGTACTGGCGTGGGTTGGCGTCCAGGTGCCGCCCCAGCAGGAACTCGAAGGCCTGCCGGGCCCCGGCCTCGGCGGCCAGTTCGGCCGCGCCGCGCAGGAGGGGGGTGGAGGGGAGGAGTTGGGGGCCGGTGGGGGTACGGACGGCGGGAGTGGCGAGGGCGGCAGCGGCAGCGGCAGCGGGGGGTGCGGTGCTCACACCTTCCGTACCGCCGGACCTGTTCACACCGGCCGCGCCGCGTGACTTGTTCACACCGGCCGCGCCACCTGACCTGTTCACAGCTTCTGCGGCGTCCGAGGCCCGGCCGCTGTGAACCGTGGGCTCCGCCGAGCCGCGGAGGCGCGCGGTCAACACCTCGTCCAGCGCGGCCGGCAGCATCGCGGCCAGGCGCTCGTCCGAGCCGGCGCTCACCTGGAGCCAGACGGTGGGGCGCTCGTGGATCAGCAGCAGCGCGCAGCCGGCGTGCACGAGCGCCGTCAGCGCGCCGTCGGGGTGCCCGGCGAGTTGCTGCCAGACCCGCTCCCGCAGCGGGACCTCGGCGAGTTTGCCCTGCCTGCGCAGCCAGGACTCGACCTCGGCGAGTGCGAAGGACGGGCTGGTCTCGGTGCCGCCGACCGGCTTGGGGAAGTCGGCGTGCCGGCGCCGCCAGTTACTGACGGCGGCGCGGCCCACCCCGGCGAGCCGTGCGATGCCGGCCGCGGTCACCTCTGTGGCGTTGTCCTGCACGCGGCCTCGCTCCCTTGTCCCATGTGTGCACCGAGCATACCGACGCACACAAGATCCCCCCCTTCACGGACGTGTACACATCGCTCCACGTAAGTCATGTTGACTCGGTTCACAGCCTCTGCTGTTATTGACCCACCGCTTCAACGACTCCCGAAGGACTCCCGATGCGTCTCCCGTCCCGCGCCGTGATGCTGATAGCCGCCGCGGCCCTCCCGCTGGCCCTGACCGCCTGCTCCGCCGGATCCACCGGTTCCGGCTCCGACTCCGGTACCGGCACGAGCGCCGAGCCGGCCAAAGCGAAGGACCCCCACTCCGGCCTGCTCACGGGGACCCGGCTGACGAAGGCACTGGCGCCCGCCTCGGCCTTCCCTGCCGGGCTCACCCTTGAATCCGACGGCTCCGCGGACAGCGGCGGCCAGTTCCTCTCCCCGGCCGGCCGGAAGGCGGGGAAGCCGGACTGCACCAGGCTGGAGAGCACGTCCTGGATCCAGGTGTCCGGCTACAAGGGCGGGGTGTCGTTCGCGCAGAACGGCTACGCGAGCAAGACCGAGGAAGTGGACCAGGAGATCGACGCCTTTCAGGGCACCACGGCGGCAGCCGTGATGAAGGCCCTGCGGAGCGTGGCCGCCGAGTGCGCCACGTTCACGGACACCGACGCGCACGCCAAGGTGAAACTCACCGGCAGCGCCACGGCCGGACTCGGCGACGAGGCCTACACGATGACGCTGACGAGCGGCTCCTGGGAGAACGGCACCACGCTGATCGCGGCCCGCTCCGGCGGCTCGGTGGTCACCGTGCTGTCCACGGCTGGCGGCGACAACGGTGCCGCGTCCGCGAAGAAGGTGACGACGACGATCCTTTCGGCGCTGAAGTAGCTGAAGCAGCAGCTTCCGTTCCGTTTCCGTGAAGGATGCCGATGCGTCTGAGGTCCCGTTCCGTCGACCGGGCGGCCGCCGGGGGAGCCGCCGGACGAGCGCGCGCCGTACGCGGACGCGGCGTGCCCGGAGCGCCGCTGCGTGCCGTGCTCGTTCTCGGCCTGCTCCTCGGGTTCTACCTGCTGGCCCTGCTCGTCCTCGTCGCGCTCGCGGTCCTGGACGTCTTCCTGGCCCGGGGCCCGGGCCTCACGGTCATGGCCGTCGAGGGCTGGCTCGGCTCGCTGGCGATCGCCTGGTGCGTGGTGCGGGTCGTCCTGCTCACCCGCGGCCCCGGGGACGGGCGGGACGAGCTGCCCGGTGTCCCGCTGACGCCGCGTGAGCAGCCGGAGCTGTGGCGGCGGGTGCGGGAGCTCGCCGATCGGGTGGGCACCCGGCCGCCCACGGAGATCCGGGTGATCCCGGGGGCCAACGCCATGGTGCGGGAGGATGCCCGGTGGCTCGGGCTGGTCGCGGGCGAACGGCGGCTCTTCCTCGGCACGGCGCTGCTGATCGGCCTGCCGGAGGACGAACTGCTCGCCGTGCTCGGGCACGAACTGGGCCACTACGCGTACGACGACACCCGGCTGGGCGGCCTGCTCCTGGCACTGCACGGCAGGCTGCTGCACACCACGCACACCTTGCGGCAGCGGGCCGTGCGTGAGGAGGCCGAGGAGAAGGCGAGGACCGCCGCACGGGCCGCCCGGCGCCGGTCGGCCGGCAAGCCGCCACCGCTGGAGCGGGAGCCTGCGCGGGGCCCCGACCACTACCTGAACCTCGTCTTCTCCACCTACGCGCGGTGGTGTCTGCGCCTGACCGAGGCCGTCAGCCGCCGGCAGGAGTACGCGGCCGACCTGGTGGCCGCCCGGGTCGCCGGACCGGGCACCACGGCCGCCGCGCTGCGCCGCATCCACGTGCTCGAAGCCGCCGACGACCTCTATCTGAGCGAGTACGCCCTGCTGGGCCGCGACGCAGGCCTGCTGCCGCCGGAAGGGCAGTTCCACGGCGGGCTCGCGCTCCTGCTGGCGGACCCCGCACGCCGGACGGGACTGGAAGCGTGGGCCCGCGAACCGCTCCCGGAGGTGATCCCCGAGGAGCGCTCCCCGTACGACAGCCACCCGCCCACCGCCGACCGCGTCGCGGCGCTGGAGGCGCTCCGCGAGCTCCCCGAGCTCTCCGAGTTCCCCGAGTTCCCCGAGTTCCCCGAGTTCCCCGGCGACGGACACGCCACCACGCGCCCCCGGCCTCCCGCCCTCGCGCTGATCCGCGAGCCGGACCGCCTCTTCACCGCCCTGGAGCGAGCCGTACTGCCCCCGGAGGCGCTGTCCTGGCGGCGGGTGCCCTGGGCCGAACTGCCCGCGCGGGCCCGGCGCGAGAGCTGGGCGCGCGACGCGGGGCCGCTGCTGGAGGCCATGGCCCAGGTGGCCGACGCGAGAGGCGTCGGCGCGTCCGGGGCATCCGGAGCATCCGGGGCATCCGGGGCATCCGGAGTGACGCACCTCGGCTGCCTCCTGGACCTGGTCGACCACGGCCTGCTGCACGACGTGGCCGGCCGGCTGCCCAGATCGGAGCAGGCCGGCCGGAGCAGCGGGCGGGTGGCACGCGAGTTCGGCAGGACGGCCTTCCGGTCGGCCCTGCGCCGACTCGCCCTGCTCACCGCACTGGACACCGGGCTGTGCCGGTGGGAGCTGTGCTGGTCGGGGCCCGCGGTGCGGGTGGTGGCCCCCGAGCGGTTCGCCGAGGCGCTGGAGCAGGCCCTGGACCACGTGGTCGCCGAGCCGCCCGGCACGGCTCCGCTGCGGGCCCTGCTGCTGTCCGGCGGCGGCCACGCTCCGACCACCCCTGCGACAGCCCCTGCGACCACCCCTGCGGCAACATCCGCGACCATCTCGTCAGCCGCCTCCTCAACCTCCCCCTTCGGCGGCTTCTACCCGAAAGACCCGGTATGAACGTCCTGATCGACATAGCCGGTGCCGGCATTCTCGTCTACGCGGTCGTCACTCTCCCGCGCAATATCCGCAAGGGGCGCGCCCTCCGGGCGGAGGCGAAGGCCAAGGCGCCGGTCAACATCGACCCCGCCAAGTACGGGCTGGTGCCCGCCGCCCAGCTCGACAGCCGTTACGCGGGCCCCGATCCCGAGGCCGACGCGGTCGCGGCGGCCGCCCTCGCCGGTGACTGGCGGCGGGCCGCCGCCTACCTGGCCGCAGCGGGCCGCGACTGGGACCTGCGCTGGTACCGGCTCGGCATCCTGGTCCACGCCGCCGCCGAGGACGACGCCTGGCTCAAGGCGTGGCGGACCGAGTACCCCGGCGACCCGTCCGCCGCCCTCGTGCACGCCGACGCGCTGGTCGTGCTCGCGGGCAGGGTCCGCGGCGCCAAGCTGGCGAAGCACACCACGGCCGAGCAGTTCGAGGGCTTCCACCGGCTGCTCGCCGAGGCGCTGCCCGCCTGCCAGGAGGCCGCCTGGATGGCGCCCGAGGACCCCTCCCCCTGGATCGCGCAGATCTCCATCGCGCTGGGGCTCGGCTGGTCGCACGACGACTTCCGGGCGCTGTGGGCCGAGATCACCGCACGCGATCCGTACCACTTCGGAGCGCACGCGCGAGCGTTGCAGTACTGGTGCGCCAAGTGGCGGGGTTCGCACGAGCTGATGTACGCGTTCGCCGAGCAGGCCGCGACCGCCGCGCCGCAGGGCAGCCTGCTGCCCGTGCTGCGCCTGGACGCACTGATGGAGCACGCGTTCCGGGAGCCGAAGGCGCCCGTGTACAACCAGCCGTTCGTGCAGGCGGCCGTGGACGCCACCCTGGACGCCGTGGACCGTGCGCCGGCCGGGCACCACCGGCTGCCGACGGTGCGGCACCTGCTGGCGGACACCCTGTTCCAGACGAAACGGTACGCGGAGGCCGTCGAGCAGTTCCGGGCGGTCGGCGGATACGTCGGCAGCCCGCCGTGGTCGTACTCCGCGAACCCGGTCAAGGCGTTCGTCTTCGCCCGCACCAACACCTTCGTGGCCTGGGAGAAGGCAGGCTGCCCGGCCCCTCCGCCGCGCGGCCGCCTCCAGGGGCCATGACACCCGCGGCGGGGACGGACCGGTTCAGCGCGCCTTGAAGCGGGACGGCGCCTTGGTCGGGTTGCCGCCCGAGGGGAGTTTCTGCCCCGGGCAGGTCGTGAGGACCTTCTTCATCGCGGTCTTCTCGGCGGCGGTGACCCACAGGCCGTACTTCTTCTTCACGGCGACCTGCGCGGCGACGTAGGTGCAACGGTAGGACGTGTCGGGCGGCAGCCAGGTGGCGGTGTCGCCGTCACCCTTGCCGCGGTTGGCGCTCGCGTCGACGGCCAGGAGGTTGAGCGGGTCGTTGGCCGTTCGTCTACAACCAGCCGCAGGTGCGGGATGCCGTGCAGGCCGCCATGCACGAACAGCGTCAGCACGGACGCCGGATCACGACCGGGCCAAGTTCGGGTCAGGTCACACCCGCCGGCCTGCAGACCGAACTCGCCCTGGCCCGGGAAGAGATCAAGGACCTGAAGAAGGAGCGGGACCGCCTCCGGGAACGCGTACGGCTCTCTCTGGGCGCGGAACTGGACGATGTGGGCCGCGGTCAGCTGGTCGAGCGGATCCGGCAGCTGGAACAGCAGAACACGGAGCTGAGGCGTCGGAGGCCGGCGACCGCCTGACCGATTCAGAACGACGCCTGCAGGAGGCGGAAGACGACCTCACCGCCGCCAGGGCAGGTCCTCGTCGCGCGATGCGGGCGGTGCCTTCGAAGTGACCAGTGGCGGGAACCGGTATCAGGCCCGCCGCAGACCATGTTGTGGTAGGCAGGGTTCGTGATCGGCCGCCTCCCCCTTGACCAGCAACTTGATTGCCTGCGTGAGACGCTGTCGCGAAACGAGGTGTTGACGGAGGTACTGGCACGCACCGCGACGTTGGGCCTGCCCGGGTGGTACGTGACGGCCGGGTGCCTGTTCCAGACCGTATGGAACGTGGTCACGGACAGACCGCCGACCAGCGGCATCAAGGACTATGACGTCTTCTACTTCGACGCCGGCGATCTGTCCTGGGAGGCGGAGGACGCTGCTATCAAGGCCGGACAGAAGGTCTTCTCCGGCCTGGCCGCAGAGGTTGAGATCCGGAACGAGGCGCGGGTGCACCTCTGGTACGAGGACAAGTTCGGGGTGGCGTGTCCTCCGTACGAGTCCACCGAGGCGGCGATCGACAGCTTTGCCGCAACCACATGCTGTCTCGGGGTGCGCACCGAGGCCGACAGCAGGTGGCGGGTATATGCGCCCCACGGGCTGTCGGACGTGTTCAACCTCATCGTCCGACCGAACCCAGTGCTCGCCCCGCAGTCGGTCTACGAGGCCAAGGCGGCACGGTGGCGTGAGCAATGGCCTGAGCTGACCGTCCTGGAATGGCCCTCCACGAACAGCACGGCTCCCGCGGCCCGCGGCTGATACCGACCGCGTCGGCCTTTGTCAGCTGCCGCACTGCGTCAGCATCATCCGCTTGTCCGCGGCCGTCACCGGAAGGTCGTACTTGAGCGACACCTGGGCGAAGCGCACCACGTAGGAGCAGCGGATCTGCTTGTTGGGGGGCAGCCAGGTCGCGGGCCCCGAGTCGCTCTTGGCGCCGTTGGTGGGGCCGTCCACGGGGATCAGGTTGAGCGGGTCGTTGGCGATGTCCTCCCGCTTGTCCTTCGTCCAACGGGACGCACCCATCTGCCAGTCGTACGACAGCGGCATGACGTGGTCTATCTGCACCGTCGTGGCGTGAGGCTTGGTCCATTCGATGGTCTTACCGGTGTACGGATCGTGCAGTGTCATGGAGGCGACGACGCAGTCGGATCCGGCCCGGAACCGGACCTTCTCGCCATCGCGTTTCAAGAGATCGTTTCGCGAGTCACAGCCGTTGTGAGCAAAGGGTATGGCGCCTGGAGCCGAGTCCATCCAGGCGTAGCCGAACTTGTCCCTCTCGTACCCCGTCTTCGGCCCGCGTCCCTTCGTCGCCACTTTTTCGATCAGCGACCGCGCCTTCGCCCTGTCCGCTGTGGAGGTGATCGCCCCCAGCCCCGGCTTCGTGCCGTCAGGATTGTCCAGCGGGTTCACGGCCCGGCCGTCACCGGCGGCCGAGACGGCGGAACCGGAGGATCCACTGCCCTCAGGTGGAGCAATGTCCTTGCAGCCTGTGATCAGGATTCCGGTGGCCGCCAGTACGGCGGATGCCACAACAACACGCCGACCCACAGCGCTGTACCTCATGTGCCTCTCAGTACGCATGGCCCACCACCCCCAGAACGAGCTGCGAAAAGCATGCGATCACGCCGCGCAGCATAGAGATAACCCGGGTGTCACAGGAGTTGGAGTCGGTGTCCGCCCAGGCGGAGCCGAACTTCTCCCGGGAGTAACCGGTCTTCGGCGCCCGTCCCTTGACGGTCAGCGAGTCGGCGGCCGCCAGGGCCGCTCCCCCGCCCGCCGTGCCCTGGGCACCCGAAGCGCCGTTGTCCTGCAGGTCCTTGCAGCCGGCCACGGCGAAGACCATGACGACCGCCATGACCGCCCCGCCCCTCAGACGCGCCACGTACGCCCCCTCTCCCTTACCCCTGTCCGCCGCCGCACGGGCTGATTTCCGCTGGTCCTACGGTGACTGCTGCACGGTTCCCCCCAGATGGGGCAAAAACTCCCATATAACCGCAACTCGCATTTGTCGGCGACCGGTTGGCAGCCGGGCCGAAGCCCGGACCGTACGCCTTCGCGCGCGCTCACTCCCCGCCGCGAACGAATGCCCCCGAAGGCGCGCCTCACACCTTGTCGTGCGCGCACGCCTCCCAGGCCTGTGACGAAGGGCGGGGCGCGGCCGGTGCCGGGAGACCGGCGAGGGCCGCGCCCCGCTTCGTGCCGGGGTCCTTCCGTGGCGCCGTACCGGGCCCTTCTACGACCCCAGGATCGACGCCAGGAACTCCCCGACCCAGCTCAGCAGTTCCCGGCCGACCAGCGGCTTGCCGCCCACCTTCGCGGTCTTGGGGCGGGGCACCAGCAGCTGGTGGACGGCCGGCTTGATGACCGTTCCGGGGTAGAGGCGCTTGACGCGCAGCTCCTGCGACTCGCGCAACTCAACCGGTGCGAAGCGGATGTTGGTGCCCTGGAGGACGATCTCGCCGACCCCGCACGCGCGGGCGAGCATCCGCAGCCCGGCGACGAGCAGCAGGTTCTCCACCGGCTCGGGCAACTTGCCGTAGCGGTCGGTGAGTTCCTCGCGGACCGCCCGGATGTCGTCCTCCGAGTTGGCGGAGGCGATGGAACGGTACGCCTGGAGGCGCAGCCGCTCGCCGGGCGCGTAGTCGTGCGGGACGTGCGCGTCGACGGGCAGCTCGATCTTGACCTCCAGCGGCGGCTCCTCCTCGATCTCGCCGGTCTCCAGCTGCCGCCGGTAGTCCGCGACCGCCTCGCCGACCATGCGGACGTAGAGGTCGAAGCCGACGCCCGCGATGTGCCCGGACTGCTCGCCGCCGAGCAGGTTGCCGGCGCCGCGGATCTCCAGGTCCTTCATCGCGACGTACATGCCGGCGCCCATCTCGGTGTGCTGGGCGATGGTCGCGAGGCGCTCGTGGGCGGTCTCGGTCAGCGGCTTCTCCGGCGGGTACAGGAAGTACGCGTACCCGCGCTCGCGGCCCCGGCCGACCCGGCCGCGCAGCTGGTGCAGCTGGGACAGGCCGAAGGTGTCGCCGCGTTCGACGATGAGTGTGTTGGCGTTGGAGATGTCGATGCCGGACTCGACGATCGTGGTCGAGACGAGGACGTCGAACTTCTTCTCCCAGAAGTCGACGACGACCTGTTCGAGGGCCGATTCCGACATCTGGCCGTGGGCGGTCGCGATGCGGGCCTCGGGGACGATCTCGCGGAGTCTGGCCGCCGCCCGGTCGATCGACTCGACCCGGTTGTGGATGTAGAAGACCTGGCCCTCGCGCAGCAGTTCCCGGCGGATGGCGGCGCCGATCTGCTTCTCCTCGTACGGCCCGACGAAGGTGAGCACCGGGTGGCGCTCCTCCGGGGGCGTGGTGATCGTGGACATCTCGCGGATGCCGGTGACCGCCATCTCCAGGGTGCGGGGGATGGGCGTGGCCGACATGGTGAGCACGTCGACGTTGGCGCGGAGCTTCTTCAGCTGCTCCTTGTGCTCGACGCCGAACCGCTGCTCCTCGTCGACGATGACCAGGCCGAGGTCCTTGAACTTGGTCTCCGAGGAGAACAGCCGGTGGGTGCCGATGACGACGTCCACCGCGCCCTCGCGCAGGCCCTCCAGGGTCCCCTTCGCCTCGGTGTCGGTCTGGAACCGGGAGAGCGCCTTCACGCTCACCGGGAACTGCGAGTACCGCTCGGAGAACGTGCCGAAGTGCTGCTGCACCAGCAGCGTGGTGGGCACGAGGACGGCCACCTGCTTGCCGTCCTGGACCGCCTTGAAGGCCGCGCGGACGGCGATCTCGGTCTTGCCGTAGCCGACGTCGCCGCAGATCAGGCGGTCCATCGGGACCGACTTCTCCATGTCGTCCTTGACCTCGGCGATGGTGGTCAGCTGGTCGGGGGTCTCCGCGTACGGGAACGCGTCCTCCAGCTCACGCTGCCACGGCGTGTCCGTGCCGAACGCGTGCCCGGGGGCGGCCATGCGGGCGCTGTAGAGCTTGATCAGGTCGGCGGCGATCTCCTTGACGGCCTTCTTGGCGCGCGCCTTGGTCTTCGTCCAGTCCGCGCCGCCGAGGCGGTGCAGGGTGGGGGCCTCGCCGCCGACGTACTTGGTGATCTGCTCCAGCTGGTCGGTCGGGATGTACAGCCGGTCGCCGGGCTGGCCGCGCTTGGCGGGGGCGTACTCCACGACCAGGTACTCGCGGGTGGCGCCCTGGACGGTGCGCTGCACCATCTCGATGTAGCGGCCGACGCCGTGCTGCTCGTGGACGATGTAGTCGCCCGGCTCCAGGGTGAGCGGGTCGATGGTCTTGCGGCGGCGGGCCGGCATCCGGGCGCCGTCCTTGCCGGCCGCCTTCTGGCCGGACAGGTCGGTCTCGGTGAGGACGGCGAGTCTGAGCGCCGGGTCGACGAAGCCGTAGTCGATCGAGCCGCACGACACGTGCACGACCGAGGGGCTGAGCTCGCCCAGGTCGACGTCGAGGCGGGCGGCGATGCCCTCGCCGCCGAGCACCTCGACGGTGCGGGAGGCGGTGCCGTGGCCCTCGGTGACGTAGACCGTGTGCCAGCCGTCGGCCAGCCAGCCCTTGGTGTCGGCGAGGGCCTTCGCGGTGTCGCCGCGGTAGGTCTCCGTGGCGTGCATGCCCAGCTTGAGGGTGTCGGCCGCAAGCTCCTCGTCGGCGGCGAACGGCGACACCGACCACCACATCATGTCCAGCTCGCGGGCGCGGTCGCGGACGTCCGCGATGGACCACAGGGAGGCCGCGCCGACGTCGATGGGCGCCTCGCCGCCGCCCGCGGTGGCCGCCCAGGAGGCCTGCAGGAACTCCTGGCTCGTGGCCACCAGGTCGGCGGCGCGCGTCCGCACCCGCTCCGGGTCGCAGACGACGGCCATCGCGCCCTTGGGCAGCACGTCGAGGAGCAGTTCCATGTCGTCGACCAGGACCGGGGCGAGGGACTCCATGCCCTCCACCGCGATCCCCTCGGCGATCTTGTTCAGCAGTTCGCCGAGCTCCGGGTGCTCCTCGGCGAGGGCACGCGCGCGTGCGCGGACGTCATCGGTGAGCAGCAGCTCGCGGCAGGGCGGTGCCCACAGGCCGTGCTCGGCGACCTCCAGGGAGCGCTGGTCGGCGACCTTGAAGTAACGGATCTCCTCGACGTCGTCGCCCCAGAACTCGACGCGCAGGGGGTGTTCCTCGGTGGGCGGGAAGACGTCCAGGATGCCGCCGCGTACGGCGAACTCGCCGCGCTTCTCGACGAGCTCCACGCGCGCGTAGGCGGCCGCGGCGAGGGCTTCCACGACCTCGTTCAGGTCGGCGCTCTGGCCGGTGCGCAGCGCCACCGGCTCCAGGTCGCCGAGGCCCTTGACCTGCGGCTGGAGCACGGATCGTACGGGCGCGACGATGACCGAGACCGGGCCGGTCTCGGGGTCGTCGGGGCTGGGGTGGGCGAGGCGGCGCAGGACCGCGAGGCGGCGGCCGACGGTGTCGCTGCGGGGGCTGAGGCGCTCGTGCGGGAGCGTCTCCCAGGAGGGGTACTCCGCGACGCCCTCGGAGGGCAGCAGGGTGCGCAGCGCCGAGGCCAGGTCCTCGGCCTCGCGGCCGGTGGCGGTGACGGCGAGGACGGGGCGGCCGGCCTCGCGGGCCAGGGCGGCGACCGCAAGGGGGCGGGCCGCGGGGGGGCCGACCAGGTCGACGTGCATGCGGTTGCCGTCCGCGGCCGCCTTGATCGCTTCCGCGAGGGCGGGGTCCTTGACGACGGCGTCGAGCAGACCGTGCAGGCTCATTCAGGCGGCTTTCGTCGGGGGGTGGGCAACACGAAGTACCCGGCGCGGGCTGCGACCGGGGGGGTATCCAGCGTACGACTACGCGGGCGCGGGTGCCGGGGCTGTGGATAACGTCCGTCGCCCTGTGAGGCGCCCTGCGCCGCGGTGGCCGTCCCAGGGGGCTCCGCCCCCTGGACCCCCGGAGCCTATGCCCACCCGCCACCCGACTCGGTCGATCGAAAGGCACAGCTCGAAAAGCAAAGACGGGCCCGCCGCCGTACTCGGTCGATCAGGCGGCGCGCTCGACCCGGACGACCGAGCGGGCAGCGGGCTCGGCTCGGCCGGTTGAGAGGCACGCTCGGCTCGGCCGGTCGACAGGCGGAGTCCGGGAAGCCGGGCCCGTCTCGGTCGGCCGAAAAGCCCGGCTCGGCTCGGTCGGGACGCCGGGATCGGAGGACGTGCATGTGCCCGGCGCCGGAGAGTCCCCCAAGACTCTCCGGCGCCGGGCGTTCCCCCGCAACCCCCGTATGCGGTGGTCTTCCGAATTGACTCAGTCCGTCGCGATCGCGTTCAGGACGTTCATGCGGCCCGCGCGGAACGCCGGGATCAGGGCGGCGAACAGGCCCACGAAGGCCGAGCCGACGAAGACGCCGATGATCGTCGGCCAGGGGATCTCCAGGACCTTCAGACCCTGCAGGGCGAGCAGCTTCTGGGCCGTGGCGCCCCAGCCCATGCCCAGGCCGAGGCCCAGCAGGGCGCCGAAGAGGGCGATCACCACGGACTCCATGCGGATCATGCGGCGCAGCTGGCGGCGGGAGAGGCCGATGGCCCGCATGAGGCCGATCTCGCGGGTCCGCTCGACCACCGACAGGGCCAGGGTGTTCACGACACCGAGGACCGCGACGATGATCGCGAGGGCGAGCAGGCCGTAGATCAGGTTCAGCAGCTGGCCGATCTGGTCCTTGAGCGCCTTCTTGTAGTCGGTCTGGTCGCGCACGGTGTACTGCGGGTAGTCGTGCAGCGCGGACTTGAGCGACTTGTACGCGGCGTCCTGCTGCCCGTCCCTGGCGGTGGCGAAGACCAGGTCGTCGAGCGGCATCTTGGCGGCCGGCACGTACTTGGCGAGCGTGGTGATGTTCGTGTACTTCGAGCCGGCGTCGATGAGGCCGTCGCTGCTGGTGATCGCCCGGACCGTCAGGTGTGCCGTGCGGCCGTCCTTGAACTTCACGGCGATCTTCGAGCCGAGGTGGATGTCGTGCGCCTTGGCGAACTTGTCGTGCACGGACATCGAGTCGGGCAGGTAGGCGTCCTTGAGGTCGCCGGCGACGGTCTTGGTGCGCAGGTCGGTCGCGTACGTCGGGTCGGCCGCCGTGATGTCGGTGTCCTTGAGCGTCTTGCCGTCGGGCGTGGTGTAGTCGGCGGTGGTGGTGCGGTACTCGGTGACGCGGGCGAGTCCGGGGACCTCCTTGACGGCCTTGACCGCCTGCGGGGTGATCCGCTGGCCGCTGTCGGACTGGATGATGAAGTCCGTGCCGACGGTCTTGTCGAGCTGGTCGGAGGCGGAGGCGACCATGGAGGAGCCGACCACCGAGAGGCAGGCGACCAGCGCCAGTCCGATCATCAGGGCGGCGCCGGTGGCGCCGGTGCGGCGCGGGTTGCGCAGCGCGTTGCGCTCGGCCATGCGCCCGACCGGGCCGAACATCCGCAGCAGGACGGCGCCCAGGACCCGTACGACACCGCCCGCGAGCAGCGGGCCGATGACGACGAACCCGATGAGCGACAGGACGATGCCGATGCCGAGCCAGGCCGAGCCCTGCTTGGCCTGGTCGGTGGCCGAGGCCAGGTAGAGGCTGTAGCCGCCGGCGCCGGTCAGCACGAGGCCGACCAGGGCGCGTATGCGGCCCGCCCGGGCGTCGGCGGGGGCGCCCGCGTCGCGCAGCGCGGCCATCGGGGAGACCTTGCCGGCGCGGCGCGCGGGGAGGTAGGCGGCGAGGACGGTGACGACGACGCCGAGGATCAGGCCGAGCACCGGGGTCGTCCAGGCGACCGTCAGGTCACTGGTCGACAGGTGCATGCCCATGGAGCCCATGAGCTTCATCAGGCCGACGGCGATGCCGACGCCCGCGCCCACTCCCAGGACCGAGCCGACCACGCCGAGCAGCAGGGCCTCGACGAGCACGGACTGGTTGACCTGGCGGCGGCTGGAGCCGATGGCCCGCATCAGGCCGATCTCGCGGGTGCGCTGGGCGACCAGCATCGAGAAGGTGTTGATGATCAGGAAGATGCCGACCAGGAAGGCGATGCCGGCGAAGCCGAGCATCGCGTACTTCATGACGTCCAGAAAGCTCTCGACGTCCTTCTGGTTGGCGTCGGCGGTCTCCTTGGCGGTCTGCACCTTGTAGGCGGTACCGAGTTCGCCGACGACGTTCTTCTTCAGCTGGGCGTCCGTCACGCCCGGCGTGGCCGTCACGTTGATGTTCGTGAAGACGCCGGTCTGCCCGACGAGCGTGCGCTGGGCGGTCTTCGTGTCCAGGTAGAAGATCGCGGCACCGGGATTGGTGACGGTGAAGTCGGCGATGCCGGAGATCTTCGCGGTGTGCGTGCCGACCGCGCTGATCACGCCGATCTCGTCACCCAGTTTCAGGTGGTGCTTGTCGGCGGTGTCGGCGTCCACCATGACCTGGCCGGAGTTCTTCGGCGCCGTACCGGAGGTGATCTTCATGGTGCGGGCGTCGTTGGAGTTCCAGCTGCCGACGATGGTCGGCGCGCCGCTGGACGGCGACAGGCTGTCCTTCTTGGCGTCGACGACGGTCACGGACGTCGAGAAGACCGTCCCCTCCGCCGCCTTGACGCCGTTCGCCGCGCGGACCTCGGCCACCACCGCGGCCGGCAGGACGGGCGGCCTGCCGTTGTCGGAGGTGGTCTGGCCGGTGTCGGAGGCGCCCTTGGCACTGACCGTCACGTCGGACGAGGTCGCCGCGAACAGCTTGTCGAACGTCGTGTTCATGGTGTCGGTGAACACCAGCGTGCCGCACACGAACGCCACCGACAGCAGGACGGCGACCGCCGACAGGGCCATCCGCCCCTTGTGCGCGAAGAAGTTGCGCATCGAGGTCTTCAGGACGGTCATGACGTACGCCCCCGCGCGTCGAAGTCCTTCATGCGGTCCAGGACGGTGTCCGCGGTCGGCTTGAACATCTCGTCGACGATCCGGCCGTCGGCGAGGTAGAGCACGCGGTCCGCGTAGGAGGCGGCGACCGGGTCGTGCGTGACCATCACGATGGTCTGGCCCAGGTCGTCGACGGAGCTGCGCAGGAAGCCGAGGACCTCCGCGCCGGCGCGGGAGTCGAGGTTTCCGGTCGGCTCGTCGCCGAAGATGATCTCGGGACGGGCGGCGAGGGCGCGCGCCACGGCCACGCGCTGCTGCTGGCCTCCCGAGAGCTGGGTGGGGCGGTGCTTGAGCCGGTCCGCGAGCCCCACGGTGTCGACCACGCGCCGCAGCCACTCCTTGTCGGGCTTGCGCCCGGCGATGTCCATGGGGAGCGTGATGTTCTCCAGCGCGTTCAACGTCGGCAGCAGGTTGAACGCCTGGAAGATGAACCCGATCCGGTCCCGGCGCAGCTTCGTGAGCCTCTTGTCCTTCAGGCCGGTGATCTCGGTCTCGTCCAGGTGGATCTGGCCGCTCGTCACGGTGTCGAGCCCGGCGAGGCAGTGCATCAGGGTGGACTTCCCGGACCCCGAGGGGCCCATGATCGCGGTGAACTGCCCCCGCGCGATGTCCACGTCGACGTGGTCGAGAGCGACGACCCGGGTCTCTCCGGCCCCGTACGCCTTGACGACCTGCCGCGCTCGCGCGGCAACGGCCGTACGCCCTCCAGTACCCCCGTGCCTGGGAATGGTCACAGCCGATGTCACGGTATGTCTCCTAAGTCGGTCAGCGAATGCACGGCGTGGTGCCGTGCCTTGCTGTGCGGTGGTCGGTACGACGACGAGTCTCGCGGTCGGCGGGGTTGCTCCGCGCTGGTGCGAAGCCCCGTCTTGCCCGGGGGAAAACCCCACCCCCGCCGGTTCGGTCAACCGCCCCCCGGCGGCGTAAAGCCAGGTTAAGGACGGACGGGGTGCCGCCTCGTCCTCCGGCGGTACGAACCCTCCCCGAGCCGTAGTACGGAGAACCCCCTAGGGGACGTCCACCGCCGGGTGGAGTCCTTCTCGGGGTCGGCTTCCACCCACCGCCCCAGACAGCGTCCACCCTCTCGTCGCGTGAGGATCAAGTGGGCGCGGTCCCGCGCGTTCCCACCAGGTGGACGCACACTCCCACCGCGCCGGGGCGGATGGGAAGCTGTTGTGCGCGACATAGATACATGGTGGCCGCACGGGGAGGGGATCCGGCGTGGAGAACACGAGACCCGCGATACGCGCGGTGGGGCGCGAGGCCGGGACGGGCCGGCGGGGGGCCGTGGTGGCCGCCCTGATGCTCGCCATGGCACTGGCGGCGCTCGACTCCACCGTCGTCTCCACCGCGGTACCCCAGATCGTCGGCGACCTCGGCGGCTTCTCGGTCTTCTCCTGGCTCTTCTCCGGCTACCTGCTCGCCGTCACCGTGACGCTGCCGGTGTACGGCAAGCTCTCCGACACCTTCGGCCGCAAGCCGGTGCTGGTCGCGGGCGCCGCGGTGTTCCTGCTGGGGTCGCTGCTGTGCGCGACCGCCTGGAACATGGCCGCGCTGATCGCGTTCCGGATCGTGCAGGGCCTCGGCGGCGGGGCGCTGCAGGGCACCGTGCAGACCCTCGCGGCCGACCTCTACCCGCTCGAGGAGCGCCCGAAGATCCAGTCGAAGCTGTCCACGGTGTGGGCGGTCTCGGCGGTCGCCGGGCCGGGGCTCGGCGGGGTGCTGGCCGCCTACGCGGACTGGCGGTGGATCTTCCTGGTCAACCTGCCGATCGGCGCGGCGGCGCTCTGGTTGATAGTGCGTCACCTCCACGAGCCGGAGCGCGCGCCGCGCACGCACCCGCGGGTGGACTGGGCGGGCGCGCTGGCGGTCTTCGCGTGCGGGGGCGTGCTGCTGACGGCGCTCGTGCAGGGCGGAGTGGCGTGGGCGTGGTGGTCCGCGCCGTCGTGCGCGCTGTTCGCCACCGGGCTCGCGCTGGCGGGGCTCGTGGTGTGGATCGAGCGCCGGGCGGCCGAGCCGATCATCCCGGGGTGGGTGTGGCGGCGCCGTACGATCGCGGCCGTCAACCTCGCGCTCGGCGCGCTCGGCCTGCTGATGGTGGCGCCGACGGTGTTCCTGCCGACGTACGCGCAGTCGGTGCTCGGGCTCGCGCCGGTGGCCGCCGGGTTCGTGCTGTCGGTGTGGACGCTGAGCTGGCCGGTCTCCGCCGCCCTCAGCCAGCACGTGTACCGGCGGATCGGCTTCCGCGACACCGCGCTGCTCGGCATCGGCGCGGCCGCGCTGATCCTGTTCGCGTTCCCGTTCCTGCCCTACCCGGGGTCGGCCTGGCAGCCGACGCTGCTCATGCTCCTGCTGGGCGCCGCGCTGGGCCTGTTCCAACTGCCGCTGATCGTGGGCGTGCAGTCGACGGTGGGCTGGGCGGAGCGGGGCACGACGACCGCGTCGGTGCTGTTCTGCCGGCAGACCGGCCAGACGATCGGGGCGTCAGTGTTCGGCGCGGTCGCCAACGGGGTGCTGGCCGCCCGGCTGGGCGGCGCGGGCGACCTCGACTCCGTCACGCGCGCGCTGGACGACGGAACGGCCCCCGAGTCCACCCGGCACGCCATCGCGGACGCGGTCCACGCGGTGTACTTCGGGGCGGCGTGCGCGTCGGCACTGGCGTTCGCGGTGCTCCTGGTACTGGCGCCCCGGCGGTTTCCGGTACTGACGGAGCGGTGAGGGCGGCCCCTCTCCCACGAGCCGTCGCCGCTGCCCGAAACCCCGCCCCGCTAGCGCCTGTTCGCGCGGTGGCGCGCCACCAGGACCGCGCCCGCGGCGACGACGGCGGCCGCCGCGACGGCGCCCACGAACGGGAGGGCCGTACCGGCACCGGTGTTCTCCGTGTCGCCGCCGGACGCCCCGTCACCGCCGGTGACGTCGAGCCGGATGCCGGCCTTGTCGTTCCCCGCGTCGGTGTCGAACGGCCGGGACGCGCCGGTCAGTCCGATCGATCCCCGGGCCCCCGACACCGCCTTGTCGATCTTCAGGCGGAAGGTGTAGCTCCGCTCGTAGCCTTCCTCGACCCAGGGAAAGTCGATGCCGCAGACGTACTCACCGGATCCCGTCCTGCGGCAGTAGGGGTCGGTCCTGGCCACCGACGTACCGGCGGGCATCCTGACCACGATCCGGGCGGCATCGGCCCGGTCACGCCGCTGCACCCAGGCCGGTCCGGCGTCGGCGAAGCTCACGGTCAGGGGGACGGTGTCCCCGACGTCCCCCTGCAACCGCGCCCCGGTGACCTTGAAGTCGGCCGTGTTCACGGCGGTCACCGGCACGTCGGCCTCGTCCCAGCGGCTGTTCCTCGCGCCGCCGGCGGGTGCAGCGACGGCATCGGGCTGTTCGACCAGCTCGACCGCGGGCGCGGCTCCGCGCACCTCCCGCGAGAAGTTGTCCCCCGGGTAGGGGTACCCGGCGGTCTCGGCCTTCACCTCGATCACCTCGTACAACGCGCTGTCGCGCACGGGGAAGGTCAGCTGTCTCCCGGGCGCGTAGACGACACCGGGCCGCACCGTCTGGCCGAACTCGCAGATGACCTCGGTCCTGTCCGGCTCCCCGTCCCCCGCGGCGATCGTCGAGTACGCACAGTTGGCCGGGAGTCCGGCCGGTTCCGGATGGGCCAGTCCATGGCTGAGCGTGTACGTCAGCCAGACCTTGCCGAGCGCCTTGGTGCCCGTGTCGGTGAAGCTGGTGGGCACCCGGACGGTGCCGCCCGGCTCGGCCCCGTCGATCGGGGCGATCTCACCCAGGACCACCCCGGCCGCCGGATCGCCGGCCGCGGCGGGCGTGGCACCCAGCGTGACCAGGGCGAGGGCACCGAGCGCGCCGACGGTCCGCCCGAGGACACGAAGTCCGGAAGAGGTCTGGAACATGAGCCCCCACATGAAGCGTCGGCGACGGACGGGCGAACGGCGGGTCAAGGCGTGCCCCGCCCATCAGGACTCCCGTCGCCGTCGAACAGTTGTAGCGGCCCGCGAAGGGCGGACGTACGTCCCGGGCCGCCGCGGATCCGGGCGCGAGGAAAATATGGGTTAACGCGGGTAACACCCGAGGTCAGGCGCGTTGCCGCGCAGTAAGCGCATACCGGCCGGCCAGTTGAAGGAAAAGGCCGCACACCCCGCATACCTGCGAGTAACGTGCGTCCCCCGCTCCCTCCTCTCCCTGCGGTCCGCCGCCACGGACCCGAGCCACGCAAGGAGCACCGGGATGTCCCACGACCCCTGCCCACCCGACCCGAACCGGCTGACCTACCCCTGGCAGCCGGTGCCGCCCGAGCCGCCGGGTCCCCGCCACGTGCCGCACCGGGAGCCGGTCGGCCACCACAGCGACCTGCGGGTGCTGCGCGGCGCCTACCGCCTCCAGCGGCGCGCCGCGACCCTCACCGCGCTCGGCTACTTCACCCTGTTCCTGGTGCTGTCGGCGTTCGCCCCGGGCGTGATGACGAGCACGGTCGCCGACGGCGTACCCGCGGGACTGCTCCTCGCACTCCTGCAACTCCCGGTCACCTGGCTGGCGATCGCCCTCTACGAGCACACCGCGCGCCGCCACGTCGACCCGCTCGCCGACCGCATCCGCCGGACCGCGGAACTGGACGCCAGGCGCGGGGCCGTGCGGTGACCGGCTTCAGCGGCTCCGCGCAGTCCATGTCGCTGGTCGCCTTCACCGTCGTCGCGACACTCACCCTCCTGCTGTGCGTGATGACGGGCCCGGACCGCGACGACCTCGACGAGTTCTACACCGGCTACGGCTCCCTCTCCCCGCTCCGCAACGGCCTGGCGATCGCGGGCGACTACATCTCCGGGGCCGGCGTACTCGCCACGGCCGGCGTGATCGCCCTGTGCGGCTACGACGGCGTCGTCCTCGCCCTCAGCACGGCCCTGTCGCTGATGCTGCTGATGTTCCTGCTGGCCGAACCGCTGCGCAACGCGGGCCGGTTCACCATGGGCGACGCGCTGGCCCGCCGGATGCCCGGCCGCAGCGTACGGATCGCCGCCTGCGCGGTGACCATCGCCGCCCTGCTGCCGCTGATGCTGGTCCAGCTCGCCGGCGCCGGCCAGCTGATGGCCTTCGTCCTCGGCTTCTCCAACGAGACCGTGCAGACCGGCTGCGTCATCGGCCTCGGCGCCCTGATGATCAGCTACGCGGCCATCGGCGGCATGAAGGGCACCGCCCTCATCCAGATCCTGAAGATCGTGATGCTGCTCGCCTCCGGCACCGTGGTCGCCCTGCTGGTCCTGCACCGCTTCGACTGGGACCCGGGCGCCCTGCTCGCCGCCGCGGCCCGGGGCAGCGGCGCCGGAACCGCGTACCTGAACTCCGGCCTCCAGTTCACCGGCGGTCCCGCCCCCCGCCTGGACATGATCAGCTCGGAGCTGACCGTCGTCCTGGGCGGCGCCTGCCTGCCGCACATCACCATGCGCATGTACACCGCCTCCAGCGCCCGCCAGGTCCGCCGCTCGATGTCCTGGGCGGTGTCGTGTGTGGCCCTGTTCGTGCTGATCGTCAGCGTCGTCGGCTTCGGCGCCACCGCCCTGGTCGGCCGCGCCGCCGTGGCCGCCGCCGACCCGCAGGGCAACACGGCCTACCTGCTGGGCTCCCGTGCCGCGTTCGGGGCCGACGTGTCGACGGCGGAGACCCTGCTCTTCACCACGGTCACCGCGGCGGTCTTCCTGACCCTGCTCGCCTCCGTCGCCGGCATGATCCTCGCCTGCGCCAACTCCCTCGCGCACGACGTCTTCGCGACCCGCGGCCAGGAGATGCCGGCCCGCCGCGAGATGGCCCTGGCCCGGGTCTCCGCGCTCGCCATAGGGGTCCCCACGATCCTGCTGGCGGTCCTGGTGCAGCACCACAGCCTGCAGCCCCTGATCATCCTCTCCTTCTGCGTGGGCGCCTCGGCCCTCGCCCCCGCCCTGGTCTACGGCCTCTTCTGGCGCCGCTACACCCGCACCGGCCTGCTCTGCACCCTGCTCGGCGGCACCCTCACCGTGCTGCTCCTGATGCCCGGCACGAACCTGGTCTCGGGCTCGCCGGGCGCCGCCTTCCCGCACGCCGACCTCAACTGGTTCCCCTTCACCACCACCGGCCTCGTCTCCATCCCGGCCGGATTCTTCCTGGGCTGGCTGGGGACCGTGGCCTCCGGCCGGCGCAGGGCCGCGGAACAGCGCAGGCAGTACGAGGCGGTGGAGGGGTGGATCCTCGCGGGGGCGGTACGGAGAGGGAGTCAGGAGGACGCGAGGCGGCGCGGGGTCGAGGCGGCGTGAAGCCTCGGGTCCGAGGAGGCGCGGGGCGCTATTCCGCCGCCGCGCGCCCCGTCAGGGTCACGAGACTGTCCCGCATGTGGTCCATGTGCGCCTGCACGTCGTCCCAGGTCTCGCCGTGCTCGCGCAGCACCCGCTCGGTCTCCCGCGCGATGCGCTCCTCGTGGACCTTGGCCTCCGCGAGGATCTCGCGGGCACGCTCGTCCGCCTCCACCTCGGAGCGGCGCGCCGACTCCCCGGCCTCTTCCAGGGCCTGCTCCGCCTCCGCCAGGGCGGCCTCGGCGCGCGCGATGCGTTCGGCGTTGTGCGCGTCGACCGCGGCGGCGCGCGCGGCCTCCTCGCGCTCCTCCTCGGCCCAGCGTTCGGCGTGCTCCTTGGCCTGTTCGGCGAGCATCCCGGTGGTGCGCTGCCGCACCTCGCGCAGGGCCGCAAGAGCCTCGCCCCGCTGCTCCTTGACCTCCAGGCGGGCGCCGATGCGGATGTCGTCCGCCTCGGCGCTCGCGGCGAGGAGCAGCTGGCGGGCGCGTTCCTCGGTGTCCGCTCGGAGCGCGTCGGCCTGCTCCCGCACCGCATCGCACTCGCTGTCGGCGCGGGCCGCGGCCTCCACGACCCCCTCCGTCAGCTCACGCCGGGCACCCTCGCGCAGGGTCTTCGCCTCTTCCACCACGAGCCGGAACACCCGGTGCGCGCGGTCCCCGAGCGCCTCGTACGTCTGCGGAGGGAGCTGCTCGACCACGGCACGCAACCGCTCGGCCTCCGCCTCCATCTCCTTGGCGAGCACGGTGAGCCGCGCGGCACGCTCCCACGCCGCGTCCCGGTCCTCGCAGAGCGCCACCAGGAACGTGTCGACCTCGTCGGGGCGGTAGCCACGCCCCCGGACGGTCACGAACTCGTACGGCGGCATCGATGCGCTGCTCACCTGGAACCCCTCTCCGCCGGACCCGCACGAAATGATGATTTCGCGGATATCTTGATGGATCGGACGTAAGTGTTCATAACGCGACACTCCGCATGCTGCGCTGGAAACACCGCACGCCGCACCGGGAGAGGGAAGCGCGTCAGGGGGCGTGAAAGCTCAGCCGCGCGCCCTTCGGTAGCGCCGGCACTGTCGCACCACAAACGCGCTCACCTGACGGCGCTCCACGGACAGGTGCAGCGAATCTCGTGGTGGCGGCCCAGAGCGAGGCGGTGGTGCTTCCAGGAGCCGGGAGTGCAGACGCCGGTGACATCTCGCGCACATGTTCCCGGCAGCAGCGGGTGTCCGAGCTTCTAGCGTGATCCCCATGCAGCTCCGTCACGCGTTCAGGCTCTACCCGAATGCCGGTCAGCGCGCCGCGCTGGCCAGGGCTTTCGGATGCGCCCGGGTGGTCTTCAACGACGCGGTCCGCGCCCGCGAGGACGCCCGCCGAACCGGGCAGCGGTTCCCGACGCCGGGGAGCTGTCCCGGAAGCTGGTCACCGAAGCGAAGCGGATAGCGGCACGCTCGTGGCTGGGCGAGGTGTCCGCTGTCGCCCTCCAGCAGTCCCTGCGGGACGCCGAGGCCGCCTATAGGAACTTCTTCGCCTCGCTCAAATGCGTCCGCAAGGGCCCCGGGATGGGTCCGCCCCGCTTGAAGTCCCGCAAGGACGCCGAGCAGTCGATCCGGTTCACCGCCAACGCCCGTTGGACCATCACCGACAGCGGCCGTCTGAACCTGCCGAAGATCGGCGCGGTAAAGGTGAGATGGTCCCGCACACTGCCCGCCGCTCCCACCTCCGTCACCGTCGTCAAGGACGCGGCCGGACGGTACTTCGCCTCCTTCGTCATCGACACCGACCCCGGCACCGACCAGGCGAGGATGCCCGAGACCGACCGCACGATCGGAATCGATCCCGGCCTCACCCACTTCGCGGTCCTCTCCGACGGCAAAGATCAGCTCCCCGCGTTTTCTGCGCCGCGCGGAGAAAAAACTGAAGAAGGCCCAGAAGAAGCTGTCCCGCAAGCAGAAGGGATCGAAGAACCGCGCCAAGGCCCGTCTCAAAGTCGCCCACGCCCACGCCAGAGTTACTGACGCACGCCGAGAGTTCCACCACCGGCTCTCCACGAAGCTGATCTCCGAGAACCAAGGGATCGCCGTGGAGGATTTGTCGGTGGCGGGACCGGCCCGCACGAAACTGGCCACGTCGGTGCACGACGCGGGATGGTCCGCGTTCATCAGCATGCTGGAGTACATGGCAGAACGGTACGGACGCACCCTGGTCAAGATCGGCCGGTTCGAACCGACCTCCCAGACCTGCTCCACCTGCGGCGTCAAGGACGGACCCAAACCCCTGAACGTCAGGGAATGGACCTGTACCGCCTGCGGCACCGTCCACGACCGGGACACCAACGCCGCCATCGACGTGAAGACGGCCGCCGGACTGGCGGTTTCGGCCTGCGGAGCGCCGGTAAGACCAGGATTAATCCCGGCACAGCGCGAAGAAACAGGAAGCCACGGATTCCCGACCGGTTTCTGTGCTGAGTAGCGGCACAGAAACCGGTCGGGAGGACCAGAATCCCCTCGCCCTTCAGGACGAGGAGCATGTCAAAGCAGTCCGTCCCACATCTGCTCGAGCAGCACCGACCACCAGCTCTCCGGCGATCCGAGCGCCGCCGGGTCCAGGGAGGCCAGCTGGGCCTGGAAGTCGACGGTCCAGCGGCCCGCCTGCTCCTGGTTCAGGCCGAACCTGAGCCGCCACATCCGGCCCAGCAGCGCCAGGCAGCGGGCGAACTCCGGCAGCCCCGTGTTCACGAACTGCGGCGGCACGGACGCCCCGCCCGGCCCCGCCTCCACGGGCACGGCGACGATGTTCGCGGTGCCGTACTGCACGCAGACCGCCTTGCCGAAGTCGGTCCCCATGACGAGGTACGACGCCGCGTCCGACGCCGGCTGCAGGCCGCGCTCCTGCGCCAGCTCCGCCAGCGTCGGCACCGGCCGGCCCGGCTGCGCCTGCGCCCAGAAGAACGGCCCCATGTCCAGCGGCAGCCCAGCCGCCACCAGCGTGTGCGCCACGATCGGGGGCACGCCCTGGCGCGACACCGCCGCCTGCTCGAACCGGAACACGCCAGGACCGAACGCCGCCGCCAGCTCCTGCGCGATCGCCTCCGGCGGGATCGGCGGCGCCGCCTGCACCTGCGGCAACGGCGCCCGCACCGGCGCGGGCCGCGCGGGACCCGCCGCCACCTGGTGCAACTCGCCCTGATGCGCCAGCAACTGGCGCATCCCCTGCTGCCGGCTCGCGTGGTCCGTCCCGTACGGCGCGATGCTCGCCAGCCGCGCCTGCGGCCACTGCTCCCGGATCATCCGCGCACAGTACGCACCCGGCAGCTCGCACGACTCCAGCTCCGTGTGCAGCTCCAGCACCTGGTCCGGCGGCACGTTCATGGCCCGCAGCTCGTGGAAGATCTGCCACTCCGGGTGCGGCGTGCCCGGCGCCGAACGCCGGATCAGCTGCTGCTCCGAACCGTCCTGCGCCCGGTAGCGCAGCACCGCCTGGTAGCCGGGGCCCACCGTCGGCTGCCCCTGCTGCGGGTAGCCGTACGCCGGGGGCTGCTGCCCCGGCACGGGCTGACCGGGAACGGGCTGACCGGGCGACGGCATCGCAGCGGCCGGCATCGGCGGCGGCATCTGCGGGGCGCCCGGCGGCATACCCGGGGCGGGCGGAGCACCCACCGGAGGCGCGGAAAGCACCGTCTCCGCGTGATGAACCGCCGCCGCCCCGCCCGCACCACCGGCAGAGCCCTGCGCGGGAGGCGCCGGAGGCGTGCCAGGGGCGCCCGGAGGCTGCGATACGCCGGGGGCGAAAGGTGCGCCAGGGGCAGCCGGAGGCTGCTGCGCGCCCCCGCCCGTCCCACCCGGGTCGGCCAGCATCGTGGCCGCACGATGCACATCACCCGGCGGCTGGCCACCCGGAGCACCCGGCGCACCGGGCGCCTCGGGGGCACCCGGCGGGGTCTGCGCGCCCGGCACCTGCGCCGGACCCTGAGGCCCCTTGGGGCCCGGCGCCGACACCATCTGCGTCGGCGCATACCCGCCCGCGGGCGGCTGAGGCGCGGCCGCCGGGTGGGCGCCCGGTGCTCCCGGCGCCCCCGGGACTCCCGGCGGCGGAGGCGGCGCGCCGGCCCCGCCACGCGCCCGGCGCGGAGGAGGCGCGGCCCTGCTCGTCGCGGCGTCCGCTATGTCACTGGCGTTCGGCGCGAGGGGCCGCCCCGGAGCGGCCGGGCCCGCCGGACCCGCCGGGGGCTGGGGCGCGCCCGGAGCACCGGCCGGCGTCTGCGGATAGCCGTAGCCCGGGGCGGCCGGCGCCTGCGGGTAGCCGTACGAGGGCGCGGGCGGCGTCGCGGGCGCCTGCGGACGGCCGGGCGCGCCCGGCGGGGGCGTGCCGGGAGCCGCCGGTCCCTGCGGGTAGCCGTACGACGGGGCGCCCTGCGGAGGCGGCGGGGGCGTGCCGCCCCGCGCACCCGGCCCGCCCGGCGCCCCCGCCTCGTCGAGCGCCGGAGACACCGCCGTGCGGGGCAGTTGGCTGCCCCCCGCCATCAGCGCCGTCTCGGCCTCTCCCAGGGCACCGTCGTCGGCATCGCTCAGCGGCGGTGCGAACACCGTCGCGGGCAACGGCACGGAACGGTCCTCACCGGCATCGGCGTTGGTGTCGGTGCCGGCCCAGGGAGTCGCGCCGGCGGGCACGTTGGGCACGCCCGGCGCACCGGGCGCACTCGACGCGCCCTGCGCCCCCGCCCCGGCTCCGGCGCCCGCACCTGCCGCCGGCCAAGAAGCGCCACCGGCACCGGCACCGGCACCGGCCGGCGCCCCGTCACTCCCCGACCGCCGGTCCGGAATACCGAGCTTGTCCGCCGCCTCCTGGAGCCACTCCGGCGGACTCAACAGGAACGACGTCTGGTTCAGGTCCACCCGAGCCGCGGGCGCCGGCACCGCGTCGGCGACCTCTGCCTCACGGCCGTACTCCTCCTCGTACCGGCGGATCACCTCGCCCACCGGCAGCGCGGGCCACAGCGTGGCCTCACCGCTGTCGCGGGCGATGACCACCCGCTGCCCGCCCGCGTCCGACCGCGGACCCTCCGCACGGTCCTCGCCCCACACCACGAAGCCGAGACCGAACTCCCGCACCCGCACCTCACGGTGCTGGTACGCCGGGACGTCACCGTTGATCCACTCTTCCGCGCGCTCCTGCGCCTGCGCGAACGTCACCATGCCGGACCTCACTCCCCCGAGCCGGGCGAGGACACCGGCACGGCACGCGCGAAACCACCGTCGACCATCAGGTTCGCCACCGTCTCCAACTCCGGCGGGGACCCCGCCAGCCGCGACAGGAACACGTCGAAGTCCTCACCGCACGGCAGCAGCAGACGCTCCACCCGCTCCGCCGGCGGCCACCCCGGATCCACGTCACGCGCGTCGTCGTACGCGCAGAACCACACCGAACCCAGCCGGTCGCCCTTGACCTTCACCGCCAGCAGACCGCCCTGCACGAAGCCGACGCCCAGGTAGTCCTTGGTGAGGTGGTCGCGCAGGCACTTGTTGACGTACACGAGGTCGTTCACCGCCGCCTCGTCGCGGACGGTGAAGAAGGGCTGGTCCACCAGCAGTCCGAGGCCCGCGTCGAGGGCCGTGCCCACCGGCGCGCAGCCGCCCGCCGCCTTCAGGAACGAGCGGTACGCACCCGGCAAGCGGTACCCGAGGTCCTCCTCGACCCCCTGCACCTGCGACTCCGACACCGCCACACCGGACTTCGGCAGCCCGAAGTGCGCCGGCCGCGTCTCCTGCAACGGCCGCGTCCCCCGCTTGTCGTGGTCCACCCGTGCCGTCGCCACCCCGCCGTGGTGCCGCAGCAACGCCTTCACCTCGACCGGGACCAGCTCCAGCCGCCGCGACCCCGCCACGTGATGCCACGTCCAGCCGTGCGGCGTCGCCACTGCGGGCACCGTGTCCCACAGTTCATGGCCCGAAGCCGCCAGCACCGCGTTCGCGGACACGAAGTCCGTCAGCCGCAACTCGTCGACACCGAACCCCTCCGGCGGATCGGCGATCTCCGCCGCCGCACGCGCGTAGGGCGAGAAGTCGGGGTAACCGCGCTCGTCGATCCGTACCCCTCTCGGGTGACGTGCCGCCCGAACCGGATCCGGGAAATGCACGACCTGCCCGGCATAGGCCGCGTTCGGCGGCGCGGCCTGCTGCCCGAGCCGACCTGTCGTCATGACGGTTGCCCCCTGCGGCACTCTGTACGAACCGGCATCACACCCCTGCGGCGCGCCACGGCCCGTATCCGGCTGTCTCTCCCACGTCCCAGACGCGTCGACCGCGCCCATCGCGGTTGCCGACAGCCTATGCGGTACACGAACCCCGGTCACCGGCCCTCCGGTTCCGTGACCAGCCGTCACCCCGCCGTGACAGCCTGCCCAAACCCGGGCGTGTCGCACCGCCCCAGCTACCGCACCCGCCACAGGATTTGGCAGTCTGTGACTTTCGGGGGGATGCCCGGGAGGGGAAGACGATCATGAACACCACACAGACGGGACCACACACCGCCATGTCCGGCGCCGTCCACGGCGCCACCAACGGCGACCCCCGCATCGGCTGGAGCAGCAGCGAAATACCTCCCGTGCCCACCCTCCAGCACCGCCGCGACGGCATCCTGCCCACCGTCGCCGCCGCCCTCTCCGTCCGCGGCGCCACCCTCACCGGCACCGCCGCCCGCGGCGACCAGCCGCCCCCGCTGCACCCGCTGGTCCAGGAGTTCCTCGACACCCTCCCCAGCGGACAGCGCGACCGCTTCACCGGCCGCTGCGCCGAGGCCATCCTCATCTCCCGGCACATCAGCACAGCCGACAGCGCCCGCAGCAAACGCGCCGCCCGCAAACCCATGACCAACGGCGAAGCCCGCAAATCCCTCAAGCAGGCCAAACTCACCGCCCGCCGCATACGCGAGGACGGCGACCCCCTGCACGGCAGCTTCGCCGCCCCCTGCCGGGCCTGCGCCGCCCTCACCGCCCACTTCGGCGTCCGCGTCGTCGACCCCACCACCGCCGACGCCTGACGCACACACCCCCACACCCCACACGCCGCACACCCGCACCCGCACCCGCACACCGACCAGGACGATCGAAGGGCAGATGCACGCCGACCGCACCTCCTCCACGCGCTTCTCCGTGCCCGTCGACGCAGCCCTGCGCGCCGCCGGCTGGCAACCCGGACGCTGGGACATAAAACAGGCCGAGGTCTGGGCCGACGCCCTGCGCGACCACGCCTCACCCGCCGGACACCGGCACGCCGTCTTCCCCGCAGCGGTGGAGGCCTGGGCCGAGTTCGGCGGCCTGCACATCAGCCCCACCGGCAGCGGCCGCCAGATCGCCCCCGCCACCCTCCACCTCGACCCCCTGCACGGCCTCCACCTCGCCCGCACCCTCGGCGACCTCGGCCGCGCCCTCGGCACCGAGGTCTGCCCCCTCGGCGCGGAGACCGACACCCACTCCGTTCTCGCCATCGACGCCGAAGGCCGCATCTACACCCTCGACCACACCGGCGACTGGTACGTCGGCCCCGACATCGACCAGGCCCTGACCACCCTCATCGCAGGCGTCGAACCCCAACGCCTCACCACCCAGGCCTAGGGGCTGCCCGTCAGGCCGCCGGAATCACCGCCGACACCCGGAAACCCCCGGCATCCGTCGGTCCCGACACGAACACCCCGCCCAGCCCGAGCACCCGCTCACGCATCCCCACCAGGCCGTTCCCGCCCGACGGCAGCCGCGCGGCCGCGGCCGACGCCGGCTCCGGTGGCGGCTCGTTCTCGACCTGCATCGCGATCTCCGCCACCCGGTGCGCCAGCCGCACGTGCGTCTTCGCACCCGCCGCGTGCTTGTGCACGTTCGTCAGCGCCTCCTGCACCACCCGGAACGCCGTCTGCTCGATCACCGCCGCATACGACCGCACGTCCCCCTCGACGGACAGGTCCACCACCATCCCCGCCGCCGCCGACTGCCCGACCAGCACCTCCAGCTCCGACAGCCACGGCCCCTCGTCCTCGGCCGCCACCCGCGAAGCCGCCGCCGCGGCCGCCACCCCCACCGCCGCCAACGGCACCGAAACCGACGCCGAGGCCGAGGCCGAGGCCGCAGTCGTACGCCGCTGAGCCGCCTCCCCGGAACGCAGCACCCCGAGCATCTCCCGCAACTCCGTCAACGCCTGGCGCCCCATGTCCCCCACCAGCGCCGCGTTCTTCACCGCCTTCTCCGGGTCCTTCCGCGCCACCGCCTGCAACGCCGCCGCGTGCACCACCATCAACGACACCCGGTGCGCCACCACGTCGTGCATCTCGCGCGCGATCCGCGTCCGCTCCTCACCCCGCGCCCACTCCGCACGCTCCTCCGCCCGCTCCGCGAGCAGCTGGAGCTCCCGCTCCAGGCTGTCCGCCCGCTCCCGCAGGCTCTCCATCAACCGCCGCCGCGCGCCCACGTACAGCCCCAGCAGCACCGGCGGAGCCGTCAGCCCCAGCGAGGTCGCCAGCGACGCGAACGGAACGAACCAGTCCCCCAGCGTCAGATCCCCCCGCGCCATGCTCTGCCGCACCCGCACGAAGGTCACGATCAGCGTCCCCAGGAACGTCATCCCCGCCAGCGCCGCGATGATCCGCCGCGGCAGCTCCGCCGCGGCCAGCGTGTACAGGCCGACGATGCCCATCAGGAAGCCCATCTGGGCCGGCGTGATCGCGATGGCGACCAGCACCACGGCGATCGGCCACTTCCGGCGCAGCACCAGCACGGAACCGGCCAGCAAACCGAACACGATCCCCGCCGACACCGGGATCCCCGCGTCCCGCGCGAACGGAATCCCCTCCGCGGCGCACTCCAGCGCCGACACCAGCGCGAGCCCCACGTCCAGCACCGCACTACGCCACCGTGACCACCACCACGGCCCTCTCAAGGCCGTCGCGTGGTCTGCCCCCGTCGTGGTCATGCCTCCAGCCTACGGGCGCGGGGGTGGGCTTTTCCGGTGAGTTTCGTCTACTCGCCCCCACCACACTGCGTAACCGAACAACACCGAAATGTGCCAATCATTCCGCCCGGACGGTATGTCACATCCATCCGGCGGGTTCGGGACTTCGGGGAACCTCGGGGCCGACGGCCGCCCCACGGGGTCCGGGAGGGAGCCGACTTGTACCGTCGCGTCGAAGGCGCCCGGTACGGCATAGTAGGAGGCGCCACTCGACGACCTGACTAAATGTCCGGTTCTGTCGATATTGTTCCCCCGTGGTGTAATTGGCAGCACTGTGGCTTTTGGTGCCATCTGTCCGGGTTCGAGTCCTGGCGGGGGAGCCATGCTCGGTTCGGGCCCTGACAGCTCCGTCAGGGCCCGCTCTCATGTCCCCCTCGAAACGCCCCGGTATCCTGCGGATGTCACCCCCACCCGTCCAAAAAGCCGAAGGGCAACTCCGTGAGCGCCATTCGCCCGGCAGCCGTCGTCGTTCTCGCAGCGGGTGAGGGCACCCGTATGAAGTCGGCCACACCCAAGGTCCTGCACGACATCTGCGGCCGTTCCCTGGTGGGTCATGTGCTCGCCGCCTCCCGCGAGTTGGACCCCGAGAACCTGGTCGTCGTCGTCGGGCACGCGCGCGAGCAGGTCGCCGCGCACCTCGGCGAGGTCGACGCCGGTGTCCGTACCGCCGTGCAGGAGCAGCAGAACGGCACCGGGCACGCCGTGCGGATGGCGCTGGAGGAGCTGGGCGGGGCGGTCGACGGGACCGTGGTCGTGGTGTGCGGGGACACTCCGCTGCTGACCGGGGAGACGCTGAAGCGGCTCGCCGGGACGCATCACGGCGACGGCAACGCGGTGACCGTGCTGACGGCGGAGGTGCCGGACGCGACCGGTTACGGCCGTATCGTGCGCGACTCCGCCTCGGGGGCCGTGACGGCCATCGTGGAGCACAAGGACGCCTCCGACGAGCAGCGGGCCATCCGGGAGATCAACTCCGGGGTGTTCGCGTTCGACGGCCGGCTGCTGGCGGACGCGCTGGGGAAGGTGCGGACGGACAACAGCCAGGGTGAGGAGTACCTGACCGATGTGCTGGGGATCCTGCGGGAGGCCGGGCACCGGGTGGGGGCCTCGGTGGCGGACGACCACCGCGAGATCGCCGGGATCAACAACCGCGTGCAGCTGGCGGAGGCGCGGCGGATCCTCAACGACCGCCTGCTGGAACGGGCGATGCTGGACGGCGTGACGGTCGTGGACCCGGCGACGACGTGGGTGGACGTGACCGTGACGTTCGAACAGGACGCCGTCGTGCACCCGGGGACGCAGCTGCTCGGTTCGACGCACCTCGCACGGGGCGCCGAGGTCGGGCCGAACAGCCGGCTGAAGGACACCCGGGTCGGCGCCGGAGCGCGGGTGAGCAACACGGTGTCCGATTCCGCTCATATCGGTGCGGAGGCGAGCGTGGGACCGTATGCCTATCTGCGGCCGGGGACCCGGCTCGGGGCGAAGGGCAAGATCGGCACCTACGTGGAGACGAAGAACGCCTCGATCGGGGAGGGGACGAAGGTTCCGCATCTCTCGTACGTCGGTGACGCGACGATCGGCGAGTACTCGAACATCGGCGCGGCGAGTGTGTTCGTGAACTACGACGGCGAGAGCAAGCACCACACCACCGTCGGGTCGCACTGCAAGACGGGTTCGGACAACATGTTTGTGGCGCCTGTCACGATCGGGGACGGTGCGTACACCGCTGCCGGGTCCGTGATCACGAAGGATGTGCCGCCCGGTTCGCTGGCCGTGGCCCGCGGTCAGCAGCGGAATATCGAGGGTTGGGTGGCCCGGAAGCGTCCGGGGAGCTCGGCGGCGAAGGCTGCCGAGGCGGCTTCCCGGCGGGACGCGAGCGAGGACTGACCGGAAACAGGTGCGCCGAAGACGTCGTACCGTGATAAGTGCACACCCGCACCTAACCAGCTGTTTCGCCCTTCCGCACCAGGCACTCGGGGCGCGGAAGATCCAGCTGTACGGCTGAGACACCTCTGAGGAGACAGTGCTGTGACCGGGATCAAGACGACCGGCGAGAAGAAGATGATGTTCTTCTCCGGCCGCGCCCACCCCGAGCTTGCCGAGGAGGTCGCCCACCAGCTGGGTGTCGGGGTCGTCCCGACGAAGGCCTTCGACTTCGCGAACGGCGAGATCTACGTGCGTTACCAGGAGTCGGCGCGTGGTGCCGACTGCTTCGTGATCCAGAGCCACACGGCTCCGATCAACCAGTGGATCATGGAGCAGTTGATCATGATCGACGCGCTGAAGCGTGCGTCGGCGCGGTCCATCACGGTGATTGTGCCGTTCTACGGTTACGCGCGGCAGGACAAGAAGCACCGGGGCCGTGAACCGATCTCGGCGCGGCTGATCGCCGACCTGATGAAGACGGCGGGTGCGGACCGGCTCCTGACCGTGGATCTGCACACGGACCAGATCCAGGGCTTCTTCGACGGTCCGGTGGACCACCTGTTCGCGCTTCCGCTGCTCGCGGACTACGTGGGCACGAAGGTGGACAAGGACAAGCTGACGATCGTGTCCCCGGACGCCGGCCGGGTGCGGGTGGCGGACCGGTGGTGCGACCGGCTCGGGGCGCCCCTGGCCATCGTGCACAAGCGGCGCGACAAGGACGTGGCGAACCAGGTGACCGTCCACGAGGTCGTGGGTGAGGTCGAGGGCCGGGTGTGCGTCCTGGTCGACGACATGATCGACACGGGTGGCACGATCTGCGCGGCGGCGGACGCGCTGTTCGCGCACGGTGCGGAGGACGTCATCGTGACGGCCACGCACGGTGTGCTGTCGGGTCCGGCGGCGGACCGGCTGAAGAACTCGCGGGTGAGCGAGTTCGTGCTGACGAACACGCTGCCCACGCCGGGTGAGCTGAGCCGGGATCTGGACAAGATCACGGTGCTGTCGATCGCGCCGACGATCGCGAGTGCGGTGCGTGAGGTGTTCGAGGACGGTTCGGTGACGAGCCTGTTCGACGAGCAGTGAGCTGTAAAAACGCTTCTGCATGATCACTTGCGCCCGGCGGGCGCTGATCGATTTCTCTGTGGCCTCTCGCGCCGAGTAGACTTCTCCAGTTGCTCGGCGAGGGAGGCCACGCCTCCGTTATCGACGCGCTCTTCGTAGCAGGCCGTTCGTGGCCGGGTGACCACGTCCGTATCTACCTCTACGAGGAGTGATCACCATGTCCGAGGTGAAGATCACCGCGGCGACGCGCACCGAGTTCGGCAAGGGTGCCGCGCGCCGTATCCGCCGTGACAGCAAGGTTCCCGGTGTCCTGTACGGCCACGGTTCGGACCCGATCCACCTGACCCTGCCGGGCCACGACCTGCTGCTCGCGCTGCGTACGCCGAACGTCCTGATCTCCCTCGACATCGACGGCAAGTCGAACGAGCTGGCGATCCCGAAGTCCGTGGTGCGCGACCCGATCAAGGGCTTCCTGGAGCACGTCGACCTGCTGCTGGTCAAGCGTGGCGAGAAGGTCACGGTCGAGATCCCGGTGCACGCCGAGGGCGAGCTGGCCCCGGGCGGCAACCTGCTGGAGCACGTGCTCAACGCGCTGCCGGTCGAGGCCGAGGCCACCCACATCCCCGAGGCCGTCACCGTCTCCGTCGAGGGCCTGGAGGCCGGCGCCTCCGTCCTCGCCAAGGACATCACCCTGCCGTCCGGTGTGACGCTGGCCGTCGACGAGGACGCGGTCGTCCTCCAGGTGCTGGCCGCGCAGGCGGAGGAAGCGGCTGAGGGCGAGACCGAGGCCGAGGAAGCCGCCGAGGCCTGAGCCGTCGGTTCAGGTGCAGGTGCCGTCTGCTGAGCAGGCGCCCGGCGCTGGTGGCTGTACCCACCCGTTCCGCCCTGCGGAACGATTGCCCACAGCGGTAGCTACCCGGTGGGCGCCCGCCCCACAGCGGTAAGCCGCAAGCGGTCCGCGCAAGCGGCAAGCAGCAAGCGGTTGAGCAACGGTCAGCCGCCGTTCCCCCCGGGAGCGGCGGCTGGCGCGTATCAAGGAGACATGGACGTGACCACCCCCGCAGGCGCCCCCTGGCTGATCGTCGGGCTCGGGAACCCCGGGCCCGAGTACGCGATGAACCGGCACAACGTCGGGTTCATGGTCGCGGACCTGCTCGCCGGGCGGATCGGCGGGAAGTTCAAGCGGGCCGGGAAGGCCCAGGCGCAGGTCGTGGAGGGGCGGCTCGGGGCGCCGGGGCCGGGCAGCCGGCGGGTGGTCCTGGCCAAGCCGATGTCGTACATGAACCTCTCCGGCGGCCCGGTCAACGCGCTGCGCGACTTCTACAAGGTGCCGGTCGCCAACATCGTCGCGATCCACGACGAGCTGGACATCGACTACGGCGTGCTCCGCCTCAAGCTGGGCGGTGGCGACAACGGGCACAACGGGCTGAAGTCGATGACGAAGGCGATGGGCGCGGACTACCACCGGGTGCGGTTCGGGATCGGGCGTCCTCCGGGCCGTATGCAGGTCGCCGACTTCGTGCTGAAGGACTTCTCCTCGACCGAGCGCAAGGAACTGGACTACTTCGTGGACCGGGCCGCCGACGCGGTGGAGGCGCTGGTCACCGAGGGGCTGGAGCGGGCGCAAAGCTCGTACAACTCCTGACTTGTCCCCCACGGCAGTTGACCGGCCGTAGGGACATGGCCAATGATCCCGGCCATGCCTGCTGCCTCCGCCGCCTCCTCCCGTACGGCTCCGGTCGACGCGCTGCGTGTCGTGTCGATGGGTGCGGTCGCCGTGCTGATCCTGGTCGCCGGGGTGTGGGGGTCCTGGGGCACCGCGCAGGACGTGATGCTGACGAAGGGCAAGGAGCGGGGCACGGTCAAGGTGACGGTGTGCGGTGCGGACACCTGCACGGGGCCGTTCACTCCGGTGTCGACGGGTGCGTCGGCGCGCTCCACCGTCGTCCTCGACAAGTCGGTCGGGGTGCGCAAGGGGCAGACGTACGACGTGATCGTGAGGCCCGGCACCGGGGACGTGGTCCGGTCGGGGCCGGCCGGCGTCCTGTACGCCTGGGTGCCGCTGGGCGGTGCGTTGCTGCTGGCGTCGGTGGTGGTCGCCGGGGGGCTGCGGCTGAGGCGGGTGGCGTGGGTGCTGGGGGGTTCGGGGATCGCGCTGCTGACCGCGGCGTTCGCCGCGTTGCAGTGAGCTGTGCCGAGAACGACCGGTGCCCCGGGGTGTACGACCCCGGGGCACCGTCATGCCTGACAGCGGTCAGCCGGTGTTGCGCAGGCCCGCCGCCACGCCGTTGACGGTGAGGAGCAGGGCGCGGGCGAGGAGCGGGTCGGCCGGTTCTCCCGCTGCCGCCTCCTCGCGCTGGCGCTTGAGCAGGGTGACCTGGAGGTAGGAGATCGGGTCCAGGTAGGCGTCACGGATGGAGAAGGTCTGCTTGAGGACCGGGGTGGCGTCGAGGAGTTCGGCCTCACCGGTGACCTTCAGGACCTCCGCGACGGTCAGGGCGTGCTCTTCGCGGATCGTGTCGAACACGTGCTTGAGCTCGTCCGGGACGAGGGTGTCGACGTAGTGCTGGGCGATCCGCAGGTCCGTCTTGGCGAGGGTCATCTCGACGTTGGAGACGAAGTTGCGGAAGAAGTGCCACTGTTCGTGCATCTCGTCCAGGACGGTGTCCAGGCCCGCCTCGCGCAGTGCCTTGAGGCCGGAGCCGACGCCGAACCAGCCGGGGACGATCTGCCGGGACTGGGTCCAGCCGAACACCCAGGGGATGGCGCGCAGGCCGTCGAGCGAGACGCCGGAGCCGGGGCGGCGGGAGGGCCGGGAGCCCAGGTGCAGGTCGGCGAGCTGGTCCACCGGCGTCGACGCGAGGAAGTACGTCGGCAGGTCCGGGTCCTCCACCAGGCGGCGGTAGGCCGCGTGGGCGGCGTCGGAGACGACGTCCATGGCGGCGTCCCAGCGCGCCAGGGCCTCCACGGACTGACGGGGGGCGGTGTGCAGGGCGGAGGCCTGGAGGGTGGCCGCGACCGTCAGTTCCAGGTTCTCCCGGGCGAGGGAGGGGATCAGGTACTTGTCGGAGATGACCTCGCCCTGCTCGGTCACCTTGATCTCGCCCTCCAGGGTGCCCCAGGGCTGGGCGAGGATCGCGTCGTGGGAGGGGCCGCCGCCGCGGCCGACGGTGCCGCCGCGGCCGTGGAAGAGGCGCAGCCGGACCCCGTAGCGGTGGGCGACGTCGCGCAGCCGGCGCTGGGCGCGGTGGATCTCCCACTGGGAGGTGGTGATGCCGCCGAACTTGGAGGAGTCGGAGTAGCCGAGCATGACCTCCTGGACGTCCCCGCGCAGTGCCACCAGTCGGCGGTACGACGGGTCGGAGAGCATGTCCTCCAGGATGGTGTCGGCGGCCTTGAGCTCGTCGGTGGTCTCCAGCAGCGGCACGATGCCGACCTTGGCCCAGCCGGCGTGCAGGTCCACCAGGCCGGCCTCACGGGCGAGGACGGCGGCGGCGAAGACGTCGTCGGCGCCCTGGCACATGGAGATGATGTACGACTCGACGACCTCGGGGCCGAAGATCTCCAGGGCCTTCTTCACGGTCTCGAAGACGCCGAGGGTCTTGGCGCCGGCCGCGTCGACGGGTGCCGGGGTGGGGGCGAGCGGCCGACGCGAGCGGAGCTCCTTGGCGAGGAGCTTGGCGCGGTACTCGCGGGGCATGTCGGCGTAGCGCCAGGACTCCTCGCCGAGGCGGTCGAAGAGCTGGCCGAGGGCGTGGTGGTGGGCGTCGGCGTGCTCGCGGACGTCCATGGTGGCGAGCTGGAGGCCGAACGCGGCCAGCGTGCGGATCGTACGGGCCAGGCGGCCGTCGGCGAACAGGCCGCCGCGGTGTTCGCGCAGGGAGGTCTGGATCAGGCGCAGGTCGCCGAGGAGCTCGGCGGTGCCGAGGTAGTCGCGGCCGGGCTCGTGCGGGGTGCCGGTGGCCAGGCGCTGCTTGGTGTTGGTCAGCTTCTGCCGGATGCAGGTCGCCTTGAGGCGGTAGGGCTCCTCGGCGTTGAGGCGCTTGTAGCGGGGGCTGATCTCGGGCAGCAGCTCCAGGTCGGCCCGCAGGGACTCGAGGAGTTCCTCGGTGGCGCCCGTGTAGCGGATGGAGTTGGAGAGGAAGCCACGGAGCTCGTCGATCATCTCCAGGGCGTCGTTGATGCCGTGCTCGTGCTGGAGGATGAGGACGTCCCAGGTGACCTGGGGGGTGACGTTGGGGTTGCCGTCGCGGTCGCCGCCGATCCAGGTGCCGAAGGTCAGCGGACGGGTGTCGTCGGGGAGCTTGACGCCGACCCGCTCCAGCTCCGCCGTCAGGTCCTCCAGGACGTCGCCGACCGCGTCGGCGTGCAGCTCGTCCAGGTAGTAGATGGCGTTGCGGGCCTCGTCGGCGGGCTCCGGGCGTACGACGCGCAGCTCGTCGGTCTGCCAGACGAGGTCGATGTTCTCGGCGAGGCGGATGTCGGTGCGGCGGCGGTCGGACTCGATGACCGGCGTGTCCAGGAGCGCGGCGATGCGCCGGAGCTTGTTGAGGACCGAACGGCGCGCCGCCTCGGTGGGGTGCGCCGTGAACACCGGGCGGACGTTGAGGTTCTGCACGGTCTCGCGCAGGTGCTCGGGGTCGGCGTCCTTGAGCCGGTCGGCGGTGCGGGCGAGGAGGCCGCCCTCGGCGGCACGGCGGGCGCGCAGCTCACGGCCGCGGTGCACCTGCTCGGTGACGTTGGCCAGGTGGAAGTAGGTGGAGAAGGCACGGACCAGCTTGGCGGCGGTCTCCAGTTCGGTGCCGCGCAGCAGTTCGGCAGCGGCCTCGCCGTCCTCGCGGGTCAGGCGGCGGACCTTCTCGACGAGCTCCAGCAGCTCGGGACCCTCCTGGCGGACGAGGGTCTCGCCGAGGAGGTCACCCAGCCGGCGGATGTCGGCGCGCAGCTCACTGCTGGTCGTGGTGGTCTGGTCGTCGGCACTGCTCACAGGTGCGGCTCCTTGCAGTGTTGAAGCTCGTCTGGAGGGAACCCGTCAGGCGGCCGGGCAGCAGGCGGGGCCTGTCCGCATAGCGGCCGGACATCAGGGAAGGAAACAGAACGGACCGCGCTGTCCGACCGACTCCAAGGATAGGTGTCCATGAGGACGCGCAGGTTCTGGGGCTCTTGCCGTGAGACGCCCCGCTGCCATACTTACGTCGCCGTAGGTTACGGAACCGTAGGGAAGCTCCTTTTCGTCCCGTTCGGTCGCCGCGGATCGGCGCATCTCTCAACCCTCGACCCCACAGGGGACGCGCATGACCTCGTCTAGTTCCGATGTGATCGAAGACCCCCGGAAGGCGGCCGACACCGCGCTCCAGTCCGCCACCCTGGGCGGTGAGCGGAAGGGTTCGCTGGAGCAGATCACCCTGCTGCTGTTCATCGTCGTGCCGTTCCTCGCGCTGCTGGCGGCGGTGCCGCTGGCGTGGGGATGGGGCGCGAGCTGGCTCGACCTGGGCCTGATGGTGTTCTTCTACTACCTGGGCTGTCACGGCGTGACGATCGGTTACCACCGTTACTTCACCCACGGTTCCTTCAAGGCGAAGCGGCCGCTCAGGATCGCGCTGGCCGTCGCGGGGTCGATGGCGGTGGAGGGGCCGCTGGTGCGCTGGGTGGCCGACCACCGCAAGCACCACAAGTTCTCCGACGCGGAGGGCGACCCGCATTCGCCGTGGCGGTACGGCGAGACCGTGCCGGCGCTGATCAAGGGCCTGTGGTGGGCGCACATCGCCTGGATGTTCGACGAGGAGCGGACCCCGCAGGACAAGTACGCGCCGGATCTGGTCAAGGACCCTGCCATCCGGACGATCTCCCGCCAGTTCATCTACTGGACGGTGGTCTCCCTCGCGCTGCCGCCGCTGATCGGCGGGCTGGTGACGATGTCCTGGTGGGGCGCGTTCACCGCGTTCTTCTGGGGATCACTCGTCCGGGTGGCGCTGCTCCACCATGTGACGTGGTCGATCAACTCGATCTGCCACGCGGTGGGCAAGCGGCCGTTCAAATCGCGGGACCGGTCGGGCAACGTGTGGTGGCTGGCGGTCCTGTCCTGCGGCGAGTCCTGGCACAACCTGCACCACGCCGACCCGACCTCCGCGCGGCACGGGGTGGAGCGCGGCCAGATCGACTCGTCGGCGCGGATCATCCGCTGGTGCGAGCAGCTGGGCTGGGCCTACGACGTGCGCTGGCCGTCACGCTCACGTATCGATTCGCGCCGTAACACCGGAGAAGGCGGCTCCCCGCAGGGGGCGGAGGCCGCGAAGGCGGCATGATTGACGCCGTGGCGACCGACTCCAGCACCCCCAGTCCCGAGAAGCAGCGGCGGGCGCGTCGTACCCGTATGACCGGTGCGGAGCGCCGCCAGCAGCTGTTGGAGATCGGTCGCACCCTCTTCGCGGCGAAGGGCTTCGAGGGCACGTCGGTGGAGGAGATCGCCGCGAAGGCCGGGGTCTCCAAGCCGGTGGTGTACGAGCACTTCGGCGGCAAGGAGGGGCTGTACGCGGTGGTGGTCGACCGGGAGATGCGGCGCCTGCTGGACATGGTGACCGGCTCCCTCACGGCCGGCCATCCGCGGGAGCTGTGCGAGCAGGCCGCGTTCGCGCTGCTCGACTACATCGAGGAGTACACGGACGGGTTCCGGATCCTGGTCCGGGACTCCCCCATCCCGCAGTCGACGGGTTCCTTCGCCTCTCTCATCTCGGACATCGCGACCCAGGTGGAGGACATCCTGGGCCGCGAGTTCAAGAGCCGCGGCTTCGACCCCAAGCTGGCCCCGCTGTACGCGCAGGCGCTGGTGGGCATGGTCGCGCTGACCGGCCAGTGGTGGCTGGACGTGCGCCGCCCGAAGAAGGCGGAGGTCGCCGCCCACCTGGTGAACCTGGCCTGGCACGGCCTGGACGGCCTGGAGCAGAAGCCACGGCTGATAGGGCACCGCAAGGCCTGAGCCCTGTGCTCAGGCCTCAGCGTTCACTCAGTGCTTGAAGATGTCCTTCATCTTCTCCTTGGCCTGGCGGGCGTCGCCCTTCGACTGCTCCAGGCGTCCTTCGGCCTCCATGGGCGCGTCACGCGTCGCGCGCCCGCCGACCTCCTTGACCTTGCCCTTGATCTGTTCCTTCTTGCCCTTGGCCTTCTGATGTCCTGACACCGTCGATCCCTCCTGAAGCGGATAGGTACGTGGGGTCATTGCTCCGGGTAACCAGGAGCGGGCCGCGGCAAACGGTGGCTCAGCGCACCGGTTCCAGGAACTCCAGGCGGTTGCCGACGGGGTCCTGGGAGTAGAAGCGGCGGTGTCCGGGGAGGTCGTCGTCCCAGGTGACGGGGGCGCCGCCGGCTTCGAGCCGTTCGGCACAGGCCTCGATGTCCGTGACCCGCAGTCCCGGATGGGCCTGCAGAGCGGGGCGGAAGGCCGCCTCCACTCCCAGGTGCAGGTGCACGGTCCCGGCCCGGAACCAGCAGCCGCCGCGCGCCGCGAGCACGGGCGGCTTGGGGATCTCGGTCATGCCGAGGAGATCGACGTAGTAGGCGCGCAGCAGATCCTCCGAGCCCGGCGGTACGGCGAGCTGGACGTGGTCGAGGGCGGTGAGCATCAGGCGTCCTCCTTGCGGGCGACGGCGAACAGGCGGCGGAAGGGCAGGACCGTGCCGTAGGGGGCGCTCGGATAGGCCTCCCGCAGCAACTCGCGGTACTCGGCGACGAAGGCGTCCCGGGCCTCGGGGTCGTCGCCGAGGGCGGTGAGGGCGGGGCGCAGCCCGGTGCCCTTGACCCAGTCCAGGACGGGGTCCTCGCCCGCCAGGACGTGGAGGTAGGTGGTCTCCCAGACGTCGGTGGCGCAGCCGAGGCGGGCGAGCCGGTCGAGGTAGGCGGCCGGCGGGTGGACGGAGTCCTCGTGGCGCAGCACGTCGGCGAGCCGGACCTTCCAGCGGGGTGTGGCGGCGAGCTCGCGCATCAGGGCGTGCAGGGGTGCGTCGATGTTGTTCGGCACCTGGAAGGCGAAGGTGCCGCCGGGAGCGAGCGCGTCGAGCCAGTCGGCGAAGCGGCCGAGGTGGCCGGGGACCCACTGGAGCGCCGCGTTGGACACGATCAGGTCGTACGGCCGTTCGGGCGCCCAGGTGCGCAGGTCGGCGTGGGCGAAGTCGAGGCGGCCGCCGCCGGGGGTGGGTCCGGCGTGGTCGACCTCGGCCCTGTCGAGCATCGCGGCCGAGTTGTCGTAACCGGTGATGTGCGCGGTGGGCCAGCGGTCGGCGAGGACGGCGGTGACGTTGCCGGGGCCGCAGCCGAGGTCGGCGATGGCCGGGGGGTCGCCGGGGAGGGCGGGGACGTGGGCGAGGAGGTCGGTGAAGGCGCGGGCGCGGTGGCCGGAGTGACGGAGGTACTGGGCGGGGTCCCAGGCAGGAGTCGTCATGTCCTCCACCTTCCCCGTAGAGATATCTCGATGTCAAGAGACTCGATATCAAGAGACTTCATGTCGACAGAACCACTACACTGATCGCCATGGAGGACGAGGTCGATCGGCTGGTCGCTGCGTGGCGCCGGGAGCGCCCGGACCTCGACGTGGAACCGCTCGAGGTGCTCAGCCGGGTGAGCCGACTGGCGCGGCACCTGGACCGGGCACGTCGGCTGGCCTTCGCCGAGCACAGCCTGGAGCCCTGGGAGTTCGACGTGCTGACCGCGCTCAGGCGCGCGGGCACGCCGTACCAGCTCTCCCCCGGGCAGCTGCTGACCCAGACCCTGGTCACCTCGGGGACGATGACCAACCGCATCGACCGGCTGGCCAAGAAGGGCCTGGTCGAGCGGCTGCCGGACCCGAGCGACCGGCGTGGCGTGCTGGTCCGGCTGACCACCGAGGGCCAGGACCGCGCGGACCAGGCCCTGGCGGGCCTCCTCGACCAGGAGCGGGCGATCCTCGGCGAGCTCTCCCCCACCCAGCGGTCCGAACTCGCCGGGCTGCTACGCCAGTTGACGGCGCCGTTCGACAACATCCCCGGCTAGGCGCTCCGCTGACAGTGCCGCGATATGCCGTCTGTCGTCTGCGGCGTCGTCGTGGCTGGTCGCGCAGTTCCTCCCCCAGCCTTCGGCCGGGGGTACCCCAACGCCCCTTCGGGGCGCTGCCCGCTTGGCGCCGGTCAGGCGCTGCTGCTCTCCTCAGGGACGATCCGTCCGCTGGGCCCTAGGTCCACCGGCCCCACCCCAGCCCTGCGCGCCAGCGCCACCGCGGCCAGCGTGGAGTGGACGCCCAGCTTGCCGAGGACGTTCTGCATGTGGGTGCGGACGGTGTGCGGGGACAGGAAGAGGCGCTCGGCGACGGCCTTGCGCCCCAGGCCCGCCACCATGCACCGGAGCACTTCGCGCTCCCTCGGCGTGAGGGACTCCACCAGGCGCTCGCTCTCGGTGCGGTGCTTGCGGGCCGCCGTCAGCTCCCGCAGGACGCCCGTGAGCAGGGCGGGCGGCAGATGCGTCTCGTCGCGCAGCACGCCCCGGATGACGTTCAGCAGCCGGGACAGCGAGCAGTCCTTGGCGACCCAGCCGCAGGCGCCGGCCTGCAGGGCCAGGGCCGCGCGCCGCGGGTCGTCCTTCTCGGCGAGGACGACGACCCGGACGGCCGGATGGGCCGAGCGGACACCGGCGACCAGCGATATGCCGTCGACCAGCCCCTCCGCGTTGGCCTCCTGCACCGGCACGGCCGCCCGGCCGCCCGGCAGTTGACCGCCCAGGTCGGCGTCGACGAGCAGCACGTCGTAGCGGCGGCCCTCGGCGACCGCGCGCTCCAGGCAGCGCAGCGCGGCCGGACCGCTGCCGGCCGCGGAGACGTCGACGTCGGGCTCGGCGGCCAGTGCGGCGGCCAGCGACTCGGCGAAGATGCGGTGGTCGTCGACGACCAGGACTCGGATGCGAACCACGAAACCCCCTTCCCCAGTGCTCTTCACGAGCCGGGGATACCCCAAGGTCCGGAGAACGACGAACCGTGCGGACACGACACCCGCGGGAGGGCTGAACCGCACGGCCGCCGCCGTGCCTGAACTGCTACCCCCACCGCGGGCGTCGTATCCGACTTGTCTCGCCCCCTGATCAGCGCCGGCCCCCACCGGCACTGCTCATCAGAGTACGACCGGTCGCCGTGAGCGGAAGGCAATTTGCAGAACTGCCCGGCCGACGCGTTTATGGTGTGCCGCATGTTTCGTATTGAGGCGGAAGTCGACAAGGAACGACGCGAACTGCTCCACGCGCGGCTGCGGGACACCAACACCGCGGCGTCCCCCGTCCTCGCGGCCCTGCGCGGTACTCCCGGTGAACGCCAAGTGCCGCTGCACGTCTGGGCGATGGACGAGCGCTCGGGCGGCCTTGCGGGCGGGCTGGTCGGACACACCTGGACGTCCTGGCTGCACGTCACCTACCTCTGGGTGGACGCCCGCCACCGCGGCACGGGCCTCGGCGGCGGGCTGCTCGCGGAGGCCGAGCGCATCGCCCGCGAGGACCGCGGCTGCACCGCCGTACGCCTGGAGACCTGGGACTTCCAGGCCCCGGAGTTCTACCGGAAGCAGGGGTACGACGTGGTGTGCGTGATCCCCGACTACCCGCCGGGGATCACGGAGTACACGCTGACGAAGCGGCTGGGCTGAGCCTCAGCCCTCCCGGCGGGCGCCCGCCGACGGCACCGCCTCGAAGACCCGCGGGGCCTTGAAGCCGGCCGCCGCGAAGGCCTCCTCGACCGCCTTGGCGATCGTGTCGACGTCCGCCGCCTCGGCGAGGACGATCGCCGAGCCGCCGAAGCCGCCGCCGGTCATCCGGGCACCCAGCGCGCCAGCCGCGTTCGCCGCCTCCACGACCAGGTCCAGCTCGGGGCAGGAGACCTGGAAGTCGTCGCGCAGCGAGGCGTGGCCCTCGGTGAGGACCGGGCCGATGGCACGGGTGTCGCCCGCTTCGAGGAGGGCCACGACGCGCTCGACGCGGTGGTCCTCGGTGACGACGTGCCGGACCAGGCGCCGTACCTCCGCCTCGTCGCCGAGGCGTTCGAGCGACGCGTCGAGGTCGTCGTAGGCGATGTCCCGCAGCGCGTCCACGCCCAGCAGGGCCGCGCCCTTCTCGCAGCCGGCCCGGCGCTTGCCGTACTCGCCGCCACTGTGGGCGTGCTTGACCTGGGTGTCGACGACCAGCAGGCGCATGCCCTCGGCCGCGAGGTCGAAGGGGATCTGCCGCTGCGAGAGGTCGCGGGTGTCCAGGAACAGGGCGTGGCCCTGCTCGCAGCAGGCGGACGCCGTCTGGTCCATGATGCCGGTCGGCGCCCCGACGTAGACGTTCTCCGCGCGCTGGCACAGGCGGGCCAGCTGCCAGCGCTGCAGGCCCAGTTCGTAGAGGTCGTTGAGCGCGAGGGCGATCACCACCTCCAGGGCCGCGGAGGAGGACAGGCCCGCGCCGGTCGGGACGGTGGAGGCGAGGTGCACGTCGGCGCCGGTGACCGGGTGACCGGCCGCGCGCAGCGCCCAGACCACGCCCGCCGGGTACGCCGTCCACTCCTGGTCGGTGCCGGGATCCAGGGCGTCCAGGGAGAGCTCGACGACCCCGCCCTCGACGTCCGAGGAGTGCAGCCGCAGCACGCCGTCGGTGCGGCGGGCGACGGCCGCCGTCGACGCGTGCGGCAGCGCGAACGGCATCACGAAGCCGTCGTTGTAGTCGGTGTGCTCGCCGATCAGGTTGACCCGGCCGGGCGCCGCCCAGACGCCGTCGGGAGCCGAGCCGTACAGCTCCTCGAAGGCGTCTCTGACCTGCTGTGCTGCCCCCACTTACTGCTCCCTTGGTGTGCTGGTGCGCTGCGCGAACTCCCAGGCGTCCGCGACGATCCCCGCGAGGTCCGCGCGGGTCGGGTTCCAGCCCAGCTTCTCGCGGGCGGTGGCCGCCGAGGCGACCAGGACGGCCGGGTCGCCGCCCCGGCGCGGGGCCACGACCTCGGGGATCGGGTGGCCGGTGACCTGGCGGACGGTCTCGATGACCTGGCGGACCGAGAAGCCCTCGCCGTTGCCGAGGTTGCAGATCAGGTGCTCGCCGGGCCGCGCGGCCGTCAGGGCCAGCAGGTGGGCGTCGGCGAGGTCGGCAACGTGGATGTAGTCGCGGATGCAGGTACCGTCGGGCGTCGGGTAGTCGTCACCGAAGACCGAGATGGCCTCGCGCCTGCCCTGGGCGACCTGGAGAACCAGCGGGATCAGGTGCGACTCGGGGTTGTGCCGCTCGCCCTGCGCGCCGTACGCCCCGGCCACGTTGAAGTAGCGCAGGGAGACCGCGCCCAGGCCGTGGGCGGCCGCCTCCCCGGTGATCATGTGGTCCACGGCGAGCTTGGTGGCGCCGTAGGGGGAGGTGGGGGCGGTCGGGTCGGTCTCGGTGATCGGGGTGTGGACGGGCTCGCCGTAGGTGGCCGCCGTGGAGGAGAAGACGAGCTTGCGGACGCCGGCCTCGCGCATCGCGGAGAGCAGCGCCATGGTGCCGCCGACGTTGTTGTCCCAGTACTTCTCGGGCTTCACGACCGACTCGCCGACCTGGGAGAACGCGGCGAAGTGCAGCACCGCGTCGTAGGACGGGTCCAGCCACTTGGCGGCGTCGCGGATGTCGCCCTCGACGAAGGCGGCGCCCGCCGGGACGCCCTCGCGGAAGCCCGTGGACAGGTTGTCCAGGACGGTGACCTCGTGGCCCGCCTCCAGCAGGTGCTGGGCGACCACGCTGCCGACGTATCCCGCCCCGCCCGTCACCAGGTACTTCATCAACTCGCTACCTCTCGCAGTCGCTCGGCCGCGCGCTCCGGCGGCACGTCGTTGATGAACACGCTCATGCCCGACTCGGAACCCGCGAGGAACTTCAGCTTGCCGGACGTTCGGCGGATGGTGAAAAGCTCCAGGTGCAGCGCGAAGTCGTCGCGCGTGACACCGTCGAACTCCTCCAGCGTCCCGAACGGCGCCTGGTGCCAGGCGGCGATGTAGGGCGTGGGAGGCTCACCCTCACCGAAGATACGGTCGAAGCGCCTCAAGAGTTCCAGATAAACCTGGGGGAACTCTGAGCGTGCCGCCTCGTCAAGGCCGAGCAGGTCGGGGACGCGGCGCTTCGGGTACAGGTGGACCTCGTAGGGCCAGTGTGCGGCGTACGGCACGAAGGCGACCCAGTGTTCACCCTCAAGGACGACCCGTTCGTCGGCGAGTTCACGCGTGAGCACGGCGTCGAAGAGGTTCTCCCCGCCGGTGGCCTCCTTGTGGGCCGCGAGGGAACGCAGCATCAGGGCGGTGCGCGGGGTGGTGAAGGGGTAGGCGTAGATCTGCCCGTGCGGGTGACCGAGCGTCACGCCGATCTCCTCGCCGCGGTTCTCGAAGCAGAACACCTGCTCGACGGAGGGGAGATGCGACAGTTCCGAGGTCCGGTCGGTCCACGCGTCGAGGACAAGCCGTGCCTGCTCCTCGGTGAGGCTCGCGAAGGAGGCGTCGTGGTCCGAGGTGAAGCAGACCACCTCGCAGCGGCCGGAGTCGCCGGCCAGCGAGGGGAAACGGTTCTCGAAGACCACGACGTCGTACGACGAGTCCGGGATCTCGCTCAGCCGGTCGCCCTTGGTCGGGCACAGCGGGCACTGGTCGGCCGGCGGGTGGTAGGTGCGGCCCTGCCGGTGCGAGGCGATCGCGACCTGGTCGCCGAGCAGCGCGTCCCGGCGGACCTCGGAGGTGGTGTGCGTCCGCTCCAGCGGGCGGCGGTCCACCGCGTCCCGCACGGTGTCGTCGCGCAGGTCGTAGTAGATGAGTTCGCGACCGTCGGCCAGCCGGGTCGAGGTCTTCTTCACTGCGGACTCCCGTTGATCGAGCCAGCCAACCATCAAACAGAACCGAACACACCAAAACACAACTCACCACCCCAGTCAACATCGCAATCAATCAAGGTGAGACAACGAAAGTGTTGAATTACTGGGTGCAGAACCCCACAGATGCCCCCGTATCCCCCACATACCTCGCGACAGACCTCACCACGGACCTCGCGGCGGGACTGCGGCTCCCGACCAACGGCCTGGACTACACGATCCTGGCGATCTACTTCGCCGTCGTCCTGGGCATCGGCTTCGCGGCCCGCCGCTCGGTGAGGACCAGCCTCGACTTCTTCCTCTCCGGACGGTCGCTGCCCGCCTGGATCACCGGTCTCGCCTTCATCTCGGCGAACCTGGCCGCCACCGAGATCCTCGGCATGGCCGCCAACAGCGCGCAGTACGGCGCCTACACCGTGCACTGGTACTGGATCGGCGCCATTCCGGCCATGGTCTTCCTGGGCCTGGTGATGATGCCCTTCTACTACGGCAGCAAGGTCCGCTCGGTCCCCGAGATGCTGTTGCTCCGCTTCGACAGAGCCGCACACCTGCTCAGTTCGATCCTGTTCGCCTTCGCGGCCATTCTGATCGCCGGTGTGAACCTCTACGCCCTGGCGATCGTCGTGGAGGCGCTGCTGGGCTGGCCGCAGTGGGTGGCGATCGTGGTGGCCGGCGCGTTCGTGCTGGCGTACATCACCCTCGGCGGGCTCTCCTCGGCCATCTACAACGAGGTGCTGCAGTTCTTCGTGATCCTGGCCGCCCTCATCCCGCTGTCCGTGCTCGGCCTGAAGAAGGTCGGCGGCTGGGACGGCCTGGTCGACAAGCTCACCGCCACCCACGGCCGCAACTTCACCACCGCCTGGGGCGGCACCGGCATCGGCTCCGTCAACCCGCTCGGCGCGAACTGGCTGACCATCGTCCTCGGCCTCGGCTTCGTGCTCTCCTTCGGCTACTGGACGACGAACTTCGCCGAGGTGCAGCGGGCCCTGTCGGCGAAGAACCTCTCCGCCGCCCAGCGCACCCCGCTGATCGCCGCGTACCCGAAGATCTTCATCGTCTTCCTGGTGATGATCCCGGGCCTGGTGGCCGCCGCGCTCGTGCCGAACTTCGGAACCGCGAAGTCCGGCCTCCAGTACAACGACGCCATCCCCTACCTGATGTCACAGCTGCTGCCGAACGGTGTCCTCGGCATCGCGGTCACCGGGCTGCTGGCCGCCTTCATGGCCGGCATGGCGGCCAACGTGTCGTCCTTCAACACCGTGTTCACCAACGACATCTGGGCGAAGTACGTGGTGAGAGGCCGGGAGGACGGCTACTACGTGCGCTTCGGACGGCTCATCACGGCGATCGGCGTGTGCGCGTCGATCGGTACGGCGTTCCTGGCGTCGTCGTTCTCGAACATCATGAGCTACCTCCAGACGCTGTTCTCCTTCTTCAACGTGCCGATGTTCGTCGTCTTCATCGTCGGCATGTTCTGGAAGCGGGCCTCGGCGAAATCCGGCTTCTGGGGGCTGCTCGCGGGCACCGTGACCGCGATGATCAACTACTTCGTCCTCTACAAGAAGGACATCATCGGCATCCCCTCCGACCAGGGCGCCAACTTCGTCTCCGCGATCGCCGGGTTCGTCGCCGGCGCGGTGGTGATGGTGATCGTGTCCCTGTTCACCGCGCCCAAGCCGGAGGCGGAGCTGGCCGGGCTCGTCTACGGCACGACCTCCCCCGGCATGACCGAGGCGCCCGCACCCGGCGACGAGGCCTGGTACCGGCGGCCGGCGCTGCTGGGCTGGGGCGCGGTGATCCTGGCCGCCGCCTGCTACATCCCGTTCTCGTTCTAGTCCCGGTCGCGGGAGGATGGAGAGACCATGACCGACGACTCCGGGCACTCCGGGTTCCACTACTCCGAGCAGGACGTCCAGCGCGAGGTCACCGAGCTGGAGGGGCGGTCCGCGACCGCCGCGCGGATCTTCGACCTGCGGCGGATCATCGGCGGGTTGTTCGTGCTGTACGGGATCATCGTCACGATCACCGGGATCACGGACTCGCAGGCCGAGATCGACAAGGCACAGGGAATCAACATCAACCTGTGGACCGGGATCGGGATGCTGTTGCTGGGGGTGTTCTTCCTGGTGTGGCTGTGGCTTCGGCCTACCCCGCCAGCGCCTCCGGCGGAAGAGGCCGATGACTGACTCGGTTGTGCTTTGGCCGCGCGTGCGTGGGGGCTGGTCGCGCAGTTCCTCCCCCAGCCTTCGGCCGGGGGTACCCCCAGGGCCCCTAAAGGGGCGCTTCTGTGCCGCCGTTCAGAGGTCCCGCCCGATCCAGCAGGCCGGTACGTGCTGCCAGCGCGGCCGCTTCCAGGCGCGACCCCACCCCCAGTTTCATCAGGACCCGCTGGACATGGGTGCGGGCCGTGCTGGGGGCGATGCCCATGCCGGCGGCGATGAGGCGGGTGTCCTCGCCGTCGGCGACGCGGACCAGGACCTCCACCTCCCTCGGGGTGAGCATCTGGAGGAGGCGCTGGCCCTCGTCGTCGGGCTGGGCGGCCGGGTTGAGGAGTTCGCCGAAGGCGCCCTGGAGCAGGGCGGGTGCCACGGCGGCCTCCCCGGCCCGGGCCTTCATGATCGCCCGCTCGACGCCCTCTATCCGCTCGTCGTGCCGTACGTACCCGGAGGCGCCGGCCGCGAAGGCCGCCGCGATGCCCCGCGGGGACGGCACCGGGCCCAGGACCAGGACGGCGACCTGCGGCCGCTCCCGCTTGATCTTCACCACCGGGTCGAAGATCCCCGGCTCGGCCGGTGTCGCCGTACCGAGCAGGCACACCTCGGGTGCCCGTGTGATCACCAGCTCGGCCGCGCCCGCCGCGGGTGCCGCCGCCGCGAGCACCCGGTGGCCGCGCAGTTTCAGCGCCGAGGCCAGCGCCTCCGCGAGCAACCGGTGGTCGTCGACCACCATGAGCCGCACTCCCATAGAGCAACCCCCCAGTCCCCCCAATGGATGCCCCACTATGGATGCCCACTGGTCCGCATGGACAGAGGGCCCCCCGGCACCCCGTCCTTCATGCCCCCGGAAGCTACACGCTTGTTCGACGTTGCGCTGCCCCTACTGATGAGAAGTGCCCCGGATCGGAGGAATCTCTGGGTTTTCTCGCATTCGCGGGTGGAGAGCGCGTATCAGCCACCCGCACCGAAGGCGGTCACCAGGTACTCCTTGGCCGACGACGACGAGGCGGCGGCGTGGGCGTACGCGGCGGACAGGTAGAGGTGCCCCTGGGAGTAGCGGACTTCGGCGTAGTCGGGCGACATGGTGGTCTCCACGGCCTTGACCGCCGTGGTCACCGGGTTCTCCAGGAGCTTGGTCTCCTTGAACGAACCGCCGTCGATGCTGACGACCTGAGCGCCCTTGTCGTACGGCGCGTTCTTGTAGGCGATCACATCGGGGCCGTCCATGCGCAGGGGCGTGATCGTGTAGTTGTTCCCGGCGTCGGCTCGCTGGCCGGTCTGCTTGCCGGTGCCCAGGTCGAAGGCGACGATCTCGTTGGTCTTCGTGTAGTCCCCGTCGCCGTCGTGCTGTTCGGTCGCCAGGTACAGCCTGTCGTTGCCGACCACCGCTCCCGTGCACTTCTCCAGGTCGTAGATGCCGTCGCAGCGGGCCGCGTAGGAGCTGCCCGGCGTGGAGATACGGGTGCGCAGCGCGCCGGTCCTGTCGTCGATGGAGAAGACGTCCGAGAAGCCGCTGCCGTCGCCCGCGCTGTCGTTGACGTCGGCGGCCACCACCAGCGGGTCGGTCGACACGACGCTCGCGTAGTCGATGCCCGAGGTCATCTTGTACTCCGAGAGCACCTTGCCGGTGACCGGGTCGAGGGTCTGGATGCGCAGCTGGCCGGCGTCGCCGCTGCCGCACCTGCGGACCGCGACCAGCTTGGCGCCGCCGCCGTAGCCGGCGTCGTGGCAGCTGTCGGCCGCCTTCGGCTGCCAGCGGACCGTGCCGGAAGCGAGGTCGAAGGCGGCGCCACCGCTGGAGCCGCCGACCGCTACGGTCTGCTGGGCGACCGTCACGTTGTCGAAGGTGACCGGGACATCACCGGACTTGACCGTCCGGGTCCACAGCTTCCTGCCGGTGTTCAGGTCGATCGCGGCGACCTGGGTGCAGCCGGCCGTGGAGCCCTTCGCCGGCATCTTCGGCTGGAAGACGACCGCGGTCCGGCCGTCGGCGCTGACGTGCCCGGTGGCGCGGCAGACCGGACCGGGCAGCGGGACCGTCCACGACCTGGCGCCCGAGTCGGGGTCGTAACCGGTGATCTGGGCGATGCCGGTCTTCGCGTACACCTTGTCGGTGAGCCAGGAACCGGCGGTGACGGTGGTGTCCTTCGCCGTGGGCAGCGGGACCTGGAAGAGGACCTTGGAGGTGGTGTCCGCGGGCACCTTCTCGGTCCCCTTGCCGTTCTTGCCACCGTCCGCGTCCTGGCCGCCGGCGCCGCCGCTGGAGTTCGCCGTGTCGTCCTTCCTGGCGTCTCCGCCGGAGGACTTGGCGTACCAGATGCCGCCGCCGACGATCAGCGCGATGGCGACGACCGCGGCGACGACGATGAGCAGCGCGGCGTTGTTGCGGCCGGGGCCCGGAGCGGGGCCGGGGCCGCCCGGTCGGCCGCCCGGGTGGCCGTAGCCGGGCTGGGGCGGCTGGTTCGGGTAGCCGTAGCCGGGCTGCTGGGCGTACGGGTTCGGGGCCGAGGGTTGCTGGGGGTAGCCGTGACCGGGCTGCGGGGGCTGTTGCGGGTAGCCGTAGCCGGGTTGCGGGCCGTACGGGTTGGGAGGCTGGTTGGACGGGGGCGGCTGGGTCATGGCGGAAGTACCTCGGGGACGGCGCGTGAGACGGCTGGGGACGGCGCGGAGTGCGGGGCGGCGCGGGACGGCTCGGGATGAGCCCCGCTCAGCTGCCGAAGGCCATCATCAGCTTCTCCTTCGCCTCGTCGCTGCCGGTCAGCCGTGTGGAGGAGAGGTAGAGGCGGCCGTCGACCCAGTCGACCGCGCCGTCGTAGAAGCCGCCCTCGATGTCGGCGGTGTGCTGCGGGTTCTGCAGCAGCCGGGTGGTGGAGTGGGCGGAGCCGGTGGTCGGGATCGACACGACCTGGCCGCCCGCGTCGTACGACGGCCGTACGTAGGCGACGAGCTTGCCGCCCTCGGCCTTGACCGGGTACATCGACTCGTCCGTCGGGGACTTCACACGCCACTTCGCCTTGCCGTCGGTGAGGCTGATCGCGACGATCTCGTTGGCGCTGCCGCTCACGTCCGTCGGCAGGTAGAGGGTGTTCGCGTCGGCGGCCACGCCCTGGCAGCCCTGCAGGTCACGGACGAGGAGTGCCCAGCCGCACTGGGGCGCGAACTTCTCGTCGACCTTGACCTCGGAACGGAACGCGCCCTTGCCGTCCAGGACCGAGATGTTCCAGGCCTTCTTGTCCTCGTTGGTCATGTAGACCACGAGCGGGTCGACGGAGTAGGTGCGCTCGACCTGCCAGCCCTTCTTGACCGGCTGGGTCCACTCGACCTTGCCGGTGGCGGGGTCGAGTTGCGAGATCTCGTTGTGCTCGGCGCTGCCGCCGGCACCGCAGGAGGCCACCTCGACCAGCCGGTCCGTGCCGCCCGCGAACGCCGTCGGGAAGCAGGACGCACCGTACTTCTCCTTGTCGTACAGCTTGTCGCCGCTGCCGAGGTCGTACGCCGTGCCGGACTCGGAACGGCCCACCATCAGCGTCTTCCCGCTGATCGTCAGCTCGATGCTGAGCACGCTGTCGAACAGCCCGCCGTCGGCGACGGTCGCGGTCCAGCCCTTTTGGCCCGTGTCGAGGTCGATCTCCTGCAGCTGGTTGCACTTGGCGCGGTCGCTGGTGCCGTTCATGTAGGCCACGACGACCTTGTCGTCCGCCGACTTCTGCGAGGTGACCGCGCAGATCTTCTGCGGGAACGTGATCGGGGCCCAGGCCGGGTCGCCGTTGCCCACCTTGTAGGCGAAGACCTGCTTGTACGCCGCCTTCACCGCCGTCTTCCCGGTGATCCACATGCCGGGCGCGTCGGCGCCGGAGGCGGGTGCGTCGGGTGCCGACTTGTACCAGAGCACCTTGGCCTCGCCGGACTTGCGGCCCGCGTTGAGGTTCTCCGGGTCCGCACCGCCGCCGCTGCCGTCACCCGGGTCGACCGGGGTACCGGAGGCCTTCGGGTCGTCGGACTGCCCGGCGACCGGCTTCCTGCCGCCGCCCCCGCTGCCGGTCAGGGCGTACACCGTGCCTCCGACGACCAGCAGCCCGGCCACCGCCGCCGCGACGATCAGCGCGGGCTTCCCCCTGAACGGCCCGCGGCCGCCTCCGCCGCCGGGAGGCGGGGGCATCCCCGGTCCGCCGGGGTACTGCGGCTGCTGCTGGGGGTACCCGTACCCGGGCTGCGGCCCGTACGGACCCGGTGTGCCGTAGGGGCCGGGGGCGGGCTGCTGCGGGTAGCCGTACCCCGGCTGGGGCTGGTGGGGCGGCTGGGGCGGGAGCGGGGGCGTGCCCTGGGGCGCGCCGAAAGCTCCCTGTACGGGCGGCTGTTGCGGGGCGCCGAATCCGCCGCCCGGCGGCGGCTGGTCCTGCGGCGCTCCGAAAGCGCCCTGCGGCGGCTGGCCGGGCGGCTGGGTCATCAGCGTTCTTCCCCCTCGTTCACTGATTTCGAGCCATGCCCGAGGCTGGTGACGGACCCGCGGTCGCACTCAGGCAGTTCTCAGACTGACCTTTCTACCACCCGCCACCGACAGCCCACGGGCGCGCATCTGCCGCTGTTCCCAAGGGAGAACCGCCCCGTGATGCCACCGTTACGCGCCTTCACGCCCCCTTCACCGGGCCCGCGCAAGGGGGTTGCGCGCGGGCCCGCAGAGGGCTGATTCACGCCGGTCGGGGCACCCGTCACGCGTCCTCGGCCAACTCCAGCCAGCGCATCTCCAGTTCCTCGCGCTCCCCGGCGAGGTCGCGGAGCTGCGCGTCGAGTTCGGCGACCTTCGCGAAGTCCGTGGCGTTCGCGGCGATCTGGTCGTGCAGCTTGGTCTCCTTCTCGGAGATACGGTCCAACTGCCGCTCGATCTTCTGGAGTTCCTTCTTGGCCGCCCGCTGGTCGGCGGCGCTCCGCTCGGTCGTGGCGGGCTTGGCGGCCGCGGCGCCGGCGGTGGCGGCGACCGCCTCCTCCATGCGCTGTCGGCGCTCCAGGTACTCGTCGATGCCCCGCGGCAGCATCCGCAGCGTGGCGTCGCCGAGGAGGGCGAAGACGCGGTCGGTGGTGCGCTCGACGAAGAACCGGTCGTGGGAGATCACGATCATCGAGCCGGGCCAGCCGTCGAGGACGTCCTCCAGCTGGGTGAGGGTCTCGATGTCGAGGTCGTTGGTGGGCTCGTCGAGGAAGAGGACGTTCGGCTCGTCCATGAGCAGGCGCAGCAGCTGCAGCCGGCGGCGCTCACCGCCGGACAGGTCGCCGACCGGCGTCCACTGCTTCTCCTTGTTGAAGCCGAACGTCTCGCACAGCTGCCCGGCCGTCATCTCGCGCCCCTTGCCGAGGTCGACGCGCTCGCGTACCTGCTGGACCGCCTCCAGGACCCGCGTGTTCGGGTTCAGTTCGGCGACCTCCTGGGAGAGGTAGGCCAGCTTCACCGTCTTGCCGACGGCGACCCGGCCGCCCGCCGGCTGTGCCTCGCCCTCCGTCCGGGCGGCCTCGGCCATGGCGCGCAGCAGCGAGGTCTTGCCGGCGCCGTTGACGCCGACCAGGCCGATGCGGTCGCCGGGACCGAGCTGCCAGGTGACGTGCTTGAGCAGCACCTTGGGCCCGGCCTGTACGGTCACGTCCTCCAGGTCGAACACGGTCTTGCCGAGCCGCGACGAGGCGAACTTCATCAGCTCGGAGGTGTCGCGCGGCGGCGGCACGTCCTTGATCAGCTCGTTGGCCGCCTCGACCCGGAAGCGCGGCTTGGAGGTACGGGCGGGGGCGCCGCGGCGCAGCCAGGCGAGTTCCTTGCGGACCAGGTTCTGCCGCTTGGTCTCCTCGGTGGCCGCGATCCGCTCGCGCTCCGCGCGGGCGAAGACGTAGTCGGAGTAGCCGCCCTCGTACTCGTAGACGGCACCGCGCTGCACGTCCCACATGCGGGTGCAGACCTGGTCGAGGAACCAGCGGTCGTGGGTGACGCAGACCAGCGCCGAGCGGCGCTCGCGCAGGTGCCGGGCGAGCCAGGCGATGCCCTCGACGTCGAGGTGGTTCGTCGGCTCGTCGAGGACGAGGAGGTCCTGCTCCTCGATGAGCAGCTTGGCGAGCGCGATACGGCGTCGTTCACCACCGGAGAGCGGCCCGATGACGGTGTCCAGGCCCTTCGGGAAGCCCGGCAGGTCCAGGCCGCCGAAGAGACCGGTCAGGACGTCGCGGACCTTGGCGTTGCCGGCCCACTCGTGGTCGGCCATGTCGCCGATGACCTCGTGCCGGACGGTGGCGGCCGGGTCGAGGGAGTCGTGCTGGGTGAGGACGCCGAGGCGCAGCCCGCCGGAGTGGGTGACGCGGCCGGTGTCGGCCTCCTCCAGCTTGGCGAGCATCCGGATGAGGGTGGTCTTGCCGTCGCCGTTGCGGCCCACCACGCCGATGCGGTCGCCCTCCGAGACGCCGAGCGAGACGCCGTCCAGCAGGGCACGGGTGCCGTAGACCTTGCTGACGTTCTCGACATTGACCAGGTTGACGGCCATTTCACTCCTGCGCACGGGGGATGGATCGCCCATCCAGGGTAGTCGGACGTCAGCCGTCGCCTTTCTGCTCCTCCTTCGGCTCCTCCTCCTGCTCCTCCTTCTGCTCCCCATGACGCCGCTGGTACCACCACACCGCGGTCAGCGGCAGGGTGTCGGGGGCCATGCCGGGCTCCAGGGGTCCGATGCGGTGCTCGGCCGCCACGCAGCGCGGGTCGTCGCGGAGGGCGAGCGCCGCGACCGCGTACGCGCGCGTGGGCTGCCGCTCGTCGTGCGTGAGCTCCACCAGCAGGTCCCCGATCTCCGGCTCGGGGCCTTTGTAGTGCCACAGCCAGAAACAGGTCCGCTCGCGTACCTCGGGGTCCGGGTCGCGGGCCAGGGCGAGCACCGCGGCCAGGCCCTCCGGGCGCAGCACGCCCTCGTCGCTGTCCAGCAGGCTGGGCACCCAGCCGCGGATCAGAGGGTCGGGGTGCGTGAGGTACGCCAGGCCGATGGCTTCGGTCTCCGGGCCGCTCGTCCACGTCAGCCCGTTGAGCAGGACGGCGAGCACGTCCGTGTCCGGCTCCCGCTCGGCCCAGGGGCGGAAGGCGAGGGCCCGGTCCTGAAGGGCGGGCTCGCGGCGCTGGGCGTCCGCGATGATCGTGCTCAGCAGCACGTCCGCGGCGAAGAGCCGGTGCAGCGGATCGGGGTCGCGGCCGAGCCGGGTGGCCTCGGCCCAGGTCTCGTCGTCCAGCCGCGCGCCCAGCGCCAGCACCGATGCCGTCCACACCGCGTGGTCGCGGTCCGGGCGGGTCAGGGCGCGCGCGAGCAGTTCGGCGAAGGGCATGCGCAGCCGCAGCTTCGCCTCCAGGGCGGTGAGGAAGGCCGCGTGCCCGTCGCCCAGCGTCAGCCCGCCGAGGGTGAGCCGCTCGTACCGGCAGCCGATGTCGTCCAGCCGCCGGGTCCGCCCGACGGGGCCCGGCAGGCCGGTCCGGCGCCGCAGTTCGGCCTCCGGGTCGAGGCCCGCCAGACGGCGGGCGTGGCCCAGCAGTTCCTCGCGCGGCGGCCCGGGGTAGAGGGCCACCTCGGGGAGGACGGCGCGGGTCAGGCCCGGCGATCCGTCTTCCATCGCCCGCAGCAGCGGGGTGGTGCCGTCGGGCAGCCGCCGCAGCGGGTCGGCTCCGCCCTGCACCAGGGCCTCGGCGACCGGCTGGTCGTCCGCCGAGATCGCCCGGCACAGCACCGGCAGACCCGTGCTCCCGTCGTCGGTGTCCGGGTCGGCGCCGGCGTCCAGCAGTTCCCGGACCTGCTCGGCGTCCCCGCGCCGTACGGCCGCGACGAGCCGGTCCGCGACCGCGTCCCCCGTGCCCATGTGTGCGCTCCCTCCCCGCCCGCCCACGTCGGAAGCGGAGCCTATGCGCTCCGCTGGGAGTGCCACGACATGCCGTGTGTCGGCTGCTGCGCCGTCGTGGCTGGTCGCGCCCGCGCGGCGGCAGCCGCATATCGGATACGGCCCCGCACCCCTTCGGGGCGCTGCGAGCCGTAGCTTCGACGGACCAGCCGACAGGGCCTTCGCCGACCGCGCGGCCCTGTTACGGCGCTGTGGCGGGGCGGGTCACCGTGGCGCCCGGTGCGGGGGCCGTTGCTGTGCGGATCGTGCGGCAGGTGTTGGAGGCTCGTAGGGCGTCGGCGATCTTCGTGGCCGCTTCCGGATCGCGCGCGAGGAAGGCCGTCGTGGGGCCCGAGCCCGAGACGAGGGCGGCGAGCGCTCCGGCCCCGCGTCCCGCGTCGAGGGTGTCCGCGAGCTCCGGGAAGAGGGACAGGGCAGCGGGCTGGAGGTCGTTGGAGACGGCGGTGGCCAGCGCGTCCGCGTCCCCCTTCGCCAGCGCCTGGAGCAGCTCCGCCGAGGCCACCGGCTCCGGGATGTCCCGCCCCTGCACCAGCCGGTCGAACTCGCGGAAGACCGCCGGCGTCGACAGCCCCCGCTCCGCCATCGCGAACACCCAGTGGAAGGTGCCGCCGGTCTCCAGCACGGTCAGCTGCTCGCCCCGTCCGATGCCGAGAGCCGCCCCGCCGACCAGGCTGAACGGCACGTCGCTGCCCAGTTCGGCGCAGATGGCGAGGAGTTCGGCGCGGGAGGCGCCCGCGCGCCAGAGCTCGTTGCAGGCGAGCAGCGCGCCCGCCCCGTCCGCGCTCCCCCCGGCCATGCCGCCGGCGACGGGGATGTCCTTGGCGATGTGGATGTGCACGGCGGCTTCGATGCCCCGGCGTTCGGCGAGCGCGAGCGCGGCGCGCGCCGCGAGGTTCGTGCGGTCGAGGGGGACCTCGGCGGCGTCCGGGCCCTCGCAGGTGACGGTCAGCTCGTCGGCGGGCGTGACCGTGACCTCGTCGTAGAGGCCGACGGCGAGGAAGACGTTGGCCAGGTCGTGGAAGCCGTCGGGGCGTGCGGCGCCCACCGCGAGCTGGACGTTGACCTTGGCGGGGACGCGTACCGTGACGCTCACTTACCGGACTCCTTGTGCTCGGCGATCCTCGCGAACTCTTCCACGGTCAGCGCCTCGCCACGGGCCTGCGGGGAGACCCCGGCGGCGACCAGCGCCGCCTCGGCCGCCGCCGCGGACCCGGCCCACCCGGCGAGCGCCGCCCGCAGGGTCTTGCGGCGCTGCGCGAACGCCGCGTCGACGACCGCGAAGACCTCGCGCTTCGAGGCCGTCGTCTTCAGCGGCTCCGCGCGCCGGACGAGGGAGACGAGCCCGCTGTCGACGTTGGGCGCGGGCCAGAAGACGTTGCGCCCGATGGCACCGGCGCGCTTCACCTCGGCGTACCAGTTGGCCTTGACGGACGGCACGCCGTACACCTTGTTGCCGGGTCCGGCGGCGAGCCGGTCGGCGACCTCGGACTGCACCATCACCAGCGTCCGCTCGATGCTCGGGAAGGTGTCGAGCATGTGGAGGAGGACGGGGACGGCGACGTTGTAGGGAAGGTTCGCGACGAGGGCGGTCGGCGGCGGTCCCGGCAGCTCGGTGACGTGCATCGCATCGGAGTGGACCAGCGCGAACCGGTCCGCGCGCGCCGGCATGCGCGCCGTGATCGTCGCGGGCAGGGCGCCGGCCAGCACGTCGTCGATCTCGACGGCGGTGACCCGGTCGGCGACCTCCAGGAGCGCGAGCGTGAGGGACCCGAGCCCCGGGCCGACCTCCACGACGACGTCGTCCGGGCGGACCTCGGCGGTGCGGACGATACGGCGGACCGTGTTGGCGTCGATCACGAAGTTCTGGCCGCGCTGCTTGGTGGGGCGGACACCGAGCGCTGCCGCCAGCTCACGGATGTCGGCGGGGCCGAGGAGGGCGTCGGGGGTGGGGCTGCTCACGGGACAAGGGTACGGGCCCCGGGGGACGCCTCCGGCCGGTCACCCGTGCGGCCGCTTCCCCCGGTCACTTGTGCAGCCGCGCCCCGCAGTGCGGCCAGGGCGTGGAGCCGCGGCTCACGTAGAGCTTCTTCGCGCGGAACGTCTGCTCCTCCGCCGAGGCGTCCTGCGGGCGGCCGTTGCCGCCGAGGCTGTGCCAGGTGTGGGTGTCGAACTGGTACAGCCCGCCGTACGTCCCGGAGGGGTCCACCGCGTGCGCGCGGCCGCCGGACTCGCAGACGGCGAGACCGTGCCAGTTCAGGCCGTCGGCGCCGGTCACGGAGTCGGGGTGCGGCTTGGTCCCCACCTTGATCAGCTGGGTGCGCGGCCGGCGGACCACCTCGGACGTCTCGCGGCGCGCCTTCTGCCGGACTCCGTTGACGGACCGCAGGTAATAGGTCACACGGCGCAGCCCCGGCCGCCCGGCCTGCTCCACCACCTCGGTGCCGTTGAACAGCGTCGGGTCCGCCGTCCGCCGCACCTGGAACGGGATGGTCTCCTCGCGCACCTCCTTGCTGCCCGTGACGCGCAGCACGGTCACCGTCTGCCCGTCGCGCGGGAAGCCGGACTGGGACACGGAGGTGGTGTCCTGGCCGTGCAGGGTGATCCCGGCCTCCTCGACGGCCTCGCCGACGGTCGCGGCGTTGGTGCGGATGGTCCGGGTCCGGCCGTCCGCCAGGATCGTGACCGTGCGCTCGGTGCGTACGTCGAGCGCGAGTCCGGCGCGTCCGATGCTCTGGGAGCGCGAGGCCGACAGGTATGCGCCCTCGGCACGTACCCCGAGTTGCCTGAGCGCCCCGTCCACCGTGCGCGCCGTCGTCCACACCTCGCGCCGCTCGCCGTCCAGCGTGAGCCGTACGGGACGGCCGTAGCGCACCGCGACCTCGTCGCCGCTGGCCAGGGCCGTACCGGGGGCGGGCGCGACCACGTCGTGCGCCCCGAGCGGTACGCCCTCCTCGGCCAGCAGGCCGGTCACGTCGTCCGCGAACGTGTGCAAGGTGCGCGGTCTGCCGTCGACGGTCAACTCGATCGCCTTGTCCTTGGCGAGGAACGCGGTGGTGCCGCCCGCGAGGAACGCGACGACGAGGGCCTGCGGCAGCAGGCGGCGCACGGCGGACTCGGGGCGCCGGGAGTTCCGCGCCTTGCGCCGGCGTGCGGCGCGGCGCCCCGCGCCGGCATGCGCACCCGCGTCCCGCGCCTCCTCCGCCGCCCCGCGCTCGTCCTGCCGCGGCGGCACCTGCTCACCGACGTACGACCGCGCCGTCTGCGCCGCCTGCGCCGCGGCCTCGTAGGCCGGCTGGTACGTGTCGTCCCCGTACGCCGGGCCGTAGGCAAGCGTCTCGGCGTCGTGCACGCCGTACATCTCCTGCGCGCCGTGCACTCCGGGCGCGCCGTAGGGCTCGTACGCCCCAGACGTCTCGTACTGCGATGTGCTCACGCCGACACGCTCCAGAGGGCCAGAGGGGTCCGGATCGGGCCCCCAGAACCTAGCGGAGCTGTCGTCACTCTCCAAAGCGGCACGACTACCCACGGTCGCGACCAGACCGAAGGTGCGCCCTCGTGAACGTTATGCGCCAGTTATGATCGATGCACTCTCAGTAATCGAAGGCGCGGGCCGTGTTCGCGCCCAGGGCCGTCGCCAGCGCGTCCTCGTCGATGCCGCGCACGGCGGCCATCGCGCGCACCGTGACCGGAATGAGATACGGGGCGTTGGGCCGTCCGCGGTACGGCGCCGGGGTCAGGAAGGGCGCGTCGGTCTCCACGAGCAGCAGTTCCAGGGGGGCCACCGCCACCGCGTCGCGCAGGTTCTGGGCGTTCTTGAAGGTGACGTTGCCGGCGAAGGACATGAAGTAGCCCTCGCGGGCGCACTCCTCGGCCATCTCCGCGTCCCCGGAGTAGCAGTGGAACACCGTCCGCTCGGGGGCGCCCTCCTCCTTGAGGACGCGCAGGACGTCGGCGTGGGCGTCCCGGTCGTGGATGACGAGGGCCTTGCCGTGCCGCTTGGCGATCTCGATGTGGGCGCGGAAGGAGCGCTCCTGGGCCGCCTTGCCCTCGGGCCCGGTGCGGAAGTAGTCGAGCCCGGTCTCGCCGACGCCCTTCACCTGAGGCAGCCCGGCCAGCCGGTCGATCTCGGTGAGCGCCTCGTCGAGCGCGGCGTCGCCGCCGGGCACCCGCGCCCCCTGGCGGGACCAGCCTCCCCCAGCCCCAGGGGGCTGGGAGGTGCCCCCAGGATCCCCGTGGACGATCCGCGGGGCCTCGTTGGGATGCAGCGCGACGGTCGCATGGAGGTTCGCGTGCACGGCGGCGGTGTCGGCCGCCCACCGCGAGCCCTTGATGTCGCAGCCGACCTGGACGACGGTCGCGACCCCCACCGACGCGGCCTTCGCGAGACCCTCCTCGACCGTGCCGGACTGCATGTCGAGGTGCGTGTGGGAGTCGGCGACGGGCACCCGGAGGGGTTCCGGAAGCGGCGGCGCCGCGTTCTTGTCGGCCGTACGGGAGGCCCTACCAGGGGCGTTCGAAGGCATGCCCCGATCCTACGAAAGGGGCATGCCCGCCGGACCCACGCCCAGGGCCCGTATCAGCTCGCCTTGCGCTGGAAGGGATGCAGGAGATCCGACAGGTGCCAGTGGTGCGGCTGCCTGACCTCTGCGGAGGCCTCCGTCGCCTCGACCGGCCCGGTCTCCGCACCGGCCTGCCCGGCGGGACGGTCCTGCGCCGACGGCTGGTGCGACCGCTGCGCGGCGTTCCGCACCGACGACACCTGTCCCGCGCGCATGATCCGCAGGACCTGCCCGTCGCAGTTCTGGCACGAGGGCCTGCTCAGCGGTGACGGGACGACCCGGCCGTTCGCCACGTACCGGATGAACTCGTGGTTGTCGGCGTCGGTGTGGTGCTGTATCTCGTACGACTGCTCCCAGCCGTGCCCGCATCGCATGCAGGCGAAGGAATACGACTCGTGGACGACGGCTGTGGCCGCACCGCGGAGGCCGGTCTGCCCTGCGATCTCACTCATGCCAGCTCCTCTTGTCCGCTTGGACAAGCACGCACCCCCGGCGCGGGGATTCCCCCCGGAATCCCATGGGGGTGAGGGACGGGTGCGTCCCTGCTGACCAGTGGACGCCTTCACCGGCGCGAATGCGACAGGCCTGCCGAGTGTTGGAGGCGATTTGGATCCGGCTTGCCAAAGGGGCCTCGCCGCAGTGGGCTGGGCTTTGCGTTTCCCGCCCTTGCTTTACCGTCCCGTGGGGCGCGCGCTCAGAGGAGAAGCACCCCGCTCAGAGGACACATCACCGCAAGTCAGGGGCGCACGCTCAGCCGAGAAGCGGCTCGCTCAGAGATCAAGGAGCACTCCCTTCGAAACCCCGGCCCCGAGGCGCCCCGTAAGGGGTGCGGGGAACTGCGCGACCAGCCGTCCACGAGCCGCGGACCGCTACGCAGGAGCAACCACAACGGCGCTCCCGGAGAACACCTGCTCTCACTCAGCGGAGCGCTTCGCGGCAACGACGGCGTCGAAAACAACTCGCTTGGGAATCCCCGCGTCCACCGCCACCGCCGCGATCGCCTCCTTGCGGCGCTCCCCCGCCTCCTCCCGCACCCGCACGCGCCGCACCAGTTCCTCCGCGTCGAGTTCCTCCGGCCCCCGCTCGGGCGCGCCCTCGACGACGACGGTGATCTCGCCGCGCACCCCCTCGGCGGCCCACACCGCCAGCTCGGCCAGCGGACCGCGCCGCACCTCCTCGTACGTCTTGGTCAGCTCACGGCAGACGGCGGCCCGCCGATCGGCGCCGAAGACCTCGGCCATGGCGGCGAGGGTGTCGTCGAGGCGGTGCGGGGCCTCGAAGTACACGAGGGTGCGACGCTCCTCGGCGACCTCCTGGAGGCGCGAGCGGCGCTCGCCCGCCTTGCGCGGCAGGAACCCCTCGAAGCAGAACCGGTCGACGGGCAGCCCGGACAGCGCGAGCGCGGTGAGCACGGCGGACGGCCCCGGCACGGCCGTGACCCGGATCTCCTTCTCCACGGCGGCCGCGACCAGCCGGTAGCCGGGGTCGGAGACGGACGGCATCCCGGCGTCGGTCACGAGCAGCACGCGCGCGCCGCCGACGAGTTCCTCGACCAGCTCCGGTGTGCGGGCGGCCTCGTTGCCCTCGAAGTACGACACCACGCGCCCCTTGGGCGTCACGCCCAGCGCCTGGGTGAGCCACCGCAGCCGCCGCGTGTCCTCGGCCGCGATCACGTCGGCGCCGGCCAGCTCCGCGGCGAGCCGGGGCGGCGCGTCCGCGACGTCGCCGATGGGGGTGCCTGCGAGGACAAGGGTTCCAGTCACGCCTCCATCCTCGCAGCCGCCACCGACAGCGCCGTCCCCGGCGGACACCCGGGGCGGTGCACGCAAAGGAACCCACCGCGAAGCCCCATTGCACGGGACTCACACAGAACGGTTCCCTACGATGGCGCGGTGACCAGTACCGCGTCCTCCACGGACACCCGGCAGGGCCAGGCAGCGCTCGACGAGCGGCCGACGTGGCAGCAGCGGCTGCGCCGGTTCGGCTACACGGCGAGCCCGGCGCACACGGCGCACGGCCCCGGTGACAGAGGCGCCGCCGGGTCCGGCGCGCCCACCGATGTCGTCGACCGCCTGGTGCCGCCGTACGCGGAGCCCGGCTCCCGGCTGTGGCTCGCCCTGGGGGTGCCCCCGGTGCTCGCCGAGCGGATCACGCGCTGGTCGGGCTGGGGCGGTCCGCTGTTGGTGACGCTGATGGCGGGCCTGCTGCGGTTCTGGAACCTGGGCAGTCCCAAGGCGGTGATATTCGACGAGACGTACTACGCGAAGGACGCGTGGGCGCTCGTCCACCGCGGTTTCGAGGTCAACTGGGACAAGAACGCCAACGACCTGATCCTGCAGAAGGCCGGTCACGTCGGCATCCCGGTGGACGCGGCGTACGTCGTGCACCCGCCGGTCGGCAAGTACGTCATCGGGCTCGGGGAGCTGATCTTCGGCTTCAACCCGTTCGGCTGGCGGTTCATGACCGCGCTGCTCGGCACGCTGAGCGTGCTGCTGCTGTGCCGGATCGGGCGCCGGATGTTCCGGTCCACGTTCCTGGGCTGCCTGGCGGGCGGGCTGATGGCGGTGGACGGGCTGCACTTCGTGATGAGCCGCACCTCGCTGCTCGACGGGGTGCTGATGTTCTTCGTGCTGGCCGCGTTCGGCTGCCTGGTCATCGACCGCGACAGGTCGCGGGCGAAGCTGGCGGCCGCACTGCCGCCGGACGCGGACGGCCGGGTCCGCCCGGACGCGCGCGTGGCCGACGGCTTCCGCTTCGGGTGGCGGCCCTGGCGCTGGGCCGCGGGCGTGCTGCTGGGCCTCGCGATCGGCACCAAGTGGAACGGCCTCTACATCCTGGCCGCGTTCTGCCTGATGGCGCTGTTGTGGGACGTCGGCGCCCGCAAGGTGGCCGGTGCCCGGCACCCGTACAAGGCGGTCCTGGCGCACGACACGGGGATCACGTTCCTGGCGACGGTCCCGGTGGCGATCGCCGTCTACCTGGCCTCCTGGATCGGCTGGATCCTCTCCCCCACCGACGGCACCGGCGGCTACTTCCGCAACTGGGCGGCCACCGACGGCAAGGGCGGAAGCTGGACGTTCCTGCCGGACTGGCTGCGCAGCCTGTGGCACTACGAGCACGAGGTGTACCTGTTCCACGTCGGCCTGTCGTCGCCGCACACGTACATGTCGAACCCGTGGTCCTGGCTGGTGCTGGGCCGCCCGGTGTCGTACTACTACGAGTCGCCGTCCCCGGGCGTGGACGGCTGCCCGTCGGACGCCGGCCAGAAGTGCGCCCGCGAAGTGCTCGCGATCGGCACCCCGCTGCTGTGGTGGGCGGCCTGCTTCGCGATCGCCTACATCCTGTGGCGGTGGGCGTTCCGCCGCGACTGGCGGGCCGGTGCCATCGCGTGCGGCATCGCGGCCGGTTACCTGCCCTGGTTCATGTACCAGGAGCGCACGATCTTCCTCTTCTACGCCGTCGTCTTCGTGCCGTTCCTGTGTCTCGCGGTGGCCATGATGATCGGCGCGATCATCGGCCCGCCGGGCTCCAGTGACACCCGCCGCCTGGTCGGCGCGTCGAGCGCGGGCGTCCTGGTGTTGCTGATCGCGTGGAACTTCATCTACTTCTGGCCGCTGTACACGGGCACGGCGATCCCCATCGACTCGTGGCGTTCACGTATGTGGCTCGACACCTGGGTGTGAGCCACATCCCTGATCTCTGTTGGGCCAACAGTTCGGCCAACAATCGGTCAACACCTGTCACAGGGTCCCCACAACGACCTAGAGTGCGACCCACAACCAGCTTTTGAACGCGTTCACAAAATGCGGCAAAAGCTCACGGGGAGGGACTTTCGCACCATGCGCAAGGGGGTCAAGGGCGCCCTGATCGGCGGCGTCTGCGCAGCCGTGCTGGGCGGGGGCGGGTACGGCGCCTACAACGTCCTGTCGGCATTGCACGGTGACGGCACACCGGCCGTGCGGACCGGGCCGCCGACGAAGGACGAGGTCGAGGACGCGTCGCAGAAGTTCTTCACGGCCTGGGAGAAGGGCCAGTCGGCGACCGCGGCGTCGCTCACGAACGACTCCGCCGACGCCGAACCGGTACTCACCTCGTTCAGCGACGTGGCGCACATCAAGGACGTGCACATCACGCCCGGCAAGGCGACCGGCGCCACCGTCCCGTACAGCGTGAAGGCGACCGTGTCCTACGGCGGGCAGTCGAAGCCGCTCGCCTACAAGAGCCGCCTGACGATCGTGCGCGGCGAGACCACGCACCGCGCGCTGGTCGACTGGGACCCGTCGGTGGTCCACCCGGAGCTGAAGCGCGGCGACACCCTGTCCACCGGCGAGGCGGCCAGCCCGCCCATCGAGGCCGTGGACCGCAACGGCACGGTCCTCACGAAGGACAAGTACCCGTCCCTGGGCCCGATCCTGGACGAGCTGCGCAGCCGGTACGGCGACAAGGCGGGCGGCACCCCGGGCGTGGAGCTGGTCATCCAGCACGCGTCCCAGGAGTCCGCCGACACCACCCTGCTGACCCTCGAGGAGGGCAGGGCGGGCAAGCTGCGGACGACGCTCGACGCGCGCGTGCAGGCCGCCGCCGAGACCGCGGTGACGAAGTACGCCGAGTCCTCGGTGGTGGCCGTCAAGCCCAGCACCGGCGAGGTGCTGGCGGTCGCCAACCACCGCGAGGACGGCTTCAACGCGGCCTTCCTCGGCGAGCTGGCGCCCGGCTCCACCATGAAGATCATCAGCGCGGCCACCCTCATCGACACCGGCCTGACCACGGCGACCGGCCCGGCGCCCTGCCCGCCGACCGCGACCTGGCAGAGCCAGACCTTCAGCAACCTCAAGGGACTCCAGCCGGACGAGAAGGCCACCCTCTCGGACAGCTTCGCGCGCTCCTGCAACACGGCGTTCGTGAAGTACGCGGACTCCGTCCAGGTCGACTCGCTGACCAAGGAGGCCGAGGACCGGTTCGGGCTCGGGAAGAACAACTGGAAGGTGGGCATCCCGAGTTTCGACGGCCGGGTCCCCGCCTCCGGCGGCCCGGACACCGCGGCCAACCTGATCGGCCAGGGCCAGGTGCAGATGTCCCCGCTGAACATGGCGTCGGTGGCGGCGACCGCGATGACCGGTACCTTCCGGCAGCCGGTGCTCGTCTCGCAGAAGCTGGACGGCCGTGAACTGGCCACCGCGAAGGGTCTGTCGCCCGCCACGGTCGGCCAGCTGCGCGCGATGATGAACCGCACCGCGACCAGCGGCACCGCCGCCGGTGTGATGCGCGGGCTGAGCGGCAGCATCGGCGCCAAGACGGGTTCGGCGGAGGTCGACGGCCAGACCAAGTCGAACAGCTGGTTCGCCGGCTACCGCAACGACGTCGCGGCCGCGGCCATGACCCAGGACGGCGGCCACGGCATCGACGCGGCCGGTCCGATTGTCGCAAGCGTGCTACGGATCGGAGGCTGACGTCACCCCCACAGGCCGGGACTCTAGGCTGGTGTCGTCGTTGGGGAGCGTGAGGGCTACGGGGCGGCGGGGACCCTGGGGAATGCGCGGAGGAACTGACCAGTGGGCAAGAGAAGGCGCGTCGCCGAGCGACGGAAGCACAGACCCGCCGTCATCGGCGGGGTGATCGCCGTCGTCGTCGGCGGCGTGGGCTTCGGCCTCTACGCGCTCTACGACGGCGGGGCCGCCGACGCGTCGACGGCGAAGACGGCCGACCACAAGCCCGTCAAGACCGGCCCGCTGTCCGCCACCGAGGTGCAGACGACGGCGCGCACCTTCCTGTCGTCCTGGCAGCAGGGCAAGGTCACGCAGGCCGCCGCCGTCACGGACGACAGCAAGGCCTGCATCAAGCTCCTCACCGGCTATGCCAAGGACGCCCACGTCACGGGCGTCACCCTCACCGAGGGCACCCGCACCGGCGACAAGGTCCCGTTCTCCGTCAAGGCGACCGTGTCGTACAAGGGCGTCAGCAAGCCCCTGTCGTACGACTCCGCGTTCACCGTGATCCGCCGGACCATCGACGGCAAGCCGGTGGTGAACTGGCACGCCGCGGTCGTCCACCCGGACCTCGCGGACGGCGACACCCTGGTCACCGGCGAGTCCGGCACCCCGCCGATCAAGGCCCTGGACCGCGACGGCGGGGAGATCACCACCGCCAAGTACCCGTCGCTGGGCTCGGTCCTCGACGGGCTGCGGGAGAAGTTCGGCAAGAAGGCCGGCGGCAAGGCGGGCGTCGAACTTCGCGTGGTGCGCGGCGCGGCGTCCGAGAAGGCCAAGCTGTCCGACAAGACGCTCCTGGAGCTCAGCAAGGGCACGCCGGGCACCGTGAAGACCACGCTCAGCCCGACCCTGCAGGCGGCCGCCGAGAAGCAGGTCATGACGCAGAAGAACGCCTCGGTCGTGATGATGCGCCCGTCGACCGGCGAGGTCCTCGCCGTCGCCAACTCCAGCCACGGCTTCAACGTGGCCTTCCAGGGCTCCCTGGCGCCCGGCTCCACGATGAAGATCATCACGTCGACCATGCTGTTCGAGAAGGGGCTCATCACCCCGGACGCCTCGCACCCCTGCCCGAAGACGTACAAGCTCGCCGGGTGGACGTTCCACAACGACGACGACTCCGAGATCAAGAAGGGCACGTTCAAGCTGAGCTTCGGCGCCTCCTGCAACAACGCCTTCATCGACTTCGCGCCCAAGCTCTCCAACAGCGACCTGACCACCGAGGCCCAGCAGGTCTACGGCCTCGGCATGAACAACTGGGCCATCGGCGTCCCGACCTTCGACGGTTCGGTCCCGGTGCAGAGCGGCGCGCAGATGGGCGCCTCGCTGATCGGGCAGGGCGGGGTGCGCATGAACCCGCTGAACATGGCGTCGGTGTCGGCCACGGTGGACACCGGCTCCTTCCATCAGCCTTACCTGGTCGCCCCGAGCGTCGACAACCGGACAATCGCGAAGGCCTCGCGCACGATGTCGTCGAAGACGCAGTCGCAGCTGAAGGAGGTCATGCAGTACACGGCGGCGTACGGTACGGCGGCCAAGGCGATGTCGGGACTGAGTTCGAGTTGCGGCGCCAAGACCGGCTCGGCCGAGGTCGACGGCCAGAAGAAGCCGAACGGCTGGTTCACCGCGTACTGCGGGGACTTCGCCGCGGCGGGCGTGGTCCAGGCGGGCGGGCACGGCGGCGACACGGCCGGACCGATCGTGGCGGCACTGCTGAAGCTCGGAGCGTCTCTCTAAGCGGGTCCGACGGCAGCGCCCCTTCGGGGGCGCTGGGGGTACCCCCGGCCGAAGGCGGGGGGAGGAACCGCGCGACCAGCCACGACGGCGGCGCAGTCGGCAGACGGCTATCGCGGCACATCCAGCGCAGCGCTCAGCGCCGCAGGGTCGCTTCATCCGGCCACGGGAGTGGCCATGTACGTCCGCCGGAGGAACCGCAACAGCGCCTTCGACTCGAACTGCACCACCGACGTGCCGTGGTCGGAGTGGAACTCCACCACGGCCTGGACCCGCCCGAGCGGCCACACGCGTACGTCGCCGCTCTCCGCGGGCGCCCTGAGGCCTTGTTCCAGCAGCGAGCGCGAGAACGTCCACTCGTCCGTGCCGGGCAGGCCGACCTGTACCGACCGCGGGTCGGCGTCGGGGTCGTAGCGCAGGACGACGGGGACCGCGGGAGGCTCGTCCCGCGCGTCCTCGTCCGTGACGATGTGGGCTCGCGCATACTGCTCGACTACAGACATCGGACTGCCCTTTACGCTCCGTGATCCGCGCGAAAGCCGTGCATCCGCTTTCTTATCCAATGTCGCACATTTTCCGTTTTGTGCTTGACGGGGTCGCCGCACTCGCGCGCGATTCCGGATGTGACGACCTTCTCGCTCTTGCAAAAGCTTCGCAATAGGACCCTAAAATCGAACCGTGCATGTACCTGACGGATTCATCGACGCCCCCACCTCCGCGGTCACGGCCGGGATCGCGGCCGGTGCCCTCGCGGTCGGCCTGCGCGGGGCCCGCCGTGAGCTCGACGAGCGCACCGCGCCGCTGGCCGGCCTCGTGGCGGCGTTCATCTTTGCCGTACAGATGCTCAACTTCCCCGTCGCGGCCGGAACAAGCGGCCATCTGCTGGGCGGGGCGCTCGCCGCGATACTCGTCGGCCCCTACACGGGCGTCCTGTGCGTGTCCGTGGTCCTCCTCATGCAGGGCATCCTGTTCGCGGACGGCGGGCTGACCGCGCTCGGCGTCAACATCACCGACATGGCGGTCGTCACGACGGTGGTCGCCTACGCCGTCTTCCGCGGCCTGGTGAAGGTCCTGCCCCGCAGCCGGCGCTCGGTCACCGGCGCCGCATTCGTCGCCGCCCTGCTCTCCGTGCCCGCCGCCGCCGTCGCCTTCACGCTCCTCTACGCGGTCGGCGGCACCACCGACGTCGCCATCGGCAAGGTGGCCGGCGCCATGATCGGCGTGCACGTCCTCATCGGCGTCGGCGAGGCCGCGATCACCGCGCTCACGGTCGGCGCGGTCATCGCCGTACGCCCCGACCTGGTGTACGGGGCGCGCGGGCTGCGGCAGGGGCTGAAGCTGCGCGTGAACGGCGTCCTGGTGGACGCGCCGGAGCCGACCGCGCCCGTGGCGGCGCGCACCTCCCGCCGCGCACTGTGGATCAGCGGCCTGGCGGCCTCCCTGGTGCTCGCCGGGTTCGTCAGCCACTACGCGTCCGCCAGCCCCGACGGCCTGGAGAAGGTCGCCCACGACCACGGCATCGACACGAAGACGAAGGAGCACGCCTCGGCCGGCTCCCCGCTCGCCGACTACGGCGTCGAGGACGTCTCGGACGCCCGGCTCTCCGGCGGCCTCGCGGGCGTCATCGGGGTCGGTACGACCGTGATCGCGGGCAGCGCCGTGTTCTGGGCGGTGCGCAGGCGCCGTACCGGCGCCCCTGCGGAGGTGCGCTGACGTGGGTGCCGGGCACGTGCACCGGCTCTACCGGCACGCCCACTCGCGCGTGCACGCCCTCCCGCCGCACACCAAGCTCGCCGCCGCCCTCGCCTTCGTGGTCGTCGTGGTCTCGACCCCGCGCACGGCGATGTGGGCGTTCGCGCTGTACGCCGTGCTGATCGCGGTCGTCGCGCGCCACGCGCGCGTGCCCGCCGGCTTCCTGCTGAAGCGGCTGCTGATCGAGGTGCCGTTCGTCGCCTTCGCGGTCCTGATGCCGTTCGTCGCGGAGGGCCGGCAGGTCGGCGTGCTGGGCCTCTCGCTCAGCGTGAACGGCCTGTGGGGCGCCTGGAACGTACTGGTGAAAGGGACGCTGGGCGTCGCCGCCTCCGTCCTCCTGGCGGCCACCACGGAGCTGCGCGAGCTGCTCCTCGGCCTGGAGCGGCTGAAGCTGCCGCCGCTGCTCGTCCAGATCGCCTCCTTCATGATCCGCTACGGCGACGTCATCACCGACGAGATGCGCCGGATGCGGATCGCCCGTCGGTCGCGCGGCTTCGAGGCGCGGGGCGTACGCCACTGGGGCGTGCTCGCGAAGTCCGCGGGCGCGCTGTTCATCCGCTCCTACGAACGCGGGGAGCGCGTCCACCTGGCCATGGTGAGCCGGGGGTACTCCGGTTCGATGCCGGTCGTCGACGAGGTGACCGCGTCCCGGGCCGAGTGGTCGTACGCCCTCGCGCTGCCGCTGTCCGCCCTTGTCGTCTGCCTGTTGGGACGGGCCCTGTGACCGCTGTTCCCGCCTCCGCTCCCGCCTCCCTGGAGGTCTCCGGCCTCGCCTACGCCTACCCCGACGGGCACCAGGCGCTGTTCGGCGTGGACTTCTCCGTCGCACGCGGCGAACGGGTCGCGCTGCTCGGGCCGAACGGCGCCGGGAAGACCACCCTCGTGCTGCACCTCAACGGCATCCTGGGCGGCGGCACGGGCACGGTGACGGTGGCCGGACTGCCCGTCGGCAGGCGGCACATGGCGGAGATCAGGCGCCGGGTCGGCATCGTCTTCCAGGACCCGGACGACCAGCTGTTCATGCCGACGGTCCGCGAGGACGTGGCGTTCGGGCCGGCGGCGGCCGGGCTGAAGGGCGCGGAGCTGGAGGCACGCGTGCGTACCGCCCTGGACCGGGTCGGCATGGCCGGCTTCGCCGAACGCCCGCCGCACCACCTGTCCTTCGGGCAGCGCCGCCGGGTGGCGGTGGCGACCGTCCTCGCCATGGAACCGGAGATCCTCGTCCTGGACGAGCCCTCCTCCAACCTCGACCCGGCCTCCCGGCGCGAACTCGCCGACATCCTGCGCTCCTTGGACGTGACGGTCCTGATGGTCACCCACGACCTCCCGTACGCCCTGGAGCTGTGCCCGCGCTCCCTGGTGCTCAGCGACGGCACGATCGCCGCCGACGGGCCCACCGCCGAACTCCTGGCCGACGAGGAACTGATGCGCGCCCACCGCCTTGAACTGCCCTTCGGGTTCGTCCCGCGTCCGTGACAATGGGGGCGTGACGCATCAAGAGGACGCCGGGACCCCTGTGGGGCCGCCGCGGCTGGACGACCAGCTGTGCTTCGCGCTGTACGCCGCGCAGCGCGCCGTGACCGCCGCCTACCGCCCGCTCCTCGACGAACTCGGGCTCACCTACCCGCAGTACCTCGTACTGCTCGTCCTGTGGGAGCGGGGCGAGACCACGGTGAAGGAACTGGCGGAGGCGCTCCGGCTCGACTACGGCACGGTGTCGCCGCTGCTGAAGCGGCTGGAGGGGGCGGGGCTGGTGCGCAGGGAGCGCTCGGAGCGGGACGAGCGCTCGGTGCTCGTCGCGTGCACCGGGCGCGCGGAGGAACTACGGGAGCGCGCGGCGAGCATCCCCGGCGCCCTGCTCACGACGACGGGACTCGGCGGGGCCGACGTGGCCCGGTTGCGCGAGGAGTTGCGGGACCTCGCGGAGCGGGCGGGCCGGGCGGCCGTGCGGCCGTTATAGCCGTCGGCTGTTACCCACGGTTTCCACCCCCCTGGTGGCCGCAGGGCTTCCTACCGGTCGGTACCTTGTGCACGATGTGCTTGCACACTTCTGTGTTGCCCACCACCGTTTCCGCCCTGGGGGAGGTCCCGCCGTGATCGAAGGCGCCACCGTCGACTCTCGTCCGACGAAGATCATGTATGTCGCCGAGGCGACCGCGCACGGCGGCCGGAACGGGTATGTGAGCAGTCAGGACGGCCAGATCGACCTCAAGGTCGCGATGCCGCCGGAGCTGGGCGGGGACGGCAACGGCACCAACCCGGAACAGCTGTTCGCGGCGGGCTACAGCGCCTGCTTCCACAACGCGCTGATCCTCGTCGGCAACCGCGCGGGCTACGACCTGACCGGCTCCACGGTCGCCGCGAAGGTGGGCATCGGCCCCAACAAGCAGCGCGGCTACGGCCTCGCGGTCGCGCTCAGCGTCTCGCTCCCGGTGCTGGACGCGGACATCGCGGCGAAGCTGGTGGACGCCGCCCACGAGGTCTGCCCGTACTCGAACGCCACGCGCGGGAACATCGAGGTGACGATCGTGCTCGGCTGACCCCGGGCACGTGCCGCAGACCACGTCGTACCGAGGAATCCGGGGCCCCGCGGCCATGTTCCACTCACTGTCACCGGCGAGTGGGTGGAGGGATCCGGGCGTGGACGTGCACGGCACTGTGGCGGCGGGCTTCGAGCCGGTCAGGGACGCGTTCGCGGGCAACTTCGAGCGGCTCGGGGACCGGGGCGCGGCGGTGGCCGTGTACCGGGACGGGCACCGGATCGTCGACCTGTGGGGCGGTGCCCGGGACTTCGACGGGGACGCCGGCGAGGCGCCGTGGGAGCACGGCACCGCCCAGGTCGTGCGCTCGGCGACCAAGGGCGTCGCCGCCGCCGTGCTGCTGCTCCTGCACCAGCGCGGGGAGCTGGACCTGGACGCGCCGGTGGGTGACCACTGGCCGGAGTACAAGGCGGCTGGCAAGGAGCGGACGCTGGTGCGGCAGCTGCTCGCGCACCGCGCGGGCGTGCCGGTGCTGGACCGGCCGCTCACGCCCGCGGAGGCCGCCGACCCCGACCTCGGCGCGGCCGCCGTGGCGGCGCAGGCGCCGGTGTGGGAGCCGGGCACCGACCACGGCTACCACGCGCAGACGTACAGCTGGCTGACCGGCGAGCTGGTGCGGCGGGTGACCGGGCGGACCGTCGGCGAGTGGATCGCGGACGAGATCGCCGGACCGATCGGCGCCGGGCTGTGGCTCGGGCTGCCCGATGCGGAGCGGGCGCGCGTGGGGCGCGTCGGGCCGGTACCGGCGCCGGAGACCGCGGGCGCGCTGCGGACCCGGCCCAAGCGGGCCGTCTCCGAGGCGTACGCCGACCCCGGCTCGCTGACCCGCCGGGCGTTCGGCGCGATCAGCCCGCTCCCGGACGAGAACGACCCCGCCTACCGCGCGGCCGCCCTGCCCGCCTCCAACGGCATCGCCACCGCCGACGGCCTGGCCCGCTTCTACGCCTCCCTGATCGGCGAGGTCGACGGCGGCAGGCGGCTGTTCACGCCGGAGACCGTGGAGCTGGCCCGAGCCGAGCAGTCCGCCGGTCCCGACCGGGTGCTGGTGGTCGCCACCCGCTTCGGGCTCGGCTACATGCTGCACGGCAGCGCGTCCCCGCTGCTCTCCCCCGGCTCCTTCGGCCACCCGGGCCGCGGCGGCGCGCTCGCCTTCGCGGACCCCGAGTCGGGCATCGCCTTCGGCTACGTCACCAACGGCTTCCGCAAGAGCGTGACGGCGGACCCGCGGGCGCAGGCGCTGGTGCGCGCGGTGCGCACGGCGCTGTCGTAACCACCGCACGCACCCGCGCTCCCGCGCCTGCCGCTCACACGTTGATCGGGTGCGAGTGCCGCCCCGACAGTGCGTCGATCTCGCCGTGCGCCTTGGACAGCAACTGCATGGCCAGTTCGTTCAGGGCGCGGGCGCCGGCGATCTCCTCGCCGACTCTGGGCTGGTTGCTGTCGGACTCGTGCCGGCTCGCGTGGCCGTGCGCCCGTACCTCGGTGCCGTCGGGCAGGCGTACCAGGGCCACCGCGCGCGTGTGCGTGTCGTCCTCCAGGAACTCCATCTCGACATGCCATCCCACAGCGGTTTTCATCATGTTCATCACGGGACCACCTCCGGAATCACTGCTTCCAGGGTGCTCCCTCGGGGCCCGGCCCGTCACGTCGGCCCGGGCCCCGAGGCCTGCTGCCGAAGACCCGGGCTACTTGTCCTCGAAGCTGGCGAAGTACGCGGCGGCCATGTCCTCGTCGGCGTGCCCCTGGGCGGCGGCGCGGGCGAAGCGTTCGGCGGCCGCCCGGGCGACGTCCAGGCGCACGCCGTGGCTCTCGCCGGCGTCGACGATCAGCCGGGCGTCCTTCCCGGCCGTGTCCACCGCGAACGACGGCGGGGTCAGCCCGCCGTCGAGGATCAGCCCGGCCTTGGCCCGCAGGTAGCCCATGTCGAGGGGGCCGCCCGCGATCAGGTCGAAGAAGCGCTGCGGGTCCACGCCGAGCCCCTGGGCCAGCGCGACCACCTCGCCGGTCGCCGCGGTGGCCGCGAGGACCCAGCTGTTGGCGACCAGCTTCAGCCGGGTCGCGGCGGCCGTCGACCCGTCGTCGCCGGTCCACACCGTGCGGGCGCCGATCGCGTCGAAGACGGGCGTGACCTTCTCCCGGTCCCGCTCCGGCCCCGCGGCCAGGACGGTGAGCTGTCCGGCCTCGGCGGGCTGGCGGGTGCCGAGGACCGGGGCGTCGTAGAAGACCAGGCCGTGCTCGGCGGCGAACGCGGCCAGTGCGGGGATCTGGTCGAGGCCCGCGGTGGTCGACTGGACCCAGACGGCTCCGGGCCGCAGCGACCCGGCCGCCTCCCGCAGGGTCTCCAGAGCGGTCGCGCCGTCGTACAGCATGGTCAGGACGACGTCGGCGCCCTCGACGGCCTCGGCCGGTGTGCCGGTGACCTGGGCGCCGTCGGCCGCGAGGGGCTCCGCCTTGGCGCGGGTGCGGTTCCACACCCGGACGGTGTGCCCGGCCCTCAGGAGGTTGCGGGCCATCGCGGCGCCCATGATGCCGGTGCCCAGCATGCCCACGGTCGGCTTGTCGGTCATGACGTCTCCCTGTCTCCGTACGGTGCGCAGCCAGCTTGACGTACCGCGGGCCGGCCGGCGCGCGGCATCCAGGTATCCCGGCGGCGCGCCGGAAAACGCCGGGGACCCCGGCCCTCGCGGCCGGGGTCCCTGCGCGTGAGCGGGCCGGACTCAGCCGTCGTTCTCCGCCGACGGGAGGTAGGCGCCGGGCACGTCGTTCGGCGAGTAGATCTTCTTGTCGCCGGGGTAGGGCTTGGTCCAGTTGTGGGTCTGGTACCAGGTGTAACGGTTCATCTGGGTGGGGTTCGCGTAGTCCGGCACCGCGTTCTTGCCGGTCAGCCGCTGGTGCGAGGCCCACGTCTGCCACTGCGCCGCGACCTTGGCCTCGGCCGCCGGGACGGACACCGACGTCGGCGCGGCCGCCGCCTTGGCGTCCTGGGCCGCCGGGGTGTCCGAGCCACAGCTCGGCTGCGGGCTCACGCCGAGGGTCAGCGAGGTCCGGTTCGGGACCGCCGTGAACGGCGTGTCGTCCGCCTTGCTCGTGAACGCCCCGTACATCGGGGTGGCTGCGCTGTCGAGCTGGTTCATCGGGTGCACGCCGAGGATCTGCTCGATGGTGCGGACCATGGTGATCTGCGAGTAGTAGTGGTCGTCGACCTTGCCGTGCTGCGCGTACGGGCTGATGACCTGGACCGGGGCGCGGTGGCCGTCGACGTGGTCGAGGCCGGCCTGGGAGTCGTCCTCGACGACGAAGATCGCCGAGTCCTTCCAGTACTTGCTGTGGGTGATCTCGTCGACCATGCGGCCGACCGCGAGGTCGTTGTCGGCGACCTCGGCGGCCGCGTTGGCGGGGCCGCCGGTGTGGTCGTTGGAGAACCAGAACATGTTCAGGTTCGCCGGACCGTTCTTCTCGAAGTCCTGCTTCCAGATCTGCTCTTTGTAGATGTCCGGGACGTTGAGGTCGAACAGCGGGAAGCCCTGCACCGAGACGTCGTTGAGCGAGGGGATCGCCGAGCCCGTCTTGATGGGGTAGGCGGTCTGCGCGCCGGTCGCGGCCATGTTCTTGCTGTCGCAGTACAGGTTCTGCCAGGTCGCGCCGGCCGGCTTGCTCTCGTACGACTGGAACTCGCCGAAGTCCTTGACGGTCTGCCCGGCCGCCTGCGCGCCGGTCCAGATGAACCCGGTCTTCTGGTGGCCGAGGACGTCGTCCTCGGTGTCGTAGCTGCGGGTGTACTCGCCGGCCGACGACTCGGTGTACTCCGGGTTGTCCGACTGCATCAGCCAGTTGTGGCCCTCGGCGGAGTTGGTGCCGATGTCGTAGAAGTTGTCGTACAGGCCGAACTGCTCGGCCAGCGCGTGCTGGTTCGGCGTGACGTTCTCGCCGAACTGGGTGAGCGAGGAGTTTCCGTTGCCCTGCGGGAGGTCGCCGAAGACCTGGTCGTAGGTGCGGTTCTCCTTGACGAGCAGGAAGACGTGCTTGATCGTCGACGGGTCGCCGATCCGCTTCGGGACCGGGACGGCCTTCTTGTGGCTGTTGGCCTTGGCGGTCCTGACCGAGTTGGACGTCCAGCCGTTCTGCTTGAACACCTTGTTCGTCTCGGACCTGACGACCTGGTCGCTCGGCATCGTGAACTGGGTGAGACTCGACGTGGTGTCGTGCGTGTTGTGCCCGGCGGCGTCGGGACGGAGCGCGTCGATGCCGCGGGTGTTGGCGACGACGATCTTCTTGCCGAGGGCGGTGACCCCGGACGGGTAGTAGTCGGTGGGCAGCAGGCCGACGTAGCGGGCCGGCTGCTGCGGGGAGCTGTACCGGTAGACGGCGACGGCGTTGGCGCGGCCGAGGGTCACCAGGAGGCGGCCGTCGTCGGTGAGGGTGACCGCGTTCGGCTCGTAGCCGACGGAGGCCTCGGGCCACGGCTGGGTGGAGATCGTCTGGACGACCTTGTCCTTGCCGCTGTCGATGACCGAGACGCTGTTGTCGGCGGTGTTGGTGACGAACACCGCGCCCTTGCTCGCGTACACGGCGGTCGGGTGCAGGCCGACGTCGACGGTGCCGACGGCGGCGGACGGGTCCGCGGTGTCGATGACGCTGACCGTGCCGGTGGTGCTGGCACCGGTCTTCGGGTTCGCCACGACATTGGTGCCGTAGGAGTTGATGGTGGTGTCGCCGGCCTTGGCCGGGCGCCCGCCCTCGTTGCTGACGTAGAGCTTGCCGCCGACCAGGGCGAGACCGCGCGGGGCGTTGCCGACCGCCCAGGTCTGCTTGATCGTTCCGGTCGCCGCGTCTATGGCGACCACCTTGTTCTGGCCGTTGACCGCGGAGTACACGGTGGAGCCGTCGGCGGAGAACACGGCCGCGCCCACCAGCGCCTGCTTGGAGCCGTCGGCCGCGATGGTGACGGCCGTGGGGTTGGCGAGGGTGCCGTCGGCGTTGACGGTGAACTTGGTGTAGCCGTTCGCCTGGCCCAGCCACAGCTGCTTGCCGTCGGGCGAGTAGGTCGGGCCCTCCTGGCCGACCGCGCCGCTGCTGATGCGCAGGTCGTCGGCGGCGTTGGTGCCGACCTTCTGCTTGACCTGACCGGTCGCCAGGTCCACGACGACCAGGGACGCGTCGCCGTCGGCGACCGAGGCGGCGAGGTGGGTGCCGTCCGGGCTGACGACGGACGACATGATCTTGCCGTCGTTGATGACGCTGCGGGTGCCGTAGGGGTTGATGTACTGGTCGGCGGAGACGACCTGGCCGTTGGCGGTGGTCTGGCCGACCTGCTGGGTGCCGAACTGGTACGTCGAGGCGACCGCGGTGCCCGTGACGCCGAGGGCGACGGCGATGCCGGACGTCACCAGCAGGGTCCGGCGGCCGATGTGTCTGCCGAAGAGGTGGAACTGCTTCTTCTCGTTGATCCGGCGCTGGCGGGTTACCTGCACGGAACTGTTTCCCTTCAGTGGGTGTCGAGCAGGTCGACGTTGCCGTCGAACTGCCACAGCGGATTCGGGGCGTCGCCGGTCGAGGTCCGTACCAGGAAGTAGCCGTTGACTTCCTTGGGACCGTCGCCGTCGGCCACGAACCGCCCGTCCGAGGTGATGTCGAGCTGGTAGACCGCCGTCCCCGTGACCGCCGTGACGCCGGGGAGGTGCCAGCTGACGACGCAACGCCAGTCGTTGCCCGCGCCCTCCTGGGCGGACTGGCCGTCGCTCTTGGTGCATGCCGCCGTGGCCTTCAGCTGGGCCTCGGTGACGGCGGGCCGGTGCAGCTGCTCGGTCTGCAGCCGGTAGAGGTGGCCGAAGACCGTGGCGAGGGACTTCTGCACCTTGTCCTGGCGGATCCCGGAGCCCGTCGACGGGGTGGCCACGGCGACCGCCCCGACGGTGACGGCGGTCAGCGCGGCCAGCGGCAGCACGCCGAGGGTGAGCGCGCGGCGCCCGGAGCCGTCGTAGGCCGGGTTGGTGAAGTCCCGCCGTACGAACAGCACATAGGCGAGGACCGTGGCGAGCACCGCCCACGCCAGGCTCACCGCGACGGCGATGAGGAGCGGGGCGAGCTGCGCGGGGCTGGTGAACAGCCCGTTCCAGGAGATGAAGGCGTAGCCGGGCAGGGCGAGGCGCACGGCGACGGGCAGCGGCAGCATCTGGGCGACCGACATCGCGAGCGCGACGATCGGGGGCAGCAGCAGGCCCATCGGGGAGCGGCCGAGGGCGACCGAACCGAGCAGGCCGATCGCGGCGAGGGAGAGGGTCGGGGCGAGGGCCGCGAGCCAGGCGAGCAGGACCCGGCCGGCCGCGTCGCCGGGCGACAGCAGGTGGCCGTCGAGGCCGACCAGCGGCTGGTCGCCGACCGACGCAAGACCGCCGAGCGTGCTGGAGGCGGCCAGTCCGGCCACCAGCAGCAGGATGACGGTGAGGCTGGCCAGTGACTTCGCCACGAAGATCCGCGCGGGCGAGCGGACCGCCACCAGCAGATGGCGCCAGGTGCCGAGCCGGTCCTCGGCGGCGAACACGTCACCGGCGACCACCGACGTCAGCAGCGGCAGCGCCCAGGTGCCCGCGAAGCCGAGCATCACCAGCGGCCCGGCCCAGCCGGTGGCGTGCATCCAGCGTCCGAACAGCGTGTCGGCGGGCAGCGTGCTCTGCTGGCCGACCCCCGCGACGAACAGACCCGGCACGATCCAGCAGGCGAGCACCAGCAGCCGGATCCGCCACTGCGAGACCAGCTTCACCAGCTCGAAGCGGTAGCCGCGGGACACCGGGACCCGGCGGGCGACGGCGGCTTCGGCGACGGTCGCGGCGGGCGCGGTGGTCGCGCTGGTCGTGGTCATCGGCCGGACTCCTGGTGCTCGGTGAGGGCGAGGAACGCGGCTTCGAGGGGCGAGACGACGGGGGCGAGTTCGCGTACCGCGACACCCGACCGCACGGCCTCGGTGACGAGTTCGTCGAGGGCGGGCACCAGGGCGCGTACGACGAGCACGTCGGGGTCCTTCCGCAGGCCGGGGCCGGTGTCGTCGACGATCCGGACACCGGTCACGTCAGCGGCGAGCCGGCGCGCGGCCTCGGCGTCGGAGGTACGCAGCCGGTAGTCGAGTTCACGGTTCTCGGCGGCCAGCTTGGCCAGCGGGCCGGAGAAGACGACGCGGCCGGTGGCGAGGATGGTCACCTCGGAGCACAGCGCCTCCAGGTCGTCCATCCGGTGGCTGGAGAGCACCACCGCGGTGCCGTCGGCGGCGAGCCGGGAGAGGACGCCGTGCACGTGCCTCTTGCCGGCCGGGTCGAGGCCGTTGGACGGCTCGTCGAGGACGAGCAGCCGGGGCCGGGTGAGCAGGGCGGCGGCGAGCCCGAGCCGCTGGCGCATGCCGAGGGAGAAGCCGCGGGTCTTGTCGTCGGCGACATCGGTGAGCCCGACCTCGGCGAGCACGTCGTCGATACCCGCCGTCCCCCCGGTCCCGGTGTCGAGTCCGCGGAGCGTGGCCAGCGCGGCGAGGTTCTGCCGGGCGGTGAGCGAGGGGTAGAGACCGGGCGCGTCCACGAAGCCGGCGACGCCGTCGGGAGCGGTGAGCGCCCGCTCGACCGGCGTCCCCAGGATCTCCAGCCGGCCGCCGTCGGCCGCGGCCAGCCCCAGGAGGAGGCCGAGCAGGGTCGTCTTGCCGGCGCCGTTCGGCCCGACCAGTCCGTGGATCTGACCTTGCGTCACGTCCAGGTCCACGGCGTCCAGCGCGACGACGTCGCCGAAGCACTTGGTGATCCCGCGGGCCCGGACTGCGTGGAGTGTGTCCATGAGTCCCATGCGTCCCTTCTTCCGCAATCCGCAGGGACTTTATGGAGAACACACACCCCAGGCACAGACGCTCGGCTGAACGGCCGTGGAACGGTTCGTCAAGGCAACGGCAAGTCCGCTTGACCCGCCCCTGACTTCCTACCGACGCGAACAACAGGCGGGCGTTTTACGTACGTTCGCCATGTTTCGATCCGTCGGCTACCCCGCGTGCAGCATCAGCCCGATCCCGAGGACCACCAGCCCGGCCGCCGCGATCCTGGGCGCCCCGAACCGCTCCTTGAAGAAGAGCGCCCCGATGGCGGCACCGACGATGATCGACGACTCGCGCAGCGCGGCGACCGGAGCGAGTTCGGCGCGGGTCTGGGCCCACAGGACCAGCCCGTAGGCGAAGACGGACAGCAGGGCGCCGAAGAGCCCCAGGGCCGCGAACGGACGGGCCGCGGTGAGCAGTTCGCCGCGTCTGCGGTACAGGGCGTAGGCCGGGATCGCGAGACCCTGGAGGGCGATCAACCAGGCGATGTAGCCCACGGAGGATCCCGAGGCGCGCACCCCGAGGCCATCCAGGACGGTGTACGCGGCGATCGTCAGGCCGGTGGCGAGGGCGGCGCCGATCGCCGTCCAGTCGGGGCGGCGGCCGCGCAGTCCCCACAGGGCGACCCCGGTGAGCCCGGCGCAGGAGACGGCGATGCCCGCGGCCGCGGGGGCGTCGGGCACCTCGTGCGCGAACACGGCGGCGAACAGGGTGACGAGGAGCGGCGCGGTGCCGCGCGCGATCGGGTACGCCTGTCCGAAGTCCCCGAGCCGGAAGGAGAGCATCAGCAGCGCGAAGTAGGCGACATGGACGACCGCGGAGGCGATCAGGTACGGCCATGCGCCGGCCGCCGGCAGGGCGGCGAACGGCATCAGCAGCGACCCGATCAGCACGCTCCCGGCGGCGATCAGCGAGGAGCCGACGAGTTTGTCGCTGATCTGGTGGGCGATGGCGTTCCAACTGGCGTGCGTGACCGCGGCGAACAGGACGGCCGCGGTGACCAGTGGGGTCACGCGGAGGGCTCGCGCACGTCCACGACCGTGGCGCCGGCGTGCTCCACCAGGGCGGCGGGCGCGATCGGGAAGACGGCGTGGGGGTTGCCGGCGGCGGCCCACACCACGTCGTGGCGCAGCAGCGCCCGGTCGGCGAGCACGCGCGTGCGCGTGCGGTGCCCGAAGGGCGGTACGCCGCCGATGGCGTACCCGGTCGTCTCGCGTACGACGTCCGCCTTGGCCCGGGTCACCTTCGCGGCGCCGAGTTCCTTGCGGACCAGTTCCACGTCGACACGGGAGGCGCCGTCCATCAGCACCAGCACCGGCACTCCGTCGGCCGCGAAGATCAGCGACTTGCAGATCTCGCTCAGCTCGCACCCGACCGCGGCGGCGGCCTCGGCGGCGGTACGGGTGGCGTCCGGGAACCGCCGGACCCGGGAGGCCAGCTCCCCCAGCCCCAACTCCTCCAGGGCGGCGGCGAAACGAGGATGGGCTCCGAGGCCCCCGGCATCGGCGTCAGTGGCGGCTGTCGTCATGGGGGCACGCTAACGGGGCGGGGGAAGGCGCGGCGAGTGGTTAAGTGCGGGGTACACGAGGAAGCCGGTGAGGGCGCCCCGTCCCCACGGACCCTCACCGGCGGTCTGTCACGAGCCGTACGTCAGACGCGTACGAGCTCCCGGTCCTCGTCGTCCTGGCCGGTCCCGGCATCCTTGTCGGACAGGGCGCGCAGGCCCTCGCCCTCGACGTCGACGTTGGGCAGCACCCGGTCCAGCCACTTCGGCAGCCACCAGGCGCGCTTGCCGAGCAGGGCGAGCACCGCCGGGACGATCGCCATGCGGACCACGAACGCGTCGAAGAAGACGGCGATGGCGAGGCCGAAGCCGATCATCTTGATCATGGACTCGCCGGCGGTGATGAAGCCGCTGAAGACGGAGATCATGATGATCGCGGCGGCGGCCACGACCCGCGCGCTGTGCCGGAAGCCGGTCACCACGGCCTGGCCGGGCGTCTCGCCGTGGACGTACGCCTCCCGCATCCGGGTCACGAGGAACACCTCGTAGTCCATGGCGAGACCGAAGACCACGCCCACCATGAAGATCGGCATCATCGACATGATCGGGCCGGTCTGCTCGACGCCGAGCAGGCCGCCGAGCCAGCCCCACTGGAAGACCGCGACGACGGCGCCGAGCGCGGCGAGCACGCTGAGCAGGAAGCCGAGGGCCGCCTTGAGCGGGACCAGGATGGAGCGGAAGACCGCGATCAGCAGGAGGAAGGCGAGGCCGACCACCAGCGCCAGGTACGGGACCAGCGCGTCGTTGAGCTTCTGCGAGAAGTCGATGTTCATGGCGGTGGTGCCGGTGACCAGGACCCGCGCGCCGGTGTCGGCCTTGACGTCGGCGCCCTGGTCGCGGATGGCGTGCACCAGGTCCTCGGTCTGCACCGAGGAGGGCTTGGAGTCCGGGATCACCGTGATCGTCGCGGTGTCGCCGGCCTCGTTGAACGCCGCCGGGGTCACCGTCACGACGTCCTTGAGGCCCTTGATGTCGTCGGCCACCTTGGTGGCCGCGGCCTTGGGGGTGTCACTGTCCTTGGCGTCGACCACGATCATCAGGGGCCCGTTGAAGCCGGGACCGAAGCCCTCGGACAGCAGGTCGTAGGCCCGGCGCTGGGTCGTGGACGTGGGCTGCGAGCCGTCGTCGGGCAGGCCCAGTTCGAGCTGGGTGGCGGGGAGGGCGATCGCGCCCAGTGCGGCCACGCCGAGCAGCAGCACGGCTGCCGGGCGGCGGACCACGAAGCTCGCCCAGCGGGCGCCCAGGCCGGGCTTGTCCTGCTGGACGGCACGGGCGCGTGTCCGGCGCTTCTCGCCCGCGGCCCTGACCCGCCGGCCCGCGTAGCCGAGCATCGCCGGGATCATGGTCAGCGCGATGAGGACGGAGACCACGACCGTGCCAGCCGCCGCGAGGCCCATCTTCGTCAGCATCGGCACGCCGACGACCGAGAGACCCGCGAGCGCGATCACGACCGTGAGGCCCGCGAAGACCACCGCCGAGCCCGCCGTACCGGCGGCGCGGCCGACCGCCTCCTCGCGGTCGCGGCCCTCGGCCAGCTCGCTGCGGTAGCGGGAGACGATGAACAGCGCGTAGTCGATGCCGACCGCGAGACCGATCATCAGCGCCAGTGTGGACGTGGTGTCACCGAGGTCGAGCGCCTTGGCGAGGGCGGTGATGGTGGAGACGCCGATGCCGACGCCGATGATCGCCGTCAGCAGCGGCAGTCCGGCCGCGACCAGTGAGCCCAGGGTGATGACGAGGACGACGGCGGCGATGGCGAGACCGATGGCCTCTCCGGCGCCTCCCGCGTCGGCCCCGGACTGGAGCGCGTCCCCGCCGACCTCGACGGTCAGCCCGGCCTTCTGGGCGTCGTGCCCGGCCGCCTCCAGCGCGTCGCGGGAGGAGTCCTTGAGCTCCGTGCCGGAGACGTCGTAGCGCACCGAGGCGTAGGCGACGGTGCCGTCCTTGCTGACGGCGTGCTGCTTGTACGGGTCGGTGACGGAGGTGACCTCCGAGCCGTCGGCCAGCTCCTTCACGGTCTTCTTGACGGTGGCCTTGTTGAGCTTGTCCGTCATCTTCTCGCCGGCCGGTGCTTTGAAGACCACCCGCGCGGTGGCGCCGTCGGAGCTGGAGCCGGGGAAGCGCTGGTCCAGCAGGTCGAAGGCCTTCTGGGCCTCGGTGCCGGGGATCGAGAAGGAGCTGGAGCCGGCCGCGGGGGCGGAGGCGGCGGCGACGCCTGCGAGGGTCAGCAGCGCCACCCACAGGAGCGCGACGTAGTGCCGTCGCCGAAAGGCGAGACGGCCCAGTTTGTAGAGGAACGTGGCCACGAGGGCGTACTCCCGGTCAGGTCGTGGGGTTTTCGGGGCAGGGGTGATCGGCCCGGTGGGTGGCAGGGCTGATCGGCCCGACGACGTGAGCGGAGACGTCAGGTGGGCTGGCTGCGGGGAAGGGTCAGCAGGTGGGTGCGCCGAGGGCGGGAAGCACCACGGCGTCGATGTACGACAGCAGGAAGGCCTGGGTGGGCGGCTGCTCGTCGATCAGCGAACGGGCGGCGAATCCACCGATCATCATGTGCATCACGAAGTCGATCGCAGGGTTGTCCGCACGGACCTCGCCCCGGTCGATCGCCCGTTGCAGCACCTGGCGGAACTGGGCCATCTCGGGCTCGATCAGATGCTCCTTGAACGCCTGCAGGAGGTCCGGGTTGCCGTGGACCGCCATGGCGAGCCCGCGCATCAGCGCGGAGTTCTGCTCCATCTCGCAGTCGTCCGAACGCATCGTGAGGGTGTGCAGATCGCCCCGGAGCGACCCGGTGTCGATCTCGCCGAGTGCGCCCCCCGGCTTCTGGTACCGGACCGCCCTGGCCACCAGCTCGGCCTTCCCGCCCCACTGGCGGTAGAGGGTGGCCTTGCTGGACTTGGTGCGGGCGGCGACGGCGTCCATGGTGAGGGCGTCGTAACCGACCTCGCGGAGCAGGTCGAGCACGGCCTCGTACAGCTCGGCCTCGCGCTCGGGCGTGATCCGACTGCGACGCGCCGTTGCGACCTCAGTCATGCCACTCACCCTCCACTGCTCCCTCGTCACCTTCGTGCTTGCATCTCGAAGATACCCCGCGATCTACAGAAACGAAACCGTTTCGTACGTGTGCTGTCTCACGTGACTGAGAAATCCGTGAGTTCCCACGAGTTGCTGGCCCTCCGCGCCCGGAAAAGCATGGGGAGGTGAGCTATCTGCGCCTGCCGCATCTCAGCGGCGACCTGTTGTGCTTCGTGGCCGAGGACGACCTCTGGCTGACCTCGCTCGACGCCCCGGGCCGCGCCTGGCGGCTCACCGTCGACCGCACCAAGTCCGGCCACCCGCGCTTCTCGCCGGACGGCCGCCGGATCGCGTACACGAGCTGGCGCAGCCTGGTCCCCGAGATCCACCTGGTCGACGTCGACGGCGGCCCCGGCCGGCAGCTGACGTACTGGGGCAGCGCCGACACCCAGGTGTGCGGCTGGACTCCGGAGGGGGACATCCTGGCGGTCGCCTCGCACGGGCAGCCCTTCTCCTATTTCACCTGGGCCTACAAGGTCTCCACCGACGGCGACCCGGGCCGCAAGCTGCCCTGGGGGCCGGTCGCCGACATCCAGGTCGCCGACATCGCCGACGAACGCAGGACCCTGCTGCTCACCGGTACCCCGCCGCACGAGCCGGCCGGCTGGAAGCGCTACCGGGGCGGCGCCATGGGCCGGCTGTGGCTGCACGGGCAGCGGCTGCTGGACGGCATCGGCGGCCATCTGCACTCACCCATGTTCGTCGGCGGCCGGATCGCCTTCCTCTCCGACCACGAGGGCGTCGGCAACCTCTACTCCTGCGCCTACGACGGCTCCGACCTGCGCCGGCACACCGACCACGACGCCTTCTACGCCCGGCACGCCTCCAGCGACGGCACGCGCGTGGTCTACCAGTGCGCGGGCGACCTCTGGCTCGTCGACGACCTCGGCCCGGCCGCGGCACCGCGCAGGCTCGACGTACGGCTGTCCGGGCCCCGGGCCGGGCGCCGCCCCTACCAGGTGCCGGCCGCCCAGCACGTCGACGGCGTCTCCGTCGACGAGACGGGCCGGGCCAGCGCCGTCGTCGTACGCGGCAGCCTGCACTGGCTCACCCACCGCGACGGCCCGGCCCGCACCATCGCCGACACCCCCGGGGTACGGGTACGGCTCCCGGAGATGCTCGGCTCGACCGGACAGATCGCCTACGTCACCGACGCCGGCGGCGAGGACGCCGTCGAGATCGCCCACCTGCCCCGGGCGACCGGCGCCCGCCCACCGCGCCGGCTGGCCTGCGGGAAGCTGGGCCGGGTGCTCGAACTGGTCTCGGACCCGCTGGGCGAACGACTGGCGGTGGCCGCACACGACGGCCGGCTGCTGCTCATCGACGTGGCCGAGGAGGTCGAGGTCGTCGAAACCTCCGCCGACTCCGTTGATTCTGCCGTCCCGGTTGATTCTGCCGTCCCCGTCGATCCTGCCGATTCCGTTGATCCTGCCGATTCCGTTGATCCTGCCGACTCCGTTGATTCTCTTGACGACATTGACCAGGTTGACGGCGAAGAGCCTGCCGACGTTGACTCTGCTGACGGTGCGGGTTCCGGTGACGCGGTCACCGAGTTGATCCAGTCGGTCAACGGACCGGTCCGTGACCTGGCCTTCTCACCGGACGGGTCATGGCTGACCTGGTCACATCCGGGCATCGGCCGTTCGCTGCGGCAGATCAAGATGGCCCGCATCAGCGACCGGCTCGTCATCGACGTCACCAACGGCCGCTTCGAGGACGAGAACCCGGTCTTCACCCGAGACGGCCGCTACCTCGCGTTCCTGTCCTGGCGCGGCTTCGACCCGGTGTACGACGTGCACACCGGCGACCTGTCCTTCCCGCTCGGCTGCCGCCCCTACCTGGTCCCGCTCTCCTCGGCGACCCCCTCCCCGTTCGCGCTCAACCCGGACGGACGGCCGGCCGCCGGGGGCCTGGACCCCGTCGAGGACGAGGAGCCCGGTGAGGGCGGCGCGGTGACGGTCGAGGTGGAAGGGCTGGAGAGCCGCGTGACCCCGTTCCCGGTCACCGCCTCCAAGTACTCGGCGATGTACCCGGTCGCGGGCGGCGGACTGGTCTGGCTGCGCTGGCCGATCTCGGGCGCGCTGGGCGAGACCTTCGTCAACCCGGCCGACACCAGCGGGCGGCCGACCCTGGAGTACTTCAACATCAGCAAGGCGAAAAAGTCCGAACTCGTGGACCACCTGGACTGGTTCACGGTCAGCGGCGACGGCAGCCGGCTGGTCGTGGTCGACGAGGGCGAGCTGCGGGCCGTGCCGTCGACCGAGTCCGGCGACGGCGACACCACCGTCTGGCTCGACCTGCGCCGTATCCTCCACGAGGTCGACCCGCCCGCAGAGTGGCGCCAGTCGTACGCCGAGGCCGGCCGCCTCATCCGGGACTACTTCTGGGACCCCGGGATGTGCGGCATCGACTGGGACGGGGTGCTCGACCAGTACCGCCCGCTGCTCGAACGGGTCGCCTCCCCCGACGACTTCGCGGACCTCCTCCGCGAGGTCCTCGGCGAGCTGGGCACCTCGCACGCCTATGTCACCCCGGCCCGCCGCAACGAGGGCCCGCCGCACTACCAGCGCTTCCAGGGCCTGCTCGGCGCCAACCTCGTACGCCGGGACGGCGGCTGGACGGTCAAGCGGATCCTGCCCGGCGACTCCTCCGACTCCAAGGCGCGTTCCCCGCTCGCCGGCACCGGCATCCGGGAGGGCGCGGTCCTCACCCACATCGACGGCAGACCGGTGGACCCGGTGACCGGGCCGTTCCCGCTGCTCGCGGGCGCGGGGGCCACGACGGTGGAGCTGACGTTCGTCCCGGGCGAGGGCGAGTCGGGGCCGCCGCGCCGGGTCGCCGTCCTCCCGCTGATCGACGAACGGCCGCTGCGCTACCAGGACTGGGTGGCCAAACGCCGTGAGGTGGTGCGGGAGATGAGCGGCGGCAAGTGCGGCTACCTGCACATCCCGGACATGGGCGGCTCGGGCTGGGCCCAGTTCAACCGCGACCTGCGGATGGAGGTCTCCCGGCCGGCGCTCATCGTCGACGTGCGCGGCAACGCGGGCGGCCACATCAGCGAACTCGTCGTGGAGCAACTCAGCCGGACCATCCTCGGCTGGGACCTGACGAGGAACGCCCAGCCGGTGTCGTACGCCTCCAACGCCCCGCGCGGCCCGATCGTCGCGCTCGCCGACGAGGCCACCTCCTCCGACGGCGACATGATCACGGCCGCGATCAAACTGCTGAAGCTCGGCCCGGTCGTCGGGCAGCGCACCTGGGGCGGAGTGGTCGGCATGACCGGCCGCCACCGCCTGGGCGACGGCACGGTGATCACGGTGCCGATGAACGCGGCCTGGTTCGAGGACTACGGCTGGTCCGTCGAGAACCACGGCGTCGCTCCCGACCTGGAGGTCCTGCGCACCCCCCTGGACTGGGCCGAGGGCCGCCACGTCGAGATGGACGACGCCATCCAACTGGCCCTGGACCTCCTCACCGACCACCCCGCAGCGGTCCCCCCCGACCACAGCGAAATCCCCAACCGCTCCCGCCCGAAGCTTCCCCCCAGGCCGACGGCCACTTGAGACGCCGGGGAGCATCCTTACCAAGGGGCGCGGGGAACTGCGCGACAAGCCCCCACCGCCCCGCACCCACCCCCCAACCGCCACCACCCCCAAAACCAAACGCAGGGCACCCTCCAAAAAGAAGGGCGCCCCACGCTCATCGGCCAAGCCGAGTGCAACGACTAGGCGTCGTAGTCCTGGTCGAACCGGTCCTGCATCTCCTGCTCGGTGTCGTCCAGGTTCTGACGACCGCGCTCAGTCGCCTGCCGGCCTCGCTCCTGCGCCTGCTGGCCCCGCTGCTGGGTGTGCTGGGCGCCCTGCTGGCCGCGCTGCTGCGCCTGCTGCTGGCCTTCCTGCATCTTCTGCTTGGCCTGTCCCTGCGTCTTGCCGGCCTTGTCCTTCATACCCATGTGGGTTCACTCCCGTGGAGGGTGAGGGGATCGGCCCTCAGTGGGGCCTCGACCAGATTCACACGGGCCGACTACGCGCGCACTTCGATCAGTTACGGTGCGTAGCACGCACCTCCTCGTCGGCCGCCCCACCTGCACCGACGAGCCCCGTACGCATGCCCTGCAACCGGGGCGCGAACCGCTTCATCTCCCGCTGCCCGACCGTGCCGATCAACGCCGGCAGGTACCCGCGCACGCCCTGCATCCCCCGCAGCCACCGCTGCCCGTACACGTGCGCCGAGCGCCGCTCGATGCCGGCCACGATCCGGTCCACGGCCGGACCCAGCGGGTAGGTCTTGTTCGCCGGCCACGGCAGCCGCTGCCGCAACTCCCGCATGACCTCGTCCTGGTCGGCGCCGCGCACCATGTCGGTGTCCGTCCAGGACAGGTACCCGACCCCGACCCGCACACCCTGGTGGCCGACCTCGGCGCGCAGGCTGTGCGCGTACGCCTCCACGCCCGCCTTGGACGCGCAGTACGCCGTCATCATCGGCGCCGGCGTGATCGCGGCCAGCGACGCGATCTGCAGCAGATAGCCGCGGCTCTCCGTGAGCACCGGCAGGAACGCGCGCGCCGTCACCGCCGAGCCGATCAGGTTGACCTCGATCACCCGCCGCCAGGCCACCGGATCCGAGTCGGCGAACGGACCGCCGTTCGCCACCCCGGCGTTGGCCACCACGATGTCGACCTTCCCGAACCGCTCCTTGACCTCCCGCGCGACCCGGCTCATCGCCTCGTGGTCGGTGACGTCGGCGTACCAGTACGCGCTGTCGCCGTGCAGCCTGCCGGAGACCTCCTTGAGGGCCTCCTCCTCCAGCCCGACCAGCGCGACCGTCGCCCCGCGCGCGGAGAGCTTGCGGGCGAGCAACTCCCCTACACCGCGCGCCGCTCCGGTGACGACGGCGACCTGTCCTTCGAGACCGACCCTGCTCATGAGCTCTCCTTGATCCGCTCGGGCCCGTCGGCGCCGGCTTCCTCAGGGGCGCCGGTCACGTACGCGGTGACCAGCTCCCGGATCTTTCCGTTGACCAGCTCCGGTGCCTCGACCGGAGTCATGTGGCCCATGCCCGGCAGTTCCGTGAGGCCGAGGGGGTGCGGCAGCGCAGCGATCAGCGCGCGGGCGTGCACCGGGGGCGTGAGCCGGTCGGCCGTGCCGGTGACGACCGCGGTGGGCGCACTCAACTCCCGTACACCGTGGTCGAGGTCGAGCCGCGCGAGGACACGCGCCCAGGTGTGGCGCACGGCGCGCGGGCAGGCATGCACGATCCGTGCGCATGCCTCGACCATGTGCGGGGCGGAACCCGGGCCCATGGTCGCGTACTTGAGGATGCGCCGCGCGAGGGGCGTGACGGGTCCGAGCGGGGCGCGCGAGGCCAGGACCCGCGCCGTCAGCCAGGTGCGCAGGCCGCCGGCGCGCAACGGCAGGACGAGCGCCTCCGCGACCAGCCGCGAACTGCCGGTGCTGCACAGCAGGACGGCGGCGGCGTGCTCGCGGAAACGGGGGCGCGCGGCGGCCGCCATGACGGTCATGCCGCCCATGGAATGGCCGACGATCACGGCACGTTCCCCGCGGGCGAGGGTCTGCGCGAGCACCGCTTCGAGGTCGTCCGCCAGCGCCTCGGTGGTGCACGCGGGGCTCGCGGGACTGCGCCCGTGCCCCCTCTGGTCGTACGCGATGACCCGGTGGTCGACGGCCAGTTCGCGCGTCTGCGCCGCCCAGAAGGCGGTCGAGCAGGTCCAGCCGTGGGCGAGGACGACGGGGGGCGCGTCCTCGGGACCGTGCACCTCGACGTGCAGGCGGGCGCCGTCGGCGGAGACGACGGTGAGTTCGCGGGCAGGGGCGGGCGGCGCGTACGGCCCGGAGGTCACCTGGGTGAGCCGGCTCACGCGCCCACCTCCGCGTCCGCGGCCCGTTCGCCGCCGATGCCGCCCGTGCCGCTCGGCAGGGGCGGGCGGATCACGTCGTACTCCGCGAGGTCCACCCGCTGGGTCGCACGCCGGAACTCCGTGGTCGTACCGGGCCAGATGGTGGTGTTGCGGCCGCTCGGGTCCAGGTACCAGCTGGTGCAGCCGCCGGTGTTCCAGACGGTGCGCTTCATGCGCTCCTGGACCTTGTGGTTCCACGCGGCCACGGCACCGGGGCGCGCGTCCAGGGCCGCACGTCCGCCGAGGACGCGGAGCTGGCGCAGGTAGTCGGCCATGTAGTTCAGCTGGGACTCGATCATGAGGATCATGGAGGAGTTCCCGAGGCCGGTGTTGGGCCCGATGATCGTCATCCAGTTGGGGAACCCGGCGGCCGAGGCACCGCGCAGCGCCTCCATGCCGCCCTTCCAGGTCTCCGCGAGGGTCCGTCCGTCGGCGCCGACGACCCGTTCGGCGATGGGCATGTCGGTGACGTGGAAGCCGGTGCCGAAGATGATCGCGTCGACCTCGGCGCTGCTGCCGTCGGCGGCGACGACCGTCGACCCGCGGATCTCGCTGAGCCCGCTCGCCACCACGTCCACGTTCCGCCGGGCCAGCGCCGGATAGTAGGTGCTGGAGAGCAGGATCCGCTTGCAGCCGATGCGGTAGTCCGGGGTGAGCTTGGCGCGCAGCGCCGGGTCCTTGATCGCGCGGGCCATGTTGCGCTTGGCGAGGCTCTCCACCAGGCCGAGTTCGTCGGGGTGCTTGGTGAACGCCTGGACCTGGAGTTCCCGGATGCCCCACAGGAGGCCGCGCCTGGCCTGGGTGGTGAAGGGCAGCGCGCGGTGCAGCCGGCGCTCGGCGGCGCTGATGGCCCGGTCGACGCGGGGCATCACCCACGGCGGGGTGCGCTGGAAGAGGGTGAGGTGGGCGACCTCGGGCTGGACGGCGGGCACGATCTGGATCGCGGAGGCGCCGGTGCCGACCATGGCGACCCGCTTGCCGCGCAGGTCGTAGTCGTGGTCCCAGCGGGCCGAGTGGAAGACCTTGCCGGGGAACGACTCCAGCCCCGGGATCTCGGGGATCTTCGGGTCGGACAGCGGCCCGGTGGCGGAGACGACGACGTCGGCGGAGAAGGCGCCGGCGGCGGTCTCGATCTCCCAGCGCAGCGCCTCCGCGTCCCAGGCCATCCGCTTGACCTCGGCGTCGAAGCGGAGGTGGGGCCGGAGCCCGAACACGTCGGTGACGTGCTCCAGATAGGCGCGGATGTGCTCCTGCCCGGAGAAGGTGCGCGGCCAGTCGGGGTTGGGTGCGAAGGAGAAGGAGTACAGGTGGGAGGGCACGTCGCAGGCGCACCCCGGATAGCTGTTGTCCCGCCAGGTACCGCCGACGCTGCCGGCCCGTTCCAGGACGACGAAGTCGGTGATCCCCTCCCTGCGCAACCGCACGGCCGCGCCCAGCCCGCCGAACCCGGACCCGATCACCGCCACCCGTACATGCTCGTGCTGGGCCATCCCGGAGCCTCCACACCTCGCCCGCGATTACGCCAGTGAACACTGGCACGGTTGGACTGTAGAGCAGCTCCGTACTGATGGGTAGGCCCCGGACGGAGGACGTTCACATCAGCGGCTCCGCCGCGGGTACCGGCGGTACAACATAGGCTGCGCACGTGACGGACGACGGCGGACGAACACCCTCCACGGCCTCCGCCCCGGGCGGCGGGCGCGAGTACCGCATGGAGGAACTGGCCGCACTGGCCGGCATCACCGTGCGCACCCTGCGCTTCTACCGCGAGCGCAAGCTGATCCGGCCGCCCCGCCGCGAGGGCCGTATCGCCTGGTACGACGACCATCACCTGGCCCGGCTGCGCACGATCTCGGCGCTCCTGGAACGCGGCCACACCCTGAACGGCATCGCCGAGCTGGCGGAGGCCCTCGACCACGGCAAGGACGTCGCCGAACTGCTCGGCGTCGACACCCCCACCGAGGAGGAGCCGGTCCGCCTGACCCCCGAGGAACTCGCCGCCCGCTTCGAGGGCGAGGTCACCCCGGAGAACCTCGCCGCCGCCATGGACCTCGGCTACCTCGGCACCGACGGCGACGACATCGTCCACATCAGCCGCCGCCTGCTGGACGCCTCCGAGGCCCTGGTCCGCGAGGGCTTCCCGCTCGCCGAGGTCCTGGCGGCCGGCCGCAGCGTCCGCGAACACGCCGACGCCCTCGCCGAACTCTTCGCCGACCTCGTCCTGCGCCACGGCCCCGAGGAGGACATGGAACGCCTGCGCCCGCTGGCCCGCAGCGTGGTGGAGGCGGAGGTGTCACTGGCGCTGGACCGCAGGCTGCGCATGAACCCCTGAAAAGGGCCGGTCAGAGGTCGTACACGACGGTGACCGGCGCGTGGTCGGACCACCGTTCGCCGTGCGTGGCCGCCCGCTCCACGAACCCCTTGACCGCCTTGCCGGCCAGCCCGGGCGTGGTCATCTGGTAGTCGATGCGCCATCCGGAATCGTTGTCGAAAGCCCGCCCCCGGTACGACCACCAGGTGTACGGCCCCTCGATCTCCGGGTGCAGCGCGCGTACGACGTCGACGTACCCGCCGTCGGCCGGGTCCAGGACGCTGGCGAGCCACTCGCGTTCCTCCGGGAGGAAGCCGGAGTTCTTGGTGTTGCCGCGCCAGTTCTTCAGGTCGGCCTGGCGGTGGGCGATGTTCCAGTCGCCGCAGACGACGACCTCGCGCCCGTCGGCGGCGGCCCGCTCGCGCAGCTCCTTCAGATAGACGAGGAACTCGCCCATGAAGCGGTACTTCTCGTCCTGCCGCTCGGTGCCCACCTCCCCGGAGGGGAGATAGAGGGAGGCCACGGTGACCCCGGGCAGGTCGGCCTCGACGTAGCGGCCGCTCGCGTCGAACTCGTCCGACCCGAAGCCGACGCGCACGCGGTCCGGCTCACGCCGGGTGTAGAGGGAGACGCCCGCGCGCCCCTTGGCGACCGCTGGGGCGTGCACCACGTGCCAGCCGCCGGGCGCGCGCACCTCTTCCGGGAGCTGTTGCGGCTCGGCGCGCACCTCCTGGAGGCAGAGCACGTCCGCGGAGGTCTCCGCGAGCCACTCTATGAGGCCCTTCTTCGCGGCGGCCCGCAGTCCGTTCACATTCACCGAGGTCACAGTCAGCACGCGGGAACGATACCGGCACACTGGACGGAGTCCCGATGTCCACCGCGTTCGCCGCCTGCACGAATATACGATGCCTAACATGAATATACGCCCGGTTGCCTTCGACCACCCCGACGCCGTCAAGCTGAACGACGAGGTCCAGGCCGAGTACCAGCTGCGCTACGGCGACGGCGGCGACGCCACCGTCCTCGACACGGCCGACTTCGAGCCGCCGAACGGCGTCTACCTGATCGCGTACGACGAGTCCGGCCGCCCGGTGGCCACCGGCGGCTGGCGCAGCCAGGACGCGAACGGCGAGGGCAACGAGGACGGCGACGCCGAGCTCAAGCGCATGTTCGTCATCGAGGCGATGCGCGGCCGGGGCCTCGCCCGCCGGATGCTCGCGGCCCTGGAGGCCGACGCCCGCACGGCCGGCCGCCTCCGCATGGTCCTGGAGACCGGCACCAAGCAGCCGGAGGCCATCGCCCTGTACACCTCCAGCGGCTACGAACCGTGCGGCAAGTTCGGCTACTACCGCCACTACGAGTCCAGCCGCTGCTTCGCGAAGGCCCTGGGGACGGGCTCGCGGGCGGATCTGTAGGGCTCGTCGCGCGCTCAAGAGTGCCGGTGGTAGGCCTTGTTGGCGATGCGCCAGCCGTCGCCGCCGCGGACCAGCAGGAAGATGTCGGTGAACGTGTCCGCGCCGTGGAAGAGCGTCATGGCCGCGGTGGCGACGGTGCCGTGGACGGCGACGGTGTCGATGCGACGGGAGCGCGCCGGTTCGTCCGGGGCGGGTCGGCCCGGGAAGAGCGCGCAGTACCGGTCGAGGGACCACGAGACGAATGCGCCGTCCCGGATCCCCTCGATGTGCGCGGTGGGCAGGAACGCGGAGCGGAAGTGGGCGGGGTCGCCGGTGGCGTGTCCGCGGATGTAGGCGTGCAGCGGTTCGAGCACGGCATCGGCGGCTGGGGCCGGGGTGATCGTGTGAGGTGGTGTGGTCATACGCGCCACGGTGGAGCACCGTGAGGGCTGCGACAAGCGCAGATCTCGCAGATCGGCTCCGCGTGGGCCGCATACCAGCTGGATACTGGGGTCATGGAGCTGACGGTGTGGCGGACCTTCGTGACCGTGTGCCGGCTCGGGTCGCTGTCGGCGGCGGCCGCCGAGCTGAACCACACGCAGTCGGCCGTCTCCCGGCAGATCGCCGGACTGGAGCGGCAGCTCGGCGCGGAGCTGCTGGAGCGCCATGCGCGTGGCGTGCGTGCGACACCGGCCGGCGAGGTGTTCCGGCGCCATGCCCTGGCCACGCTCGGCGAGGCCGACCGCGCGGTGCGCGCCGTACGGGATGCCCGTGACGGGGCGTTCGAGCGGCCTCTGGCGGTCGGCGCGACGCCCTCTCTGGCCGCGGGGATGGTCCCCGAGGCCGTCCGGGTCCTGCTCCAGCGATCCGGATCCGTCCGCTGGAGCCTGCTGCCCGGCCTCAGCGCGCAGCTGCACGACCGCGTGGTCGCGGGCGATCTCGACATCGCCGTGGTCACCGACGCTCCGCCCGGGCTGCCCCACGACCAGCGGGTCGAGCACCGGTTTCTCGGGCTGGACGACATGGTCGTCGTACTGCCCGTCGGCCACCCGCGGGCCGGACGCGGGCCCGTGCGCATGGGGACGCTGGCCGACCAGATCTGGGTCGAGGACAACGACGGGTCGGCGGCGCTCCTGCGCCTGCATGCCGCCCGCGCCGGGGTCGACGCCTGCATCGATCTCACGGCGGCCGATCTGCCCGGCAAGCTGGCCCTGGTCGCTACGGGTCATGCCATCGCGCTGATACCCGGTGTGCTGACGGGCGCGCTGCGGACCGACGTCACCACCGTGCCCCTCGTCGATCCCCCGACCCGTGGGATCTACGCGATCACACCGCGCCGCGACCCCCACCCCTTCGCAGTGCCGCTGCTCGACCATCTCGCCGCGGCCTTCGCCGCGCTCCGTCCGGCCCAAGCCGCGCGCCGGCCGGTCGAGTCGGACACGGCGGTGGCGGACGGAGCGTCAGCCGATCGCGCTCCACGGGAAAGCCGACGGGGCACCTGAGTCCGGGTGTGACCGATGCGATACGGACACACGGCGGTTCCCCTGACAACGACGAAGACCCCGCACGATCTTCACGATCATGCGGGGTCTCACCGTGCAGTGGACCTGAGGGGATTTGAACCCCTGGCCCCCTCGATGCGAACGAGGTGCGCTACCGGACTGCGCCACAGGCCCTTGCAACGAGTGAAACTCTAGCATCCCCGTCGGGGTGCTTGGAAATCCGTTCCCTGACTGGTCAGGCGCGGGGTGCCGAGGCGCCCCGCGCCCTCGCCGTCAGGTCATTCGTTGGCCGCGCGAGGGCGGTCGCCTTCCTCGTACTGGTCGAAGAGGGGCGTGCGGCCGCGTTCGCGTGCCCTGCGGGCGGAGGCCGCGATGGAGGTCCCCCCACGCGAGCGCCGTCGAGCGTGGGGGAGGGCGTCGGTCCGGCCGTCGTCCGGCGCAGCCCTGTCGTCGGCGGCGGGCTCCGCCTCCTCCGCCTCGGCCTCGGGCGCCGCCGGCCTGGTCTCCTGCTCCGGCACGACGGCGCTGGACCGCGCCGAGCTCCACGCGTCCGGCGCCCCCAGGTCCACGTCGGAGGTGGCGCGCGGCGCGACCGGTGCGGTCACGTACGTCGGCAGGGGCACCGGCACCGGGTCCCAGCTGTCCCCGTGTCCGGGCCGCCGCTGCCGCTCGCGCTGCTGGTCGACCCACTCGGCGTGGTCGGTCTGCTCGACGAGGGCGCGCCGGTCGGCGGCGAGTGCGGACAGGCCGGGATCGGTCCCGGGCTCTGGTCCCTCCTCCGGTTCGTCCGCGCCGACGCCCGCCGGGTCGAGGGGCGCGCGCCGGCGCGGCTGACGCTCCCGCAACCGCTGTGCGGCGGCCTCGGCCTGACGCCGGTCCATCTGGTAGGCGAAGCGCCGGCGCTCCTGTGCGCGCAGGTAGGCGATGTAGGCACTGAGCATGACGGCGGGCACGCCCGGCGCCCACAGGAACGCGAGCCCCCCGACGGCCGCGACGATCGCGCCCAGCGTGAAGGCGACGAAGAGCATGACGGTGGTGCGCCGACGGCGGGCGAGCGCCTTCGAGCGCCGGGCGCGTTCCGCGGCCGCCTGTGCGGAGGGTGCGCGCCGGGGGGCCGGAATCTGCCTGCGGGCGGGCGTGGAGCCCGACTTGGGCGCGGACGTGGAGGCGGAAGCCGGGGCCGGTACGGATGCGGTGCCCGCCTGACGGGGCGGCGCGGACCCGGACTTGGCCGCCGGCGCGGCGGCCTGGTCGCGCGCCGGTTCCTGGCGTCCGGCCGTCTCCGGCCCCACCTCGGCCCGGACCTGACGGCGGGTCGGGGGCATGGCGAAGGCCCGGACGTCCACCGAGTCGGTGGCGGCGTCCGGTTCACCGGCGTCCTGCTCCCCCTCCGAGGCGGAGCGCGCCCGCAGGTCCCTGGCGTACCGACGCTCCATCCCCGCCCGTCCGGACAGCAGCCGGATGGCGGTGCTGAAGCGTTCCGTCGGACGGGCCTCGTTCAGCTCGTCCTGCCTACGGAGCCACATCGGCACCAAGTAGGCGGCCCAGGCCCCGACAATGACTGCGTAGATGAGGCCGCTGCTGCTCACGCCTCACACGGTAGAGGGGTTTGCGTGGGGCCATCTGCCAATTGCGTCGGTGTGTCGCACGATCCGGCTGATATTTCGAGCTTTTTTTGTGACCGATGCGATCAGTAGGCCGTCGGAGCCGCGAATTCAACGCCTCGAGATGGTCAAGAACCGATCAATTTCGAACACGCATTCAATTTGTTCGACTAGCCGGGATTCCCTGGAGTGTTCTGCGGATTGCGGGGCACGTGCGGAGAAGTGCCCGTGCCCGTCGGGCCCGGTGCCTTCGCGGACGCGCCCTGGGAGCGTGCCCGCTGCCAGCGGCCGAGCAACCCCTCGGGCACCTCCTCCGCGGTGAGGGCGAAGACGAGGTGGTCGCGCCAGGCGCCGTCGATGTGCAGATAACGCGGCCGCAGCCCCTCCTCACGGAATCCGAGTTTCTCCACGACCCGGCGGCTGGGCCGGTTCTCGGGGCGAATGCAGACCTCGATGCGGTGCAGACCAACGGTGCGGAAACAGTGGTCCACCACGAGCGCGACGGCCGTCGGCATCACCCCGCGGCCGGCCACCGACTGGTCCACCCAGTAGCCGACGTGCCCCGAGCACATCGACCCCCAGGTGATCCCGGCGACGGTCAACTGCCCGACCAGGCGCCCCTGGTACTCGATGACGAACGGCAGCATGCGCCCCGCGTTCGCCTCGGACCGCAGGTGCCGGACCATCTGCCGGTAGGTCGGCCGGTGCACTATCGGCCCGCTGGGCGTGGGCGGCGGGATGGTGGCCTCCCAGGGGCGCAGCCAGTCCCGGTTGCGCCGGTTGACCTCGCGCCAGGCCCGCTGGTCACGCACCCTTATGGGCCGGAGGACGACATCGCCGTCCACCAGCACGACGGGCCAGGATGGGGTGTTCAGCTCGCACCCCCACTGCTGGGTGCCGGGTGGTCCCCGCCGCGGATCTGGTCGACGGCGTGCGCCAGCAGGGGTTCCAGGACGGCGAGGCCGTCCCGCACCCCGCCGGTGGACCCGGGAAGGTTGACGATCAGTGTCCGGCCCGCCACCCCGGCCAGGCCCCGGGAGAGCGCGGCGGTGGGCACCTTCTCCCGCCCGAACGCCCTGACGGCCTCGGCGATGCCCGGCACCTCGTAGTCGAGCACCGCGCGGGTCGCCTCCGGCGTGCGGTCGGTGGGCGAGATGCCGGTGCCGCCGGTGGTGACGACGACGTCGTACCCCGCCTCGACCCCCGCGCGCAGCGCGGCCGCCACGGGTTCCCCGTCGGGCACCACCCGCGGCCCGTCCACGCCGAACCCGAGGCCCGCCAGGCCCGCCGCGAGCAGCGGTCCGCCCTTGTCCTCGTAGACACCGGCTGCGGCCCGGTTGGAGGCGGTCACGACCAGCGCGCGATACGGCGCGCGCGGCGCACCGTCGGCGGACGGCCCGGCGTTCACGCCCGGCTCCAGTCGCCCGACTTTCCGCCCGTCTTCTCCTCCACGCGTACGTCCGTGATGACCGCTCCCTTGTCGACCGCCTTGACCATGTCGATCACGGTGAGCGCCGCGACGGAGACCGCCGTGAGCGCCTCCATCTCGACACCCGTGCGGTCCGTCGTCCGCACCGTGGCCAGGATCTCCACCGCGTCGTCCGCGACCGCCAGGTCCAGTTTCACACCGGAGAGGGCCAAGGGGTGACACAGCGGGATCAGGTCCGGGGTGCGTTTGGCCCCCATGATCCCGGCGATGCGCGCGGTGGCGAGGGCGTCGCCCTTCGGAACGCCCTCGCCGCGCAGCAACTCGACCACGCGGGGCGAGACGAGGACCCGTCCGCTGGCGCGGGCGGTGCGCGCGGTCACGTCCTTGCCGGACACGTCGACCATGCGGGCGGCGCCCGCGTCGTCGAGGTGCGTCAGTCGGTCTGGCACAGAGGGGCCGGGGGTGTCCCCCCGGAAGGGCTCAGTCATGCTGTGTGGCGCTCCCGGTCCTGGCCCGTCGCGGTGCGGCGGTCGGGCCTGCTGTGCGCGACACGGTACCGCCAAGACGGCCCGCACCAGCGGGCAGGACCGCCCGGCGGACTGGTACGCGTGGGTGGCTCAGCCGAGCAGGACGACCTCGACGTCGGTGCCGGGCTCCACGGACTCCACGTCCTCGGGTACGACGATCAGTGCGTCGGCGTGTGCCAGAGCCGCGACCAGGTGCGAACCGGCGCCGCCCACGGCGGTCACCTCGCCGCCGGCGTACGCCCCGCGCAGGAACTGCCTGCGCCCCCTGGGCGAGCCCAGCGCCTTGCCGGCCCTGAGGGTCGCCGTGGTGCGGGGCCGGTGGACGTCGTCGAGGCCCATCAGCGTGCGGATGGCGGGCCGCACGAACAGCTCGAAGGAGACGTACGACGACACGGGGTTGCCCGGAAGCGCCAGCAGGGGCGTGTGGTCGGGGCCGATGGTGCCGAAGCCCTGGGGCTTGCCGGGCTGCATGGCGAGCTTGCGGAAGTCGATGCCGCTGCCCGGCTCGTCCTCGTCGCCGACGTGCGCGAGGGCCTCCTTGACGACGTCGTACGCGCCCACGCTGACACCGCCGGTGGTGACCAGCAGGTCCGCGCGGACGAGCTGGTCCTCGATGGTGGCGCGCAGCGTCTCGGCGTCGTCGACGACGGCGCCCACCCGGTAGGCGATGGCACCCGCGTCCCGGGCGGCGGCGGTGAGGGCGAAGCTGTTGGAGTCGTAGATCTGGCCGCTGCCGAGCGCCTCGTCGGGCTGGACGAGTTCGCTGCCGGTGGAGACGACGACCACGCGCGGGCGCGGGCGCACGCGTGCCGTGCCGCGGCCGATCGCGGCGAGCAGCGCGATCTGCGGCGGGCCGAGGACGGTGCCGGCCGCCAGGGCGAGGTCGCCGGCCTTCACGTCGCTGCCCCGCGCGCGTACGTGCGCGCGTGCCTCGGCCGGCCGGTGCACGCGCACGTGCCCCTCGGCGCCCTCGGGCGCGAGGCTGCGCGCCCGCATCCCGGCGACCGGTCCCTCGCCGAGTCCGCCGTCGGTCCACTCCACGGGGACGACGGCCTCGGCGCCGGGCGGCAGCGGGGCGCCGGTCATGATGCGGACCGCCTGGCCGGGGCCGACCGGGGTCAGCTCGGCCGCGCCCGCCGCGACGTCCCCGACGACCTCCAGGACGGCCGGGAACTCCTCGCTCGCGCCCGCCACGTCCGCGACCCGTACCGCGTACCCGTCCATGGAGCTGTTGTCGAACGGCGGCAGTGAGAGAGGCACCGTGACGTCGTCGACCAGGACGCAGCCCTGGGCGTCGAGGAGTTGCAGCTCGATGGGTTCCAGGGGGCGGACGGCGGTGAGGATGTCCTCCAGGTGCTCGTCCACCGACCACAGGTGGTCCGGGCCGGCGGGGCGGGTCGCGGTGCTGCTCAACTCTGCTGCATCTCCTCGGCTACGTAACTGCGAAGCCAGGTCCGGAAGTCCGGGCCCAGGTCTTCACGTTCGCACGCGAGCCGGACAATGGCACGCAGATAGTCCCCGCGGTCGCCGGTGTCATAGCGGCGGCCCTTGAAGACGACGCCGTGCACGGGGCCGCCGACCTTCTCGTCCTGCGCGAGCTGCTGGAGGGCGTCGGTCAGCTGGATCTCGCCGCCGCGACCCGGCTCGGTGCGCCGCAGTATGTCGAAGACGTGCGGGTCGAGGACGTAGCGGCCGATCACCGCGTAGCTGGACGGGGCGTCCGCGGCGTCAGGCTTCTCGACCAGGCCGGTCACCTTGACGACGTCGCTGTCGGCGGTGGCCTCCACGGCCGCGGAGCCGTAGAGGTGGATCTGCTCGGGGTCGACCTCCATGAGAGCGATCACGCTGCCGCCGTGCTGCTCCTGGACCTGGATCATGCGCTGGAGCAGGGGGTCGCGCGGGTCGATCAGGTCGTCGCCGAGCAGGACGGCGAAGGGCTCGCGGCCCACGTGCGGGGCGGCGCACAGCACGGCGTGGCCGAGGCCCTTGGGGTCGCCCTGGCGGACGTAGTGCATGGTGGCCAGGTCGCTGGACTCCTGCACCTTGGCGAGCCGGCCGGCGTCGCCCTTCTTCTGGAGCGCCGATTCCAGCTCGTAGTTGCGGTCGAAGTGGTCTTCCAGGGGACGCTTGTTGCGTCCGGTGATCATGAGGACGTCGTCGAGCCCCGCCGACACGGCCTCCTCGACCACGTACTGGATCGCCGGCTTGTCGACGACCGGCAGCATCTCCTTGGGAGTGGCCTTGGTGGCCGGCAGGAACCGGGTGCCGAGGCCTGCCGCGGGAATGACAGCCTTGCTGATCCTGGGGTGCGACTGAGTCATGTCCGCAACCTTATCCGGTGCCTTTGCGAAGAATCCGAGGCTACGGACAATTGGTGCTCATATGAGCCGATTAGGGAAGGGTGCGGGAACGACCTGTGGAACACGGTGGACCTGAAGCCGACAGTGACAAGCGAACGTTGCGCCGAGAATTCCTCGGGGTGAGGAACAGGTTGACGACGGATGTCGTCAGGGAAGCGGCCGACGCGCTGGCCGGGCACGCGCTGGAACTGCCCGAGTTGGCGCATGCGCGCACGGTGGCGGCGTACGTCTCGGTCGGGAGCGAGCCCGGCACGCTCACGCTGCTGGACGCGCTGGTCACGCGGGGGGTGCGCGTGCTGCTCCCCGTGCTCCTGCCGGACCACGACCTGGACTGGGGCGCGTACGCCGGGGAGGGCTCCCTCGCCCGCGTCCAACACGGCGGGAAGATGGCACTGTTCGAACCCTCCGGTGAACGCCTGGGGCCGGACGCCGTGCTCGCCGCGGACGTCGTGCTGCTGCCGGGGCTCGCGGTGGACGCGCGCGGGATGCGCCTGGGGCGCGGCGGCGGGTCGTACGACCGGGTGCTGGCGCGTCTGGAGCGCGCGGGCGCGCGCCCGGCACTCGTGGTGCTGCTGTACGACACGGAGGTCGTCGGGCGGGTGCCCGCCCAGGCGCACGACCGGCCGGTGCAGGTGGTGGTGACGCCGTCGGGGGTGCGCCGGTTCGCGAGCCCCTGAGAGAGCCGCGCTGGTGCGAAAACGGCCCTCCACGCGCGCGTGGAGGGCCGTTTCAGTGGCGGGTGGCGTCGGGCTCAGGCCGTCCGGCTCAGGGCTTGAGGACGAGGGTGTCGCTGGTGCTGTCGTCGACCGCCTTGTCCGAGAACGACCACGGGAGCAGTTCGCCGTCGGCCCACTTGCCCGTCTGGTCGGTGTAGTGGGCGCTGAAGGCGTGACCGGAGGCTCCGGTGAGGTTGATCCACTTGGATTTGTCCAGGTCGTCGAGGTTGACGACCATCCGCATGGAGGGCACCCAGACGACGCCGTAGCCGCCGGCGGCGTTCCAGCCGGTCGCGTCGACCGTGGCCTCGCCGCCGCTGAGCTTCCAGGGGCCGCGGTTGAGGATGTACTGGACGACGGCCGGGCCGTCGGTGCCCAGGGTCTGGTTCTTCAGGAACAGGCGGTGCAGCCGGCCCCAGCTCCAGGTGTCGATGTCCTTGCCGAGCTTGGCGGTCAGCTCCCAGCGGGCGTCGATCATGGCGCGCTTGAAGAGCTCGTCCATGTTGTCGGCCTTGGGGCGGTCGCCCGCTCCGGCCGGCGTCTTCCACCAGTCGCTGTCCGGCTTGTTCATGAGGTTGCGGACCACCTCGAACCAGCGGTCGCCGCCGTCCGGCTGGGCCTGGTCGGCGTCACGCTCGCCGCACTCGCGCACCTTGGTGTCGTCATCCACCGGACCGGTGCTGTCGATCTTGTCGACCCACAGGCACTGGCCCTTGACCCGCAGCTCCTTGGGCAGCTTGTTGCCGAAGGCGAGCTTGAGGATGTTGCGCCACACAGCGTTGAAGTAGGCCGCGGCCGCGGAGTCGGCGTCCTGGGTGTAGTCCCAGCCCTCGAGGAGCTTCTGCGCCTCGCGGACGTCCTTGTCGTCGAGGTTGATCTTCAGCAGCTTGGGCACCAGCAGCTTGGCGATCTCGCTGCTGTTGTCCGTCTGCATCTGGCGCATGTCGTCGGTGGAGATCTTGCCGCCGTCCTTGATCTTCGACTCGATCAGGTCGGTGATGCGCTGGCTGCGGGTGCCGTATCCCCAGTCCGTGGTGAGCGTGTAGGGATACTTGTCCTTGTCGATCACGGCCTGGTTGGCGGTGACGATGTAGCCGCGCTTCGGGTCGTACTCGTAGGGCAGCTCGTCCTGCTTGATGAAGCCGGTCCACTTGTACGTGGAGTCCCATCCCGGCGCCGGGATGGAGCCGTCGTCCGCCGACGAGCGCGTGGGGATCTTGCCCGGCAGGGTGTAGCCGATGTTGTTCTTGGTGTCGGCGTAGATCAGGTTCTGCGAGGGCACGTCGAACTGGGCCGCCGCGTCCCGGAAGGAGGCCCAGTCGGACGCCTTGTCGAGGGCGAAGACGGCGTCCATGGTGGTGCCCGGGTCCAGGGCGGTCCACCTCAGGGCGATGCCGTAGCCGTCGCCGCGGTCGGGTGCGGCGGTGTCCACGGAGGCCTTCTTGCCGACCTCGACGAGTTCGTCGTCGCGGTCGGACAGCAGCGGCATGCCGTCGGCGGTCTGGCGTACGACGATCTTCTTGGACGCGCCCCCGGCGACCTTGATGGTCTCCGTGCGGGTCGTGAAGGGCTTGGTCTTGCCGTCGTACAGGTAGCCGTCGCCGGAGAGCTTCTCCAGGTAGAGGTCGGTGACGTCGACCCCGGAGTTGGTCATGCCCCAGGCGATGTCGGCGTTGTGGCCGATGATCACGCCGGGCATGCCGGCGAAGGTGTAGCCGGTGACGTCGTACTGGCACTTGCTGGAGACCGTGGTGCAGTGCAGGCCCATCTGGTACCAGACGGACGGCAGCGACGCCGACAGGTGCGGGTCGTTGGCGAGCAGCGGCTTGCCGGTGATGGTGTACTGGCCGCCGACGACCCAGGAGTTGGACCCGATGCCCTGGCCGTTCACGCCGACGGCCGTGGGGACGTCGTCCAGGACGTTGTAGAGGCTCTCCAGCTGGCTCGTGAGCGCCGAACCGGTGGACGACGAGGTCGTGGTGCCGCTCGTGCCCGCCGAGGTCCCGGAGCCGCTCGTGGAGTCGCTCTGCTCGAACGTCTTGGTGACCTCGTCGTACTGGCCCTGCTGGACGATCGGCTGGTTGCGGCTGTACGGGTAGTCCGGGTAGAGGTCCTTGATCTGCTGCGGCCCGAGACGGCTGGTCATCAGGGCGCGGTCGATCTCGTCGTCCATGTTGCCGCGCAGGTCCCAGGCCATCGCCTTCAGCCAGGAGACCGAGTCGACGGGGGTCCACTGCTCGGGCGTGTAGTCGTTGACGAACCCGAGGGCCGCGTACTCCAGGGAGATGTCCTTGCCGCTCTTGCCCTGGAGGTAGGCGTTGACCCCCTTGGAGTAGGCCTGGAGGTACTTCTTCGTGGAGGCCGACAGCTTGGTGTCGTACTCCTCCTTCGCGACCCGGTCCCAGCCCATGGTGCGCAGGAACTCGTCGTTCTTCACCTGGCCCTTGCCGAACATCTCCGACAGGCGCCCGGACGTCATGTGACGGCGCACGTCCATCTCGTAGAACCGGTCCTGCGCCTGGACGTAGCCCTGCGCCATGAACAGGTCCTCGTCGGTCGAGGCGTATATCTGCGGGATGCCGTAGCCGTCCCGCTTCACGGTCACGGGCCCGGAGAGGCCTTCGAGCGTGATCGAACCCTTGGTCTGCGGGAAGGACGCGCGGACCGTGCTGACCGACCAGTACGCCCCGTAGAAGACGCCACCGATGACGGCAAGGACGAGCACGAGCACGATCAGTCGGGCTCTGCGCCCCTTCTTCCTGCCGGACTTGCCAGGCTTGTCACCCGTTGTGGCGGTGGTGTTGGGGGGCATCGCTGTCCTTGCTGTCCTAACGCGAGCGGCAGGCGGTCCTGGAGTGCTGGAGCAACCATAGGCGCAGGGCCCTACGCCACTTGACGCGGAGTAGGGATCCGGCGGGCACGGGCGTTCGATCTTGCCTGGGGAAGCGTCAAGAAAGCGTCAAGAGTTAGGTAAGGTAACGAAGTACTTGGGTGCGGAGTGCCGCACTCTCGGTCCTGTGTACGTGAGCTTCCGCGTCGCCCGCGCGCGAGCCAAGGAAGGGAACCGCCGCTGACTGTCCACCACCTCAACCAGCTTCTGCTCGTCTGCTCCGTGGTCCTGCTCGTCGCCGTCGCGGCCGTCCGGATCTCCTCGCGCAGCGGGCTCCCCAGCCTGCTCGTGTACCTGGGGATCGGCGTCCTCATGGGCCAGGACGGCATCGGCGGCATCCACTTCGCCAACGCCGAACTGACCCAGGTCATCGGATACGCGGCCCTGGTCGTGATCCTGGCCGAGGGCGGACTCGGCACGAAGTGGAAGGAGGTCGAACCCGTCCTGGCGTCCGCCTCCATGCTGGCCCTGGTCGGGGTCGGGGTGAGCGTCGGCGTCACCGCCGCGGGCGCGCACTACCTGGTCGGACTGGAGTGGCGGCAGGCGCTCGTCATCGGTGCGGTGGTGTCCTCCACGGACGCGGCGGCGGTGTTCTCCGTGCTCCGGCGCATTCCGCTGCCCGCGCGCGTGACGGGCACCCTGGAGGCGGAGTCCGGCTTCAACGACGCCCCGGTGGTCATCCTGGTCGTCGCCCTGTCCACCGCGGGCCCGGTCGAGCACTGGTACGTCCTGGTGGGCGAGATAGCCATGGAACTGGCCATCGGCGCGGGCATAGGCCTCGCGGTCGGCTGGCTCGGCTCCTGGGGCCTCCGGCACGTCGCGCTGCCCGCCTCCGGCCTCTACCCGATCGCCGTGATGGCCATCGCGGTCACCGCGTACGCGGCCGGCGCACTGGCGCACGGCAGCGGCTTCCTCGCGGTCTACCTGGCCTCCATGGTGCTCGGCAACGCCAAGCTGCCGCACTGGCCGGCCACCCGCGGATTCGCCGAGGGGCTCGGCTGGATCGCCCAGATCGGCATGTTCGTCCTGCTCGGCCTGCTGGTCACCCCGCACGAGCTCGGCGACGACATCATGCCCGCCCTCGTCATCGGGCTGGTGCTCACCATGGTGGCGCGGCCGGTGAGCGTGATCGTCAGCCTCGCGCCGTTCCGGGTGCCCTGGGCGGAGCAGACCCTGATGTCCTGGGCCGGGCTGCGCGGAGCCGTGCCCATCATCCTGGCGACGATCCCCATGGTGAACGGCGTCGACACCAGCCACCGGATCTTCAACATCGTCTTCGTCCTGGTCGTCGTCTACACCCTCGTCCAGGGGCCGACCCTGCCCTGGCTGGCCCGGAAGCTGCGGCTGGGCGAGGGCCCGGAGGCCGCCGACCTCGGCATCGAGTCCGCGCCCCTGGAGCGGCTGCGCGGGCACCTGCTGTCAGTCTCGATCCCCGAGGGATCGCTGATGCACGGCGTGGAGATCAACGAGCTGCGGCTGCCCGCCGGGGCCGCCGTCACCCTGGTCGTCCGCGAAGGAAAATCGTTTGTTCCGCTGCCCGCGACGGTGCTGCGACGCGGGGACGAACTCCTCGTGGTCGCCACCGACCCGGTGCGGGACGCCGCGGAACGGCGGCTGCGCGCGGTCGGCGCCGGGGGCAAGCTGGCGGGCTGGCTGGGCACGAACGGGGCGGCGGGCGTGCGTTAAGGACGTGTTTCGGGTACTTCACACCTCAGGCAATCCCAGGTGAACGGGGGCCACGGTGCTCATTTTCACAGGTGTACCGCGCCCTCCCCCCTGTACGATGAAAGCACCTTGATCGAACCAACTCTGCCTGACGCAGAGCTGGCGCGACCGTATGGCGGCCGGAACGCTCTTCGCAGTGGATGCCGGTATCTACCGCAGTTCCGCGCAAGAGGACAGCTCTCGGCGCCCCCGCACGGGCGCGCTACCAGGCGGCAGAAAGGCACGGGCCGTGGCATCCACGGTCACCACCGAGCCGTCGGAGAACCCGGCGGCGCCGTCCCGCCCGGGATACGGACAGCTGCTGCGCACCCGCGGCGCCTGGACGTTCCTGCTCCCCGCTTTCGCGGCGCGCCAGCCGTTCGCGATGCTCACCATCTCCATCGTGCTGCTCGTGCAGCACACCACCGGCTCCTACGGCGCCGCGGGCGCCGCCGCGGCCGTCACCGGTGTCTCCATGGCGCTGTTCGCGCCCTACAGCGGCCGCCTGGCCGACCGCTACGGGCAGCGCGCGGTGCTGGTCCCCGGCGTGCTCCTGCACACCGTGTCCGGCCTCGTCCTGACGGCGCTCGCGCTGGCGCACGCGCCCCTGTGGGCACTGTTCGCGGCGGCCGTGCCGACCGGCGCCTCGGTGCCGCAGATCGGCCCCATGGTGCGAGCCCGCTGGGGCGTGAAGCTCCAGGACTCCCCTCTGATGTCCACCGCGGCCGCCTTCGAGTCCGTCACCGACGAGCTCACCTTCGTCTTCGGCCCGCTGCTCGCGACCGCCCTGTGCACCACCGTCGCCCCGGCCGCCGGCCTGGTCACGGAAGCCGCGCTCACCCTGGCCGGCGGTCTGCTGTTCGCCGCCCGCAAGAGCACCCAGCCCCAGGTGACCGGCACCGGCCACACGCGCGTGCGGCACGCCTCGGCGCTCCGCGTCCCCGGCGTACGCGTGCTGGTCGTCGCCTTCCTCGGCATCGGTTCCGTCTTCGGCGGCATGCAGGTCTCCCTCGCGGCGTTCACCGAGTCGATCGGCGAGCCCGGCCTGAACGGCGTCCTGTACGGCACCTTCGCCGCGGGGAACATGCTCTCCGGCATCGTGTGCGGCGCGCTCGCCTGGAAGGCCGCCCCGCACCGGCGCCTGGTGGTCGGCTACGCGGCGCTCGCGCTGACCGCGTCGGCGCTGTGGACGTCCCACTCGGTGCTCGTCCTGGCCGGTCTCGGCCTGCTGGTCGGCATGTGCATCGCGCCCGCCCTGATCACCGGCTACACGCTGGTCGAGGGCCTGGTCCCGGCCGGCGCCCGCACGGAGGCGTTCACGTGGCTGACCGGCGCGGTGGCGCTCGGCCAGGCGGCCGCGGTCACGGTCGCCGGACAGCTGGAGGACCGCCTGTGGGGCGGCGCCGGGTTCCTGGTGCCGATGGCCGGCACCCTGCTCGCCCTGGTGACCCTCCTGGCGCTGCGTTCGCGGCTGATCACCCGCCCCCGGAACCGTACCGTCGCACGTGGCGTCGGTCACCGAGTACCGCTGACGGTGGACTGATCCTCAGGAATACGTCACTATGGACCGTCGTTAGCACTCACTGAGTGAGAGTGCCAGGAGGAAGACAGTGCCGACCTACCAGTACCAGTGCACCGAGTGCGGCGAGGGCCTCGAGGCGGTGCAGAAGTTCACCGACGACGCCCTGACCGAGTGCCCCAACTGCGGTGGCCGCCTGAAGAAGGTGTTCTCCGCGGTAGGCATTGTCTTCAAGGGCTCGGGCTTCTACCGCAACGACAGCCGCGGCTCCTCGTCGAGCAGCAGCCCCGCGTCGAAGTCGGGCTCGGCGTCGTCGAGCACGTCGTCGGAGTCGAAGTCGTCCGACTCGAAGACCTCCGACTCGAAGTCGTCGTCCTCGACGTCTTCCTCGACGGGCTCGGCCAGCAGCTCCGCCGCCTGAGACCTCACCCCTCGGATCCCGCCGTCGTGCGACAGCGGGATCCGAGGCGTTCCCGGACCCCGGCACCTGCCCGGGCGGCCGGTTCGGGCGGGCGGCTAGTGTGCTGCGCATGGTGAACGCAGAGATCGGCGTAATCGGCGGTTCCGGCTTCTACTCGTTCCTCGACGACGTGACCGAGATCCAGGTCGACACGCCCTACGGGCCGCCCAGCGACTCCCTCTTCCTCGGCGAGATCGCCGGCCGCCGGGTCGCCTTCCTGCCCCGCCACGGACGCGGCCACCATCTGCCGCCGCACCGCATCAACTACCGGGCCAACCTCTGGGCGCTGCGCTCCGTCGGCGTGCGCCAGGTGCTCGGCCCGTGCGCGGTGGGCGGTCTGCGCCCCGAGTACGGCCCGGGCACGCTGCTGGTACCGGACCAGCTGGTGGACCGTACGAAGTCCCGGGCGCAGTCGTACTTCGACGGACTGCCGCTGCCCGACGGCGCCGTGCCGAACGTGGTCCACGTCTCGCTGGCCGACCCCTACTGCCCCACCGGCCGGGCGGCGGCCCTGAAGGCGGCGCGGGGCCGGGAGTGGGAGCCGGTGGACGGGGGCACGCTGGTGGTGGTCGAGGGGCCGCGCTTCTCGACCCGCGCCGAATCGCTGTGGCACCAGGCGCAGGGCTGGTCGGTGGTGGGCATGACCGGTCATCCCGAGGCGGCGCTCGCCCGTGAACTGGAGCTCTGCTACGCGTCGTTGACGCTGGTCACGGACCTGGACGCGGGCGCCGAGACCGGCGAGGGCGTCTCGCACGACGAGGTGCTGCAGGTGTTCGCGGCCAACGTGGACCGGCTGCGCGGCGTGCTGTTCGACGCGGTGGCGGCCCTGCCGGAGAACGCGGCACGGGACTGCCTGTGCACGAACGCGCTCGGCGGCATGGACCCGGGGTTCGAGCTGCCCTGACGCGGGCCGTGACGCGAGGGCTTTCCGCGGGGCGGACACGGGCGGAACTCCTCGTTCGGGTGGCCGAGTTGTCCACAACCGGTCGGTAGCCCACCGCCTCCGGCGGGTTTCGGCACGAGACCTCATCGTGGTCTCGCAAGCCGGTTCCTCGTCGCAGGTGGTGATTTCCGTGTCCGTTCCCCCCTCTCCTTCCCCCGTCTTCCCCCCTCCCCTCCGCGTCCCGCGCCCGCTGGGCACGGACGCCCCCGCCACCTGCGAGGTCCCGTACTTCGAACCGGTGCGGGTGCGCGGCGGGCGGTATCGGCTGGACCGGCTGCTGCGGCACCGCGGCCGGGCCCTCGCGGCGGGCCTCGCGGTCACGGCGGCGGCGCTCGTCGCGGCGGGACCGCGTACCGCCCTCGACCCCCTGCGGGCCGAGCGGCCCCGGGGCCACCCGGCCGTCACCCAGCCGGTACGACGGCACGCCCCGCCCGTGGACATGGTGACGGCACCGGTGCGGATCGCCGACGCGGCCACCGTCCGGCTGCTGCGCCCCGGCGACCGGGTGGACGTGATCGCGGCCGGGGATCCCGCGGCCGGCGGGGAGGCCCGGGTGATCGCACGCGGGGCGCGCGTGACGAAGCTGCCGGAGCCGGTCGACGCGGCCGCGGAGAGCGGGGCGCTGGTCGTGCTCTCGGTCCCGCGGACCACCGCCGCACAACTGGTCGGCGCGAGCGCCACGGCACGGCTGGCGGTGACCCTGTGTTGAACAGCCTGGGGCAATTTTCGGGACGCTCTGTGTCAAGTCGCTCGTTCGAGCTCCGGGATTGGGCGCAATGGCCGCACCGTGCCGTAGGTTGCGGAGCGTTTTGTTCCACACCCTGTGCATGTGAGGAGAGTCCCCGAGGTGAGCGCGAAGAAGGAACCGAGTATCTGGCAGGGCTTCAAGGCCTTCCTGATGCGCGGCAACGTCGTCGATCTGGCAGTCGCGGTGGTCATCGGCGCCGCCTTCACGAACATCGTCAACTCGGTGGTGAAGGGGCTCATCAACCCGCTGGTCGGCGCGATCGGCACGAAGAACCTCGACAGCTACAGCTCGTGCCTGAAGGACCCCTGCGTGCTCAACGCCGACGGCACGGTGAAGAGCGGTATCCCGATCATGTGGGGCTCGGTCCTGGGCGCCACGCTCTCCTTCGTGATCACCGCGGCGGTCGTGTACTTCCTGATGGTGCTGCCGATGGCGAAGTACCTGGCCCGTGTGGAGGCCCGCCGGAAGGCGCGGGAGGGCACGCACGAGGTGGTCGAGGTGACCGAGCTGGAGGTGCTGAAGGAGATACGCGACGCCCTGGTGGCGCAGCGCGGAAACGGTCACATCCAGCGTTAGCGGCGCTGCCGCGGAGGCTCCGGGCGGTCGCGCGGAGGGCTCAGAGGTGGTGGGGCGGCTTCTCGTCGAGGAAACGCCTGAGGTCGGCCGTGGAGTCGCCCTCCGGGCGGTCGCCCCAGCCGCGGTCGGTGTCGTCCGAGGACTGCCGGTCGAGCGGGTCGTCGAAGATCAGCGCGGGCTTCGGGTCGCGCGGCGCGGGCTCGGGGGCGGTGGTCATGTCCCAAGACTACGGCGCCCGCGGCTCGGGTCCGCCCGGGCGGGCGGGGCCGCCCGGCGGCCCCGCCCGCGGTCCTGCCGCCCACCGGGTCGCCCGCCCGCCTGCGGCTCCGTTCGCAAGCCGGTGCCCTTTTCTGCTGTGCTGGACGCATGACGTCGAGTTCTCCTCAGGCTCCCGCCCCACAGCACGCACCCCAGCCCCTCCGGCCGCTGCGCCGCCTCACCGCGCGCGGACGCGAGGAGTCCCACCGGGTCTCCTCACCACTCGAGCTCTTCTTCGACCTGTGCTTCGTGGTGGCCATCGCCCAGGCGGGCGAGGGACTGGTGCACTCGGTCGCCACGGGCCACGCGGGCGAGGGCGTCCTGAACTACGCGATGCTGTTCTTCGCCATCTGGTGGGCCTGGATGAACTTCACCTGGTTCGCTTCGGCCTACGACAACGACGACGCCCTCTACCGGGTCGTCACCCTGGTCCAGATCGCGGGCGTGCTGGTGCTGGCGGCCGGTGTCTCGCGGGCCTTCGCGGACCACGACTTCGCACTGGTCCTGATCGGCTACGTGATCATGCGGCTGGCGCTGGCCTCGCAGTGGCTGCGGGCCGCGCGGGAGGCCGAGGGGGCGGAGCGGACCATGGCGCTCCGGTACGCGGGCGGGGTGCTGCTGTGCCAGGTCGGCTGGGTCGGTCTCGTGGTGCTGCCGCCGCACGGGCGCCCCTGGGTGTTCCTGGTGATGGCGATCGCCGAGCTGTGCGTGCCCGTGTACGCCGAGAAGGAGCACAGCACCTCCTGGCACCCGCACCACATCGCCGAGCGCTTCGGGCTGTTCACGATCATCGTGCTCGGCGAGACGATCTCGGCGGCGACGGTCGCCGTGAAGTCGGCCGTGGCCGAGCACGACGCGCTCGCGGAGCTGCTGCCGATCGCGGCGGGCGGCCTGCTGATCGTCTTCTCGGCGTGGTGGATCTACTTCGTGGTGCCGATCCACGGCCATCTGCGCTCCAACAGACAGTCCTTCCTGTGGGGTTACGGCCACTACCTGATCTTCGCGTCGGCGGCCTCGATCGGCGCCGGCATCGAGGTGGCCGTCGAGGAGGCGGTCGGCAAGGCGCACATCTCCACGACGGCCGCGTCGACGGCCGTGACCGTGCCGACGGCGCTGTACCTGCTGACCGTGTGGGCGCTGCACTCGCGGCACTTCAAGGTGGGTCTCGCCCAGCAGCTGGTGCTGCCGGTGACGGCGCTGCTGGTGGTCTGCTGCACGTTCCTCGGCGACTGGGCGGTGCCGGCGGCGGGCGTCGTCTCCGCGCTGGCGGTGGCGACCGGCACGACCCTGACGGCGCGCACGGCCGGCCGCGAGCGCCCCGCGCAGGCCGCCACGGCCGCCTCCTGACCGGTCCGGGAGCGGGCCGGGAGCGGGCTGGGCTGGGCTGGGCTGGGCTGGGCTGGGCCAGACTGACCGTCATGACAGTTGACGCATTGACGGACGTGCCCGGGCTGCGGGTGGGACACGCCACCCGCACCGGCGAGGGCCTGCTCACCGGCACCACGGTCGTCCTGGCCCCCGAGGGCGGCGCGGTGGCCGCCGTGGACGTGCGGGGCGGGGGCCCGGGCACCAAGGAGACGGACGCGCTCGATCCGCGCAACCTGGTGGAACGGGTGGAGGCGATCGTGCTCACGGGCGGCAGCGCGTACGGGCTCGACGCGGCGTCCGGGGTGATGGCCTGGCTGGAGGAGCGGGGACGCGGGATGCGGGTGGGGCCGGATCCGGCGCATGTGGTGCCGGTGGTGCCCGCCGCCTGTGTCTTCGATCTGGGTCGGGGCGGGGACTTCCGGGCCCGGCCGGACGCGGCGACCGGGCGGGCGGCGGTCGAGGCGGCCGCGGCGAGCGAGCCGGGAGCCCGGGTGCCACAGGGGTGCGTGGGCGCGGGTACGGGCGCCGTGGCCGGGGCGCTGAAGGGCGGGGTGGGCAGCGCGAGCACCGTGCTGGACTCGGGGATCACGGTGGCCGCGCTGGTGGTGGCCAACGCGGCCGGCGCGGTCCTCGATCCGGAAACGGGGGCGTTGTACGGGGAGTTGTTCGAGGGGCGGGTGGAGTATCCCGAGGAGCGGGTGCACGAGGCCGCGCGCCGGCGGCTCGCCGAGACCGCCGCCCGGAACGGGCTGCCGCCGCTCAACACCACGCTCGCGGTGGTCGCGACCGATGCCGGACTCTCCAAGGCGCAGGCGCAGAAGCTGGCCGGGACGGCGCACGACGGGATCGCGCGCGCCGTCCGGCCGGTGCACCTGCTCAATGACGGGGACACGGTGTTCGCGCTGGCGACGGGGGGGCGGCCGCTGGACAAGCACCCGCTCGCGCTCAACGAGATCCTCGCGGCCGGCGCGGACCTGGTGACCCGCGCGATCGTGCGGGCGGTAAAGGCCGCCGAGTCGGTGGACGGGCCGGGCGGGGTGTGGCCGTCGTACAGCGAGTTGTACGGGGCGCGCTGACCACGGCCGGGGCGCGTCCGGAACCTTGCGCGTAGCTGTCGATTGTCCTGGTTCTGTCACGTGATGGCGTTCGCGGGCGCCGGAGGGAACCCCGAGGGGGGCCTCCGGCCTCTTTCTCCACGCACTGGAGCGGATCACGCACATCACAAGAACTCACATGAACCTGGAGCAGCCCGTGACATCGCCGGACATTGCAGCGCGGCGCGCACTGGGGGCCTGTGCCGCCCTGATGATCGGCGCCCTCACCCTCACCGCCTGCGGCGGCAACGCCAACGCCAACGACAAGAGCGACGGCGCCAAGGGCGGGCAGGACACCGCCGCGAAGACGTCGACCGCGAAGATCGTGATCTCGGCGAAGGACGGTTCGACCGGCGCGTCCATCAACACGACCGGCGTGCAGGTCAGCGACGGGAAGCTGACCGACGTCAAGATGACCGTGGCGGGGTCGGGGCAGGCCGTGGACGGCACCCTCTCGGCGGACGGCGGCAGCTGGAAGCCGAAGGAGCAGCTGGAGCGCGGCACGAAGTACGAGATATCGGCGACCGCCAAGGACTCCAAGGGGCTCACGGCGGCGGCCAACTCCATCTTCACCACCGTCAACTCGGCGAACAGCTACATCGGCACGTACACGCCGGACAACGGGACGACGGTCGGCGTGGGGATGCCGGTGTCGTTCAACTTCGACAAGGTCATCACCGACAAGAAGGCCGTGCAGTCGCACATCACGGTCACGTCCAGCAGCGGCCAGCAGGTGGTGGGCCACTGGTTCGGGGCGCAGCGGCTGGACTTCCGGCCGCAGGACTACTGGAAGGCCGGCTCCAAGGTCACGATGAAGATCGACCTGGACGGCGTCGAGGGCGCGAACGGCGTCTACGGCGTGCAGAAGAAGACGGTGTCGTTCACCGTCGGCCGTTCGCAGGTCTCCACGGTGGACGCGAACACGCAGACCATGACGGTGGTGCGGGACGGCAAGGTCCTCAAGTCGGTGCCGGTGTCCACGGGCAGCCCCGAGCACACGACGTACAACGGGCAGATGGTGATCTCCGAGAAGTTCACCCAGACCCGGATGAACAGCCAGACGGTGGGCCTCGGCGGGGAGTACGACATCCCGGACGTGCCGCACGCGATGCGGCTGACGACGTCGGGGACGTTCATCCACGGCAACTACTGGTACAACAAGTCCAACCCGCCGTTCGGGCAGCAGGGCACCAGCCACGGCTGCGTGGGGCTCGCGGACGTCCAGGGCGCGCAGGGGGACACGACGGCCAAGTGGTTCTACGACAACTCGCTCATCGGGGACGTCGTGATCGTGAAGAATTCCCCCGACAAGACCGTGCAGCCGGACAACGGGCTCAACGGGTGGAACCTGTCGTGGAGCGAGTGGACCGCGGGAAGCGCCGTCTGACCGGCACCTTTTGACTGTTCGCCGGGCCGCGCGGGAACTTTTCGCGCGGCCCGCGCGTTTTCCCGGCGTACGTTTTCTCGGTTCCCGGACATGATGTCCGACCGAGGGGCTACGGTATGCACCCACAAGGTGACATGCAGCAACGCCGGGAGAAACCTTGAGCGTTCCGTACGAGACGGCAGCGTACGAACCAGCCGAGTCGCCCGAGTCTCCGGAGGAGCACCTCGCGCGGCTCCTCGGCCGTGCCCTGAACTCCTTCGAGTTGCCGGACGAGGCCATAAGGCAGCTGGACTGCGCGCTGGCGCACGACAGTTCGCTGCACTCCGCGCACCACAGCGCGGGGCTGCACCGGGAGACGTACCGGCACACCTGGCTGCTGGCCGACGGCTCCGCGGTCACGCTGTGGGAGCTCGTGCACAACACCGTGCCGGGCGGCGACCCGCAGCACGAGGTGTACGTCGACGAGGAGGAGCTGCGGGCCGCGACCGCGCGGCTGCCGTTGCCGGCGGACGCCCCGGACTTCGAGCTGCCCGTGCTGGTGACGCTGGCGCCGGTCCCGGAGCCGCGGCACGTGTACGTGCCGGACGACTCGGCGGACCACGCGCGCCGGCTGCTGCGCCGTGCGGAGAACCCGGACCGGCCGGGCGCGGAGACGGCGGAGGCGCTGTCGGCGGCGTTCGCGCACCAGATCACCCAGGCGTTCGGACGGCCCGGGCGGACGGGCAGGCCGGGGCTGACCTTCTCGCTCTACGAGCACGCGTTCCTGCTGCGGGACGGCCGGGAGCTGGCCCTGTGGGAGGTCGAGCACACGGCGACACCGGACGGCCGGCACATGTGCGAGGTGTACCCGTCGGAGGTCGCCGCCAGGGACGCGATGGAGCGGCGGGCGGCGCGGCAGAGGTAGCCCGCCCCCGTCCCGGGAGGCTCAGCGGCCGCCGAGGCGTCGTACCAGGCCGGCGAAGGCGTCCTGTTCGGCGGGGGTCAGTTCGACGGCCTCGCGGGGCGGGGCGGCCTCGTGCTGGTGCGGGAAGGCGGGAAGGGTGCGCGCGGCGTGCCAGGCGAGGGCTTCGCGGCGGTTGCGGCGCAGCAGGCGCGTCACGACGGCCGCCCAGGCGACGGTCGCCAGGGTGAGCGCGGCCATGCCGATCAGCTGGAGAGTCGAGACGTGCGCGGGCATAGGCCCCAGTACACACCACGGTCCGGGACTTTGGTCCCGGACCGTGACGTATCTCGCAGGTGCCGTGAACAACTCACAGCGAATCAAAGGGACAAGACGGCAACGCGGTGCGGGGATCAGGCCGCGACCGGCTGCTTCGCCTCCTTCGCGGTGGCGGCCGTCCCGGCGGAGCCGCCCGCCGAGGCCTGCTGGGCCGGCTTGCGCAGGCCCTTGAGGAGGACGACCAGGGCCGTGGTGACGCAGACACCGGCGGCGATGGCGATCAGGTAGAGGAACGGGTTGCCGATCAGCGGGACCACGAAGATGCCGCCGTGCGGAGCGCGCAGGGTGGCGCCGAAGGCCATCGACAGGGCGCCGGTGATGGCGCCGCCCACCATCGAGGACGGGATGACGCGCAGCGGGTCGGCGGCCGCGAACGGGATCGCGCCCTCGGAGATGAAGGAGGCGCCCAGGACCCAGGCGGCCTTGCCGTTCTCGCGCTCGGTCTCGGTGAAGAGCTTGCCGCGCACGGTGGTGGCCAGGGCCATCGCCAGCGGCGGGACCATGCCGGCCGCCATGACCGCCGCCATGATCTTCATCGCGGAGTCACTGGGGTTGGAGACCGCGATACCGGCGGTGGCGAAGGTGTACGCGACCTTGTTGACGGGGCCGCCGAGGTCGAAGCACATCATCAGGCCGAGCAGGGCGCCGAGCAGGATGGCGTTGGAGCCGGAGAGGCCGTTCAGCCAGTCGGTCATGCCCTTCTGGGCGGAGGCGATGGGCTTGCCGACCACGACGAACATCAGGAACCCGACGATCGCCGTGGAGATCAGCGGGATCACCACCACCGGCATGATGCCGCGCAGCACCTTCGGGATGTCGATCTTCTGGATCGCCATCACCACGCCACCGGCCAGCAGACCGGCGACGAGGCCGCCGAGGAAGCCGGCGTTGATCGTGGAGGCGATCATGCCGCCCACGAAACCGGGGACCAGGCCGGGCCGGTCGGCCATGCCGTAGGCGATGTAGCCGGCCAGGACCGGCACCAGGAAGCCGAAGGCGACGGCGCCGATCTGGAACATCAGGGCGGCCCAGCTGTCGGTCTGCGTCCACACGAAGTGGTTGAGCACCGACGGCGCCGACTTGATCTCGTAGCCGCCGATCGCGAAGCCGAGGGCGATCAGCAGACCGCCGGCCGCGACGAACGGGACCATGTAGCTCACGCCGGACATCAGCCACTTGCGCAGCTTGGTGCCGTAGCCCTCGCCGGCCTCGCCCGCGCGCTCCACCGGGGTGGCCGGTGCGGAGCCGGACGTGACCTCGCCGCGGGCCGCCTTCGCGCGGACCTCGCCGATCAGGTCGGCGGGGCGGTTGATGCCCGCCTTCACGCCGACGTCGACGGTCGGCTTGCCGGCGAAGCGGTCCTTGTCGCGGACGGGCACGTCGTGCGCGAAGATCACGCCGTCCGCCGCCGCGATGACCTCGGGGGCGAGCCGGGTGAAGCCGGCCGAGCCCTGCGTCTCGACGACGAGCTCGACGCCCGCCTCGCGGCCCGCGTTCTCCAGCGACTCGGCCGCCATGTAGGTGTGGGCGATGCCGGTGGGGCAGGAGGTGACGGCGACGATGCGGAACGGGCGCTCGTCGGCCGCCGGGTCTGCGTCCTTGGTGGCCGCTGCGGTGCCGGCGGAGGCCGCCACCGGCGCCGCAGCGGTGTTCTGAGAGGCGCTCGCAGCCGCTGCGGCGCCCGCCGTGGCCGCGGGCGTCTCGTCGCCGCGGATCAGCGCCGCCGCCGTCTCCGCGTCGCCCGCCGACCGCAGCGCGTCCGTGAACTCGCTGTTCATCAGCTGGCGGGCCAGCGAGGAGAGGATCGTGAGGTGGGCGTCGTCGGCGCCGGCGGGGGCCGCGATCAGGAAGATCAGGTCGGCCGGTCCGTCGAGGGCGCCGAAGTCGATGCCGGCGGCGCTGCGCCCGAAGGCGAGCGTCGGCTCGGTGACGTGGGCGCTGCGGCAGTGCGGGATGCCGATGCCGCCGTCGAGGCCGGTCGGCATCTGGGCCTCGCGGGCGGCCACGTCGGCGAGGAAGCCCTCCAGGTCGGTCACCCGGCCCAGGGCCACCATGCGCTCGGCGAGGGCGCGCGCCGCCGCTTCCTTCGTGTCGGCGGACAGGTCGAGATCGACCAGGTCCGCGGTGATCATGTCGCTCATCGCGGGCTCCTATGCACGCGTATCGCCCGGAGTGTGGGGTGGGCGGGGGTGGGGACGGGGGTGCCGTGGGGGGCGGGTCGGGAGGCGGGGCCGGGGAAGCCCCGCCTCCCGGGGACGGCGGGGCGGCTCAGGGTGCCCCGACGGCCCGGCGGCGTGGCGAGTAACGAGACGCCTTGCCGCTCCTGGGCCGGTTGTCGGCGGCCGGCGCCGGGGAGGGGCGCGGCGGGGTGAGCGGTCGTACGGGTCTGGGTCTTCATGACACCGGCTCCGTCAGTTCGCGGTCGACGGGGACGACGTCGGTGACGGTGACCGCCGTCGGGTCCAGATCGGCCGGGGTGGGCATCACGCTGCCGGGCAGCTGGACGGCGGCGGCGCCGTGCGCGACGGCGGAGGCGAGGGCCTTGGGGCCGCTGCCGCCGGCGATGAGGAAACCGGCGAGGGAGGAGTCGCCGGCGCCGACGTTGCTGCGGACGGCGTCCACGCGGGCGCTCGCGAACCAGGCGCCCTCGTCCTCCACGAGCAGCTGGCCGTCGGCGCCCAGGCTGGCGAGGACGGCGCGGGCACCCATGCCGCGCAGCTCCTCGGCCGCCTTCAGCGCGTCGCCCACCGTCGCCAGGGGGCGCCCGACGGCCTCCGCGAGCTCCTCCGCGTTCGGCTTCACCACGTCGGGCTGCGCGCGCAGCGCTTCGAGCAGCGCGCGCCCCGAGGTGTCGAGCGCGATGCGTGCGCCCCCGGCGTGTGCCCGGGCGACGACATCGGCGTACCAGGAGGGCGCGAGCCCGCGCGGCAGGCTGCCGCAGCAGGCGATCCAGTCGGCGTCGCGGGACTGCTCGCGCACGGTCTCCAGGAGCAGTTCCTGCTCCTCGGCCGAGAGTTCCGGGCCCGGCGCGTTGATCTTGGTGAGCACCCCGTCGGACTCCGCGAGGGCGACGTTGGAGCGGGTGGCTCCGGCGACCGGGACCGGCGCGACCTCGATGCCCTGGGCGTCGAGCAGGTCGGCGATCAGGGCGCCCGGCGCTCCGCCCAGAGGCAGGACGGCGACCGTGCGGCGGCCGGCGGCGGCGACCGCGCGGGAGACGTTGACGCCCTTGCCGCCGGGGTCCATGCGCTCGCCGGAGGCGCGGTTGACCTCGCCGCGCTCCAGGGCGGGGACCTCGTAGGTCCGGTCGAGGGAGGGGTTGGGGGTGACGGTGAGGATCATGCCCGTACCGATCGTGGTGCTCGTGGTGCTCATGCTCGTACTACTTCCGTGCCGCCGCGCTCGATGGCGGCGGCGTCCTCGGGGCTCAGTCCGCTGTCGGTGATCAGCAGGTCCACGTCGCCCATGTCGCCGAAGCGGGCGAAGTGCTCCTGGCCGTGCTTGGCGGAGTCGGCGAGCAGGACCACCCGGCGGGCCGCGGCGACGGCCGCCCGCTTGACCGCGGCCTCGGCGAGGTCGGGGGTGGTCAGGCCCTGGTCGGCGGAGAAGCCGTTGGCGGCGACGAAGAGGACGTCGGCCCGGATCTCGCCGTACGCGCGCAGCGCCCAGGCGTCCACGGCGGCGCGCGTACGGTGCCGTACGCGCCCCCCGACGAGGTGGAGCTGGATGCCGGGGTGGTCGGCGAGGCGGGCCGCGATCGGGAGGCTGTGGGTGACGACGGTGAGGGACGCCTCCAGCGGGATGGCCGCGGCCAGGCGGGCGACCGTGGAACCGGCGTCGAGGATCAGGGTGCCCTCGGTGGGCAGTTCCGGTACGGCGGCCTTGGCGATGCGGTCCTTCTCGTCGGCCGAGGTGGACTCGCGTTCGGCGAGGTCCGGCTCGAAGTCGAGGCGTCCGGCCGGGATGGCACCGCCGTGCACCCGGCGGACGAGTCCTGCGCGGTCGAGGGCCTTCAGGTCGCGGCGGATCGTCTCCTGCGTGACCTGGAACTCCTCGGCGAGCGACACGACGTCCACCCGGCCGCCGTCACGGGCGAGCCGGAGGATCTCCTGCTGCCGCTCCGGTGCGTACATGCCCTGCGCCTCCGCTCCGAGATACGTCCCACCGACGTCCGGTTCATGTCCGACTCACGCCTGGCTCGTGTCCGACTGTGTCCGACTCGTGCCCGAACTTGTGGTTTCGCGAGGAGGCTACGCCGGGATTTCCGGAAAGTAAACAGGTTCGGGCTACAAACGGACATGATCGGGCTTTCGGCCTGTTCAGGGCGGCTCAGAAGCGGCCGTATGCCCATGCGGAAGGGCCCGGCGCCTTCCGGCGCCGGGCCCTGTGCCTGACGGTGGTCAGTGGACGAGCTCGCGCTCCGCCGCCGGGAGTGCCTCCTCCTCGCCGCCGGCCTCCAGGTGCTGTGCCGGGCGCTTCGGCAGGGCGGACATCAGCAGGAAGATCACGGCCATGACGGCGGCCACCCAGAGCAGGGCGTGCCGGAAGGCGTCCGCGAAGGCCGGGCCGACCCCGGAGGAGGTCACGCGGTCGTCGATGACGCCGTAGAAGACCACCGAGACCAGGCCGAGGCCGAGCGCGTTGCCCATCTGCTGCACGGTGTTGATCAGGCCGGAGGCGGAACCGGCGTGCTCGCGCGGCACCTCCGAGAGCACCGCGTCCGTCAGCGGGGCGACGATCAGGCCCATGCCCGCGCCCATCACGACCAGCGGCAGGGCCATCTGCCAGGAGGCGATGGCGAGGCCGTAGCGGTGCGACTCCCAGACGTAGAGCAGGACCCCGAGGCCCATCAGCAGGGCGCCGGCCTGGAGCACCTTGCGGCCGAAGCGCGGGACCAGTTTCTGCACGGACAGGCCGGCCGCGACCGACACGGAGATCGAGAACGGCACCCCGGTCAGGCCGGCGTGCAGCGGGCTCCAGCCGAGGCCGACCTGCATGTACAGCGTCCAGACCAGGAAGAAGATGCCGAGCGCGACACCGAAGACGGTCTGCACGGCGATGCCGGCGGCGAAGCTCTTCACCGCGAAGAGGGACGGTTCGATGAGCGGAGAGCCGTCGCGGGCCGCCTTGCGGCGTTCGTACGCGACCAGCACGGCGAAGACGACGAGCGCGCCGGCCATCGACACGTACCCCCACAGCGGCCAGCCCAGCTCGCGGCCGCGGGTCAGCGGGTAGAGCAGCATCAGCAGGCCGACGGTGACCAGGGCGACGCCGACGAGGTCCAGCCGCAGCGCGCGCGGGGCCCTGGATTCACTGATGTAACGGCGGCCGAGGAGGAGGGCGGCGACGCCGACCGGGAGGTTGATCAGGAAGATCGGGCGCCATTCGAGGCCGAGGAGGTTCCACTCGGTGAGGAGCGCGCCGAGCAGCGGGCCGGAGACCGCGCCCAGGCCGACGATCGCGCCGAACAGGCCGAAGACCTTGCCGCGTTCGTGGGCCGGGAAGGTGGCGTGCACGATCGAGAGGACCTGCGGGACCATCATCGCGGCCATGCCGCCCTGCAGGATGCGGGAGGCGACCAGCATCTCCGGGTTCGCGGCGAAGCCGCAGAGGGCCGAGGCGAGGGTGAATCCCGCGACGCCGATCAGGAACAGCCGTTTGCGGCCGTGGATGTCGCCGAGACGGCCGCCGGTGATCAGGCCGGCGGCGAAGGCGAGTGCGTAGCCGGCGGTTATCCACTGGATCTGGCTGAAGGAGGCACCGGCGTCCCGCTGGATGGAGGGGATGGCGATGTTGACGATCGTGACGTCGACGAGGTCCATGAAAGCGGCGGTCATGACGATGGCCAGGGCCAGCCAGCGGTGCGGTGCACCGGGGGAGGCCGACGATTCGAGCGCCGTCGGTGTCGGTGTGGCGGTGTCCGTGCCGGTTCGTTGTGGCTGATCGCGCGCCGCGGCGGAGCCGCTGATCGGTACAGTCCCGCGCCCCTTCAGGGCGCCTGTGGCCGTGGAAGTCATGTTCGTACCGTAGGGCCGCACTAGGTCAGATCCTGGCCTAGTCGTACGGCATCCTCGTCTGCATGACGACGGACACTCCGGCCCGGCTGCTCCAGTTGCTGTCTCTGCTCCAGACGCCCCGCGAATGGCCCGGCGGTGAGCTCGCCGACCGGCTCGGGGTGTCGCGGCGTACCGTGCGGCGCGACATCGACCGGCTGCGGGAGCTGGGGTACCCCGTCGAGGCCAGCAAGGGGGCCGACGGGGGGTACCGGCTGGTCGCCGGGAAGGCGATGCCGCCGCTGCTGCTCGACGACGAGGAGGCCGTCGCCATCGCGGTCGGGCTGCGGGCCGGTGCGGGGCATGCCGTGGCGGGGGTGGACGAGGCGTCGGTGCGGGCGCTGGCGAAGCTGGAGCAGGTGCTGCCGGCCCGGCTGCGGCACCGGGTGACCACGCTCCAGGCCGCAACCACGCTGCTGACCAGCGGGGACGGGGCGAGTATCGCGCCCGAGACACTGACCGTGATGGCGTCGGCGGTCGCGGGGCGGGAGCGGTTGCGGTTCGCGTACCGGGCGGCGGACGGGAGCGAGACCCGGCGGCAGGCGGAGCCGTACCGGCTGGTGTCCACGGGGCGGCGGTGGTACCTCGTGGCGTACGACCTCGATCGCGACGACTGGCGGACCTTCCGGGTCGACCGGGTGAGCGAGCCGTTCGCCACCGGCGCGCGGTTCGCTCCGCGGGAGATGCCGACGGGGAGTGCGGCGGAATACCTGCGGCGGTCCATCCAACGGCGGCAGGAGACGTACGGGTTCGCCGTCGCGTTCGCCGGGTCGGCGGCGGAGGTGGGGGCCCGGCTGCCGGGGTGGCTGGGGACGCCGGTGGAGGAGGAAGAGGGCGGCGGCTGGTGCGTGGTGCGGGGGGACACCGGGGATCCGGTGGAGTGGCTGGCGGTGCGGTTGGCGATGGTGGGGTGCGAGTTCGTGGTGCGGGAGCCTGCGGAACTGGTGCAGTGCGTACGGGAGTTGGGGGGCCGGTTGAGCCGGGCCGGGGGTGCGTGAGGGGGTGCGGGCGGGTGGGGGCTGGGGCGGGGGGCGCTTACCGGCGCCGGCCGGGTGCCTCACCCACCGGCCCGCGGCCGACGACCGGCCCCCCGGCTAGCCGGGCGATCCCGGCCCCTCCCACGCGAACCCCCGCAGCGCCGCCAGGTTCTGCATGGCCAGGGCCGCCGGGCCCTCCGGCCCGGTGGCGGCGGCCGTGCCCGCCGCCCAGGATTCGACCGCCACTCTCACCGCCGCGCCGGCCACCGCCGCGGCGAAGCGGAGATGAGCGGGCGGGGCAACGTTGTCGAGGGAGGTGGACGTGCGTTCCGCCAGGATCGACGTCAGGAGCTGGTCCGAGGACTGGCACACCTCGGCCCACACCTTGCGCAGGGCCGGGCTCGTGTCGGCCAGGTGGATCAGGGTGCGGACCCATTCCCAGGAGGCCGCGGAGACCCCTGCGCCGGGGATCAGGGTGTGCTGGACGGCGTGTTCGAGGGCCTCGGGGACGGAGAGGGAGGCGGGGGCCGCCCGTACCGCCTCCGCCCAGCGGCGCGCACCCGCCGCGTAGAGCGGGGCCACCGCCTCCTCCTTCGTGGCGAAGTAGCGGTAGAACGTGCGGGGCGCGATGCCCGCGGCATGTGCGATGTCCTCGGCGCGCGTGGCCCGCAGGCCCCGCCGTACGAAGAGGCCCGCGGCCGCCCGGGCGATCTCCATGCGGGTCTCCGCCTTGCGCCGTTCCATGAGGGAAAGGTGGGCGGGGTCCTGCGTGGGGGTGCTGCCGGCGGTGCTGGGGGTGCTCACCTCGGCAGGCTATGCCCATGTGACAGAATCTGCCATCCGGTGGTTCACCCCGTGGTTCAGGTACGGGGTGAACCACCGTTTCAGCATGCCCGGCAGCGCCAAGTCAGGGCAAACGCGGGCCCGCCGCCCGGCGGAGAGCCCCCCGCAACGAGCCCCCGCCGAGAACCCCTGCGGGAAGCCCCGAACGGAGGTGGAGCCGGGCTCCGGCACCCGGGGGGATGGGCGCCGGAGCCCGGCTCTGGGAGAGTCCCGGCGCCGGGGGGATGATGCGTCGGGACGTGGCTTGTGGACGAGGCGGGCGTCAGGGTGGAGACGGACGTCGGGGTTGTCGCGGCCCCTCGGCGCCTGCCGCCCCGTCAGGAGTCGTCGGCCCCGCGGGAATTGGTCCGCCCTGGACCCCGACTCCCCGGCCCTGGATGGTTGTTCCCTACAGGCGAAGCCCCGAAGCGGCGGTACCGCGCCATGTTTGCGCCGTCTTGCGCCACCCGGCGCACGCGCCCCGGCGTGAGTGGAGACTCGCGCGCACTGGTCACGCGAGCCCCACTCCTGCGAACCCCCTGCCCCCGCGCAACCCCCTTACGCCGCCGGCTCGAACCCGGTCGAGCGGGCCAGCTTCTTCAGCTCGAGCAGCGCGTGCTTCTCGATCTGGCGGATGCGCTCACGGGTCAGGCCGTGCTCCTTGCCGACCTCGGTCAGCGTGCGCTCGCGGCCGTCCTCGATGCCGTACCGCATCTTGATGATCGAGGCCGTGCGCTGGTCCAGACGGCCGATCAGGTCGTCCAGTTCCTCGCTGCGCAGGAGGGTCAGGACGGACTGCTCGGGGCTGACCGCCGACGTGTCCTCCAGGAGGTCACCGAACTGGGTCTCGCCCTCGTCGTCCACCGACATGTTCAGCGAGACCGGGTCACGGGCCCAGTCCAGCACGTCGACCACACGCTCCGGCGTGGAGCCGAGCTCGGCGGCGATCTCCGCGGGCTCCGGGTCGCGGCCGTTCTCCCGGTTGAACTCGCGCTGGACGCGGCGGATCCGGCCGAGCTCCTCCACCAGGTGGACGGGGAGCCGGATGGTCCGGGACTGGTCGGCGATGGATCGGGTGATCGCCTGGCGGATCCACCAGGTGGCGTACGTCGAGAACTTGAAGCCCTTGCGGTAGTCGAACTTCTCGACGGCACGCACCAGGCCGGCGTTGCCCTCCTGGATCAGGTCCAGGAGAGGCAGACCGCTGCGCGGGTAGCGCCGGGCGACGGCCACGACCAGGCGGAGGTTGGAGCGGATGAAGACGTCCTTCGCCCGCTCACCGGCGGCGACGAGCGCCTCCAGCTCCTCGCGGGTGGCGTCGGACGCGGACTCCTCCTCGCCGTCGAGGACCTGCTGTGCGAACACACCCGCCTCTATGGTCTGGGACAGCTCGACTTCCTTGGCGGCGTCGAGGAGCGGTGTGCGCGCGATCTCGTCGAGGTACATGCCGACCAGATCGCGGTCGGCGATCTCGCCGCCATGGCCGCGAACGCCATGGGCGCGAACACTGCTTGCCGAGTCGGCCGTCTCGCCGGTGGCGGCGGACTGACGACGGGCGACGGCACGGGTTGCCATGCGTGCTCCCTTGCGATGGTGGGCGGGCGGGTGGTCCTGTCGGTTCTTCTCGGTCCTTCACGGAATGCCCGGTGCTCGGACTCCAGCGCTCCGGAACTCCACTTCTGGAACTCCTCGGACTGTCGTCGAGTGCCCGGCATCTGATGGAAACAACGACTGGAATCCGGACAGAATTCCCATGCTGCCCCCCGATTTTTCTGATCATGCAGTACCCTGTGCGACCACGTGAGGAGGCGCGGTGCCGTCAGAACGTACAGAGGTGCAGGTCAGACCGGGAGCCGAGGGGGACCTCGTAACCCTCACGGAGATCTACAATCACTACGTTCGTGAGACGTCCATCACATTCGACACGGTGGCCTTCACACCGGAAGAGCGTCGTCCGTGGCTGCTCTCCCACCCGGAAGACGGCCCGTACCGCCTGATGGTTGCCACGTCAGCGGACTCACAGGAGATTCTCGGGTACGCCACATCCAGCCCCTACCGAGCGAAACCGGCCTACGCGACGTCGGTGGAGACCACCGTGTACGTCGCCCCGGACGCCGGGCGTCGCCGTATCGGCACGCTCCTCTACAAGGCCCTCTTCGAGGCGCTCGCGGGCGAGGACGTGCACCGCGCCTACGCGGGCATCGCGCAGCCGAACGAGGCCTCCACCCGGCTGCACGAACGCTTCGGCTTCCGGTACGTCGGCACGTACCGCGAAGTGGGCCGCAAGTTCGGCCGCTACTGGGACGTGGCCTGGTACGAGAAGGACCTCTGACCGGGCCCTCCCGCCCCGCTCACCCGAACTGCACGGACCGCTTCGCCATTCCCATCCAGAACCCGTCGATCACCGACTTCTGCGCGTCCAGCTCGCCGCCCGCCTCCGCCGCGCCCATGGTGACGAAGAGCGGGGCGAAGTGCTCGGTGCGCGGGTGGGCGTAGCGGCCGGCCGGGGCCTTGTCGAGGAAGTCGAGGAGGGCGTCCCAGTCGCGGTTCTCCAGGGCCCGGTGTCCCCAGTCGTCGAACTCGGAGGACCAGGTGGGCACCCCGCCTCCGGTGTGGCGCAGGGCGGCCAGGTTGTGGGTGAAGAAGCCGGAGCCGACGATCAGCACGCCCTCGTCGCGCAGCGGGGCGAGCCGGCGGCCGATCTCCATCAGGCGGACCGGGTCGAGGGTGGGCATGGAGATCTGCAGGACAGGGATGTCCGCGGCCGGGAACATCTCCACCAGGGGCACGTAGGCGCCGTGGTCGAGACCGCGGTCCGGGATGTCCTGCACGGGGGTGCCGGCGGCGCGCAGCAGCTTGCGCACGGACTCGGCCAGCTCGGGCGCGCCGGGGGCCGGGTACCGCACCTGGTAGTAGTGCTCCGGGAAGCCCCAGAAGTCGTAGACGAGGGGGACGGTCTGTACGGCACCGAGGGCGAGGGGGGCCTCCTCCCAGTGGGCGGAGACCATCAGGATCGCCTTGGGACGGGGGAGGCCGGCGCTCCAGTCGGCGAGTTCGCCGGGCCAGACGGGGTCGTCGGCGAGCGGCGGCGCGCCGTGACTCAGATAGAGGGCGGGCATGCGCTCCGGTGCGGCGGCGGACATGGCGGCGGCTCCCTCCGGGCGCCGGGCTGCCTTCCCGGCTCCCATCCTTCGACTCTCCAGGCTATGACTGTTTTAACTCTCAAGCTTTCTGGGCATCAGCTTACGCCCCACTTGTTTAAGTTTCAAGGAGAGGCCTCGTACAGTGGGATACATGAATACGGCATCCGGATCCGCCACCACGCAGAGCCGCTGGCTCACCGACCACGAACAGCGCGTCTGGCGCTCGTACCTGCACGCCACGACCCTGCTGGAGGACCATCTGGACCGTCAGCTCCAGCGTGACGCGGGGATGCCGCACATCTACTACGGCCTGCTCGTCGGGCTCGCCGAGGCACCCGGGGGGCGGCTGCGGATGACCGAGCTGGCGATGCAGGCGAAGATCACCAGGTCCCGGCTCTCGCACGCCATCGCCCGCCTGGAGAAGAACGGCTGGGTACGGCGGGAGGACTGTCCCTCCGACAAGCGGGGCCAGTTCGCCGTCCTGACCGCCGAGGGCACCGAGGTGCTGCGGCGCACCGCGCCCGGCCACGTGGCCGCCGTACGGCAGGCGCTGTTCGAGCGGCTGACGCCGGAACAGCAGCAGGCCCTCGGCGAGATCATGGAGATCGTCGCCGAGGGCCTGCAGCCCAACGAAGCGGGCGCGGACCTGCCCTGGCTCCGCTGAGGAGCTCAGGGACAGGTCCGCGTGCGGGTACCCCTACGGTCGGTCGCTCAGAGGCTCAGTGGGCGATCACCGGGACCGCCACCTCGTCCTCGGCGCCGTCTCCGGAGGCCACCGGCGTGGCTTCCGGCTTGCCGGCGTTGACGAGGCTGACCACGATCACCGAGGCCAGCACCAGCATGCCGACGGCGACCCAGATCGCGTTGGCGTAGCCGTGCACCGCGCCCTGCATCTGGACCAGCTGCTGCTGGGACTTGGAGGTCGCGGTCGCGATGTGGTCCTTGATGTACGACGTCGTCGCGGACGCGGCGATCGTGTTCAGCAGGGCCGTACCGATGGCGCCGCCCACCTGCTGCGAGGTGTTGACCATCGCGGAGGCGACACCGGCGTCCCGGGGCTCGACGCCGAGCGTGGCCAGGGACATGGCCGGCATGAACGCCGTACCCATGCCGAGACCGAGCAGCACCATCGCGGGCAGGATCGTCGAGGCGTACGAGGAACCGATCTCGATCTGGGTCATGACCAGCATGCCGGCCGCGGCGACCAGGAAGCCGGGGCCCATCAGCGCCCGGGCCGGAACCCGGGTCATCAGCCGGGTGCCGATCTGGGTCGAGCCGACCATCATGCCCGCGATCATCGGCAGGAAGGCGAAGCCGGTCTTGATCGGCGAGAAGCCCTTGATGACCTGGAGGTAGTAGGTCAGGAAGAGGAAGGTGCCGAACATCGCGATGATCGCGACGCCGAGGGAGAGGTAGATACCGCCGCGATTGCGGTCGAGGACCACGCGCAGCGGCAGCAGCGGGGCCTTGACCCGGGTCTCGGTGACGACGAACGCGATCAGCAGCACCGCGGAGGCGACGAACAGGCCCACGGTGGTGGCGTCGCCCCAGCCGTCGGACTCGGCGCGGGTGAAGCCGTACACCAGTGAGACCAGGCCCAGGGTGGACAGGAGGACGCCGGGGATGTCGAGCGGGTTGCGGTTGCGGCCGCCCTCCGGCTCACGGATGACGAAGTACGCGCCGAGCGCGGCGACGATGGCGAACGGGATGTTCACGAAGAACGTCCAGCGCCAGTCCAGGTACTCGGTGAGCACGCCGCCGAGGATGAAGCCGACGGCGCCGCCGCCACCGGCGATCGCACCGTAGATGCCGAACGCCTTGGCGCGCTCCTTGGCGTCCGTGAACATCACGGCGAGCAGGGAGAGCGCGGCCGGGGCCAGCATGGCGCCGAAGACGCCCTGGAGGGCACGGGCGCCGAACATCATCGCGCCGCTGGTCGCGGCGCCGCCGAGCGCGGAGGCCGCGGCGAAGCCGGTCAGGCCTATGACGAAGGCCCGCTTGCGGCCCCACAGGTCGGCGATACGGCCGCCGAAGAGGAGGAGACCGCCGAAGGCGAGGGCGTAGGCCGTGACGACCCACTGCCGGTTGCCGTCGGAGATGCCCAGGTCGGACTGGGCGGAGGGCAGCGCGATGTTCACGATGGTGGCGTCGAGGACGACCATCAGCTGGGCGAGCGCGATGAAGACGAGCGCTTTCCAGCGGTTGGCATCACCGGACTGTGCCGGTGCGCCGGGAGCCTTGGCGGCTGTTTCAGACATGGGGGTACCCACTTCGTGACTTCGTGACGGAAAGTCGATGGTTCGTGACGGAAAAACGGATCGGTGAAGCGCAGGCGGTGTGGTTGGCGCGGAGAACAAGGACCGCGTGATCGGTGCGGAACCAGCGCCGCGTGATCAGCGCGGGACAAGGACCGCGTGTTCGGTGCGGAACAGGGGCCGTGTGAAGTCAGACCGGTACTCGGTCCGGAACTGATCGGCCCCTAAGGGACTGTGCTGTCGCTCTCGGTCGTTCAGGCCTGGCGCAGGTCCTCCATGGTCACGGCCGTGCCCGGCAGGGCTGAGCGGGCCGGGGCCCGCAGCCCGTCCAGGAACAGCTGCAGATGACGGTGGACGAAGCGGTCACTGACCAGGCAGTCGGTGCCGAACGGGGGCCGGCTGAGCTGGGCCACGACGATCATCACATCGCCGACGCCCACGTCCGGACGGAGCTGTCCGGCCGCCTTGGCACGGTCCATGAGCTGCCCGATGAGCTGCTCGCACCGCTCACGCGCCGCTTCGAGGTCGGAGTGGTTCTGGTCGAAGGTGCTGGAGACCATCGGGCACAGGGCGCTCACCCGCTCGTCGGCGGCGGTGTGCACGAAGCGCTCCAGCGCCTCGAAGGCGTCCCCGGTCTCCGCGAGCGCCAGCTCGGCCGCCTCCGACGTCCGGTCCATCACGGAGCAGACGACCTCACGGACGAGCGCGTCGCGGTCGGGGAAGTTGCGGTACACCGTGGCGTTGCCGACGCCGGCCCGGCGGGCGATGTCGTCGAGCGGCACGTCGGGGCCGTACTCGGTGAACATCTCGCGGGCGGCGGTGACGATCCGCTCCCGGTTGCGCAGGGCGTCGGCGCGGGGCCGGGGTGCCTTGCGCACGGCGGGGAGGGCGGTCGCGGTCTGCACGGCGTACTCCTGGTCTGTTGGCTTCCGCGATCCGGGGAGGCGCTCCCCGTTTCGCGCGGACACAGGTCTAAACGGGGAGACGGTCCCCGGTTATTTCCACGCCTTCTCCGAATTTCACGTGACCTGAGTCACACTCTCCCGCTCCGGCGAATCCCACGATCGGCCCCTCCAGCGCGCGCCCGCCGCCCCGCCGACACAGGGTGATCCAAAGGGTGCAGTCGGAGACCGGCGGCTGCCGTGGCGCGAAAGGTCCGTGCATGCAGCCGCAGCCCAGCCGCCGTATACCCGCTCGCCTTCGTACAGCCGCTCGCCTTCGTATACCCGCTCGACTTCGCAAGCCCGCGAGCCTCACGGACCTCACGGACCTCACGGACCGCCCGCACCGCCGCGCCTCGCCGCGCCGTCGTACGCCGTCGTCCCGCCGTTCGGCCCCGACCCGCGGTCGCGGGATACCGCCGGGCCGCCGCATACGCCCCCGCCGTGCGATCTGCCTCGCCGCCGTGGCCGCGCTGATCCTCGCGGTCGGCACCTCGGCGGGCACCGGGCACCTCACGGCGGGCACCGCACCGGCCGGCGCCGGTCCGATCGCGCTGGCCCGCTCCTCCGTCTACGGCCCCTGCATGATCAGCGGCGCCCGCGACGTCCAGATGACCGAGGGCGTCCCCACCCCGGGCGGCTACTCCCGCTCCACCGGCACCGTGCACGCCCTCACCCTGATGGTCGACTTCCCCGACGCGCCCGGCCAGGGCAGCGCGCTCGACCGCTACCACGAGTTCTTCCCGCAGACCCAGGACTGGTTCCGCACCGCCTCCTACGGCAAGCTCGACTACCGGCCCGAGGCCCCGATCGACCACTGGCTGCGGATGCCGAAGCCGTTCAGCGCGTACGGCATAGAGCGCGGCGCGCCCTTCGACCCCGGCTACCGGCAGCTGGTCCAGGACATCGTGGCCGCCGCCGACCCGGACGTGGACTTCCGGTCGTACGACCTCCTCAACGTCCTGGTCACCCCGAACGCCGGCCCCTCCGCCCTGGACACCGTGCTGTCGGTGACGTTCGCCGGCAACGGCGACGCCCCGGTCGCCGACGGCACGCCGGTCGCCAACGCCTCCTTCGTCTACTCCCGCCAGGACGACGGCTCCGGCTCGTACGCCCGCACCGGCTACCGGGTCCTCCCCCACGAGAACGGCCACGTCTTCGGCCTGCCCGACCTCTACACCCAGGAGGGCGGGGGTGCGGTCGGGCACTGGGACATCATGAGCGAGGACTGGGGCGCCGACAACGACCTCCTCGCCTGGCACAAGTGGAAGCTGGGCTGGCTGGACCCCGACCAGGTCAGCTGCGCGGCGGCCCGCGGCGGCACCGAGTACACGCTGACCCCCCTCTCCCGCCCCGGGGGCCGGAAACTGGTCTTCGTCCCCGTCGACGCCCGTACCGGCTACGCCCTCGAGGTCCGCACCACGGGCGGCAACGACGAGGAGGTCTGCCGCGCCGGCGTCCTCATCTACAAGGTCGACGCGAACGTCGACACCGGCCGCGGACCGATCAAGGTGTACGACGCCCACCGCGACACCGGCGGCTGCACCCGCAGCCCCAACGTCCAGGCGGAACTCTCCGACGCCCCGTTCGGCCCGGGCGAGAGTTTCAAGGATCCCGCGCACGGGATCGAGGTGCTGGTGACGGGGGTGGACGGGGAGGGGAACTACCGGGTGCGGGTGACTCGGGGGTAAGGGGGAAGTGGGGGTAGCGGCCACGGTTTACGGTAGGCGTGCGCTGCTCGGATCTCTGAGATCGCGCTGATCGCCGTGCGAAGGTCGTGCCGTACCGGAGATCGCAGTGATCGCGGAGATCGCGGAGATCGCAGAGATCACAGAGATCGCGGAACCCGTCGTATCGGAACCGGAGAGTCGATGACCGCCCCCTTGTCCTCGTCGTCCGTGGCGGAGCAGCCGCCTGCCGAGGCGGTGACACCGTTGATCCGGGGGGTGGCGGTGCTGGCGGCGCTGACCGAGGCGGGCGGGACGCTGAGCGCGAGCGCGCTGGAACGGCGTACCGGCCTCGCCCGTTCCACGGTGGACCGGATCACCGCGACCCTCTCCCGCATGGGGTACGTCCGCCCGGACGGCCGGGACGCGGTGCTCACCCCCCGCGTGATGGAGCTGGGCAACGCCTACCTGGCCGCCCTGCGCCTGCCCGCGCTGCTGGACGGGCACGCCGACGCGGTCGCCGACGAACTGGACGAGTCGGTGTCCCTGGCGGTCGCCGACCGGGACGGCATCCGGTTCATCCACCAGGCGACCCGGCGCCGCGCGATGTCCGTCAGCTTCCGCATCGGCGACCTGCTGCCGGCCGAACGCACCGCCCCCGGCGCGCTGTTCGCAGCCGAGTGGACGGAGCGGGAGTGGGCGGACTGGCGGGCGAGGCGCGCCGCGGACCCGACCGACGCGGGCTTCCCCGCCGTACCGCCCCGGAACCCGGCCGCCGCCGACGACTTCGAGGCGCGGACCGAGGAGACCCGGCACAGCGGCTGGGCTCTGGACGACCAGCTGGTCGAACCGGGCCTGGTCGCGGTGTCCGTCCCTGTGCGCGAGCCGGGCGCCGGGCGGATCGCGTGCGTGGCGAGCGTCGTCAGCCACACCAGCCGCCACACGGCGGCGGACCTGCGCGAGACCCTGCTCCCCCGGCTGCGTACGGCGGTCACGGCGATGGAGGCGGAGCTGCGCGAGGCCGGGGCCCGGCCCGCGGAGCCGGGGCCGCCACCCTCCGGCCTCGCCGTCTGGACCACCGCCTCGAAGCACGAACTCGGCCGCGACTTCGTGGAATCACTGGCCCGGGGCCTGACGGTCCTCACCGCCTTCGGCGAGGGCCGCTCGGCGCTGACCCTGACGGACGTGGCGAAGGCGACGGGCCTGGCCCGGGCGACGGCCCGGCGGGCCCTGATCACGTACGAGCACCTGGGCCTGGTGACCGCGGACGGCCGCGATTTCGCCCTCACCCCCCGGGTGCTGTCCCTGGGCTACCCCCCGCTGTCCCGCACCACCCTCTCCCGCCTCGCGGCCCCCCGGCTGCGCGCCCTCGCGGACCGGCTCGACGAGCCGACGGCGCTGGCGGTCCTGGTCCCGGGGACCGATCCGGCGGAGATCCAGTACACCGCGGTGGCGGCCGCCCGCCGGGTCCTGACGGTGGACATCACCGTGGGCACCCGCCTGCCGGCGAGCCGTACGGCGCTCGGCCGGGCCCTGCTCGGCCTCGCCGAGCCGGGCGGCTACGCCCTGGCGGACGAGGAGCTGGAGTCGGGCCTGCGCTCGATCGCGGTACCGGTACGGGACCGGGCGGGCCGCCCGGTCGCCGCCGTGAACGTGGCCACCCATGCGGCCCGCCGCACCCTGGCGGAATGCGTGAGCGAGGTGCTGCCCGCCCTGCACGCCACGGCGGCCCAGGTCCAGGACGACCTGCACATCGCGTCCCGCTTCACGCACGTCCCGCCGGCCTGAGCCGCCTCAGCCCGGGGGCGCGCGGCTCAGGCGACGCCCGGGGGTGCGCGGCTCAGGCGACGCCCGGGGGTGCGCGGCTCAGGCGACGCGCGGGTGTACGCGGCTCAGGCGACGCCCGCCCGCTCCTTCTCCTGCGGTTCGGCGTTCTGCTCGGGCCTGGCCTCGCCCCGGATTCCGGGCAGTACGGCGAGGACGATCATCGTCCCGGCGGCCATGATGATCCCGCCGATCAGACTGGTCCGGGCGACGCCGTGGGCGAAGGCCTCGTGCACGGCGTCGAGCAGGGCCTGGGCCTGCTGGGGTCCGCCGGCGGTCGGGTTCTGCGCCACCTGCCGGGCCACCGCGATCCCGCCGCCGACCGAGTCCTTGGCGGTGTCCAGCGCGGTGGCCGGGAGGTGGCCGCCGACCAGGCCGGTCAGCTTGTCCCGGTAGGCGGTGCCGAGCAGCGAGCCCAGGATCGCGATGCCGAGCGAACCGCCGAGTTCGAGGGCGGTGTCGTTGGCGCCGCCGCCCACCCCCAGCTCCGACTCGGGGAAGGAGCCCATGATGGTGTCGGTCGCCGGGGAGACGCTGAGGCCGATCGCGAAGCCGAGCATCATCATCGTCGGCAGGAAGTCGGTGTAGACGGAGCCCTTGTCGACCCGCGTGAGCAGGAAGACGGCGACCGTGCCGATCACCATCCCTGCCACCACCATCGGCTTCATGCCCACCTTCGGCGTGAGCCGCCCGGTGATCGCGGCGCCGGCGAAGACGGCCCCGGCCAGCGGCAGCAGCCGTACGCCGGTCTCCAGCGCGGTGTAGCCGAGGACGAACTGCAGGAACTGGGTGGCGTAATAGATTGCGCCGAACGTGCCGAAGAAGAAGAACAGCACCGCGAGCATCGACCCGGAGAACGGGCGCCGGCCGAACTTCCGCACGTTCAGCATCGGGTGCGGATGCCGCAGCTCCCAGCCCACGAACGCCACCAGGCCCAGGCCGGCGACGACGGCCGCGGCGACCGGGCCCTTCCCCCAGCCGAAGTGCGGGCCCTCGATGGTCGCGTAGACCAGACTGCCCACCGACACGATCGACAGCAGCCCGCCGACGTAGTCGATCCGGCCGAGCTTCTCCGCCCTGGACGGCGGCACGAGCGCGAGCGCGCCGAAGACGGCGACGACGGCGATCGGAACGTTGATCAGGAACGTCGATCCCCAGGCGTGGTCCTCCAGCAGCCACCCGGCGACCAGCGGCCCGACCGCGATGGCCAGCCCCGACGTCGCGGTCCACGCGGTGATGGCCCTGGCCCGCTCACGCCTCGGGAAGATCGCGACGAGCAGCGACAACGTGGCCGGCATGACGACAGCCGCCCCCACGCCCATGATCGCGCGGGCGGTGACGACCAGGTCGGTGTGGTGCACCTGGCTGCCCATGACCGACCCGCCGGCGAAGACCAGCAGGCCCAGGATCAGGGCGCCGCGGCGGCTGTACTTGTCGCCGATCGAGCCGAGCACGAGCATCAGTGCGGCGTAGGGGACGGTGTACCCGTCGATCACCCACTGCAGATCGCTGCTGCTCAGGCCCAGGTCCGTGGTCATGTCCGGCGCCGCCACGATCAGCGACGTGTTCGCCATGACGACGATCAGCAGGCTCAGACACAGCACGATCAGGGCCCACCAGCGCCGTGGATACGGCTCGCTCATCTTCTCGACGGGGCTGTTGGCAAGAAACGGCACGGGAGTCTCCCAGGGGACGTGGGGGGCGAGGGCCCACTTAATTGCCCATCGATGTGCACGCTAGTTTATTGCTCGTTGGTGTGCAACTATCGAGAGCCCGCCCGCCCGGCTCCGAGGTACCGACCGACGTGACCACTCCCACGCGCATCCGAACTCGCCCCCGTACCCACACCCGCGCCCGCATCCTGGAAGCGGCCCGGCGCGAACTGGGCCGCGACCCCGACTGCACCCTCGCCGACATCGCCGAGGCCGCGGGGGTGGCCCGGCGGACCGTCTACGTCCACTTCACGGGCCGGGCCGCACTCGTCGAGGGGCTCGCCGCGGACGCCGCCGAGGCGGTCCGGCTCGCGAGCGAGGCCACCCGCGTCCCGTCCCTCGATGCGGCGACCGCCCTGGCCCGCTTCGTCCTCACACTGTGGCCTGCGGCCGACCGCTACCGCGCGCTCGTGAACCTCGCCCGCCAGGACCTGGGCGCCCACCGCGTCGCCGAGGTACTCGCACCGGCCCGCACCGCGGTCGCCGGGATCCTCACTCAGGGCCAGCAACAGGGCGTCTTCCACACCACCGTCCCACCCGGCCCGCTCAGCCGGGCCCTGGAGGCCTACCTGCTGTCCCTCCTGGAGACCGCCGACCCGAACACCTGGACCGACGACGGCCCCACCGCCGCCACCACCGCCCTGATCGCCGCCGGCGTCACCAACGCCCGCGCCACCAGCACGGTCCGCCGCCTGCACACAACGACCTGAACCGGACCCGCTCCCCCACTGAAGGAACCGCGATGCAACAGCCCCACCCGTACGAGCCGTACCAGCCGTACCAGCCCTACGAGCCGTATGAGCCGTATGAGCCGTATGAGCCCTACGAGATGCGCACCGCGTACGAGCCGCCCGCCACCCCCCGCGACAAGAACCGAGGACGCCCGGTTGTCATCGCCGTCGCCGCCGCCCTGCTCCTCCTCGTCCTGGTCCCGGTCGCCATCGACCGCTTCATGGCCGCACAGGTGGAGTCACGCGCGGCCAAGGCCTTCCAGCAGGGCATGCACACCCCCCTGCCACCAGAGGTCCACGTGCACGGCTTCCCGGTCCTGACCCAGATCGCGGCCGGCACCCTGCGGGACGTGGACATCACCGCCCACGACATCCCCGCCGACGACACGACCAGCCTTCTGCCGGTCAGCGAACTCTCCCTGCACCTTGCGGGATTGACGAAGTCCGACGACGACCGACAGGCCCAGGCCCGCTCGGCCCGGGCGACCGCCCACCTCACCTATACGGACATCTCCCACGCCCTCGGCCTGGAGATCTCCCAGGGCAGCCGACCCGACCAGCTCAAGGCGACCATCGCCCTCCCCCTCGGCAACAGCGTCACCACGACGACCACCTTCTCCGCAACCTCTGACAACCGCATCGCCTTCAGAAACTTCAAGCTCACAGGCGGCCTCCTGTCCGGGGCCGCGGAAACCATCCTTGACAAGGCCTTCGACCAGCCGATCCAGCTCCAGAACATCCCCGACGGCCTGCACCTGCGCTCCGTCACCGCCACGGAGAACGGCCTCACCGCCCACTTCTCGGGCACATCGGTCACGTTCCACGCCGCCGACACCACGCAGAACACAACAACAGAGGACAACTCATCCCGCCTGCCCACATGAGGCGAGCACCCGGCTCACCCCACCGCGGTTCGCTGATCCGCTAGGCTGTCATGGACCGCCGTCGATGACGGTCACACCCCGCCTTCGTAGCTCAGGGGATAGAGCACCGCTCTCCTAAAGCGGGTGTCGCAGGTTCGAATCCTGCCGGGGGCACCAGGCAAAAGGCCCCGGACCGATCATGGTCCGGGGCCTTTGACATCTACTTTTGACATCAACGGGGGCGGTCAGCCGCGACTGGGCCGCTTCTTCCTGTTCCTCAGCAGCCGGTCCATGTGGCTCATGGCTTCCCGCTGGGTGTCCTGCACGACGTGCGTGTACACGTCCATGGTGATGCTGATCTGGGAGTGCCCGAGGATCTCCATCACGACGCGGGGCGCGATGGTGCCGGCGCCGTTCGGGTTGCGCTTGCGCTGCTGGGCCATCAGGCGGCCGCCTCCAGTTCGTTGGTGATGTAGGCGCGAACCGCTCGCGCCGGGATGCGGCGGCACCGGCCGATGGTGAGCGACGGCAGGCGCCGGGAGCGGATCAGGTCGTAGACCGTGGAGCGGCCGAGCTTCAGCCGGGCCATGACGTCCGGGACCGTCAGCAGCTCTTCGTCAGCCATGTGTGGGCTCTCCTTCCGTTCCGGGGGCGGGTTCGAGGGATGCGGCGAGCCAGGTCTCGGTGGCACTGAGGCCGGTGCCGGCGAAGACCCAGTGGGCGAGGACGTACGTCGTGTCCGGCTGAGGATTGGCGGCTACTGCTTGTGCACGGTGCCACTCGGCGCGGGCGTCGCGAAGGGCGCCGAGGGTGGTGGAGTAGCGGCGGGATTTGGTGGAGAAGTGGCCGCGGAAGCCGAGCATGTGGGCCCAGGCCCGCAGGCGGAGGTGTTCGAGGTCCTTGCGGGCGCCGAGGGTCCAGGTAGTTCGGATGAGGCGGCGGGCGTGGTCGCTGAGGTCGAGTTGGACGAGTTCGGCGGCGAACTTCAGCGGCCGGTCGAGAGCTCCCGTGGCGGTCTCGGCACCCTTGGTGGCGTACTTCGCGATGTACGAAGCAACGGCCCTTTCGGTCAGCTCCTGGCCGTCGTTGAAGTCGGCGGATCGGATGGTGCGGATGTCGAGTTGGCCACCGAAGGTGAAGGTGTGGGTGCGGCCGTCGAGGGTCGGGCCCTCGACCCGGACCTTGGAGGTGGCGGCTTGGATGGCGTCGTTGAGGAGTTCGGCGGTGCCACGGTGGGGGCGGGGAGTCGCCGCCAGCGGGGCCGCCGAGGCGGATGACCGCGTGAAAGTGGACGGCACCGCGCTTCTGGTACTCGGCGACCTTGGCGAAGGAGACGCGGGCGTGGTCGCGGAGGCGGCGCTGTGACAGGCCCGCGCGCTTGGCGACCTCCCGGCGGAGATAGATCGAGAAGCGCCGCCAGAGGGCACCAGCGTGGGCGTTCCAGAGCACGGCCGCGTCGTAGTCGTATGTATCCGGGTCGAGCGGAGTGCCGAGGGCGTCGTCGTCTGGTCGTGATGGGTGCCGCAGCGGCAGGGGCGTTTGTCGGTGCGGCGGTTGTGGACGGGGCCGAAGCCGGGTGTGGTGAAGGTGGCGAAGACGCGAGGGTGGGTGGCGACGTGTCCCGGGGTGCCCTTGCCGCCCCGGAGTCCGGCGGTGATCAGGTGGAAGGTGCCGCGGCGGTAGACCTCGGCGCAGGCCACGCAGCGGGTGGTGCGGCGGTTGTTGCAGCGGACGATGAGTTAGTCGGCGGGCAGGCCGGTGGAGTCGAGGTGCTGGAGGATGCGGCCGATCTCGCCCGTCGTGGTGTCGAGGTCGTATTCGGTGCGTTGGCCGTCGAGGCGCATGGGGTTCGTGCAGCCGCCGAGGCCGGAGAGTTGGCGGAGGATACCGGGCAGGGTGCCGCCTGCGGCGAGGTTGATGAGTTCGCGGAGCGGGAGCGGGGTGGTGCGGGTGAAGATGGCTGGCTCCTTCTGGCTGGCTCGGTCAGGAGTGACGGGCCCCGGGGCGGCCGGATGCTTGGCGGTGTCGCGGCCGCCCCAGGGGTCGGTGTGGATCAGCGCCGGTTGTGGTCGCGCAGCAGGGAGCGCAGGACCACGGCGGCGACGGCCACGGTGATGACCGACACGGCGACGGCGGCCAGGAGCGCGGTGAGGACCACACCGCCCGTGAGCACGGCGACGACGGCGCCGGTGCTGACGGAGACGGCCGGAAGCGCGGAACGCCGGGCGGGGGCCGGGTCGGTCGGGGTGTGGGCGTGTGCGGGCGGCGGGGTGGGGCTGTCGGGGTACTTGGGCAGGAACACGACCAGGATCTCCCTATCTACTCGTCTAGTCCTCTGACCGCATAGACGCCTCAGGCGATTAGCAGGTCAAGCGGCGACCGGGAGTTCGGTGGGGAAGGCCGTACTCTCATCGAACAGTGTGTGGTTCTGGAGGCAGTGGTAGAGCTGGCCGATCATGCGGTTGAAAAGGTTGCGCTGTGCGGCGGCATGCCAGTCTCCGTGGTCGTCGCGCCGCCTGCGGTAGTGGGTCACCAGAAGGATCAACAGTGCTGGTTGGAACCCGCAGTCGGAACCCAGCGAAGATCCACGCAGCGAAACTGAAGATCCAGTTAGCTGAATCATCGGCTGTACAGCAGCGAAGTACAGCAACCACTGTGACCACGGCCGACCGCCACCGGGTCTACGCAACCGGCTGACCGGCCCAGGAGACCTCAGCGACCTCCCCGCCCGTAGTTCGCATGGATGGGCAACCTAAGGCAAGCGCCGGACGGGGCGCCGTTCTCAACCGATGAACGGCACCCCGTCGGCTTGACTCGATCATTGAGACTCCGCCGCCCGCACGGGAAGCAGCAGCCGGAACCACACGTTCCGTGCGCCCCCCGTGCACCGGCTTTGGGTTAGGTCACGCTTATCGACCGTTGTCACACCGGGGAGACCCACATCACAGTGGACTAACGCAAAAGCCCACCGACTGCTGCACAGGCTTCCCGGCGAGAGCAGCAATCGGTAGGCGAGCACCCAGGAGGTACTGCTATGAGTGTGACCCCAACCAACCCACTGTCAATCACCCGCCCTCGCGACTGGGCCACTGTTCTCGTCATCATCGTGGTCATCTATCTTCCCGCCACGCAGGTCCAAGACGTTCTGACCAACTTGATCGCACTGTCGGCGGTCCTCGTTTCCGGCTCCGCAGTCAGCACAGCATCAGCGAGGCAGTCCCACACGGCCGCGTGACCGCCAACTAGGCCCGGGGCCGGGTCTGACTCACCCTAGAAGGGCGGGAGAGGGCCACACGTGCCCCTTACGTGCCCGATCGAGCAGCACTAGGCGGGGACCAACGGGGAACGTCGGCTAACGACCCGGGAACGCCGAGGTCAGCGTCTCACCAGGTCGGCCCAGATCCGGTTACGCGATCTTCCGAACTAAGGGCTGTCCCGTAATCCCTGGTGGATCAGCGCGCGGCGTCAGATGCGGTGCATCGCAAGGCGGAGGGTCGTCCTCATACTGGGCGTATTCGGGCGAGCCCGACAACGCTGCGAGGTGCCGTAGCTGTCGTCGTGCGCCCGCCGGGGATTACGGGACAGCCCTTAGCTACGCGAGTTCGATTCCCGCCGCCCGCTCTGAACGGCGAAGGACCAGGTGAGAGGTTGTTTTCCTCTCCCTGGGCCTTCGGTCGTCCCGGGGACGGGTAGCGCGCTCAGCGCTTGAAGGAGCCCCTGGCCTGCTCTTTCGCGCCCCGCATCTTGCCCCGTGTTTCGAGAGCGGCGCCTTTTGCTGCGAGGGTTTCTTTGTGCGCCGCGTGGGCCGCCTTCCGCACGGTCTTTCCGACGATCTGTTCGGCCTTTGCCTTGGCCCGTTCTCCGGCGCTCATCTCGGTACCTCCGTGGGGTCTCACTGACTATGTGCCCATCGGAACAAAGGGGAAAAACCTCTGTGGATGTGTTGGTAACGGACGGCCGGGGTCTCACAGGCCCGGCGGGGAGACGCCCGTCGATTTGGGTCCCAGTTCCGCTTCCGCCTGAATGATCACCTCGACGCCTTCGTCGCGGCGGCACTTACTCAGGTTGAACTCGTGGAGTCCGTCGAGCCGTGACGGCTCTTGATCGTTGCGGTACGACATCGTCATGCGGTACGCGCATGGGGGCGGGCTGACGCCCAGGGAAGAAGCGGGAGCGGGTGCGGCTTCAGGCGGCCGAGCGGTTCGCTCGGGGGATGAAGGCCGAGGCCGTCGCGAGGGAGCTTCGGGTGACGTCGCGGTCGGTGCGGCGCTGGCGGCGGGCTTGGGAGCAGGGCGGCGCGGACGCGTTGCGCTCGGCAGGGCCGGCCTCGGTGGAACGGCTGAGCCCTGCGCAGTGGGAGCGGCTGGAACGGGAGTTACGGCGTGGTCCGCTCGCGCACGGCTTCGACGACGAGTTCCAGGGCTGGACGCTGAAGCGGGTCAAGCTGCTGATCGGGCGAATGTTCCACGTCGGCTACACCCTCCAGGGTGTGTGGAAGCTGCTGCGCCGGCATGGCTGGAGTGCCCAGGTCCCCGTGCGGCGGGCCCTGGAGCGCGATGAGGAGGCCATCGAGGTGTGGAAGACGGAGATGCGGCCGCAGGTAAAAGAACCGCGGCCCACCTGGGCGCCCACATCTGCTTCGAGGACGAGACCGGTCAGGGGCTGAGGCCGCCGAAGGGCCGCACCTGGGCCCCGCGCGGAGCCCGGCCGGTAGTGCGGGTGCGCGGCCGCAACCGCGGACGGGTCAACGTCGCCGGGGTGGTCTGCCACCGCGCCGGGCACCGGCCGCGTTTCTTCTTCAAGCTGCACATCTGGCACGGCCGCCGGGGCGAGCCGAAGGCGTTCTCCTGGCGCCAGTACCGCGACCTGATCGTCATGACCCACGTGCAGCTCGGTATCCCGTTGGTGTGGTGCTGGGACAATCTCAACGTGCACCTGGTCAAGGAGCTGGCCGACTTCGCCGAGGAGCACAAGGACTGGTTACGCATCTTGCAGATGCCCTCCTACGCTCCGGAGTTGAACCCGGCCGAGGGGATCTGGTCGCTCCTCAAGCGGCACCTGGCCGACTTCGCCGCCGCCGACCTCGCCCACCTGACCCGTGTGATCAGGCGGAAGCTGAAGAAGATCCAGTACCGGCCTCACCTGATCGACGGCTGTCTCCCGCCGACCGGCCTGATCATGGACTACGGCGCGACCGGATCACCGGACTCCACGAGTTCACCCTGAGTAAAGCCGCCCTGAGAACTTCCACCGAGATGCGCACACGGGGTTCAGACAGGACCGAGTTGGGATGCCGTCCCCCCAGATGCGAATGATGTGGGGTAAGTGCAGAATGAGTTTGGTAGGTACTTCGCAGTGCGATATACCTCAGGCGTAGGAGATCTCGTGCCCTTGCTATTCTGAACAGAAGCGGTTCGCGGCAATGTGGGCCACGTCAGGATTCAAGCACCCGGCCCGCGACATGCGTGAAACGCTCGCGCCTGAGGATGATTTCTACGCCTTGGGCATGGTGCTCGCGTGCGCCCTGATAGCGATGAGCTACTTCAGTCTCGATCCAAGTGCGTTGCCGCGGTTCCTCGACGAGTTCATCCGGCACGGCATTCCGCCTGAGGTACGAGACGTAATAACTGCACTGGCCGCTGGTGATGTCGCCGCGGCGCGCGACACGCTTGGCCAATGGCAGCCCGAATGATGGAGGTCGCGAGCCCGGCCACTCCCTGGGCCCGAAGGAAGGTCGCCAACTCGTGTCGACGTGACGCGGTGCTGGCGGGATCTTGATAGCGGATAGGTACGAGCCAGTGGTCTTTCGCGGCCAACAATGGAATTCCTTGCATCCCGCACTCGGGAGGTCGCTGTGATCAGTGGATCCGTCGGACAAGGCGGTGACAACCGTCCAGACGACGTCATGGCGGTCCAGCGTCTGCTCAGCGATCTGCAGATCGCGGCAGGGCACGTTCCGCTTGACGTTGACGGGCTGGTCGGCCCCAAGACCATCGCGGCAATCTCGGGCTTCCAGCAGCAGAATCCCGGTCTCCCGGTCGATGGCAGGATTGACCCGACAGGGCCGACCTTCACCCGGCTAGATGAAGTCGGCAGCAGTCTCTACGCGACGATCGCACAGGAGCAGGGCTTCCCCATTCTGGCTGCGCCGACGCCTCCTGGGACGCCAAGCCACGTGGCTGCCGTTTTCGATGACATTCGCAGCGATTTCTCCGCACTTGCTCCCGCTGAACGCGTTACAGGCGCCAGTCGCTTTGTCAACCCGGTTCCGAACCTCATCGCCCCGGTCGACCGCATCCGCTTGACCCTGCTCGGGGCGGTGCAAGTGGTTCCCTTGATCATTGTTCTGATCTTCATCCTGGCGTTGCTCATCATCATCACCTCTAACCCGATCTGGCAGCGAGCAGCCAGGGAGACGCTGAAGGGTCTCAAGGATCGCATGCGATTGTTGTCGCAGAAGATCCGTGATGCCGTTCAAGAAATAGTCGACGCCATCGAGGGTGTTATTGGCGGCACGCGATGTGCCGAGCTATGTGCGAACGAGATCAACAAGGTCAAGGACCTGCAGCAGAAGATCAACGAACTGCTGGACAGGATGCCTGCCAATGACAATGACCCCGACGCGATGAAACAGTTGCAGTTCCAACTCGCCCGTCTTCTGGAGCAGATCGTCGCGGCGCAGGCAGACGTCGTTGATTGCCTCCAGCGGAATGGCTGTTAGTGTCCTGAATCGTTAATTCGCTCAGACTTGTTGTATGTCTGGTCGGGCGCGTGGTGATGTGGTGCTTTCCGGGGTCTTCGATTTTACAGTAGGCCGTGAAGGTCCAGGCCGGTGGGCGGCAGGCAGCCTGTGATCAGGTGCGGCCGGTACTGGATCTTCTTCAGCTTCCGTTTGATGACGCGGGTCAGGTGTGCGAGGTCGGCGGCGGCGAAGTCGGCCAGGGCCCGTTTGAGCAGGCTCCAGATGACTCCTGCGGGTTGATTTCCGGTGCGTACGGCGGGAGGTGGAAGATGACCAGCCAGTCCTTGTGCTCCGCCTCGAAGTCGAAGAGTTCCTGCTGCAGGTGCACGCTGAGGTTGTCCCAGACCCACACCACGGGGGTGCCGAGCTGCAGGTGCACCATGCGGATGAAGTCCCGGTAGTCACCCCAGGCGAAGGTCTTCGGCTCACCCTTGCGGCCGCGGTGGACGTGCAGCTTGAAGAACATCCGTGGCCGGTGGCCGGACTTGAAGCACACCGCACCGGCGATATTGACCCGGCCGCCGCGACGGCCGGCCAGGGCCTCGCCGGTGTTGTCGAGGAAGCACAGCAGCAGCGGGTGGTAGCCGAAGCCGTGTTTGTAGGTCGGCGCCGCGTGCTCCTTCTCGGAGTGGCAGGTGACCAGGGTGGCGTCGATGTCCAGGTCCAGACCTGGCAGTTCGCGGCCGCCTGCGCGGAGGCCGGTATTGCCTCCCGCCTCTCGCCGGCTTGCAGCCAGGCGACCTCGCGCGCGGTGGCACGGGCCGCGCGCAGACCGCCGAGTGCGGCCGGATCGATGCCCGCCAGCAGTCGCCATGCGGTGAGATCGGACGCGACCGGGCCGAACACCTCGACCTGGTCCCGCAGCAGGGCCAGGTCGGTGATCGCCTCCCCGCCGTCGGCCGGCATCACCGCCAAGTCCACGGCGATCCGGCCGGGAGCGTGACCGGTGCCGCGCGGTCGCAGATGGCGCAGCGCGCTCGTGAAGGCCGTGGTCAGGCCAGTGGCATCGGCGAGATCGGCCAGCAGCCGGGACCCGGCATGACTGACCACCCCGCGACCGTCGGCTGACACAACGAGCTTGGGACGCGACCCGGTAGTGCACGCAGAAAGTGCCTTCCTGCTGTGGTGACAGAAGCCCTAGACAAGCCTCATCATCCCAGCTCAGAAGGCACTTTCGCGTTTCCGCTCAAAATCCGGACGCCACCGCAAGCGAAACGCGGAGGCCAGGGCCCCGGTGCGTGTCCCGATCCGGTTCGGTCAGGGAAGTGCCAGGGAAGCGCCGGGGCTCGTCAGAGCTTCCCGCCGATCTCGCAGGCACGGCAGGGCGGTCGCCCGCAGGTGCACTGCATGATGGCGTCGAGGACCTGGCGGTCGTGGTAAAGGCACTCGTCCTTGCAGGTGTGGCGCGGGATGAATCCTGCCGGGATCTCGCCGGGCCACGGCTCGTGGCCGTCCCGGCAGCGGACGAACCGTTCGGGGTCGGTGGCGTGCAGCTCGTGCATGCTCGACCGTGCCTGGTCCTCCAGCTCACGCACTCGCTCCACCAGAGCCTTGAGCTCGGCGGCGATCCCGGAGTACCGGTCGGCGCCGGTTCTCACGTGCGCGGCCCGCAGTGCCATCGCCGCGTTGCCAAGAAACCTGCCGGCGTCCTGAAGGTCGGTCACGTGGTGCATCTGGATGCCGGTCACACCCCGGACCCACACTGCGTCCATGCTCACTGATCCACCTTCCCGGCGTTCGCCTGGCTTTCTCATGAGAGATTAGGCGCGGTGCCACTGTCTCCGCATAATGAAAAGCAATATATTTACGGACGCTAAGGGTTTCACCCGGGCCCGTCCAGTGAATCGTGAGTGAATCGGCTCACAGCCGGGTGGTGGATCTTCTATTCAATCTGCAGTTTTTTCTTGTCCGCCGGACGTCGCTCGCCCGTGTCAGTCATCCGGCGACCGTGTAGGAACTCGCCCCCGTCCCCGCGAGCGCACCCCCTTCGACGATCAGATACTCCGGGCGGATGGGGCGACCGTCGAGCCAGCACTCCAGGATCTCCCGCGTACCGGCCGCGTAGCGTGCCTGCGCCGAGAGGGTCGACCCGGACACGTGCGGCGTCATCGCCTCGTGGGGCATGGTGCGCCACGGGTGGTCGGGCGGTGGTGGCTGCGGATACCAGACGTCCCCGGCGTAACCGGCCAGCCGGCCGCTGTCGAGAGCCCGCACCACGGCGTCCCGGTCGACGATGAGCGCCCGTGCGGTGTTGACGATGTACGAGCCGCGCCGCATGGCCCCGATCAGCTCGGCGTCGAAGAGGTTCTGCGTCTGCGGATGCAGCGGGGTGTGGATCGAGAGCACGTCGACCGAGGAGGCCAGCGAACGGGCGTCGGGGTGCCAGGTCAGCTCCAGTTCCTCCTCGACCTCCTTGGCCAGCCGGCGCACGTCGAAGTAGTGCAGCCTGACGTCGAACGGCTTGAGGCGGCGCAGCACCGCCTGGCCGATGCGGCCGGAGCCGAGGACACCGACGTCCATGCCTTCGAGGTCGTAGGCGCGCGAGACGCTGTCGGCGATGTTCCAGCCCTTCCTGGCGGTCACCCACTCGTGAGCCGGCATGTAGTTGTGCACCAGGGTGAGAATCTGCATCACGGCGTGCTCCGACACACTGATGCTGTTGCTGAACGTCACCTCGGCCACGGTCATGCCGTGGGCGATGGCGCTCGTCAGGTCGACGTGGTCCGACCCGATCCCCGCGGTGATCGCGAGCCTGAGCCGGGGAGCCGCGGCGATGCGTTCGGCGGTGAGATAGGCGGGCCAGAACGGCTGCGAGATGACCACGTCGGCGTCGGGAAGCTCGCGGTCCAGGGTGGAGTCCTCCCCTTCTTTGTCGCTCGTGACGACAAGGGTGTGCCCCCGGTCCTCCAGGAACCGGCGCAGTCCCAGTTCCCCTGAGACGCAGCCGAGGAGGTGCCCCGGGGTGAAATCGACGGCCTGCGGGGTCGGTGCGGTCTGACCGCCCGGATAGCCGCTGATGACGGGAATCTCGTCGCGGGCGTAGTCGGGAGGATAACCGCCCACGGGATCCGGATAGAGCACCGCAATGATTTTTGCCATGACGTCCTCCATCGGCGAAACACCGATGATCTTGAATTTTAGTCGAGTGCGCGTCGCCACTGCAATGCCCCGGAATAACGGGGAGGCGTTCCGGCGGACAGCGACGTGGCTCATTCGACGAGGCCCATGACGGGAGTTCGGGAGCCTCTTCCTCGGCCTTGTACGGCCGGTGGGTACGGTGATCACCCTGCCGTACGTCGCTATGAGGTCCCCGCGAAAAGGCCCATGCCCGGTCGTCCGGTACTTGACACCGGGATTCACGAGACGTCTCCTTGGAGGTAGGAAATGTGCTGCGGCGTGCGCTCGTCGCGGGTGCGCGCACGCACTCGGGTTTGTCAGCGTCCACCGGCATCCGGAGGCTGCTGATGGCGGCCTACGAATATCTGTGCAGCCGATGCGGGCCGTTCGACGTGAGGTTGGCGATCGGGACGGCGCCCAGGACATACGGCTGCCCTGTCTGTGCAGGCGCTGCGAGACGTGTGTACTCCTCGCCCGGACTCACGCTGACCTCGAAAGCGGTCGCCGCCCTCCGTGTCCGGGAGGAGCAGGCGCGTGAGGCCCCGGCAGTGGTCCCTGAACCGCCGCCACGCGGAAGGGTGCGCCCGCACCCCGCACTCTCGCGGCTGCCGCGTCCCTGAAGGCGGTGGTCAGCAAGGCAGAACGTCTCATGCGGGTCCGGCATCGGAACACGACGTCGTTCCCGTAGCGGTGTGCGGAATGCGGAGTCACGCAACGCGGGCCGGGAGCCGCGCCGTGTCCTCGGCAGCTCATCGGCGGTTCCGGCACCACGCGATTCGACTCCTCACGCGAACTGAGGAGGTGCGTCCCCGTGGGAAACGTGGGACTGCTCTTCGTCGGTGCGGTGCTCTTCATGAACGGACTGCTACTGCTCGGAAAGGTCGATACCCGAGCCGGAGCGGTGTTCAACCTTTTCATAGGCGCACTGCAGGTACTGACGCCTACTTACCTCATCTTCACCGCCAACGACGACCCCTTGAAGATCCTGACGGCATCCGGCATCTACCTCTTCGGGTTCACCTACCTCTATGTAGGTGTCAGCCTGCTCGCCGATCTCGACAGCACCGGCGTCGGCTACTACTCGCTGTTTGTGGCAATAGTCGCCCTGGGGTATTCGTTCGTCAATTTCCGGCTCTTGAAGGATTACCCCTTCGGGGTCATCTGGCTCTACTGGGCCTACTTGTGGTTCCTGTTCTTCCTGCTGCTCGGCCTCAAGAAGGACGACCTCAAGATCTATACCGGCTGGGTCACGGCGATCGAAGGCTGGGTCACCGGTGTGATCCCCGCCGGGCTGCTGCTTTCCGGGTACTGGAAGCACCCCACCGAGATCGCCATCGCACTGGCGGTCTTCGGCGTCGTGGTGTTCGCGGGGCTGTGGCCGCGCACCCACAGAACACCCCGGCCGACTTCCGCGGCTCCGCGGGTCGGAGGTGCGGGCGCGCCGACGTGACCGGACCAGAATCTAGGAGTTCTCATGCCTGAAATTCTCTTCAGCGTGGACCACAGCAAGTCGATGCGTGACCAGGCCGTGCCCGGCCACAACAGGTGGCACCCGGACGTCCCCACCGTCGCCATGGTGAAGCCGGGAGCGGAGTTCCGCATGGAGTGCCGCGACTGGACCGACTGCCAGGTCGGCAACAACGACACCGCCAACGACGTACGCGACATCGACCTGACCATCCCCCACATGCTCAGCGGCCCGATAGGGGTGGAGGGCGCCGAACCCGGCGACCTGCTCGTCGTCGACCTCCTCGACCTCGGTCCCGTGCCGCAGCAGACCGGGGACGCGGCGGGACAGGGCTGGGGCTACACCGGCATCTTCGCCAAGGCCAACGGCGGAGGCTTCCTGACCGACTACTTCCCGGACGCCTACAAGGCGATATGGGACTTCCACGGACAGCAGGCCACCTCCCGCCACCTTCCCGGGATCCGCTTCACCGGGATCACCCATCCCGGGCTGTTCGGAACCGCCCCGTCCGCCGAGATGCTCGCCCGCTGGAACGCTCGCGAGCAGGCGCTGATCGACACCGACCCCAACCGGGTACCGCCCCTCGCCGTACCGCCGGACACCACCAACGCACTGGCGGGCACGGCCACCGGAGACCTCGCCAAGCGCATCGCCGCGGAAGGCGCGCGCACGGTGCCGGCCCGCGAGAACGGAGGCAACCAGGACATCAAGAACTTCACGCGTGGTTCGCGGGTCTTCTTCCCCGTGCACGTCAAGGACGCCAAGCTCTCCGGAGGCGACCTGCACTTCAGCCAGGGCGACGGAGAGATCACCTTCTGCGGTGCGATCGAGATGGGCGGCTTCGTCGACCTCCACGTCGACCTGATCAAGGGCGGCATGGAGACGTACGGCATCTCCACCAACCCCGTGTTCATTCCAGGCAACGTCGAGCCGAGGTACACGGAGTACCTCACCTTCATCGGGGTCTCCGTCGACCACGACACGGACACGAACTACTACCTCGACGCGACGCTGGCCTACCGCCGGGCCTGCCTCAACGCCGTCGAGTACTTCAAGAGGTTCGGCTACAGCGGAGAGCAGGCCTACCTGCTGCTCGGCTCCTCCCCCATAGAGGGACGTATCAGCGGCATCGTCGACATCCCCAATGCCTGCTGCTCGTTGTACGTGCCTACCGCCATGTTCGACTTCGAGGTCCGTCCCAGCGCCGCCGGACCGGCGAAGGCCGAGCGAGGCCGGTGCGCGGTGGCCACCGCCTGACCCGATCCCGGCTGCGGCTCCGCGGTCCCGGCGCACGGGTCGCGGAGCATCGGCCGGGCAGCCGGTCCAGCAGCCACTCGCCGAGTTCCCGTGTGACGGGCGTGTGCGGCCTCGTGTCCGGGGAGCAGATGAACTCGTCGTTCTCGCCCGCCGGCCGACCGCTCCAAGCCGGGCTCTTCGTCCGTACGAGGGGACGTTCGGTACACCACCCGCCGCTGCTCGGCCCGTCATGAGTGAGCATTTTCAGCGGTGCCGTTCCAGGGTGAGGACGGCTCGGGCGATTGACGCCTGCGTGCGGCGGGAGCTTGCAGCTGCGGTCGCCCTCACGGGTGACGATGAGCATGGTGACCCACTCGACCAGCGCATGCGGAAGGTCGAGTGCGGCAGGATGTGGAACCAACGAGGCTCCCGCGCCCGCGAGTTGAGGCGTCGAACACCTCCCTCAACGGCACGGGAGCCCTGTCCGTTGCGCACCCCGCCCTCACGCCGGCTCCGCCCCCGATCGATAGCCGCTCCGAAGGGCTCCGTCAATCGCTTGCTCAGACGGGAAGTTCGGTGACGCCGAGGGCGAAGTCCAGGTTCCCCACACCGTGGTTGGCGAGGCCCACCGTGACCACGCCCGCTCCTTCCAGCCAGTGCGCCATTTTCAGGCCGCCGACGTCCAGCGGGCGCATCCCGAGGCTCTCGATGAACGCCTCCACACGTGCCTTGGCCTGCGCGCTGTCGCCGGCGATGAAGACGTCGGGCCGACCCTTCTCCAGGACCTGCCGGAAGACGGTGTTGAACGCCTTCACCACGCCGGCGCCGGCCGGGGCCGCCTTGGCGACCTCCTGCGCGATCGAGGTCTCCTCGCGGTGGGCCAGCCCGTCGAACGTGGAGTTGAAGGGGTTGCTGATGTCGACGATGACCTTGCCCGCGAGGGCGTCTCCGTACCGGGCGACCGTCGGCACGACACCGTCGTACAACAGGGCCACGATGACGATGTCCCCGGCCGGGGCGGTGCCCCATTCACCCGTCGTGGTGCCGCCGCCGAGAACCCTGGCAAGGTCAGCGGCCTTGGACCGATCACGGCCCATGACCTCGACGGTGTTGCCGCCCGCTATCGCCCGCGCGCCGATGGTGCGGGCCATGTTGCCGGTGCCGATGATGCTGATGTTGCTCATGAGATGTCCTGCCCTGGTTGTGTGCTGTCCGGTTCAGAGGGCGGTGGTGCCGCCGTCGGCGACGAGTTCCATGCCGTTGACGTAGCTGGAGTCGTCGGAGGCGAGGAAGAGGGCGGCGGTGGCGATTTCGTCGGGGCGGCCCATCTGGCCGCGGGGGATGAGGGACTCGAACTGGCGCTTGGTGGCCTCGTCGAAGAGTTCTTCCTGCTTGGCGGTGGCGACCTGGCCGGGGGTCAGGACGTTGACGCGGATGCGGCGGTCCTTGAGCTCGTTGAGCCAGACGCGGGCCCATGCCTGCTGGACGGCCTTGCTGCCGGCGTAGACGCTCCAGCCGGGGAAGGCGCCGAGGGAGGCGTTGGAGCCGGTCATGAGGATGGAGCCGCCGTCGTTGAGGAGCGGGAGGGCCTTCTGGACGGTGAACAGGGTGCCGCGGGCGTTGAGCCCGAACCAGGTGTCGAACTGGGCCTCGGTGATCTCGCCGAGCGGGGCGGGCTCGCCGCCGCCTGCGCTGGCCCACAGTACGTCGAGGCTGCCCTTCTCCCGCTTGACGGTGTCGTACAGGCGGTCCAGGTCGTCCAGGTCGGCGGCGTCGCCCTGGACGCCGGTGACGTTACGGCCGATCTGCTTCACGGCCTCGTCCAGGGCGTCCTGGCGGCGGCCGGTGATGAAGACGTGCGCTCCCTCGTCGACGAACAGCTTCGCGCCGGCCAGCGCCATGCCGGTGGTGCCGCCGGTGATGACCGCGACCTTGCCGTCGAGCTTTCCCATAGCCATTCCCTTGGGTCGGTGGTGCCGTGTGCACCTGGGGTGACGGCGTTATGTACACCGCCCTGTGTGCTTACGTTACGGGGCGGGCGGGCGGGAACGCAAACTATGTACACCGGTCGTTACCCAGCTCGGTTACCATGGACCCATGACGGAGTTGGAGAAGGGCCCCACGGGCCGCCGCCGCGGCCGGGGCGCCCGCGAGCGCATCCTCAGCGCGTCCCAGCAGCTGTTCCGCGAGCAGGGCATCAACCGCACCGGCATGGACCAGCTCTGCGCGGCGGCCGAGGTGTCCAAGCGCACGGCCTACCAGCACTTCACCGGCAAGGACGAACTCGTCGCCGAGTACCTGCGCCGGTTCGACCCCTCCGTGCTGTCCGGCGTGTTCGACCGCACCGACCTCACGCCCCGCGAACGGCTCCTCGCCGCCTTCGACATCCCCCCCACCACCCCCCTGTGCCCCTACATCGGCGCCGCCGTGGAACTGAACGACCCCGAGCACCCCGCATCCCAGTACGCGCGCGACTACAAGAAAGCCGTCGCCGCGCGGCTCGCCGACACCGCCCGCGAAGCCGGTGCCGCCGACCCTGAACAGCTCGGCGAACAGCTCGCGCTGCTCATCGACGGCGCCGCGGCCCGCACCCGGGTCCTCAACGCCGACGCCTTCCCCACCGCCGCCGCCATCGCCGCCGTCCTCATCGACAACGCCATCCCCGCCACAGCCGGCGACGACCAGCGACGGGAGGAAGTGCCAAGCTGACGCGGCACTCCGCGGCCGGGCCGTACGCGCTGCCGGTCGCGCGGCTGCACCCGCCGGCACGCGACACCAGCCGCCCGGCAGCCGGCCCGGACCCGCCGGCTTTTACGGAACTGGCCGCCCGCCTGCTGAAGATTGCAGCAGAAGCCGCCGGGGAGACCGGCGCCCCCGAAGGCTTCAGGAGTTCGAGGCCGTCTCCCCGGCCCAGGGCGCTGACGCGCCGCCTGTTCGAACAGACGGCTGATCGCATAAGTCCGTGTGCGGTGGTGCATGAAGAACTCGTACACAGCTGGGAGGTTGAGACTTGCCGGCCCGCTCATCCACTCCGCCGCGGCGCTCTCCTCGCGGGGCGGCACGGCGTTGACTTCTGGACCGAGCCGGCTGAACTATTCACGCTGATCATCAGTGAGCGGCCCATCCGGGCCACGCCAACCCGAAACGAAGGCCAACAGGCGGGCAGCCGGCACGTCCGGCTGAAACCCGCCGTCAGGTTCTGGATCCCACGGGCCGACTCCCGACACCACGAACGGGCCGACTCCCGACACCACGAACGGCAGACCGCCGGCGATCAGCCGACTTGAGCCGTGTCCGCGGCACGTACTTCCAGCCGGTCTCAGGTGCTTCGGGGCCCCTCAGGCAACTGCTGGCCGAAAAGCGGAGCCGGCTCAGAGGTCAGCCGCAACAGCACCACTCCGTCAGGCCCTTGCACTCGCCAGCGCATGATGTACGGGGGGCAATCGAACTACTCAAGCGTGCCTTGAGACGACATCGCCGCCAAGCTGCCACATCTCATAGTTCCCACATTCTGCCGTGATCTGGGCCGTCGACTGAGCCGCAGTGACGAAGTCATCCACTACCGGCGAGGTGTGCGATGCCGCCACCGCGAGGCACACCTGGTCGGGCGCCAGATCCGGGATGGGCACATAGACGACGTCCGGATGCGAGTAGAACACGGACGCCGAACGGGCCAGGAAGGAGATGCCCCGTCCGGCCGCGACATGCTCGAGTGTCTCGTCCACCCCGCGCACGGGGTACCCGGCATTGCGAAGCGGGCGCTTGGTGGGCTGCGTGCTCGGGTCACCGTGCCAGACCAGCGGTTCACCGGCCAGGTCGGCCTCGGTGACCTCCTCTTCGCCGGCAAGCCGGTGTCCGGCGGGCAGTACCGCTACCCGCGGCTCGGTGTACAGCGGGGTGACGCGCAGTCCGGCCTCGTCGATGGGCAGCCGCACATAGCCGACGTCGACGCGGCCGTCGAGCAGCATCGCAGCCTGGTCGTCCCCTTCGATCCGCTGCACGTCCACGACCACGTCCGGATGCCGGTCCTCAAACGCACGGGCCGCCGGGGTGACCGCAATACCGGCCCGGAAACCGACCATCAGCCGCCGCTTGCCGCTGGCGGCCGCGGACACCCGGCGGCGGACCGCGTGGGTTGAGGCCAGCAGCGGACCGGCGTCGGCCAGCAGTTGCCGGCCCGCATCTGTCAGCTCCACGCCGTGGCGATCCCTGGTGAACAGCGAGGCGCCGAGATCCTGCTCGAGCGCGCGGATCTGCCGGCTGAGCACCGGCTGTGCGATGTGAAGCTCATCGGCGGCGCGGCCGAAATGCAGTCGGTCGGCCACGGTGACGAAGTAACGCAGTTTGCGCAGATCCAGATCCATAAAACCCCCAGCCCGGTGATACCTCCAGGGTATCACCACAACTTCAAAAGGTCTTGGACACCCACTCAGACCCGATGGCAGCATGAAAAACAGGCACTCAAGAGCGTCGAAGTGAATTCGACACAAGAATTCGACACCGAATGTGACGGCAGGACCAAAGCCCGGAAAGCAGGAACACCGGTGAGCAGCATCAGTATTATCAGACTGGGAAACATGGCCCGGGCTCTGGCCGGCCGGGCGCTCGCCGGCGGTAACGCCGTCGAGATCATCGGCCGCGACCAGGCCAAGGCCAAGGAATTGGCCGCCACGCTCGGCGGCGCCCCGGTCGGGACGGCCGGGGCCGCCCCGACCGGGGACATCGTGATCCTCGCCGCGCCGTACGCCGGCGCGACGGCGGTGGTGAGGGAGTACGGGGACGCGCTGCGCGGCAGGATCATCGTCGACATCACCAACCCCGTGGCCCCCGACCTGCAGGGCTTCGTCGTCCCCCAGGACAGTTCCGGCGCACAGGAGATCGCCAAGGCGGCTCCCGACGACGCGCATGTCGTCAAGGCTTTCAACGCTGTGTTCTCCCACGTTCTGGCGGCCGGCCCGGCCCAGGACCGCCCTCTGGACGTGTTCATCGCCGGCGACGACGCGCAGGCGAAGGCACGCGTGGCGGCGTTCGTCGAGAGCCTGGGGCTGCGCCCCTGGGACACCGGGGAACTGTTCATGGCGCGGGCATTGGAGAACGTCGGCCTGCTGGAGCTGGGCCTCATGAACCACTCCGTCAAGCACGCCAATTTCTCCCTCGGCATTTCCCTTCTCGGTTGAGCGCACCCCTACCACTACCTCTCGTGCCGCATTACGCCAGTTCACCTGCGGCACGAAAAGACCCTGCACCTACCCTCACAAGGACAGTCAAATGCGCGTATTCGTCGCTGGAGGGACCGGCCATTCCGGTTCGTACATCATCCCCGAGCTCATCGCCGCCGGGCACGAGGTCACCGGCCTGGCCCGGTCGGACGCTTCCGCGGCGGCCCTGTCCGCGCTCGGCGCGAAGGTGCGTCGCGGCGACCTCCAGGATCTCGACGGGCTCAAGGAGGCAGCCGCGGACTCCGACGGCGTCATCCACGTCGCCCACAGGCAGGATCTGCTGCCCTCCGGCGGGCTCGACGCCGTGGCCGCCGCGGAGCTCCCAATCATGCTCGCGTACGGCGAGGCACTCGCGGGAACCGGAAAACCGCTGGTCACGGCGGGAAGCATAGGCTCGCCCGGGAACCTGGAGCGGCCGGCCACCGAGGAGGACCCGGCCCTCCCCGCCGGCGAGGAGCACAAGGGCACCCTGCGGGTCCGCAACGTCGTGGAAAGGGCCGTTGTCGACCTCGCCGAGCAGGGGGTGCGGTCTTCGGTTGTGCGGATCGCCAACATCGCGCACAGCACGACCGATCGTGCCGGCTTCCTCCCCACGCTGATCGCGCTCGCGAAGGAAAAGGGGTTCGCCGGCTACCCCGCCGACGGCGCGAACCTGTGGAACGCCGTGCACATCCGCGATGCCGCCACCTTGTTCCGCCTGGCACTGGAGAAGGGGCCGGCCGGCAAATACTGGCACGCGGTCGCGGACGGGGGCATCCCGTTCCACGACATCGCCGAGGCCATCGCCAGCCGCCTGGGCCTGCCCGCCGTGAGCGTTCCCAACGATGCCCTGATGACGCCGGGGTACTTCGGGTTCCTCACGAATATCGTCACGCAGAGCTACCCGGCGTCCAGCCTCGTCACCCGCCGGACCCTCGGCTGGGAACCGGCCCGGCCCGGCCTGCTCGCCGACATGGACAACGGCCATTACTTCCCCGCCGGCTGACGGCGGGAACCCGGATCGTAACGAGCCCGGCAACCGGCACGTTCCGTTCCTTGGAAGGACGTTGAGATTATGACGACTGTGGGACTCATCGGAAGCGGAAGCATCGGCAGGACCCTCGCGCGACTCGCTGTCGGGGCCGGGCACCAGGTGGTGCTCAGCAACTCGCGCGGTCCCGAAACGCTCGTGGAGACGGCCGAGGAACTGGGGCCGCGGGCGTCCGCGGCGACGAGCGAAGAGGCCGCGGCGGCCGGTGACATCGTCGTGGTCACGGTGCCGGTCAGCGCCTTCCCCCACATGCCCGCCGCGCCACTGGCCGGGAAGACGGTCATCGACACCTGCAACTACGGCCCCGAGCGTGACGGGCACGTCCCCGAGCTCGACAGCAAGTCCCTCACCTCAAGCGAGCTGCTTCTGCGGTACGTCCCGGACGCCCTGCTCGTAAAGGCGTTCAACAACATCTTCTTCAAGCACCTGCTGTCACTCGCCCGCCCGGTAGGGGCGGCCGACCGCTCCTACCTGCCGATCGCCGGGGACTCCGCACCGGCGAAGGCGGCGGTGACCGAATTCATCGACTCCATCGGCTACAGCGTGGTAGACGCGGGAATGCTGGCCGACAGCTGGCGGCAGGCGACGGGCACGCCGGTGTGGGGAACACCGTACGGGCCGTACTCGAACGAGAAGGGCCAGCCGGTCGGCGAGGACGCCATCCGCGCGGCACTGGCCACCGCAACGCGGTAACCGTCCGGCCGTGCCCGCCAGTCGCGCGGCTGCACCCGCTGGTATGCGACACCAGCCGCCCGGCACCTGGCACGGACCTGCTGGTCGAGTCCGAGACCGGCATCCTCGTCGTCAACCAGCTGACCCTGGGGCCGGCCGGCGAGATGACCCTGCCCCTCGCGGGCGTGTACGGGTGTCCCGCCGACGAACGCTACGTCCTTGACCTGGCCTTCATCCGGGAGCCCGAACCGGACGACGAGGATGACGACTGACAGCCCGCGCTCGCGGGGCTCCGCTGCCCGCTGTCACTGCCCGAGTTGAGAGGCCAGGAACACCGCCGCCACGGAGGGCCGGGCCGCGTACGTTGCTCCTGCGCTGCCTTCACGGGCCTCCCACCAGTAGAACGGGTAGCGCCGCCCACTGTTGCTGTGTGCCTTGCTCATTCCCGACAGCACACCTGCCACGACGCGAGCGGGATCGCCCTCGCGCGGCCCTGCCAGAACCTTGTCCACCAGTTCTGTGCAGTGGATCATCCGGCCAGGGTTGCGCACCAAGTACTCGAATACCTGCCGGGCCTGCGGCGCGAGTTCGGCCAGGAACGTCGCAGCGCGCTCCAGGTCCTCCGGCCCCCATTCCGGGGCACCGTAGTGCCCCTCTTCACCGGAGTGCTCAGCCCAACGCGGATCAGCTTCAGCCAGATACACCGTCACCTATGCCTCCAGGCCGTCTTGGGCGCACCATTCTGCCTGTCTACAAAGGCACGTTGGGACTCTGCGCGCCCCTTCACGGCTGAACACGACGACAGCCCCCCGGGCAGAGTGCGAGTCAGACGCGGGGCGGCCACGGCCGGGTGGAACCGGGGTCCGCAGGGGTGAACGTGCCGGACTCCGGCCCGGACAGGGAGTCCGCAGGTCACACCTGTGGTCGCCCTCGCCTTGCTCCTGAAAAGGTCGTAGGACTCGGTGGGTTGTCTCTTTCAGCCCGCGCTTGTCCATGCATCGGGGCGGGGCACCAGCACCGCGGAGACCACCGCATGGGACGAGGCCATGACATCGCCGACGAATCGCAGGCGCCCCAGGTCGAGTCGGCGGAGTGCCGGACCGTGGTCGGCGGCGACGACGAGAGAGACCGCGAGCAGAAGAAGTCGCCACAGGGTCATCACCGGGCGGCGCACGGCGTGGGGCAGCTCCACCATGGAGGCGTACAGCCGCTCGCAGTGGAACGGCACGTGACGCTCCTCGTCGGACAGGATCCGCCCCGCCACCTCCGAAGTGAGCGCATCGCCGGTGCCATCGCGCAGCGCCCGGTAGTAACGCAGTGCCACTACTTCCGCGATCATCAGCACCAGCAATTCCAGGCGCAGGCCCATGAGACGCCGCAGCCGTACGAAGACCGTGTCGCTCCAGTGCCCGGTCAACGTCGGCATGCCTCCCGCGGCCAGCAGCCGAGCAAGCAGACGGGCGTGGTTCTGTTCCTCGGCGATGAAGAGCCGGACGGCCTGCCCGTAGTCGGCGTCGCCGGCCTGGTCCGCCTTGCTGACGAGGTTGGCGCCGTCACCGTCCTCGCCGACCTGGAATCGCTGGATGCTGGCCCACACTGCCGGATGCAGCGTCGCGTTCTGCCCCCAGTCCGGATCACCCTGGGCACGCCTGCGCTCGCGCTCGTCCTCGAACCGCCTTGTCCACTTGGCGAAGCCGCCCGTATGCACCCGGTCTCCCCTCCCCGGAACACGGCCACCGTGCCCCGGAGAGGGACGACGCAGGCGGACACCAAACCGTTCCACGGCTGCCAGGCGCCCACAGCTCCTTCCTGTTCCTGCGCAGCGGGTCCATGTGGCTCATGGCTTCGCGCTGGGTGGCCTGCGCGACGTGCGTGTACACGTCCATGGCGGTGAGGAAGAGTGCGGCCGCCTCGTCGATGAACGGGGGCGATGAGGGTGGGGCGTTGAGTGTCGGGCAGACCCCGTCTGCCGGAGGTGGTCTCCTCGCCGGGGGCATCCGGGGCGATGCCCTGACGGGCCTTGGTCAGGCCGTATCGGTCCGCCCTTTCGGGCTCACGGCGATCCCCCTACCTCAGAGGGAGGATCACACGCCCCAAGCAGGACGGCCACGGAGGCTCCCCGAGAACCACCGCTGTCAGACCCTTGCGCCATGCTCTGCCCATGCTGATTGCGACGAACGCTCAGGGGCACGCGGTGAAGCGCCCCTCCAAGACGGCGATAGGCACGATGCTCGCGAACCTGGGACAGGGCGACCACCTGATCCTTGAACGGCAGGATGAGGACCGCGAAGGCGACTGGTACATCCAGGTGCTGTACCGCGACAACAACACCTACCAACTGGAGTACCGGGACGGTGTCGCCGCAGAGCACTACCAAACCCTGACCGTCTCCCAGGACAAGGCCCGTGAGGCCCTCCTCGACTGGGCGGCCGACGAACCGGACTGGCGAGACGGCTTCACGTGGAACAACATCGGCGCCATGTTCGCCGCCCCGGTGGTTGAGGCCACGGATCAGCCCACCGACTAGCGTCCGCCCAACGTGCGATCAGGTCGCCGACCGCACGTAGGCGTCCGCCGCCATGACCGTGTCGCACACCTCGACCGCCCGCCCGTCGGTGTCGAAGGCGGTCCGGATCAGGTGGATCACGGGCATGCCGGCCGCGAGGTGGAGGGTCTTGACCTCGGAGGGCGAGGGCATCCGGGCGCGGATCTCCTCCTCGAACTGGTCAAGGCGGTCCGCGGTGTGCCCCAGGGTGTCGCACAGGTGGACAATCAGCCAAGTTGGCGTGAACGCAGTACGCTCCCGCTATCCATCGTGGTGCCTGCGGCGGGGCTCGACCGGCAGGCCTGATTTTCCTGGGGACTACATGCGCTCAATCGCCATAGGTGCCGCTCTGTCCGGCGCCCTGGCACTCGCCGTCGCAAGCGCTCCGACGGCTCAGGCCGACGAGTCGTGGGGCGGCGACACGACGATCACCAGCGTCACGGTCAACGGCGGCAAGCCCATCGTGGTCGGCATCTCCAACAAGGTCACCTTCTCGGCTTCGGTGACCGCCACCGATCCGGACGGCATCGAAACGGCCCGCGTGTTCGTGTGGCACGGCGGCCCCAAGGAAGAAGACACGGACATGACGGTGCCGTTCGGCCGTCCTACGTGCACGGCCGTCGACGCCGCGACGAAGACCTGCGTCGTCCCCTTCACCCTCAACCCCCGCGACCTGCGGAAGAACTCTTGGGCCGGGCAGTGGAAGGTCGGCGTCGACGCCTTCGACAAGGGCAACGGCGGCATCTCCCTGGATGCCTACAAGTACACGAACATCCAGCGCTACTCGAAGCTCAGCGTCAACGCTTCGCCGGAGCCGGTCGCCAAGGGCAAGAGCATCACCGTCACCGGCAAACTGACCCGCGCCAACTGGGAGACCCACGACTACCGTGGCTACACCGACCAGCCGGTCAAGCTGCAGTTCCGCAAAGCGGGAACGGACACCTACACGACGGTCAAAACCGTGTACACCAACGGCACCGGCACCCTGAAGACCACCGCGACAGCCGCCGGCGACGGCTACTGGCGCTACTACTTCTCCGGCACCAGCACGACCGCGGCGGTCAAGACCGCCGGGGACTACGTAGACGTGCGGTAGGGAAAAGGCCCCGGACCGATCATGGTCCGGGGCCTCCGACATCCGCGTCGGGCATCAACGGCGCTGGTCGCTGACGACCGGGGTGCCTTCCGAGCAGTCGGTCCGATGGGACTCATGACCGCAGGCCGGGTTCCCTGTCCGACGTGCGTGCACACGTCCCTGGGGACGTTGATCCGGGAGTGACCGAGGATCTCCATCACCACGCGGGCACGGCTCCTGTCGAAGGGTGTGGAGTGACTCGGGGCGCACCCAGGACGGGCGCGCCCTTGTGTAACTGCGGTGACCGCTACCGAACCACGATGATCACGCTGCCCCCGTTCACGAATCGGTGATCGAAGCGGTTGTCGAAGCGGTTGTCGAAGCGGTGATCGAAGCGGTTGTCGAAGCCGTTGCCGAAGCAGAACCCCGGGTGATTGAAGCAGAACCCCGGGTGGTTGAAGCGGAACCCGCCGTGGTCGGAGCAGTGCCAGTCGTTGTTGCCGAAGCACCAATCGGTGGGCGCCTGAGTGTGCACGGCAGGGGCTGCTGCGGCCGTGCCGGCTGCGCTGATCGCAGCGCCGCCGGCCATCAGAATGCTGGCAGCGAACGTCGCGCCGAGACGCCTCGCGCGTTGTGCTCGCATGATGGATACACCCTTCCTTCCGACGTCTCGCGCGACTCTCGGTGGCACGAGATGGATGGCTGCAGCCGCGGAGCACGTCCCGCATCCAAGATCCCGCTGTACTGGACCGGCCGATCAGGTGCGCACTCCCAGAATGCGGCCTAATTCCAGTACGTCTGAAACGTCCTTTTGGATTGCCTCCAGGCGGACCGGCCGGGTAGTGCCGGCGAGATCCACAGCAGTCGAGTCGCTCGCGATACCGGGTCGGGCGCGGCCGAGGCTGGAGCGCGCGCCAGGTTCGTGACGCGCATCCGGCGGACGTACTCCGGCGACGACGGGCGGCCCCTGGAGGCGGCGGACGTCGGTGCCCACGGCCCACTGCGAGATCGCCTACGGGATCCCGATCAACAGGTAGCCCTGTCCAGGGTTCTCCGTACGGCCGACGGACCTGCCGGGCATTGCGGCGGTGTGCGGACCGGCACACGTGGTGGCAGTGGGCGGGCCGGCCGGACGATCCGCTGGAAATCCGCCCGGTTCCGGAGCTGTTTCGCTGACGGCAGGCCGGTGAGATGCCGGCTCAGGTCCGGTCCGCATACGCGATCCTCCGACCAGCGACCGGCGCGAAAAGCGGGGCGGTCTGCCGCCCTGGCCCAGCTGGTACAAAGCCAGGGGCTGTGGCCGAGGGTACGTCGGGTACATGATGATCCAATGACTTCTTGGCTGAGCACCCGGAGCACATGGCTGCTCGTAGTGCTCTTGTGGGCCATCACACTGACAGCCACCTTGATCGGAATTGCGTTCGATCGAGCCTTCCTCGAACGCCTCCCACCAACGCCTTTCGCCTCTCACCTCCCTATGGCAGTGGGCGGCACTTTCTTCGTCGCCGTCGCCGGCGCTGGAGGCTTGCGTCGCAGACGACGGCAGTAGAGCCGACGAGAGGGAGTCGGTTTCCGACCCGTAGCGAAGTACAGCAGGGGCTCGACGCCCCAGACGGACAGCAGCCGCACGCGCCGAAGCCGGCGTGCAAAGACACGTGCCGGGGAAGCCAGCCGCCGTAGCCGCGTACGGAGCGCCGGCTCAGGACAGGGAGACATCCGGCTCGCCGGCACTCTGGACCCCGGTTGCGCGTGCATGGCCGGCCTGTTCCCCGAGGAGCTGCTGTCGGCACCGACAGCGTCCTGGACGCTTTCGAGGCCGAGTGCGCTTTCGAGACCGACGAGCGCGAGCAGCTGTGCCTCTACATCGGCGAAACCCTCGCCGCGCAAGGGGTAGATGTCACGGCCCTGACCGCCAGGCACGGACTCGGCCGGTACGAACTCACCGATCAGTGGCGGGGTTGGTGAGCAGGAGACGGCCAAGCCCGTGCCGGCCGCCTGTACTCACTGCACATGCTCGCGGTTTCCCCAGCCGGCGGCGCCCGCACAGTCACGAGACGCCCTGTTGCCGATCAACGGTCAGACTGTCGGCGATCACCCGCTGAGGGGGTCCCGCGATCCGGCGATCAGAAGGAGACGGTGAGTCCCACCTGGTGGTACTGGCCGACGGTGCCCAGGACCTCGTCCTTGACCGCGCCGAGCTGGGACACGAGGTCCGAGCTGCTGATCGCCGTGGGGCCGGCGGTGATGCCGATCTGCGGGCTCAGGCCACCGGAGACGGTGTCGAGCTCGGCGTCGGAGATTTCAAGGGTCTGAACCTGGGGAGCGGAGTTCATGATGCAACTGCCCTTCGTATGGATGTTCCACAAGGGGGCGCGGCCGAGCTGGGGACAGACGATCGGCCGCGACCGCGGCCCGCACCATCCTTTTCCGGACTCCTTGGCGCGATCCCGGCGGCGCGAAGGATCAAACCACGGAGAGTGCCCGGCATCCAGTCGGTCGTTGCTCCCAGCAGGGCGGTTGAAGCGGTCGGCCACTCATCCGTGCCTGCATGCACACGAATTGAGGGCAGCTTCTCTACACGTAGTACTGCACATTGAGACCGGCAGGTGTTGCCACGTCTGCTCCGACCCGGACAACTCCGCATCAACCGAACTCACCTGTGCGGCAGTTGCGCCTTCGCTGTGCAGATCCAGGGTTCCCCCCCGGCGGCATTGGTCAGGGGGAGGCCGGGACGTCGATGGTGAAGGCGTCGCGGAAGGCGTCGAGGGCGGTGTCGGAGTCGTCGCGGGCCCAGCCTTCGAGGCCGATGACGCCGACGTAGCCGAGGCTGTGGAGGGCGCGGGCGATGGCGGGGTAGTGGATCTCGCCGGTGCCCGGTTCGCAGCGGCCGGGGACGTCGGCGACCTGGATCTCACCGATGAACGGCAGCGCCTGGCGGCAGAGTTCGACGAGGTTTCCCTCGCCGATCTGGGCGTGATAGAGGTCCAGGTTCATCCGGAGGTACGGGCTGTCCACGGCCCGGACGAGGGTGAGGGTGTCGGCGGCGCGGGCGAAGGGCGTGCCCGGGTGGTCGACGGCCAGGTTGAGGTTCTCGAGGGTGAAGACCCGGCCCGCGGCCTCGCCCAGTTCCGCGACGCGCCGCAGGGTGTCGGCGGCCGTGAGCCACATGTCCGGGGTCACGGTCTCGACGGGGCGGACGGGGAGGCCCTTGTCGTCGAGGCCGGTGCCGTGCAGGTTCAGGCGGGGGCTGTCGATCCGGGCCGCGGCCTCCAGGGAGGTGCGGGCGGAGGAGAGCAGGGCTTCGATGCCGTCGGGGTCGGTGAGGCTGCCGGTGAGGTAGCCGGTCATGGAGGAGAAGGTCGCGCCGGTGGCGGCCAGGGCGTCGAGGTCCTTGGCCGACCAGTCCCAGATCTCCACCTGGAAGCCGCGCTCGGCGATCCGGGCCACCCGTTCGGTGAACGGGCGGTCCCGGTAGAGCATCTCGGCGCTGGCGGCCAGGACGAAGGGGGAGGAGGTCGGGGTCATGCGGTCACCTCGGCGATCGTGACGGGGCGGTCGGTCTCCACGCCGCGGATCGCCGCGAGGGCGAAGGACGGGGCGCGGCGGGCGTCGTGGCCGGTGACGGCGAACCGCGTGACGGCTGCCGGCGTGACGGCGAACCGCGTGACGGCGACCGGCGTGACGGCGAACCGCGTGACGGCTGCCGGCGTGACGACGAACGGCGTGACGGCGAACCGCGTGACGGCGACCGGCGTGACGGTGGCCGCGGTCACGCCGGGGATGTGCCGCGCGACGAACGCCGCACGGTACGACCCGATGCGGCCCGCGCCGATCGTGGCCGGCCGCGGCGTGTGGAGCTCGGGGCGCAGTCGGCCGGGGGGATTGTCAGCGACGACCATGCCGGTGGCTCCCGAGGACTAGTACGTTCTAGTCTGGAAGGTAGGCGCACACCGGGAAGTCGGTCAAGGGGTCGATATGCTCGGCTCAAGGCCGTCGGGACCGGCGACGGGACCGCATTCGACCAGGTTGGGAGCGGTGACGTGAGGGAGTCGGACGACGACGCCCGCGGCAGCGCCGGGCAGTCGCCCCCCGCGCAGGCCCCTGCCGACGCCACGCGCGAGGGACGACCCGGCGCCACGCGCAAGGCGCGCCCGACCATGGCGGACGTGGCACGGGCCGCCGGTATCTCCACCGCCCTGGTCTCGATCGTGATCCGCGGTGTCCCCGGCGCCAGTGACGAGACCCGCCGGCGCGTGCTGCGGATCGCCGACGAACTGGGATACGTCCCCGACCAGCGCGCCCAGAAGCTCCGGCGGTCCAGTTCGCGGGTACTCGGCGTTGTCTTCGAGCTCCAGCAGCCCTTCCACGGCGACCTCGTCGAGCACCTCTACGCCGCCGCGGCACGGCACGGCTACGAGGCGGCGATCAGCGCGGTGGCCCCCAGCCGTGCGGAGTCCACGGCGGTCAACGCCCTGCTCCGGGAGCGCTGCGAGGCCGCCGTCCTGCTGGGCAGCCGTTTGTCCGACGAGGAACTCGAACGCCTGGCCCGGCGGCTGCCGACCCTCCTCGTCGCCCGCCGCAGCGGACTGGCGAGCGTGGGCTCCGTCCGCGGTGACGACATGGTGGGCATCCGGCTCGCGGTCGACCACCTCGTCGGCCTCGGTCACCGGCGGATCGCGCACATCGACGGCGCCGGCGCCCCGGGCAGCTCCGACCGCCGGCTCGGCTTCCTCCAGGGGATGGCGGACCACGGGTTGGCCGATTCCGCCGACGTGCTCGCGGGCGGCCTGACCGAGGAGGCCGGCGCGGAGGGCATGCGCTACCTGCTGGACCGTCGGGTGCCGCCGCCCACGGCCGTGATCGCCTTCAACGACCGGACGGCCACCGGCGTTCTGAACGTCCTCGCGCATCGGGGCCGCAACGTGCCCGGGGAGATCTCCGTGGTCGGCTACGACGACTCGCGGCTCGCGAAGATGCCCCACGTGCAGATGACCACCGTCTCCCAGGACGCGGCCGGCATGGCGGACGCCGCCGTGACCGCCGCGCTGGACCTGATCAAGGGCGGCACCCCGCAGGAGACCGTGCTCACCCCCCGCCTGGTGGAGCGCGCGACGACCGGCCCGGCGCCTCGCCGAGACCCCCTCCTATAACGTTCTAGGACAGATGTGCGGACTCGCCGCTCCGGCTCCCGGCAGCGGTTCGAATATCAGGTCACAATTGGTGATCATTCGGACGCGGGAGGTCAGCATGTCCATGTTGCTCATCACCGGCTCGTACGGGGTCCTCGGCGACCGGCCCGACGGAGACACCGTCCACTTCACTCCGCATGACCCGGGGTTCCTGTGCGAGGTCCCCGGCGGGCATCGCGTCAAGCGGGACGAGAACGGCGGGGCCTCGCTCCGGCTGGACGGGATCGACGCCCTCGAGACCCACTACAAGGGCGCCGGACCCGATGACGTCCACCAGCCGCTGGGCCTGGGCGCGCATGCCGCCAGGGACGAGCTGCTGAGCTGGCTGGGCTTCACCGACGTCGTGCAGGACGCCGAGGAGAAGGTCACGGCTTCGACCCCGAAGACCGTGCCCGGCTACATCCTCACCTCCGGTGCCGACGTCTACGGCCGCTGCGTCGCGCTGCTCGGGTGCGGCGCCCCGCCGCAGGTCGGCAATCCCCCGAAGCCCGCGAGGAGCGGCGCCCGGATCGACGTCACCGTCGACATGCTGCACCAGACCGCCAATCACCACCTGCTCTCCCTCGGCCTGGTCTACCCCACCTTCTACAGCGACCTCCCCCAAGTGCTGCGGGCGGACATGGCGGCCACCACGCAGCGGGCCAGGGCGGCCGTGGCCGCCAACGGCGTCTGGGCGCACGACGTGACGATCAGCGGCGTAAAGGTCGAAAGCCTGGCGTCGCTCACCGAGGATCTGGTGATCGTGCCCAAGCTGTTCCGCCGCGTCGCCGACTACATCCGGCTCTTCGGTCCCTCCCTCGCCTGTCTCCCCGCCTATCTGGCCGGCGGCGCGGACGAGTTCTTCGTCCCCGGCCGGCGCGACAGCATCGTCGGCCTCCAGCACGTGGTCGAGGTCACCAACGGCACGTTCCGGATGACCCGCCCGATCGAAGACCTCGTCTTCGTCGAGAAGTAGGGAAGCAGGAGCGACGCCCGCGCTCATTTCGGCCCTCCTCGCGGAGCGCCCCGTACCGCTCTGCCCACCTCCGTGCGCAGTGCCACGAATCCGGGGGAGCTGCGGGTGGTGATCTGGTCCCGGTCGGGCGGCAGGGCGACCGGGAGGTCGCGGACGACGCGGGAGCCGGGGCCCGGGGAGAGGACGACGACGCGGTCGCCGACGTACACGCTCTCGTCGATGTCGTGGGTGACGAAGACGATGGTCGTGTCGTCGGTGCGATGGACCTGGAGGAGGAGGTCCTCCAGGTCCTCGCGGGTACCCGCGTCCAGGGAGCCGAACGGCTCGTCCATGAGGAGCAGGGAGGGCCGGCAGACGAGGGCGCGGGCGATGGCGACGCGTTGCTGCATGCCGCCGGAGAGTTCCCTGGGGTGGCGGCGGGCGGCGCCGTGCAGTCCGACGCGTTCGAGGATCGTCTCGGCCTCGGCGCGGCGGGCGGCGCGGGTGAGGCCCCGGCGGCGCAGCGGGAGGGCCACGTTGTCGCGGACGGTGAGCCAGGGCAGGAGCGAGCGGCCGTACTCCTGGAAGACGACCGCGAGGTGGTCCGGTACGCCGGTGACCGGTGTGCCGTCGATCGTGACGGTGCCCTGCTGGGCGGGCAGAAGTCCGGCGATGGTGCGCAGCAGTGTGGACTTGCCGCAGCCGGACGGGCCGACCACGCTGAGGAGCTGGCCGTCGGGCACGGTCAGGCTGATGCCGTCCAGGACGTGCTGGTCGCCGAAGTGCCGGCTGAGGGAGTCGAGGCGCAGCATCCCCTCACCCGGTCCCGGTGTCGTAGAGGGTGTCCGTGCCGTCGGCCACCGCGACGTGCAGGAGGAAGGGGCCGGCGTCGTCGCCGCGGCCCAGGGCGTGATCCAGGGCGGCCGGCAGCTCGCCGGGGTGCTCGGCGCGGGCCGCGGGGCAGCCGAAGGAGGCCGCGAGGCCCGCGAAGTCGATGCCCGCGATGTCCGTGCCGGGGACGGGTGCGACCCCGATACGGCGGCCCAGCGCGCGGACGGCCGAGTAACCGCCGTTGTCCAGCAGGACGTAGGTGACCGGTGCCGTGTGGCGGGCGGCGGTCCACAGGGCCTGCACCGAGTACAGCGCCGAGCCGTCCCCGACCACGCACACCACCCGGCGCCGGTCCGCGAGGGCCCGGCCCACCGCGAGCGGCAGGCCCCAGCCGAGCGCCCCGCTGCCCGTGGTGAGGAAGCCGCCGCCGGCCGCGACGGGCACGCGCGCGTGCAGCGTGTCCCGGTGGCTCGGCGCCTCCTCGACGAGGACGCGGTCGCGTGGCAGCCGGGTGTGCAGGAGGTCGAAGAGCAGGTCCGGGGTGACGGGTCCGTCGGCGCGGGCCGGGGGCGGTGCCGGGCGGGGCGGCGGCGGGGCGCGGTCGGGGTCCCGGAGCAGTCCGGCGAGCCGCGCCAGCGCGGGCCGCAGGGTGGTGACGATGCTGGTGCCGGTGGGCAGCCAGGCGGCCTGGGCGGGGTCGCAGTCCAGGTGGAACAGTTCGGTGCCGGGTGCGAGCGGCGGGCCGCCGTCCGCCACGTGGTAGGTGAACAGCGGTGCTCCGAGGGCGACTACGACGTCGTACGGCGCGAGACGCTCGGACAATCGGCGGGCGACCGGTGGCAGGAAGCCCTGGAAGAGGGGGTGTGTCTCGGGGAAGCCGGAGCGGCCGGAGAGGGGGCTGATCCACACGCCGGCGCGGAGCCGCTCGGCGAGCGCGCGGACCGGTTCCAGCGCGTCCTCGTCGTCCACTCCGGGACCGACCACGAGTGCCGGGCGTGCGCAGGTCGCCAGCCGGGCGGCGAGCGCGGCCAGGACGTCCGGGTCGGCCGTGAACCCCGAATGCACGGTACGCGGGGTGACGGGCTCGGCGGGCCGGTCCCAGTCGTCCTCGGGCACGGACACGAAGACCGGGCCGCGTGGTGGCGTCATCGCGAGCCGGTGGGCCTCGGCGAGCGCTGCCGGTACGTCCTCGGCCCGTTCCGGCTGGCGCGCGGACTTCACGTACGGGCGCGGGAACAGGGCCGGTTCGTCGGCGCCGAGGAACGGCCGCAGCTGGAGCAGCGAGCGCGCCTGCTGACCCGCCACGATCACCAGCGGCACCCGGTCGCGGAAGGCGTTGAAGACCGCGCCGAGCGCGTGCCCCACCCCGCCGGCCGAGTGCAGGCTGACGAACGCGGCCCGCCGGGTGCCGAGCGCGTGACCGGCCGCCATGCCGACGGCGACGGACTCCTGCAGGCCCAGCACATAGGCGAAGTCGTCCGGCCAGTCGCGGAACATCCGCAGCTCCGTGGAGCCCGGATTGCCGAAGACCGTGGTCATGCCGGTGTCGCGCAGGAGTCGTACGACCGCCTCGCGCACCGTGGTCGTCGTCATGCCGTCCTCCCTGCGGGCCGTCCCTGGCCGACGAGTCGCTTCTCGACCGCCAGCAGTCCGGTGTTGAGGAGATACCCGAGTGCGCCGAGCAGCAGCAGCGCCGACCACACCGTGAGCAGGTCGGAGCGGGTCTGGGCGTCGGTGAGCGTGAACCCGATGCCGTCGGCGCTGCCCGGCAGCAGCTCCGAGAAGACCATGAGGATCAGGGACAGGGAGAGGCTGAGCCTCAGTCCCGCGAAGATCCGGGGCAGTGCCGAGGGCAGGATCAGGAACCACAGCCGCTCGGGCGCCGTCAGCCGCAGCACGGCCGCCACCTGGAGCCGCAGCGGATCGGTGGCGCGGGCGCCCTCCGCCGAGTTGACCAGCACCGGCCACACGGCGCCGAACACGATCGACGCCACCTGCATGGGCGTACCGACGTCGAAGACGACGACGAACACCGGCACCAGCGCGGGCGGCGGCACGGCCCGCGCGAACTGGAGCACCGGGTTGCACAGCGCGTACGCCCGGCGTGAGCGGCCCACCGCGATCCCCAGGGCGATCCCTGCGACGGCGGCGAGTGTGAAGCCGGCCGCCATCCGGCCCAGGCTCGGCAGGATGGTGCCGACGGCGTCCGAGGTGAGGAACAGCCGGTGGGCGGGGCCCGAGAACCACAGGTCGCGGGCGTGCCGGGCGATCCGCAGCGGCGGCGGGAAGTACACGTTGTGCCGGGCCCGGGCGGCCGCCTCCCAGCCGAGGACGGCGCCGAGGAACACCGACCAGCGCAGGAGGAAGGGGACGGCGGCGGCGCGCGGCGACGGCTGTGTCTGCGGCTCTGCCTGTGGACGCGTGCGCGTCTGCGGCTGCGGCTGCGTCATGGGCGGCTCCGCCGCAACTTCGCCGCCTGCGGGCGGGGTTCCCGGGTCCAGGCGAACAACCGCCGCTCCGTGCCGACCAGTACGCCGTTGATCACCAGCCCGATGCCGCCCGCCCACACCACCCCGGCCAGCACGTCCCGCGTGCCGTCGGTCCCGCTCTGGGCCTGGGCGATGAAGATGCCGAGGCCCTGGCCGAAGCCGGCGAGGATCTCCGTCGCGACGGCGAGGATCAGGGCGACCGCGGCCGAGATCCGCACGCCGGCGGCGATGAACGGGGCGGTGGCCGGGAGGTCCACCCGCAGCAGCACCGCGAGCCGGCCGAACCCGAAGGCGCGCAGGGTGTCCCTGGCCAGCGGGTCGGTCTCGCGGAGGCCGTAGACGGTGTTGAACAGCACCGGCCACAGCGAGGCGTAGGCGATCAGCGTCACCTCCGTCTCCGTGCCCGCCCCGAGCAGCAGGGACACCAGCGGGATCAGCGCGACGGACGGCAGGGGCCGCAGGAACTCGATCACGGCGCGGGCGGCGGCCTCCACCACCGGCACCGTGCCCAGCAGGAGTCCCAGCGGCACCGCGAGCGCGCAGGCGAGGCCGAGACCGAGCGCCCACGCCCGCAGGGTCGCCCCGACGCCGTCGAGAAAGGCCGGGTCGCCCGCCAACCGGACCGCGCGGACGAGGACTTCGGATGCGGGCGGCAGGTAGCTGCGCCGGACGATCCCGGCGCGGGACACCGCCTCGCAGATCCCGAAGGCGGCCGCCGCGCCGAGCAGGCCCAGCAGGAGCTCCTGGCGCCGGGTCACGTCACGCCTTGTTATTTCACGCCTGGTCACTTCATGCCTGGTCACTTCACGCCTGGTCATTTCGCGCCGGGCCATGTCACGCTCGGTCATTTCACCAGCAGGGGTGCCGGGTCGATGTCCTTCGTCAGCAGTCCCTGGGCGCGCATGAGCCGGACGAGCCGACGCAGGGCGGCCGGATCGGCGGTCGGCGGGTAGGCCGGGAGGTGGATCGACCTGGCCTGGTCCGAGGTCACCTTGGTGTACTCGGGCAGTTCGGTGCGCACCGCCGCCGGGTCCCGGGCGGCCAGCTCGGAGGCCGCCTCGACGGCGCGCCGGAAGCCCGCCGCCGCCTTCGGGTTCTTCTTCACGAAGGCGGCCGTGGTGATGTACCCGCTGGCGGGCAGGCCGTTCGCCGGCCCGGAACCGGCGTCGAGCAGCACCCGCGCGCCCAGTTCGCCCTGGATGGCCGTGTCGAAGGGCTCCACCGCGTGTACGGCGTCCACCTGGCCCCGCTGCAGGGCCGGGCCCATCTGCGGGAACAGGATCTGCCGGTAGACGGGCCGTCCGGCGTGCCGGGCGTCGAGGATCGCGTTCAGGGTCAGGGACTGGATGTTGTTCAGGACGGCGACGGCGACCTTCTTGCCGGCCAGGTCCGCGGGGGACTTCAGGGCGGAGTCCCTGGGCACGAGGACGTCCATCATGTGCGGGGAGATCCGCACGCCCTCGGCGAGGATGCGCAGGTCCAGGGTGCCCTTCTCGTACGCCTGGAAGTAGGTGACGTAGTTCGCGCTGGCGATGACGTCCACCTGGCCCTTGAGCAGGGCGGGCAGCGCCTGGATGCTCTGCTGGACGGTCTGGATGCGCACGTCCAGGCCCTCCTTGGCGAACAGCCCGCGGTCCCGGGCCAGATAGAGGGCGGCGGAGTCGGTGAGCGGCAGTGCCGCCACGGTCAGCTGCTGCCGGCCGTCGTCCGAGTGCGGTGTGCCGCCGCTGTCGCAGCCCACCAGGATCAGCGCCGCGGCGGCGACGAGCCCGGCGAGGCGCTTGGTTCGCGAACGTGCTCGACGTAATCGACGTGAAGGCATGTCGGCATGCCTACCCGAAATTGTCATGATCGCTACAGACTCGGGGTGGGTTTCGGGGTCTTCGGAGAAATACGAACCGAGCGCCGGGGAGCCGCGCACGCCGGGCGAGGGGGCGTACAGCAGGGGCGTGGGGGCGTGCGGCCGTGACCGCGACCACGCCGGTCGTCCGCGGGGGCTCCGTCGGGCGCCGCCGTCGCAGGGGCTCCGGGAAAGGAGCCGAGCACCCCACCGCGCGGCGCTGACCAGGCGGTACGGCATCGCCCGCAGCACACGGCGGCTCCGGCCGCCACCCGGCGCCGGCGCGTCCGCCACGCCCGGCTCTCGAGATGCGGCCACTGGCTGCTGCTGGCTACGCTCTCTGGGTGGCCGGGTGACGACGCCCCGAGGCCATGGCGCAGCGGCCGCCCCGTCCCGCCCCCGGAAACGAAGAATTCCGCAGTCCAGGCCTCTGCAGTGTTCACGCCTCCACGGGAGGAAGGTTGCGATGAGGTTCACTCGCATGCGCACGCGCACAGCAAAGGCCACGGCGACAGCCCTGGTCGTCATCGCGTCGGCGCTGGCAGGTACGGCGCCGCAGAGCCACGCACAGGACGCGTCCCCCAGCCCCTCGGGCACCTTCGGCAACGGCTGCGCGGGGCTCGCCCAGAAGGCCGGCACGGCCAAGGACAAGGTCGTGGAGGCCGCGGCCGCGTATCCGCAACTCAGTCATCTGGTCTCCGCCGCGGTCAGGGCGCATCTGAACGGCGCCCTCGACGAGAAGCCCGACATCACCGTCTTCGCCCCCAACGACCAGGCCTTCCAGTCGGTGACCGTCGCGCAGTTCGCCTCGTTCCTCGCCGACCAGGGGCAGTTGAAGAAGGTGCTGACCTACCACGTCGTGGACCAGCGCATCACCCCGGACGAACTCTCCCACGGCTCCTTCAAGACGCTGGAGGGCAGCAAGCTCACCACGTCGGGCTCGGGCACCGACTTCAAGGTCAACGGCAAGGCGAACATCGTCTGCGGCAACATCCAGGCCGCGAACGCCACGATCTACGTCATCGACCAGGTTCTCCAGCCGCCGTCCTGACTCCGCTCCCGGAGCCGCGTACTCCGGCAGACCACCGGCGTGTTCGCTTCGGTAGGGCCGCTCGGACCGAACGGCCCTGCCGGAGCGCGGAGTTCAGCGGTGGAGCCGGTCGAAGCGGAAGGGGTTCAGGGCCTCGGGGCGGCGGCCGGTGAGGACGTACCGGGTGAGGTTGTGGCCGGTGACCGGGCCCAGGGTGACGCCCAGCATGCCGTGGCCGGTGGCCGCGTAGGCGTTGTCGTGGCCCGGGACGCGGTCGATGACCGGGAGGCCGTCGGGGAGGAAGGGCCGTCCGCCGACCCAGGGGTCGCGGATCAGGCCGACCAGGTCGTCGGGGTCGTCGAACCAGCGGCCCAGGTAGTGCCGGCTGGCGAGGGCGACGGCGACGATGCGGCGCCAGTCGAGGCGGTTGTTGTTGCCGCTGAGCTCCATCGTGCCGCCGATGCGCGTGGTGGTGCCGATCGGCGAGGCGACGGCCCGGCGCTCGCCGAAGTACAGCGTGTGCCGGGGCGCCGGGTCCAGGTCGACCGAGAAGCTGTAGCCCTTGCCCGCCTGGAGGGGCAGCGGATGGCCGAGGCGGCTCAGCAGGGCCGAGGACCGCATGCCGGCCGCGATGACGACGGCCGCGCAGGGGATGTCGCCCTGGGTGGTGCGCAGCGCGGTGACCCCGCTCCCGGAGGTGCGGAAGCCGGTGGCCTCCGCGTTCTCGTGGAGCTTCACCCCCGACGCGGCGAGCCTCTCGCCGAGCGCGCGGGCGAACGCCTCCGGGTCGACCACCCCCTCCCCCTCGACGAGGTACGCCGCGCGCACCGCGTCCGACAGCGCCTCGTCCAGCAGTCGCGCCGCGGACCCGGTGACGACACCGTCGGGGAGCGGGTAGCGGCCGTCGGCCATCTCCCGCTGGACGGCGAGGTGGTGGCGGGCCTCGGCCGGGGACAGGAAGGCATGCACCATGCCGGGGCGGGTCAGGGTGGTGTCGACGCCGGCCGCGCGCAGGCCGTCGAAGAGGTCGAAGGTGTCGCGGTTCAGCTCGGCGATCGCGGTGTAGCCGCGCTGGAAGGCGGCCGGTGTGCTGCTGCGCCAGAACCGCCACAACCACCGTACGAACGCCGGGTCGGGCAGCGGTCGCAGGTACAGGGGCGAGTCCGGGCGGCCCAGTGAACGCAGGGCGTAGCGCACGACGCCGGGGGCCGGGACGGGCGTGGAGTGGCTGAGGCAGACCCAGCCCGCGTTGCCGCGGGAGGCTCCCGAGGCCAGGCCGCGCCGCTCGACGACCTCCACGGGGACGCCGGCCTCGGCCAGGTAGTAGGCGGTGCACAGACCCACCACGCCGCCCCCGACCACCACCACGGGGCCGTCGCCGCCGAGGCCGGGCGTGCTGGTCATGACGCGGATCCGTACGAGGCGAGAAACTCCCGGGTCCGGGGCTGGGCGGGGTTGTCCAGGACGTCCCGCGGCCCGCCCTCCTCCACGATCCGGCCGCGGTCGACGAAGACGACGTGGTCGGACACCTCGCGGGCGAAGGGGAGCTCGTGGGTGACCAGCAGCATCGTCATGCCGTCCGCGGCCAGTTCCCGCATCACGCTCAGCACCTCCCGGGTGGCCTCCGGGTCGAGGGAGGAGGTGGGCTCGTCGAAGAGCAGCACCTCGGGCCGGAGGGCGAGGGCCCGGGCGATGGCGACGCGCTGCTGTTCGCCGCCGGAGAGCTGCTCGGGCCGGGCGAGCGCGCGGTGGGCCACACCGACCCGGCGCAGCAGCGTGACGGCGCGCTCCAGCGCCTCCTGCTCGGGGACACCGGCCTTGCGCTGGGCCAGTACGACGTTCTCCACGGCGGTGAGGTGCGGGAAGAGGTTGAACTTCTGGAAGACCATGCCGACGGTCCGGCGCAGCCGGGGCAGGTCCCGGCAGACCTTGCGGCCGCCCTCGTGCACGACTTCGCCGGCCACTTCGACCGTGCCCGCGTCCGGGGACTCCAGCAGGTTGACGCACCGCATCAGCGTCGTCTTCCCGCCTCCGCTCTGCCCGATGACGCTGACGATGCTGCCCCGGCCGACCTCCAGGTTCACGTCGTCGAGGACCGTACGGCCGTCGAAGGCCTTGCGGAGACCCCGGATGCGTACGACCGCCTCGGCGGGGGCCGGCGCGACGGTGGTGTGCGCGGTGGTGACGGGCTCGGTCATACGACCGCCTCCTTCTGGTCAAATCCCGCGCCGGGGCCGGCGGCCGGTTCGGCGGCGAGCAGGGCGCGGGCGGCACGGATCCGCCGCCGTCGCCACGGAGACAGCGGGACGCCGGCCCGTACCTTCCGTTCCAGCAGCAGGAGCAGCTGGGAGAGGGGGTAGCACAGGACGAAGTAGACGGCCGAGATGACCAGGTAGACCTCCAGCGCCCGGAAGGTGGCCGAGGTGATGAGCCGTCCCTCCGACATCAGCTCGGCGGCGGAGATGGTGACGAGCAGCGAGGTGGACTTCAGCAGGTCGACGAGCATGGTGTTGGTGCCGGCCAGGGCCAGCCGGACGGCCTGCGGCAGGACGACGTGGCCGAAGATGCCCGCCCGGCCCAGGCCCAGCGCCTCGCCCGCCTCCGTCTGCCCGGCATGCACCCCGCTGATCGCGGAGCGGAAGATCTCGGAGAGGTAGGCGGCGTAGAAGACGACGAGGCTCAGGCAGCCGGCGGTGAACACGTCGAGCCGGATGCCGGCCGAGGCCAGGCCGAAGTAGGCGAGGAAGATGATGGCGAGGAGGGGGACGTTCTTGAACACCTCGGTGTAGACGGCGGCGAGGGCCCGTGCGGGCCACACCCGGCTCAGCCGGAGCAGCGCCACCGCGAGGCCGAGGACGACCGCGCCGGCGAAGCTGACCACGGTGTAGGACACGGTGCGGCCGAGCGCGGCGGTCAGGTCGGGGCGGTAGTCGGACCAGGGGACCTGGAAGAAGCCGGACATGTCATCCCCTCACTGGCCGCTGGAGGCGATGGTCGGCGGGGCCCAGTCGGCGGGCCGGTCGACGCCCCGGCGCGCGGCGGCCATGTCGGCCGAGGGCCTGAGGAACTGCTCGGGATCGCCGCCGTACTTCTTGATGAGCTTCGCCAACTCGCCGTTCCGGTACATGGCGTCGATCTGCGCGGAGATCGCCTTCTCCAGCTTCGGCTCCTGCTTGGGGAGGTAGAAGCCGGTCTGGTACGGCTGGAAGTAGGAGTACGCGGGCTTGGCCTTGACCTGCGCGGCGGTGGGCGGGGTGAGGTACTCGGTGCTGATCTTGAGGTCCGGGCGTTCCTTCTGGGCCGCGATGATGAGCAGCGGGTCGAGGAAGCCGACGTCGATGCGGGAGGCGCCGAGGTCGTCGAAGACACCGTTGGCGTCGGGGTAGGCGTGCAGCTTGGCGCCGGGTACGGCCTGGATCGACTTGACCCAGACGTAGCCCTCCACCGTGCCGAGGTTCAGGTTCTCGAGGTCGTCGACCGTCGTGTAGGTCTTGCCGTCGCGGACGGCCATCGCCGGGGGCGAGTAGTAGGGCGGGTCGGTGAACAGGCCCTGCTTCTGCCGGTCGGCGGACCAGGCGACGCCGCCGATGGTGATGTCCACCCGGCGGGACTGGACCCCGGCGAGCATGCCGGCGAAGTCCGTCACCTGCGGTTTGATCTCCAGGCCGAGCTTCTTGGCCGCGTAGGCGAGGATGTCGGCGTCCAGGCCGACGATCTTGCCGCCCTGGACGGTGGTGTACGGCGCGTACGGTTCGACGGCGACCTTGATGACGCCGGGCGTGAGGGTGCCCAGCGCGGCGGTCTTGGCGGAGACGTTCTTCGGAGCGTCGTCACCGCCCGAGCCGCAGGCGGCAACAGAGGAGAGCAGGAGGACAGTTGACAAGGAGGCGGCGACGGAGCGCACACGGATCATCGGCACGAGCCTTCCGTTCCGGCTGAGGGAGCCCGCCGTTCACCGCGTTGTGCCCCCGGCGGGGAGGTGATTGGGGCCATACGCTAGGGAGCGGCCCGTCGTACGTCACCGGTCACTTCGTACACAGTTGTGGCTGGAATCGATCCCTCCCCTGTACGGTGCGTCCAGGCCCGGACCGCCCCGCGACGGGAGGAACGCCCGTGCTGAGCCCGTCACTCGCGCAGGAGATCGCCGGGGACACCTCCGCCGTCATCGGCTTCAACGTGCTGATCACCGATGCGGAGGGCATGGTCATCGGCAGCGGCGACAGCAGCCGCGTCGGCACCTTCCACGAAGCGTCCGTGCAGGTCATCCGCAGCCAGGAGGCCGCCACGCACAACGCGTCCCAGGCTCAGCAGCTGCGTGGGGTGCGCCCCGGCATGACCCTGCCGCTGATCGCGGGCGGGCAGGCCGTCGGGACGGTCGGGATCACCGGGACGCCGGCCCAGGTCCGGCGGTTCGGGCTGCTGGTGAAGCGGCAGACGGAGATCCTGCTGCGGGAGTCCGTGATGCTGCGCTCCCGGCTGCTGGCCGAGCGTGCCGGCGAGAAGCTGCTGGCCGACATCGCCGCCTACGATCCCGAGGTCGTGGAGGGCGACTTCCTCGTCTTCCGGGCCGCCGAACTCGGCTTCGACCTGCGGTTGCGGCGGGTCGCGGTGGCGTTCGAGGTGACCGTGCCCGCCACGGCGGCCCACCGCCAGGGCGCCTCCACCCTGGCCCTGGTCCGTTCCGAACTGCTGCGCACGGTCGGCGAGGTCTTCGCCGACCCCCAGGACATCATCGCCGCCACGGCCCCCGGCTGGATCGGCGTCCTGCACCGGCTGCCGGCCAACGGGTCCACGGAGTCCCTGGCCGCCGAGTGCCGGCGGGTCACCGACGTCATCGCCGCCCAGGACGGCCTGGCCGCCCGCGCGGGCATCGGCGAACCGGCCACCTCCGTCGGCGAGCTGCACGACTCCTACCAGGACGCGTGCGAGGCGCTGCGTCTCGGCACCCGTGTGGCGGACGGGGCCGCCGTCCACCTCATCACCGATCTACGGGTCCACCAGGTGCTGACCGCGGTGAGCCAGTCGGCCCGCAACCGCCTGCTCGACCTCACCACAGCGGACCTGCGCAGCCAGCCGGACTGGCCGGCGCTCCGCGACACGATCACCGCCTGGTGCGAGAACGGGTTCAACCTCGTCAGGGCCGCCGGGGCGCTGCACGTCCACCGCAACACCGTCGTCTACCGCATGAACAAGATCGAGCAGATCACCGGCCGCCCGCTGCGCGAACACCGGACCACCATGGCGCTCTACCTCGCCTGCCTGGCGGACCAGTTGGGCGGCGCCGCCGACTCCCCCGCGCGACGACGCGGCAAGGGGAGAGCAAAGCCCTAGCAAAGGGGCGATCGGGTGCCGTCACCGCACTGATCAGCATCGAATGTGACTTCGACCAAATGCTTTGCATTTCGCTCGTGGAATGCCTAGCCTCCAAGTGTACGAAACGGTTTCGATCAGTTAGTGGGCCGACGGCCCCCGGGGCTCAGGAAAGAGGTGTCGTCGGATGGGCGCTCCACAGACAGCTGCGGAAACCGGGGCGACCCTCTGCCGGCAGTGCCGGGGCAAGCCCCGGCCGGTCGCCTTCACCAGGGCCCGCAGGGACGTCGAACTCACGGAGCCGAGGACGCCGCGGAAGATCGTCGACCGGGCCGTCGCCCGCGGCGAGATCCCACCGGACTCCCCCACGGCCGCCCGCCTCCCGCACTTCCTGGACACCGTGATTCTTCCGGTGCTCGCCAGCACATGATCCACTCGCTTCCGGAGAGCCCCCACATGTCATCCACTTCCGTCGACTCCGTCGACGCGCCCGCCGGCGTCGCACCGGCCCAGTCCTCGTCAGCCCGCGGTGCCAGACACCAGGCACCGCACCGGTGGATGGTGCTGGCCGTGATCGGCCTCGCCCAGCTGATGGTGGTGCTCGACTCGACGATCGTGAACATCGCCCTGCCGTCCGCCCAGCGGGACCTGGGCTTCTCCAACGACGGCCGGCAGTGGGTGGTCACCGCCTACTCGCTGGCGTTCGGTTCCCTGCTGCTGCTCGGCGGCCGGCTCGCCGACTTCTTCGGCCGCAAGACCACCCTGCTGATCGGCCTGATCGGGTTCGCCGGTGCCTCCGCGATGGCCGGCGCCTCGCAGAACCTGACGATGCTGATCGTCGGCCGGGCGGTCCAGGGCGTGTTCGGCGCGCTGCTCGCGCCCGCCGCGCTGTCCCTGCTGACCACGACCTTCACCGACGCCAAGGAACGCGCCAAGGCGTTCGGCGTCTACGGTGCGATCGCCGGCAGCGGCGGTGCCATCGGCCTGCTGCTCGGCGGTCTGCTGACCGAACACCTGAACTGGCGGTACACCCTCTACGTCAACCTGCCGATCGCGGTCGTCGCGGTGATCGGCACGGTGGTGTTCGTCCGCCGGCCCGCGAAGGCCGAGCGTCCCCGGCTGGACACGCTGGGCACCGTCCTCGCCGCGGGCGGCATGTTCTCGGTGGTGTACGGCTTCGCCAACGCCGAGACCCACCCGTGGGGCAACTGGATGGTGTGGGCCTTCCTGGCCGCCGGTGGCGTGCTGCTGGCTCTCTTCACGTTCTGGGAGACCCGGACCAGCCATCCGCTGCTGCCGCTGCGGGTGCTGGCCGACCGCAACCGCGCGGCCGCCTACCTCTCGGTGTTCGTCACCGGCGCGGGCATGTTCGGGATCTTCCTGTTCCTGACCTACTACCTGCAGGAGACGCTGGGGTACTCGCCGGTCAAGACCGGCCTGGCCTTCCTCCCGATGATCGGGGCGCTGATGGTGTTCGCGCAGCTGGCCACCATCGTCGCGGTGCCCCGGATAGGCGCCAAGCCGATCGTCCCGGTCGGCGCGCTGCTCGCGGCCGCCGGCATGGTCTGGCTCACCCGGCTCGACCTGCACTCGGCCTACACCTCGGACGTGCTGGCGCCGCTGCTGATCATGGGCGCCGGTATCGGCATGGTGATGCCGCCCGCGATGAGCCTGGCCACCCTCGGCGTCGCGCCGCAGGACCAGGGCGTCGCCTCGGCGACCACCAACACCATGCAGCAGGTCGGCGGTTCCATCGGCACCGCGCTGTTCTCCACCCTGGCGGCGACCTCGGCCACCGACTACGTCAAGGACCACCACCCGGTGACCCCGCTGGTGAAGGCGAACGCCGCGCTGCACAGCTACGCCACCGCCTACTGGTGGGCGGCCGGCTTCTTCGTCGTGGCGGCCGTCCTCGCGGCGGTGCTCTACCGCAAGGGCAGCCCGATGGCCCAGGCACAGGCCGTGGACCACGCCCCCCTCGCCGCCTCCGAGGAGAACGGCGCGGCCGGGGCCGTGCCCCTGGTCCAGCCGCGGACCGCGACCACCGTGGAACTGCCGGATCCGGCCGGCCTGACGGTGAGCGGCCGGGTCCTGGCGGCCGGCGGCGGTGTGCCGGCGCCGGGCGCCGTGGTCACGCTGATCGACCCGACGGGCCGGCAGCTCGGCCATGCCGTCGCCGACCTCGCGGGCCGCTACGCGGTGGCCGTCCCGGCCGCGGGCTCGTACGTCCTGGTCGGCTCGGCCGCCGGACGCCAGCCGCAGGTGGCCACCCTCACGGTGGGCGGCTCCCCGGTCGAGTACAACCTGGTGCTGGCCGGCACCACCGGCATGACCGGCAGCGTCCGCTCCGGCGGCCTCCCGGTGACCGGAGCCCTGGTGGTCGCGACCGACCCGTTCGGCGAGGTGGCGGACTCCACGGTCACCGGCGCCGACGGCGGCTACCGTCTCGGCGAACTGGTCGCCGGGGAGTACGTCCTGACCGTGAGCGCCGCGGGTCACCGGCCCACCGCCGTCGCGGTGACCGTCGGGGACACCGGGGCCGCCCAGGACATCCTCCTCGCTCCGGCCGCCGCGGTCCGCGGCACCGTCCGTGGCCGGAACGGCTCGCCCCTGACCGACGCCCGGGTGGCCCTGCTGGACTCGGCCGGCAACGTGGTCGCCTCCCGCACCACCGGCGAGGACGGCGAGTACGCCTTCCCGGACCTGCCCGGCACCGAGTACACGGTGGTCGCCTCCGGCTACCCGCCGGTGGCCGCCCCGGTCCGGCTGAACGGCACCGGCCAGGACGGCTTCGATCTCTACCTCGCCCACGAGGAAACCGGGCAGGAGGGCACCCGGCAGTCCGGTCCGCTGGGCTGACATCCGGCCGGCGGAACCTCCCCGGCAGAGCCGGGCGCACGGGTACGACACCCGCGGCGCCCGGCTCTTCCGCATGGCCGACCGGTACCGCACGGGATCCGGTGGCCGGATCCCGGTGATGTCCCGGCGGCCGGCGGGAAGGTGTGGCGCGTCTGGGACGCGGGCGATGGAAACGGGCCCCCGAAAGCCCTGGGTCGGCGTCCTGCACCGCCCGCCGCCCCGGCGGCGCTCTGCCTCGCCTGCCTGGACCCGCGGACCAGTTGGGCGGCGGCACCGACGCCACCGTACGACGGCGGCGTGGGGGCGCTGAAGGCCGCCGACGAAGAGTCCGGCGGCCCGGGGGGCGGTCGACGCGGGATCAGGCCACCGCTCAGGACGTGGTGACCAGGACAACGGCGGCTGCCGCGTCGGCCAGGGCGAACGTGCCGTAGAACAGCCTCATGGTGCGGGACAGGGCGACCACGCGCCATGGAACGGAGTGTGCGTAGCGCTCCACGTCCATGCTGAACAGGGGGACTTGGCCGGGGTCCGGCGCCAGGGAACGGTCGTACAGGGAGCGGAACAGCCGTTCCTGCTCCAGGTAGTAGGTGTCCAGCAGCCAGAAGCCCAAGGTCGTCACCAGGGCAATCACCGCCACGGCCCATCCGGCGCCCCCCGCAGCGACGGTGACCAGGCCCCCGCTGACGGCCATGGCCCAGCTCTTGACCAGGAACGAGTTCGTGCCGAAGCGGGTGATGACGGCCTGGAGCAGTTCGAGGTACTTCACCCTGGCCTCGTCGGGGACCTGCGACACAGTGTTCATTCAGCTGCCTCCGTGGCGTCGGCCGGGTCGTCGTCTCCCCATTGGCGGTTGAGCATCCCGAGGGACTCGTCCAGGCGGCGGGAGAAGTCGTCGGGACGATGCTTGTCGTGTACTCCCCGTGCCTCGGCGAGCAGGTCCAGCCGGATCTTCGGCCCGTCCCCGGATGGTGCCGGCGCGAACGCACCCCGCGGAACGCAGCGGATCCCGGGAACCCGCTCCGGGGGCCATTCGGCCGCGCGCAGCGGGAACTCGAACGTGCCGGCCATGCCCGTGCGCGCCCGTTCCTCCACGAGGCCGGTCGCCGCGTCCTCGACGTGCCTGCGGGCGCCCAGTTCCGCCGCGTCGAGCGAGGCCTTGAGCGCGAACCAGGCCGTGACATGGGCCACCAGCGCCTCCCGTGCCTCGTCGCCCAGCCCGTCGGCGGCCTTCATGCGCTTGCGCAGCGCCTTCTCCGCGGTCTCGGCGCGGACCCGCCGTTCCGTCTCCGCGGCCCGGTCCCGCTTGCGTTTCGCCTTCTCCGCCTTCCGCGTGAGCCTGGCCTCCTCGGCGTCGGCTGCCGCCTCGGGATCGTGCGAAAGCAGCTTCGTGGCCACGGCAGCGGCGCCGAGAAGCAGCAGGAGCACCACGACGACCGGCTGGAACAGCGCCAGATAGCTGTCGTCGGACTCCTCGGTCGCGATCAGGACCCGCACCACACCGCAGACGACGATGAGTCCGAGGAGGGCCAGGGTGAGCAGCCAGGGGATCACCAGCGGACGCCACCAGTACCGGCCGCCGCGGTCGGCCCCGGCGTCCGCACGGGCTTCCCGCACGAAGGCCGTGCGCTCGGCGAGGAACGTACCGGCTGCCAGCAGGCAGACCGCGATGGCCAGGCCGGGCAGGTACGCCAGCCAGTACTGCAACGTGCCCGTGCCGACGTCCAGTATCTGCTGGATCACGGAGCCCATGAACGCGGCGTCGAAGACCGCCCCGGCACCGGTGACGGGCCAGACCAGCCGGCGCCACATCCCCGCGACCCGGGGCCGCCGGGCCGGCACGGTCCGCACCGGCGCGTCCTCCGCGTCGGCGGTCTCCCGCACCACGGCGACGGGCGTCTCCGGTGCGGCCGGCAGCGCTCCCCCGACGCGCCGGAACCGGTCGATCGCCGCGATGGCGCTCTCCACACGCTGCGCGGACCTGACGACAGCCGCGCAGGCCGCACCGAGGCCGGGCCGGTCGTCGGCGAGAAGGGCGTTGCCGGCGCTGAACGCCCCCATCAGTACGGCTCGTTCGCGGCTGTCCGTACGGTCGACCAGGCGGACGGGCGGTGCCTCCTCCGCGTCCTGCCCGCCCGGGCAGTCCTTCGCCGCGCCCAGCACCACACCGTTGCGTGCCGCGCGGCCGTTCTCTGCGTTCATCTGTCCCCCTCACCGGACGACCACGATGTCGACCCGGCGGTCGCACTGCAGTTTCTGTTCCGTCCCGAGGTCCTCCGCCGCTCCGGGGCAGCCGACGGGGACGCCCTTGCCGACGGCGGTCACCCCGCTTACCCCGAGCCGTTCGAGTTCGTTCTTCACGGCGTCCGCGCGGGCCTGCGACAGTGTCCGGTTGTTGGCCGAGCCGCCGCGCGGATCGACGTAGCCGAGGACCCGGACGCGTACCCCGTCCAGGCCCCGGACCTGGACGGCGATCCTGGCCAGCTGAGGAAGGGCGGCGGACCGCAGGACCGGGGAGTTCGGGTCGAACAGCGCCCTGGCCCCGGCCTGCTTCCAGGTGCGCTCCGGGAACTCGACGGCCGGGTCGCCGGGGCGCCGCGGAGACGTCTTCGCGCTGACCGACCGGTCCGCTGCGACCTGGGTCACCGCGCAGTCGGCGGGCTCGCCCGGCGTGGGATGGGCGGCTGCGCAGAGCCGCCGCCAGAGTCCGTCGAGCCAGGCCGCCTGCGCGGGCGAGGCCTGGGGCTCCGCGCTCGCCGTCTCCCCCAGCCCCACGAACACGGTTTCCACGGAGGCCAGCGTCCGGGACGTCACCTCCTTGTCGGCCGAGCAGCCCTGCACGATCGCGTCGGTCTCCAGGTTCCCCTCGAAACCGGCGTCCCGCAGATCGGCACAGCCGGTCGTGGACAGACCGTCGGTCAGGACGACCAGCCTGCGTATCCCCTTGCTGCCGGCGAGGACGGTGCCGGCCTCCCGCAGAGCCCCGAGCACGTCGCTGCCACCGCGGACGGGCACCGTGGACTGCGCCTCGGCCACCACGCCCGCGACGCAGCCCGGTACGGACGCGGCGTGCCGCTGCCGGTTGGTCCCGTTGCCTCCGTCGGCGGGCTTCGCGGCCCAGTCGCTCGCGGTCCACCGGACGTCGTGCGCGGTGCCGCCGAACGTGGCGACGGACACGGTCCCGACCCCCTCCAGCCAGCGGGGTATCTGCCGTTTGACGGCGGCCGTCTGGTCGACGCCGCCGGATGCCGGGGTCGTACCGCGCACCGACGACGAGGCGTCGACGAGGATCACCGTGTGGCCCTGTTGACCGGGGGACGCACCGTCCCCGGCCTTCCGCATCCAGCCGCAGGCGGCCTCCTCCCGGCTCGGGCCCGACACGCAGCCGGACAGCAGCCCGGCCACGATCGCCGGCAGGAGGAGCGCGGACCCGAAGGTCCTGGCCCGGTGTGCTCTCCTCACGGCGTTTCCTCCGGGGGTTCCGGCGTGTCGAGGATCCAGGAGAAGGGGGTGAGTCCCATCTGCTGGGAGAAGCTGTTCAAGGCCTTGTCGTAGGCGTTGGCGAACTCGAAGAGTCCGATCTGCTCGTGGTTCTTGGTGGCCTGGTCGAGTACGTTGGCCAGGGCGACAGCACCCGTGCGGCGCACGGTCCGCAGGGCGTCGGTCGCGGCGGCGAAGTCGCCGTCGGCGAGGGCAGCGGCGAAGGGGACCAGGAACTGGCGCTGTGCCGAGGTCAGTTCGCCCGACCTCTCCAGGGCCGCGATCACCTGGAGCCATTCGTCGGTGAGTTGCCTGGCGTGTGCCGCCTTCAGCAGTCCCAGGCCCAGGGCCTCCTTCATGGCCTGGGCCTCCAGCCGGGCGGGCCGCATGCGGTCGCGCAGGGCCGGGTCGATACGGATCCGGACCGTGGGACGGCACTTGACGAGTCCCGACTCGTCCTCGTAGCACCATCCGTCGGAGAGCTCGGAGTTGATCAGCTTCTCGGCCTTGACCGGGTCGACGGGGTCGCAGGTGCGGGCCAGCGACCAGGACCTCTTGAGGAGTTCGTCGCGGGCTTCGGCCGACAGCGCGCCGGCCCGTCGGCGCAGTTGCTCGACCGACATGTCGCGACTGTGCCAGCGGAAGTGGGGCAACACGTGGAACTCGAAGACGTCGCCCTCCGCCGCGAGCAGCAACGGCTCGGCCGCGGGCGCCAGTTCGGCGTAGGCCTCGGGCCGGACCGGCTCCACGGAGCCGAGTGCGGGCGTTTCCCATTCGGCCACCTGCTCCGATGCGGCGGTGGTCGTCGCAGGCGCGTCGTGCCTGCGACGACGGCGGTCACGCCACCATTCACGCCACCGGGCGAACAGCCCCTTCTTGCGTGCGTTCGTCATCGAGGTATCCCTTCGTTGCGGTCGGCGGTGGTTGATCGAAAGGCGATGGACCGGACGGCGGCCGTCAGATGGCGGCCAGGACGCGCCGGAGTGTCATGGAGTTCCTGTGGCGCGGCAGCCAGACCCGGTTCAGGTGGAACCGGGCGCGTCCTTTCAGCGGACCGGTGAAGATCCGGGGGGCGAGGGACTCGTAGAGCGTGGCGAGGTCCTCGTTGTCCGCGCCGTCCGCGTCCGGCAGCCAGCGGGCCAGCAGATTCCAGGCCCGGGTGGAGGTCTCCCCGGTGATCAGGGCGCGGTTCAGGAGCGTGACGAGCAGCTCGGCGTGCTTGTCGTTCGCCAGCGCGAGTTCGGCGAGAGCGGGCCGGCCCGGCCGGTCCGCACCGACCGTGTACCGGCCCAGGGCGAGCATGGTGCGGACGGCATGCCGCGGCAGGTATTCGTCCCGTGCCGTCGCCCAGCGGTCGAGCTCGGCCATCACCTCGTCCACACGGCCGGCCAGGAACAGCCAGGCCGTGGAGAAGGCGATCGAACTGAAGCCGGCCTGTTCGGGCTTCCGGCCGAGCGTGCCCAGCTCGGCCAGGGTGGCCGGTACGTCACGCAGGCCTATCGACGTTCCGTAGGCCTTGGCCGCGCTGTCCTGCAAGGCCATTCCGGGGCTGCGAGCCCAGTCCTGCACACGCGAGGCGACCCGGTCCGCCGCACCGCCCTCGGCCGCGGCCATCTCCAGTGCCAGGGCGGCGCACACCCGGCGCACACCGGAGTCCGACCTGGCCCACGGACCGACGCGCCGCTGGTAGACGAAGTCGAAGTCGTGCCCCATGAGGAGGCCGACCAGCTGGGCGACCCGGACCCGGACGCGTTCCCGGCCGGGACCGCGTCCGCCGACCAGGAGATCGAGCCAGTCCAGGAGCGGTATGCGCAGCCGGCTGTAGGCGTCCCAGGTGCTCTCCAGCATGGTGTGCAACAGCTGGTCGTGCACCAGCAACGCATGCCGGAAGGTGCTCCGGGCGTCGGCCGCGGCCGCCTCGGAGGCACGCATCTCCTGAGGTACGAGCCGGTTGATGTTCTGCTCGGCCATGTGATGGACGAGGTCCTCGTCCGCGACTCCGAAGTGGGGCAGCATGATCCGGCTGAGCAGGTCGCCCGCCTCGACGACGTCGGACAGCGGGTGTCCGTTGAAGAACGCGTAGGTGATCCGGAACGCCTGGTGATGAGGGGCCGGCATCCCGGTGTCGTCCCGCCCGGCGTCCAGCCCGAGCATCTCCCTGGCGAGCAGCCGCAGCCAGTCGCGCCAGCGGCCGATGACATCCCCGAGGTCCTCGTCCGGGGCGTGGATGTTCTCCGTCAGGACCCGGGCCAGCTGGACGACCCCGGTCACCGAACGGGCCAGCCCCAGTGTGCTCCGCAGCTGTTCGTCGCCGGTCACCCGGGCGAGGAACCGTGACACGCTGTCCGTGTCGCACCGCGGCCCGCCGTCCTCCTCGTCACGCCGGCAGCGGAGCCGGTGGCGGGTGACCAGGGCCGTGAGATGTGCTTCGAGCACCTTCAAGGCGTCGGGCCCGTGGTGTTCGAAGACGCGGGCGTCGCCCGCCGTGCCGGGGAAGCCGGACTGCGGGCCGGTGACGACCAGGTACGCGTCCGCCCGGACCGCCAGCTGGGCCAGGCGGTCCAGCGTCTGCTTGGTGACGGGCCGGGCACCCGCCTCCACCAGGTACCCGTGGCCCTTCTCCAGCACGTCGGCCGCCTGTTCGCAGACGCCCTGGACCACGTCGGCGTCCTCGCGGTGGAGCGTGCTGACGGCGTACCGGGGCTGGCTCCGCCGGATGAGGGCGGCCGTCGCCGTGGCCCGCCGGCCGGTGCCCTCCTCGCCGTACAGCACGATCACGTGGTGCTGTTCGAGGCTGCTCTCCAGCTCGTCCTGGCCGGGGACGGGGACGTAGATCGCCGTGACGATGTCCTCGGGGAAGGGGACCGCCTGGACCTTGGTCCGGTGCGGACCGCCCTCCGCGCCGTACATGGCTTCGATGTAGACGGCATTCCCGTTCGGGCCGAGGCTGACGGGACTGCGGTTGGACTTGATGAGGCTGTGGTGTTCCCGGACGGCGCTGGACTCCTCGAAGGAGACCGGCTGTTCGGGCGCGGGTTTGCCGTCGGCCGGGGCCTGTGGGCCGTCGGCGGCGGACCGCTTCCCGCCCTGCTCGTCCGGCGGCCGGACGGCCGCCGGATCGGCGGGCGGCGAGGCGTCGCCGTCGGGGGCGCGCTCCCCGCCCCCGGACGCCCCGGCCGGTCCGGGGGCGTCCGGTGCCGGCGGTGTGGGCGGGGCGTCCGGTGCGGGCGCGGGGGTTTCCGAGGGTCCCGGCGCCGGCTCCTCCCCTGCCTGATCGTTCATGCCGGCCGCCTTCCGTCACCATCCTGGTCACGGGAGGTCGCGCCCTCGTTGTAGACCGGGTTGATCCCGACCGGGCTACGGGAGAACCGCGCGTGGGGACCCACGTTGAAGCCGGCCGCGGCGTCGCGCCTCTGCTCCGGCTCCTTCTCGGGCACGTGCCGCCGGAGTTCGTCGGTGAGGATGTCCAGGTCGTGATGGGCGTATCCCTCACGCAGGTGCATGACCTGGCGGTTGGCCAGCCCGGCCAGGGCCGGCGGGAGTTTCTCCGCCCGGGGCAGGGCCGCGTCCAGGAGCACCGGAATGACGACCTTGTTCAACGCGAGGGCGGTCGCGATCTCGTCGTGAACGTAGTCCTTCGGCACGTCGATCCTGCGCATGCCGGTCTTCTCGTCGCGGATGTCGAGCCAGCGCGACCCGATCAGGCCGAGGAAAACGACGCACGACTCCAGTTCCCGGCGGAGATGGTCGGGGAAATCCGTCCCCGGCCTCATCGCCCGGCGGTCCCGGAATACATTTCCCTCACCGAAGACGCTCACGAGCCGTTCGTCCACGAGTTCAGGGGCCCGCTCCCCGTCACCCGTCCTGTAGTTGATGAAAATTTTGGCCATCGGGTGACTCCTCACTGGTGGTGCGCAGAGCGCTTTCGGGCCTGCCGCGGACAGATCGGCGACATGCCTGTGTCTGGCGAGATTTTCAGCATGGGAAGAGTGGGTCAATGCGTTTCCCCGGCCCCATTTCCCGGGGAAACGGAACACTCATCCGGAGCCGGAGACGAGGCAGGACGGCAGGCGGCAGCGCGTTTCCCGGTACGCCGCCGGCCGGGAACGGCGCGTCACCGCTCCGTTCCGTGCCGTGGTGGAGATGCGATGAAGAAGGGGGGAACCGGCCAGGGACCACGCGTCCGGGCCGGACACGGGATCGTGATCAGGGAGCGGGCCACGGTCGCCGGCCCGTGGTGTACAGAGGGCCGCGGTCAGCCGCCCGTGGTGTGCAGGGCCTCGGCGATACGGCCGGCGGCGAGCCGGGCGTCGGGATCGCGCGGCCAGCGGTTGAGCCGGCGGGCCAGTCTCTGGAGATCGGCGCGGATGGTGGCCGAGTCGACCACCGACACCGAGGAGGTCACCGCCTCCACCACCGCACAGGCAGGCTTCAGCTCTCCCGCCTCGGCGAGGGCCAGGGCGAGCCGGGCCGCGTACCGGGCCCTCGCCCTGCGAGCCCGTATCGGGACGGCGTCGAGGCTGCCCTCGAGACGGCCCACGGCCTCGGTCGTACGCCCGAGGTCGTGCAGACACCATCCGGCGACGAAGTCGGCGAGTCCGGCGAGGTGCATGCTGCCGATCACCGGCTCGGTGCCGGCGGCGGGCGGGTCCGACTCGTGGTCACGGGCTGCCCGTGTCATGAGTTCGGCGGCGCGGTCCAGAGCCCGGAAGCACGCGGCGTCCTCGCCCAGCAGAGCGTGCCCCTGAGCTCTGCGCTGGGCGGCGAGGCCCCGGATGCGGGTGCTGCGCGACCGTTCCTCAGCGGTGCGCGCGTACTCCACGGTGGCCCGCCCGTCCATCCGGTACAGCGCGACGTCGGCCCGCCGGACCAGGGTGTAGGCGGCGAACTCGGTGTCACCGCCCGCGTCTGCGAGCGCCACGGCGCGGTCCGTCCACCACAGTGAGGCCCGCTCGTCACCGGCCTCCTGGGTCATCCATCCGGTGTACTCGGCATACCGGGCGGCCAGCCGCAGCGCCGCCGCCCGGTCGGCTTCGCGCGAGGCGCCGTGGGCGAGGCCACGCAACGCGTTCATCGCGGTGACGAGGATCTGGGTGACGACCGCCGGGCCGAAGGACTGACCGAGGTTCCGGCACTCGGCGAACAGCGACGAGAAGTGCGCGAGCGCCTCCCTGCACTCGACGTCGAACGCCGAGGACGAGGCGAGCCGCCAGGACATCACCGCGGGGGTGCTGGAAGGATCGGCGAAAGCCTTCTCGTCGTAGGCCACGAAGTCGTTGCCCCGGTCGACCGACATGCGCAGCACCCAGGGCATGGACCATTCGGTCGGCGCTTCGGACGCGGGGAGAGCGGAGGTGTTCCTGGTCGGGAGCAGGGCGTTCAGCCGGCCGTCCGCCCCGAGCGCCCGATCGCAGGCACGCGCGAAATCCGGACTGGGATTCTTCTGCCCGCGCTCGACCTTGCTCAAATGTGCTTTCGAATAATTGATCGCCCGAGCAAGGTCGTCGAGCGATCGACCGGACGCGACGCGGCGCTTTCGTAACTCCGCACCAAAAGAAATTGCCTGCATCATGCCCCCCCTTCGGGAACGGAAGCTCTGCCCAGGCTCCCGCACCCCCGCAGTAATACTCTCGTCTTATCCAATACCTGATGGCTGAAACACATGAGGCCCGGCGGAATCATGACGCTCGGGTCCGGCCGCCCACGGCAGTGCGAGTCCGTCCTGATGGCGACGCGGAAGGAGGTGCAGATGCAGATGGAATACCGACTGGGTGGCCAGTTCTCCGCGTGACGTAATGATATTGCACGCGCCGAATTCGGCCGCCAGTTCGGCAGCGCGGCGCATAGTGGCTGCGGACACGGCCGGATCGACTCCGACGTCGGCGACATGAGTCTTGGGAATGACCAGCGTATGGCCCGCCGTCACCGCGGCCAGCGGCACGATGGCCAGGGAGTCCGGCCACCGCCGGACGACCCGGGCCGGGGCACGTCCGGCCACGATGGCGCAGAACGGGCACTTCTCGGGCGAGGCCCGGCCGGTGTCCACGAGTCTCTCGCCGGGGACCTCTGTCGCGTCTGTCGTCACGTTCCGCTTCCTCGGGCTTGCATGTCATGACGGGGCACCGGCTCGGACTCCGCGCGGCGGGCCCGTCCGTCCGGCCGACGGGGCAGCCGTACGGCGAGCGCCGAACGACCGGCCTCCGGCCGTGCCGCAAGGCATACCCCGGGCACACACGACTGGACACGTCCCCCGTCTCGCGCCGCCGGGACCACGGCACGGGATCTGCGGCACCGACCCGGCCGGGCGCTCGCCCGACAGGTTCAACGGCCGGGCGCCGACGATCCGTTCCCGGCACCGATGCGACCCTCCGCCCGTCCGTTCGGCCCGTCCCGGCAGGCCGGCCGATCGCACCGCCCGAGCAGCCGCCGACGGCGCCCGCCCGCATGGACCCGGTCCGGTACTGCCCGAGGGGCGAACGCGCGGGAGCCGGTGGCCGGATCCTGCGTCTGCCGCGCGGCGGGGCGGGGAACGGGGCATCACCGGGATGCCGGTGATGGCCCGAAGGGCTCCGGAGCGGGCCGGAAGCGGATCGGAAGCAGATCGGTTCTGGCCACGGAAGCGGCGGCGCTGGTCACCTCGTAGGCGTCAACCGCCTTGCTCTGCCCCGCTGTTCACCGCCCGCTCAGGACGGCCGGGGCGGGCGCGGTGCACTGCCGTCACCGCTGGAGAACCCCATGACCGATGCAGAGCCGACGCCACCCGCCGGGCGTCCCGATCCGCCGTCCACCCATCGCGCGCCGCCCTCCTACCAGGCCCCGGGGCTGATACCGCCGGGCGGCCCCGCCCGCACCTGGGGGCTCGTGGTCATCGCCACGCCCCTGCTGCTCGCCGTGCTCCTGGCCCTGATCGGCGGCCTGGCCGGAGGGTCGTCCGGGTCGTCGTCCGGAGCCTCCGGCTCCGGCTCCGACTCCGGCTTCTTCGGCTCGGGCACCTCCGGCTCGGACGGCGCCGGCACGGCCGGTACGGACGACCAGCCGGTCTACACCGACCCGACGACAGCGTCCGCATGGCCGTACGGAGACACCGGCACCCCTGAGGCGACCGCGACCGACGGCTACTACGGCGACCCGACGGACACCGCCGTCTCCACCCCGACCGCGACCGCGAGCGGTGGCCCCGGCGACGTCGTCACCGCCTACTTCGCGGCGATCAGCTCCCACGACTACCGGACCGCCTGGAGCCTCGGCGGCAAGAACCTCGACTCCAGCTACGACAGCTTCGTCTCGGGCTACGCCACCACCGAGCAGGACACCGTCACCGTCGTGTCGGTGGCGGGCGACGAGGTGCAGGTGGCCCTCGAGGCCGTGCAGACGGACGGCACGACGAAGTCGTACGACGCCACCTACACCGTCCAGGACGGCGTGATCACCAGCGGCACGGCCACCCAGACCGGCTGACACCCACTTCGGGGCGTGCCCGCAGGGGTGCGCCCGCACGAGCGGAGCGCTGAACCACCATGGCCACACAAGTACTCGATCCCAGTCCTCCGAGCCCAGCACCGCAGGAGCCGCCGGAGCCCCGCGCGTACGCGCGCACCAGAGCCACCCGGCTGCTGTCCGCCGGCGCCTACCTCCATCCCGGCTACCGGCGCACCGTCATCCGGGAACTGCTCCGCAGGCGGTGGCGGGTCGTCGCGCCCTCCTACGGCTACGACGCCGTGTCCGTCCTCGCCCACGCCCTCGCCGCGCGCCGGCTGCGCCGCATCCAGTGGGCCCTCGCGGCCGGCGTGGACTTCGCGGTCCTGCTGCTGCTCAGCAACGGGGTGCTCAACCCCTTCCTCGGCGTGGTCCTGCTGTGCTGGGTGCCGTGGGCGGCGGCCTATCTGCGCCGGATCGTCACCCTGCACATCCTGATGACCCGACTGCGGGAGAGCGGCCCGGACGGCGGCTTCGACGGCGCCTGCCCGTCGCACCCCAAGCTGACCGACGCACTCGCCCGCAAGATCGACCACGAGCAGGTCGGCCGCAGCGGAGTGGTCTTCTACGGCGGCTACCGGCCCTTCGTCGGCGCGGGCCTGCCGCTGCGCGACTGGTCCAACGCGCAGTTGCTGCTCGGTGCCCCGAAGACCCGGCTCATGGCGCGCAAGAGCGCGGACGGCACCCCGCCCGACCTCGACACCGTCGAGCGCAGGCAGGTCGTCCCGTTCACCGTGCACGACATCACCAGCCAGGTCGCCGCCCGGCTGGCCGCCGATCTGCGCGACGAGACCCGCCCCGACGAGCGGATCGAGGGGCTCACCGTCGAGCAGCGCCGTTTCACCACCGCGATCCGCACCAACGACCGCACCACCGGCGCCGGCTGGTCCGACCTGCCCGGCGCGGACGACCTGCCCGACATCCACTGGCGGGAGGACTACGACGCGGCCCGCGAGTACCTGTGCGTGCGCGTCGGGTCGTGGAACGAGGAGCTGGTGACCTCGATCTTCGTCGGGTTCGACATCAAGGGCAACACGCTGCACACCGAGTTCTACACCTATGTGCTCGCGCCGCTCGTGGCGGACTTCCACCTCGTGGACCAGTTGCCCGCCGCCGTCGACGGGCGGCTGGCGGTGCGGGTGGCGTGGGACATGTTCACGGCCATGGTGCGCTGGTGGATGTCGCTGTGGATGTGGCCGCTGCTGCTGGTCCCGGAGCGGTTCCTGCCGACGTGGGCGGCCCGGTGGACGCAGCCCTGGCGGGTCAGCAGGGCCAGGCGGGCCGCGGTCGCACTGCTGCTCTCGGACCGCACGACCGACACCAGCGAGTTCCGGATCGGCCGTTACGTCAACCGCTGGCGCAACTGCGGCGCGCTGGCGAGCGTCCGGGAACTGGCCACCAGCGAGACGTACCACCACTTCTTCCAGCAGTCCGACGCGGTGAAGTACATGCAGATCGTCGAGCGCCGGCTGCTCGAGAACATCGGTGCGTTCCTCTCCGAGCACGACGTGGACCTCGCCGAGCACAACCGCGCGCAGACCAACATCCTGCTGGGCGACAACAGCCAGAACTTCTTCGGCGGCGAGCAGAGCAACTTCGGCTACAACTACCAGCCCTCGAGCGGCGGTTCATCAGGAAAAGCGGGGACGTGACCATGAGCCAGGGAAACACCGGCGGCGACAACAGCCAGAACTTCTTCGGCGGCCGGCAGAGCGGTTTCGGCTACAACGTCTACAACACCCCGCAGGAGGACCGGCGGTCCGCCGAGGAGGAGGCGGCGCGCGCCGCCCAGGCCCGCGCGGACTACGGCCGCAGCCGCAGCGTCTTCGTCGTGCACGGCCGCGACGAGGAGGTGCGTACGGCGATGTTCGGGCTGCTGCGCCGGCTCGACCTGCGCCCGCTGGAGTGGGAGCGGCTGGTGCGGAGCACCGGGGGGACCGCGCCGTTCCTCGGCGAGGTCATCGAGAAGGCGCTGTCGCAGGCGCAGGCGGCGCTCGTGCTGCTCACCCCGGACGACGTCGCCAAGCTCCATCCGCACCTGCTGGGCGACAACGAGCCTTCCCACGAGACCCAGTTGACCGGCCAGCCACGCCAGAACGTGCTGATCGAGCTCGGCATGGCGCTGATGGCCTACCCGGAGCGGACGATCATCGTGGAGGTCGGCCAGGTGCGGCCCGCCGCGGATCTCGGGGGCCGCAACGTGATCCGCTTCGACGGCTCCGAGACCGCCGTCTCGAAGATCGTCGAACGGCTCAAGGGGGCCGAGTGCGACCTGGACGACACCCGGCCGGACTGGCGTGACACCTCGTACTTCGAGAACCTGGCGGCCTACCGCCGGCTGGCCTGACCAGCCGTACGAGGGGGGGCGGGGGCTTCGGGCCCCGCCCCCCTTCCTTGCGCGCTACCGCTGCGGGCCCGACGCCAGGGCGGCCAGGAACGCGGCCAGCTCGCGCATGTCGATGCCCGCCAGGTCCTCGGGCCGTACGACGACACGCAGTTCGCGGCAGATCGCGGCCTCCCGGGAGCGGGCCACGAAGGACATCAGGATCAGCCGGAGCAGGCTGTCCCGGTCGAGGTGGCCGAGGCGCGCCAGCCCGGACCCGGTCAACGGCATGGCCACCCGCTCCAGTTGGGCGTGCGTGCGCAGTGCGTCCCACAGCCCGGCCAGGCCCCGCCACAGGTCCTCCACACCGGAGGAGGCCACGTAGTCGTTGCCGATCCGGCTGTAGGCCACGCCGAACACCAGCCGCGGCCGGGTGCCCAGCACCGCCACCGTGCCGACCGGGTAGCGGTCGAGCTTGCCGAGCGGTTTGTCCGCCCGCTCCTCGCGCGCGACCGGCTCGGCCGGGGCGAGCGCCGCGTCCAGCTCCGCGTCGAGGCGGGCGACGTCGCCGCCGTAGCGGCGGTCGAGGAGCTGTGCCTGCACGCTGTCGCCGTTGATGACCCGGCCGCCGGCCGACAGGGTGTCGAAGGTGTCGCAGAAGCCGACGACCAGGTGGGCCGGCTGGTCGAACAGGTCGCCCGTCTCGACGACCACCGTCATGTCGGGCCGCCGGAACACCTGCCGTACCCGGACCGCGGGACGGGACCGCAGCAGCCCCCAGCCCAGGCAGGCGCCCACCGACAGCCCGACGACCGCGCCGGACGTGCTGTACGGCACGAACGGGCCCACGACCTGGGACACGGCCGACAGCCCGCCGAACGCCACCATCGTGTCGCGCACGAATTCCTGCCGGGCGCGCCTTGTACCACGCCGGAGGGCGCTCCGGGGCCGTATCGGGTCCATCGGGGCCAGTCCACCGGAATCACCCGAACTCATGGATTCCCCAAGGCATCATGTTAATCTTTCAGTCACTATGGCTGACGCAGAGTGACGCTGAACCGCCGGGGGGCGACGCGGATGGCCGGTGCGAGAGCACGTATCCGGGTGAAGGTACTGGGCCCGGTCCAGCTCGAGGTCGACGGAATTCCGGTCCGGCTGACGCCGCTGACCGTACGGCTGCTGGTCCGCCTGGTGGCGGCCGGCGGCGAGGCGGTGCCGGTACGGCAACTCCGCCGCGACGTGTGGGGACTCGCGGACGAGCCCCGCCACCTGGACCAGCGCAACCGCAACGAGGTCCAGAAACGGGTCCTGGAGCTGCGCCGGGCGCTGGCCCCCGGCGCTCCCGGCGCTCCCGGCGCTCCCGGCGCTCCCGGCGCTCCCGGCCAGGACAGCGCGGGAACGCATGTCCTGCGCACCGAGCAGCAGGTCACCGTGCAGGGCCCGGAGACCGCCTACCGGCTGGTGCTGCGGCCCGAGGAGCTGGACAGCGCGCGGTTCACCGCGATCGTGAACGACGCCCTGCTCGCGCCCCCGGCCACCGCCGCGCACCGGCTGTCCGAGGCGCTGTCCCTGGTGCGCGGCCGGCCGCTGGCCGAGGTCAACGGCGAGGGGTTCGCGGTGCCCTTCGTCCGCCGCCTGACCGCCCTTCAGGACGCGGCCCGCCGTGAGCTGGTCCGCGTGCAGACCGACCTGGGACGGCCCGAACTCGCCCTGCCGGTGGCCGAACTGATCGCCCAAGAGCATCCCGACGACGCCGAGGCCGCGCGCGTCCTGGACGCCCTGCGCGCGGAGCTGCGTGCCCGGCACGGGGCCGAACTGCTGCGCCACCGGGTGCCGTTGGACGGGCAGCGGGCCGATGTGGTGCTGGTGCGGGGCGACCTGTTCGACCAGGCGGACTGCAACCTGGTGATCGGGTTCACCGACACCTTCGACACGGAGACCGCCGAGGATCTCGTGATCAGCCGGGAGAGCCTGCAGAGCCAGCTCGTCGACCGGCTGTTCGCCGGGAAGCGGCGCCTGCTGGACGACCGGCTGCGGACGGGCCTGCGGGCGGTGAAGCCGGTGGCCACCGAGACCGTACGGGCCAAGCCGCTGGGCCGCCGGGTCCGTTATCCGGTGGGCACCACCGTGGTGGTACCGGTCGAGGGCCGCCGGGTCTTCGCCACCGCCTACTCGCGACTCGGCAACGACCTGGTGGCCAGGTCCAACCACGCCGACCTGCGGCTGAGCCTGGAGAGTCTGTGGGCCTCGGTGGCGGTCAACGGCCTGTTCAAGCCGGTCGCCGTCCCGCTGATCGGCTCCGGCCTGGCCCGGGTCACCGACCTGGACCGGGGCCAGCTGGCCGCCCTGATCGTGGACTCGTTCATCGAGGCCTGCCGCCGCTACCCCGCCCTGACCCCCGAACTCCGGATCGTGATCCTGCCCCAGGAGCTGGCCCGGACCGACCTGGCCCCGGTGGAGCAGCGCTTCGAGGACCTGGTGCTCGGCCTGCGCGCGGCCGACTGACGGCGAAGGTGAGACCGGGCGGCGGCCCGGACGTGTCCCCCGGGTCGGCGGGCTGCTCCGCATCTGTCCGTTCCCCCTTCGCGGCATCGTCCGCCGTCCGCGCCTCGCGCCGCTTCGCCCGGCCTCACCGCCGTCCACGAGACCACCCCGCCCGCTTCCGCCGGCACCCTCCAACCGCTTCCGATCCGGTTCCGGAAACCGCGGACATGCGTTGTCCCCGGAACCGCCCGCGCGTTCGAGGTGTCGTACTCGCCGGGGGTGCGGAAGGACGGGCCCTCCCGACCGTTGGGTCCCGCACGGAACGGGTCTATCGTCGGAATCATGGGGCCAGGAGGAGGAGGAGGACGGCCGGTGATGCCGCAGGACGAGGCCGTGATCGGCTGCACGGGGAAGGTGCTCATCGGAACGCGCGGTTCCACCGGCCCCGGTGAAGTCCTGGTGCGGGTCAGGGGCGGCCTGGAGACCTTCCTCGCCTGGTCGGAGGAGCCCCTGCCCGTCGGCGCAACGGTGCTCGTGATCGAATCACGAGGATGCCGCGAGGTCTGCGTCATCGAGTGGGTGGATCCATTGGACGCGCTCGGCGACAGCGCCGAGGCCAGCTGAGGAGAGACAGGAATGTTCGGATACCGCGTACCCGCTCCCGACGAGGCGATGTTGATCTCGGGGGGCAGGCGGGGACTGGGGGGCGCGCCGTTCCGAGTGGTCACGGGGCACGGCAAGTTCGTGCTGCCGGTCGTACGGAAGGTCCGTTTCCTCACCCTGTCCATGTGCGAGTCCGAGGTCACCGAGACCTGTGTGACCAGGCAGGGCATCTCCCTGCACGTCCGCGCGGTCATCGCCTTCAAGGTCGGCAACGACCACGAGAGCATCATCAACGCGGGCCAGCGGTTCCTCTCCGACCAGGAGCAGATGTCGGTGCTGACCGGCCGGATCTTCGCCGGTCACCTGCGGGCCATCATCGGCTCCATGACGGTCGAGGAGATCGTCACCGAGCGGCAGAAGCTCGCGGCGGAGGTGCTGGACACCTCGAAGACGGAGATGGCGAAGATCGGCCTGATCGTCGACTCGCTGCAGATCCAGTCGATCGACGACGGCGACACCGGCTACATCGACGCGATGTCCGCCCCGCACAAGGCCGCCATCCAGCGGCAGGCGCAGATCGCCCAGGCCCAGGCCACCCAGGCCTCCGTCGAGGCGGAGCAGGCGGCGGCCCGCAAGCAGGCCGAGTACGCCCGACAGACCGCCATCGTCAAGGCCGAGTACTCGGCCGAGGTGGACCGCGCCCAAGCGCAGGCCGGCCAGGCCGGACCGCTGGCACAGGCCCACGCCCAGCAGGAGGTGCTCGCCGCCCAGACGGAGCTGGCCCAGCGCCAGGCCAAGCTGCGCCAGGAGCAGCTGGTGGCCGAGGTCGTCCGGCCCGCCGAGGCCGAGGCCGAGCGGGTCAGGATCCTGGCGGCCGCCGAGGCGCAGCGGATGAAGATCCAGGCGGAGGCGGCCGCGTCGTACGACCGGGTCGCGCTGGACCGGATGCTGATCGACCAGCTGCCGCAGATCGTCAAGGAGGCCGCCGGCGGCCTCGCCGGTGCCAACGTCAACGTCCTCAACGGCGCGGACGGCCTCGGCGAGATCGCGGCCGGCCTGGTGTCCCAGGGCCTGACGATCCTCGACTCGGTCCGGCAGAACCTGAGCGGCCAGGACTCCGACGGCCAGCGCCCCGACGGGCAGCGCCCCGAAGGCCGCCGCTCCGGGGAGGGCGAGGGCAACGGCAGCAGCCTGCTTCAGCTGCCCACCGGCAAGGGGCGGAAGTCGGACGACGGGCCGGTGGACGTCGACTGAGCGCTCCGCTGGAGGCGCCGCGGCCTGTGGAAGCGCCGCGACAGGCCGTCAGTCGGCTGCGGCGCCGTCGCGGCCGGTCGCGCAGTTCCTCCCCCAGCCTTCGGCCGGGGGACCCCCAGCGCCCCTTCGGGGGCGCTGCCGTGGCCCGGTGCCGGTTCTGGAAGCGCCGCGGCAGGCCGTCGGTCGGCTGCGGCGCCGTCGTGGCCGGTCGCGCGGTTCCTCCCCCAGCGCCCCTTCGGGGGCGCTGCCGTTAGCCGGTGCCGGTCAGGTCGCGGCTGGTGTCCCACAGGCGTGTCGCCGCGTAGGTGTCGGTGAGGTGGTTCCACAGCGGTTCGTTTCGGGGTCTGCCCCGCAGGCCGAAGACGCGGGGTCCCCACAACTGCCCCCCGCGCACGGTGGGGTCGAGCACCGCCCGGACCGCGGGCCAGGCGCCGGCGTGCTTGCCCTGGACGAGGAGGGCGGCCGGTGCGCCGGAGAGCCGCGCACCGGCGGTCCGCACCTGGACCGGCGGCCGTGCCGGGGTCAGGGAGTCCAGCGCGCCCCCGGGATGGACCACCACGCTCGCCACCGGGCTGCCGGCCGCGCGCAGCCGCCGGTCGAGTTCGAGGCCGAAGTACATCTGCGCCAGCTTGGAGCGTCCGTAGGCGCGCTTGGGCCGGTAGTCCTTCCGGGACTGCAGGTCGTCGAGGTCGAGCCGCTCGGACCTGGCCGCGAAGCTGCCCATGGTCACGACGCGGGCCGCCGGTGCGGCCGACAGCAGGGGCAGCAGCCGGTGGGTCAGCGCGAAGTGCCCGAGGTGGTTCGTGCCGAACATGAGCTCGTGGCCGTCCCCGGTCTCCCGGCGGGGCGGGGCGTCGAGCGCGACGCCGGCGTTGTGGACCACCGCGTCGAGGTGGTCCACGTCCAGTGACTCCACCGCCGCTCCGAGCGACGGGAGGTCGGCGAGGTCCAGCCGTACGGCCCGCACCCGCGCGCCGGGGACCCGTGAGCGGATCGAGGCCGTGGCGGCTTCGGCCTTCGCGGGATTCCGGCTGCCCAGGACGACGGTGGCCCCGGTCGCGGACAGCTGCTCCGCGACGAAGTACCCGATGCCGGCGTTGCCGCCGGTGACCAGGAAGACCCTGCCGTCGGCACGCGGGAGCCGTCGGACGTCCCAGGGCGGGGTGGAGGGCGTGGACGACATGGCGGCGGGGCTCCCTTGCTGTCGGAGGCGGCTGCGGCCGCCCGGCAGGGCGGCTCGCACCCACGGTTCCAGCGGCCCCCGACACATCGCCTACGGACCACCGACAGCCCGCCGACACGGAGCCGGCCCCGGCCGCGGGCTCGCCTCCACCGCCTCGATGGACTCAAAAATCGAACACGTGCTTGAATTCGGTCATGCGATCGTTTCCCGTGGACCTGGCCCGGGCGCAGCAGGAATGGAGCGCCACCTACCGGCAGCTCGCCGCGCGGCCCGGGCGTACCGAGTTGCGGCGGCGGCTGTACCGGCTGTCGGCGGAGGTGTTCTTCCATCCCTACTGGGGGCACCGGCGGCCGAGCCCCGCCGCATGGCGGGAGCTGCGGGACCTGGGTCGGTCGGACCGGGCCGGGAGCTGAGGGGGCTCGGATGGCGGGCTGGAGTGCGGGACCGTACGTCCCGGATGATCCTGAAGGCATGTCCGGACCGATACGGGTGATCGTGCATCCACCGTCGCCGACGGGCGGCCGGCGCGTGCGCGTGGACGGCGAGATCCTCGGGCTGGCGCACAACGTGACCGACGTCGCCGAGTTCCTGCGCCGGGCCGGGTTGGAGATCGACCCGGCGGAGGTGGCGCGGGTGCCGTGGATCGACTGGCGGGGTGGCGGACCGGAGTGGTGGGGGCCGGAGACGTGACGGCCCCGGGTGGCCGTGTCCGCTTGGGTGTCAGGCAACGCACGAGGCCCGTCCAGTGTGTGGACGGGCCTCGGGATGGAGCGCCGGGCAGGCCTTGCACCTGCATTTCCCCGCAGGAAGCGGGGCGTCTTTCCTTGGACCACCAACGCAGTGGTGGACGGACCGGATCGGGCCGACCAGCTCTGGATTGATCATAGCCCATGCGGGTGAGGTGTGCGGTCCAGGTAGTAGGCGCGGCGGGTGCCCGGTTCCCCGTCCGGGCCGGAGGTCCGGGCGGCGGTGACGGTCCGCCAGCAGACGGCGACCGCCGCTTTGAAGAACGCGGACGCGGACTCGGGTTCGTGGTCGGCGGCGGTGACCTCGACCAGCAGCCGCTCGGGCTCCTGGATCTTCTCGGCGGTGGTCTCCGACGCGGGCCGGTTGGGGAGGTCGGTGCCGGGTTCGGGCCGCGTGCGGCGGGCGGCGCGTACGGGGGTGGCGGGGCGGGTCGCGGGGGGCAGGGTGGTCGCGGCGACGATGATCTCCAGATGTTCCGCGAAGTGCGGGCCCGGTACCGGGATTTCGAGGTCGGGGTGGAGGTCGTAGCCGATGGCCACGGCGGTGGCCACGAAGTCGATGACCGCGGCCGCGGTCGGGGTGTGCCGGCGGGGGGTGGCCCGGGTGAGGCTGCTGAGGACGCGCAGGACGGTGGGCAGGCTGGTGTCCGCGGTCACCAGGCGGTACGCCGGGGCGTCGTCCTCGTGGGCCGGGTCGCCGCCGTCCGGCACGTGGGCTCCGGCCTGGGCCTGCCACAGGGCGGCGGCGTGGGTGTCGCCGCGGGCGAGGTGCTGGAGGTAGAGGCAGTACGACGGGGGCTCGTCACCGGCGCCGGCCGCGTACTGCCACCAGAAGCGGGCGCCGTCGTCGGCGCCGGCGAGCTGGAGGGCGCAGCCGAGGATCCAGGCGGCCCGCGGCTGCGGCAGCTGGTCGGTGAGGAAGTCGGCGAGCTGGTCCGGCGTGCAGTGCGCCACGACGGCCTCGCACAGAGCGGCGAGGCGCTGTGCGGCGCCGTCGTCGGCCAGGTCGGGTCCGTCGCCGTCCCACAGCAGCCGGCCGTCGTCGGTGAAGGCGGGGTAGGCCATGTCGTCGTACGGAACGACGTCGGCGGGGACGCGCGGGTCGGGCAACAGCAGGGACTGGGCGAGAAGGTCGTCGATGATGCTCATGGCCGTGGTGATCACTCCAGGGAGCCGGTGGTGGGGGTGACGGCGGCGGTCTCAGCGCTGTCGGTGCCGTCGGTGCCGTCGGTGCCGTCGGTGCCGTCGGTGCCGTCGGTGCCGTCGGTGCCGTCGGTGCCGTCGGTGTGGAGGTAGAGGCCGGTCAGCGCTCCCCGGGCGTGGTGGTCCAGGGTGTGGGTCATGGCCGGGGTCAGGCCGACGATGCCGGACACGGCGTCGGGACCGACGCCGCACAGGTGGCGCAGCACGATGACGTCCATCTGGTCCTGGGGCAGCCGGGCGATCGCGTCGAAGAACTCCGCCATCGTGTCGATACGGCTCTTGCGCTCGCCCAGGTCGGCGATGCCCGCCTGGGCGACGGTGGCGAAGGCCGCCTGGCGCAGGTCGGGGTGCCCGTCCTGGCGGACGGCCCGGGACATGACCCGGGAGCGCAGCATCTGCCAGGCGTGGCGCGGGGTGTCGGGGCCGGAGAGCGCGACGTCCCAGGTGAGCCAGAGGATGTCGAAGGTCTCCCCGACCGCGCGCTGGGCCCGGTCCTCGGACTGCAGGAAGGCCCGCGCGTAGGCGGTGTACGGCCGGCGCATGGTCTGGGTGAAGCCGAGGTGCGCGACGGGCGGTTGCTCGGGGCCCAGCGGCTGCACGGCGCGGATGCGGTTCTCGATCCAGACCTGGTTCTTGTCCGCCTCCCGGGCGGCCGCGGTCCACAGGCGGCGCAGCGGCCACGGCGGCAGGTCCAGGGCCTTCACCACGCTGTAGGTGATCTCCCAGCCGGGGTAGTAGCCCTTGCCGCGCAGGAGTTCCGAGAGTCGTGTCTTGGAGTAGCCGGAACGGCTGACGAGTTCATCGAGGGTCAGCCCGCTGGCGACGAGCCGGTTGCGGACCGGTTCCAGCCAGGTGCGGTGGGCGACGCCGACCTCCTCGCCGATGGGTTCCGGCGGGCGGCCGCGGCGACTGTGCGGGTCCGACCCGGGCTGTTCGGGCACCTCTGGCTGCTTCACCGTGACGGCTCCTCGCTCCCGACCGGCGCCGCCGGAGGGCGGGGCGCCGGGGCGGGGAGCGTTGGTGCGGGGAGCGTTGGTGCGGGGAGCGTTGGTGCGGGGAGCGTTGGTGCGGGGAGCGTTGGTGGGGGAGGCGTCGGGCCCTGCCCGGGGTCCGTGCCGCCGGGGGTGCCCGGTGCGGCGCAGATCTGCTGGACGAGGAGTCCGAGCGAGGGCAACAGCGCGGCCACCGCCGCGAGTTGTCCCATCGCGGTCATCACCGTGCTCCACACGAGGACCGCCGCCAGTACGGCCACGGTCATCATCTGCCTGTTCGTCATCTCACCTTCCCTGCGCGGGAGAAGCGTCTGGAGTTGGACGACAGCATGGTGGGACGACCGGGTGCCACTCAATGTGATCATGAGATTACGGAACAATCGCACCTCGCGGGCGCGGCCGGCAGGCCGGGCGCCCCGGCCCCCGCGGTGGGCCGGTTTTCTTTACGCACTCCTGACGCCGGCACCCGCATCCCGGGAAGGCCCCGAAGTGTCCTCATCCTTGTCCGGATTCTTGTCCGGATCACGTCGAGAATGGAGTGTGTGCCCATGGACGGCGCCGTTGTAGGGGTCGTACTGGTGGTCGTGGCGGCCCTGCTCGTGCTGCGCAGCGGGATGCGGGTGGTCAACCAGGTCGAGCGTGGGGTCGTGTTCCGCCTGGGCAAGGCGCAGCCGGAGTTCCGGCGCCCCGGGATCACCTTCCTCGTCCCGTTCGTCGACCGGATGCGCAAGGTGAACGTGCAGGTGGTCACCATGCCGGTGCCCACGCAGGAGGGCATCACCAAGGACAACGTGTCGGTGAAGGTGGACGCCGTCGTCTACTTCCGGGTCACCGACCCGGTCCGCGCGGCCATCGAGGTGCAGGACTACGTCTTCGCCGTCGGCCAGGTCGCCCAGTCCTCGCTCCGCTCCATCATCGGCAAGAGCGACCTGGACGACCTGCTGACCGACCGGGAGCGGCTGCACGAGGGGCTCGCCCTGATGATCGACAGCCCGGCCGCCGCGTGGGGCATCCACATCGACCGCGTCGAGATCAAGGACGTACAGCTCCCGGAGTCGCTGAAGCGGTCCATGTCCCGGCAGGCCGAGGCGGAGCGGGAGCGGCGGGCCCGGGTCATCACCGCCGACGGTGAGTTCCAGGCCGCACAGCAGCTCGCCAACGCCTCCCGGATCATGTCGGAGACCCCGGAGGCGATGCAGCTGCGCCTCCTGCAGACCGTCGTCGAGGTCGCCGCCGAGAAGAACTCCACGCTCGTGATGCCCTTCCCGGTCGAGCTGCTGCGCTACTTCGAGCGGGCGACCAAGCGGCTCGACCAGGAGGTCGAGAAGAACGAGCGCGAGCTGGACGGGCCGGACGGCTCGGCCGCGCTCAAGGCCGGGATCGAGCAGATCGCGGCCGTCGCCGACAAGTTCGGACCGGCGGCGGAGCTCACGGCGCCGCGGGAACCCGCGACGGAGCCGTCCGCTCCCGTCGAGCGGCCGTAGCCAGCGCCAGTGTCACGGTCAGTGACGCGAGCGCCATGAACGTCATCGCGAGGGCGGGCGAGGTGAGTTGGGCGACCGAGCCCGCCAGCGTGGCGCTCAGCCCCTGGAGGGTCAGCATGCCGGCCGAGTGCAGACCGAGGGCGTGGCCGCCGAGTCCGTCCGGGGTCAGCCTCATCAGCCGCTCCTGCTGAACCAGGCTCGCGCCGAAGCCGACGGAGGCCACGGTGGCGCAGGCGGCGGCGAGCACCAGGGGCGGGTGCAGGAAGAAGACCAGGTAGGGCGTGGCCAGGAGGAGCAGCAGCGGGGTGGCCGTGCGGGTGCGGACGGCGGGCGGCAGCAGCCCGCTCATCATGTTGAACAGCGAACGCCCCGGCAGGTAGCCGTCCTTGTCGAGGATCTCGTTCAGCAGCCCCCAGCGGACCCCGCCGCCGAGCGAGGCGACGAGGCCCAGCAGGAGGACGACGGCGAGCAGCGCCCCGGCCGGGAGGCCGGGCAGCGCGAGGCCCGCGGTGCCGACGGCGAAGGTGAGCGAGATCGCGGCGAGGGTGGTGCGCGGGGGCAGCCGGTCGGCGCCGGAGAGCAGGAGGGGCGCGCCCAGCACCTGCGCCAGCGAGGGGCCGAACATGCTCAGCGCCGAGAGGAGGGGCGAGCCGGTGGTGCGGTAGACGAGCGTGCCGAGGGCGAGCCCGCCGACGGTACCGGCCGCGCTCTGGGCGGCTGGGCCCAGGTGCTGGACTCGGTGCGGCCGGGGCGGACCCGCTGGCTCGGCTCCAACCGGCTCCAGGTCAACCTGCACGAATACCCGCCCCGCGAGATCTCCGGCGCCAGCCTCCTGCTCGTCCCGGTCACGCCGAAGTCCGGCTGGGCGGCGCCCGCGCCGGGGTGCTGGTCCTGCTCGACGCGCCCATGAGCACGACCCACCTCACGGCGGTGACCGGGCAGGGGCTGGGCTCGGTCGGCCGGCATCTGCGGGTCCTGCTCGACGCCGGGCTGGTGGAGCGGCGCCGGGCCGGACGGTCGGTGCTGTACTCACGGACGGCGGCGGGGGACGTGCTCGTGGAGGCCGGACCCCGGACCGCCACCCGGCGGAGTTAGCATCCGCCTATGACGACTTCCGAGAACAACGGGTCCGTGCTCGACGTGGAGATCGGTGCGCTGCAGGGCGGCTCCGCCGGTCTGCCGGGCTACGGCGGCAAGGCCGTGCTCATTGTCAACGTGGCCTCCAAGTGCGGCCTGACCCCGCAGTACAACGGCCTGGAGAAGCTCCAGGAGCGGTACGCGGCGCAGGGCTTCACGGTGCTCGGGGTGCCCTGCAACCAGTTCATGGGCCAGGAGCCCGGCAGCGCCGAGGAGATCGCCGAGTTCTGCTCGGCGACGTACGGGGTGACCTTCCCGATGACCGAGAAGGTCGAGGTGAACGGCGAGGGCCGGCACCCGCTCTACGACCGTCTGGTCGGGTTCGCCGACGGCGAGGGGCACACCGGGGACATCCGCTGGAACTTCGAGAAGTTCCTGGTCGGCCGGGACGGGCAGGTCGTCGCCCGGTTCTCCCCGCAGACCGAGCCGGAGTCGGCGGAGATCGTGGCGGCGGTGGAGGCCGCTCTCGCCTGACCCGGGTTGACCTTGCCCCTGGGGCAGGGACGAGCCTCCTGGTCACCGGGCGGAACGGATCCGCCCGGTGACGGAGGATGCGGCCGTGGAGGACGTGGTGGACGCCGTGGACGAGGAGCTGCTCACGATCGGCGCGTTCGCCGCGCGCTCCCGGCTCTCGGCGAAGGCCCTGCGCCGCTACGACCGGCTCGGGCTGCTGGCCCCGGCGCACGTCGACCAGGTGACCGGCTACCGGTACTACCGGGCCGGCCAGGTGGAACGCGCCCGGCTGGTGGCGCTGCTGCGCCAGCTGGACATGCCGCTGGCGCGGATCGCCGAGGTGGTCGAGGCGGCGGACGCCGACCCGGACGGGGAGACGGCCGCCGGCCTGCTCGCCGCGTACTGGGCGGACGTCGAGCGACGGGTCGCCGGGCAGCGGACGCTGGCCGCATACCTCCGTGGACGGCTGTCCGGAGGGAGTACGGAGATGTACGAGACGTTCGCGGTGGAGACGGTCGAGGTGCCGGCGCAGGTGGTGATCACCGAGAAGCGGCACACGCTGGCGGACGAGCTGCCGGCCTGGATCGGCGCCTCTCTGGGCCGGCTGGAGGCGGCGGCCCGGGAGTGCGGGGGTGTGACCGGGGCGCCGTTCGTCGTCTACCACGCCGAGGTGTCCATGGAGAGCGACGGGCCCGCCGAGGCCTGTGTCCCGGTGGCGGACGAGGCGGCGGCCCGGGCCTGGGCCGAGCGGAACGGGCGGGCCTGGGAGACGGCGGTGCGCGTCGAGCCGGCGTGCACGCTGGCGTACACGAGGATCAGCAAGGCACAGGTGGCGCACCCGCAGATCCTGGCTGCCTTCGAGGCGGTGGAGCGGTGGGTCGCCGGGCGGGAGGGCCTGGCGTACGACGGCCCGTGCCGGGAGGTCTACTTCGCGGACTGGGACGCGGCCGGACCGGAGGACCCGGTGTGCGACGTCGCGTTCCCCGTGCGGTGAGAGCCGGCGGGCCGGGCCGGGCACAAGCCGAGCCCCCTCGGCAAGGACGGCGGGCTGGTCGAGAGGGCTCTGTGTGACGCTTGTGCAGTTGTTTTCGTCGGGAGCGTGAAGCAATGGGCCAGCGAATGCCCCCTTACGCCTTGACCGAGGCCACGAAGGTGTTCCATGCGCCGGCCGGGAATGCGAGGACCGGGCCCTCCTCGACCTTGGAGTCGCGTACGGCGAGTCCCGCGGTCGTCGGCGACTTGACCTCGACGCACGCCCCGTTCCCTGCGGAATAGGAGGACTTCGTCCACGTCTCCGTGGCGCCCTGAAGCAGTGCCATGTCCACTCCTGTAGCGAGTTGCTGTGGTGCTTGCTGTAGTGCGATTCACGCCAACCTTGCTGACCGGTTGGCGTGATCGACGCTACTAGCCAACTTCCTCGCCTGGAGTACCCGTTCACTCGTCCGGATGGCATATTCCAGAGGAGACTTCCATGGGAGCGTTACGCCGGTGTAAGATCCGGCGCCCTCCGTCCGGGAGGGCGTCCGGGACGGCTCAGCGGGCGTACTCCTTGGCCGCGTCGGCGATGAACTGCCGGGACTGCTCGACGTTCAGCGACTGGGCGCGCAGGTGCTCGTACATCACGGCGTACTTCTGCACGTCGTGGGCCTTCTCCAGGTAGAGGTCGCTGGTCACGCCCTCCAGGTAGACGACGCTGGAGTCGGCCGCGTCGGCGAACTCCAGGATCGCGTACTGGCCGTTGAGGCCGGGGTGGGCGCCGCACTCGAAGGGCAGCACCTGGACGGTGATGTGCGGCTGCTGGGACATCTCGATCAGGTACTCCAGCTGCTCGCGCATCACCAGCCTGCTGCCGACGAGCCGGCGCAGCGCGGCCTCGTCGAGCACCACCCACAGCCGGAGGGGGTTGTGCTCGGCGGTGATACGTTCCTGTCGCCGCATCCGGACCTGGACCCGCTTCTCGATGTCGGCGGCGGAGGTCTCCGGCAACGCGCCCTGCACCAGGGCCTCGGCGTACGCCCGGGTCTGCAACAGCCCGGTGACCAGCTGGGGTTCGTACACCCGCAGCGACTCGGCGTCGGTCTCCAGACCGATGTAGACGCTGTACGGGATGTCCCCGAACGCGTGCCACCATCCTTGCTGCCGCGAATCCCTGGCCATCTCCATCAGGGACTCGACGACCCGCTGGTCCTCGACCTCGTACACCCCGCACAGGTCGCGGACGTCGCGCTGACTGATGCTCCGGCGCCCGTTCTCCAGCCGGCTGATCTTCGACTGGGAGACGAGCAGCCGCTCCGCCACCTCCTCCGCCGTCATGCCCTTGAGCTCGCGGAGCCGGCGCAGCTCCTGGCCCAGCCGGCGTCGCCTGACGGTGGGATTGACATTGGACGCCACGGGACGTGCACCTCCGGCTGCCTGCCTGTAACTACCACTTTGCGTATCTGCTGTTGAGCAGACTGCCACCAAGGTGCTTCCTACCGCTGGGAAACAGCGGATATGCGGCGCGTACGCGTCAGTTCGGGCACGTTCCGGATTCTCCGGACGGCTCCGGACGGCTCCGGACGGAAATGCCGAGCGGGGCGGCGAGGCGCGTACTGCGTACGCCTCCACCGCCCCGCTCGGACCAGCGGCTCCCGAACCGGGTCTCAGGGGTGCTGTGTCGCCGGCTGTCGCCGGCTCTTGCTGCCGTGGAACAGCGGCTCAGTGCACCACGGCGCGCGCCATCGCGCCCGCACCTCGGCGCGGTTGCATCGGAACACCGCGTGCGGGTTCCGGCGCGGCGGACCTGACGCCTGGTCCGGCCGGGGCCGGGGCCGGGCTACGGCGTGGCTGGGCGGCCGCGCCGTTCTGCACGTCCATGACGGCGTGGGCCACGAGCCCGCCCATCGGGTCGTGCCGGATCAGGTCACGCAACCGGGAACGCGAGGAGCGGCCCTCGTTACCCGGGTACAGGTGCTTGCCGAGACCGACCGCGTGGGCCAGTGCGGCGAGCGCCGCGGTCCGCGGGTCCGGCGGTACGCCGGTGCGGATCGCCGAATCCAACCGGCCACGGATCTCCCGGGTGACGGCGTTGTCCGTCGCCTGGTAGCGAGTGGTCGGCAGCACCCCGCACATCTGACCCGCCACGGCGGCGACCATGCCGCACCGTTCCAGATGCGCGAGATAGACCTGGCGAAGGCCGAGACGTGGCCCGCCGATCCAGTGAACAGCCCGTACGGGAGCGCCGCGCCTTCGCAGCAACTCCAACGCACAGTCCAAAGTCGGATCTCCAGTCGGCCGTGGCTGCACCACGGCGATACGATCCCCGTCTGGGGCTATCCGTCCGGCCAGCGCCAGCTCTACTAGCTGTGCTCCGGCCAGACCGAGGTCGAGCGACTGCGGCTGTGCAGTGGTACCCGTGGCCGGGTCCAGTGCCAGCAGCAGAAGCTCCTCCGGAATTGTTCTGCGGCTCCTGCCCATCCATGCCTCCCCGCGTGGATGAATGACAGGGTGACCCCTCTCACATTGGTCTGTCGAGGGTGCGTGACCGGTTCGTAAGGGAACCGGCAGGTATGTCGTTCTCGTCTACCGCAGGGGCTAAGCCCGCACACAGGACACTGGTACATGGTTCGGACAGCGCACGGCAACGTGCGGAGCGTGGAGGAGGCATCGGTGGCGGGCGAGTCCCCCGACAGGTCGAAGCAGCGCGAGTCGTCGGCAGAACCGACGTCGGGGAGCGCGGAAACGGTTCCCGAAGCACGCGACCCACGACTGGCGGTGGCCGCCGAGAAGGAGACCGCCGGCGGTGTGGACACCGCGACCCGGGTCTTCTCGGTACGGGATCTGAAGACGACCGACGAGACCGGCGAGACCGGCGAGACCGACTCGAAGCTCCGCGACGCGGTGGCGGCGTGGGTGCGCACGGGCGAGCCGGCGGAGGACGCGGCCGAGGAGGGCGACGCCCCGGAGGCGGCCGAGGACAGCCCTGAGGGGGCCGAGGACGGCCCTGAGGCGGCCGAGGGGGCCGAGGAGGGGCAGGAGGGCCCGGAGGACGCCGACGAGCCCGCTACGGCGCCCGAGGCAACGACCGACGCGGGCACCGACGGCACCCCGGTGAACGCGAAGGCGCCGGCCGCCCCGAAGCCGAAGCTCCCCGCCGAACCCGAAGACGCCGCCTCCCAGGGTGAGTCGGCGACCGCCGACGAGCCGGAGGAAGCCAAGCCGAAGGCGGCGGCCGAGCCCGAGGACGCCAAGCCCGCCGACAAGCCGAAGACCGCCGCCGAACCCCAGGACACCGCGCCCCGGGGCAAGTCGGCGACCACCGACGAACCTCAGGACGCCGAACCGGACGACGCCAAGCCGAAAGCCGCGGCCGAGCCCGAGGACGCCAAGCCCGCCGACAAGCCGAAGACCGCCGCCGAACCCCAGGACACCGCGCCCCGGGGCAAGTCGGCGACCACCGACGAACCTCAGGACGCCGAACCGGAGGACGCCAAGCCGAAAGCCGCGGCCGAGCCCGAGGACGCCAAGCCCGCCGACAAGCCGAAGACCGCCGCCGAACCCCAGGACACCGCGCCCCGGGGCAAGTCGGCGACCACCGACGAACCTCAGGACGCCGAACCGGAGGACGCCAAGCCGAAAGCCGCGGCCGAGCCCGAGGACGCCAAGCCCGCCGACAAGCCGAAGACCGCCGCCGAACCCCAGGACACCGCGCCCCGGGGCAAGTCGGCGACCACCGA
>NZ_JBVHTI010000007.1:68668-431064 GCF_055565975.1 Streptomyces sp. NPDC028289 | reverse complement strand
CCGCGGCCGAGCCCGAGGACGCCAAGCCCGCCGACAAGCCGAAGACCGCCGCCGAACCCCAGGACACCGCGCCCCGGGGCAAGTCGGCGACCACCGACGAACCTCAGGACGCCAAGCCCGACGCAACCGGCGCAACCGACGCCCCCCAGGACGCCGCGCCCGAGGGCAAGACCGCCACCACCGGCGAACCTCAGGACGCCGAACCCGAGGACGCCAAGCCCGCCGGCAAGCCGAAGTGGGCGGTCGAGGACCGGGATGCCGAGGCCGGGTCGGCGGACAGGGACGCCGGCTCCGACGACGACGGCGAGGAGACCCCGAAGGGGCCGCCCGCGTCTGACAACGATGGCCGCACGGGTGGTGCGGACGGGAAATCGGACGGCGGCGACGGCAGGGCCAAGCCCGCCGTCGACCAGCCCACGACCATGCTCAAGGCCCCCCGCCCCCCGCAGGTCGACCAGCCCACCACCACGCTCAAGCTGGGCGGCGGCACCGCGCCCAAGCCCAAGTCCCCCGAGGCCGACGCCGAACGCACCAGCAAGTTCGTCGCCCTCAAGTCGGACATAAAGCAGGGCCCGAAGCCGGAGGCCGGGCCCGGGCCCGCCTCGACCACCCGCACCACCGTCCTGCCCCAGGTCGGCCCCGAGCGCACCACCCAGCAGCCGCTCCCCCCGAAGCCCCCGCTGGACCTGCTGGCCGAGCTGACCAACACCCCTCCGCCGCCGGAGACCCCGGCCCGGACCCTCTTCCGCCGGGTCAAGATCTGGACGCCGCTCGTCATCGTCCTGCTGATCGTCTTTGCGGTCGTACAGACGCTGCGTCCGCTCCCGCAGCCCACCCTCGACCTCACCGCGAAGGACACGTACACCTTCGCCGGCGGCACGACGGACATGCCGTGGCCGGCCGACGGCCAGGCCGCCCTCGACGTCCAGGGCATCGGGACGTTCGGCTCCTCCGGCGCCCAGAAGCCGGTGCCGATCGCGAGCGTCGCCAAGGTGATGACCGCGTACATCATCCTGCGCGACCACCCCCTGAAGAGCGGCGCCGCCGGCCCGAAGATAAAGATCGACCAGGCGGCCCAGGACCAGGCGAACGCCGGCCAGGAGTCGACCGTCGACGTGACGGCCGGCGACTCGATCACCCAGCGCGAGGCCCTGGAGTCCATCCTGATCGCCTCGGCCAACAACGTGGCCCGCCTGCTGGCCCGTTGGGACGCCGGCTCCGAGAAGTCGTTCGTGGCGAAGATGAACGCCACCGCCAAGAAGCTCGGCATGACCAACACGACGTACACGGACCCGTCGGGGCTCACGAACTCCACCGTGTCCACCGCCGTGGACCAGGTGAAGCTGGCGAAGGCCGCGATGGCGAGCGAGCCGTCCTTCCGCGAGGTCGCCGCGATGATGTCGTACGACGACTACAAGGGCGTCAACCACTCCAACTGGAACCAGCTGGTCGGCCACAACGACGTCGTCGGCATCAAGACCGGCACCACCACCTCCGCCCTCGGCAACCTGGTCTTCGCCGCGAAGAAGACGGTCGGCGGCGAGACCCGCACGGTCATCGGCGCGGTGATCCGGCAGCCGGCCAACGCCAGCAACGACAACAGCATCCTCAAGGCCGCCCTCAACGCCGGCGACGCACTGATCCGGGCGGCCCAGGGCGCGCTGAAGGGGGCGACGATCTACAAGAAGGGCGACGTCGTCGGGTACGTGGACGACGGGCTCGGCGGCCGTACCCCGGTCGTGGCGACCGAGGACGTGACGGCCGTCGGCTGGTCGGGGCTGAAGGTGAAGCTGTCGTTCGCCCCGGACGACGTGCCGCACACCGCGAAGGCCGGCACCAAGGTCGGCACCCTCACCGTGGGTGACGGCTCCGGCTCCGCCGTCCAGGTGCCGGTCGCCCTGGAGAAGGACCTGGCCGAGCCCGGGTTCACGAGCAAGCTGACCCGCCTCGGCTGACCCATAACCGGCATTCCGTCACCGCACCCCGCCGATGGCGGCCCACCCCAGGGCCCCGCGGCGGGGTGCGTGCTAGCGTCGCGAATCGGGGCAGGTCGCCGGTCGCCGGGACACGGCCGCGAACTGGACGGAAAGCGGCCGCCAACACCGTGGAACACGGCCGGTAACAGAAGACGGGACACGGGGAGTGCCTTCAGGTGGCCACAGCGGAGCCGACACGCGCCGACGACGCCGATCCGGGCCCGGTAGCCGGCCCGCGAATAGCCCTGCCGACGGCAGGCGCGGACGACACGGAGCGTAAGACAGGCAACAGGCTGCTGCGGGCCGCCGAGCCGCTGCGCGGACGGCTGCTGCGCCACCCGGTGCTGTCGGTCACCGCCCTCTCCGGCATCCTGCACATCATCTGGTTCTTCACGTTCGCGAACAGCGGCGGGGATCTCGCGGCACAGGACGCCTGGGCCGAGTTCGTCGGCCGGCACCCGGACTCGGCGTACAACCTCGCCTGGTACGGCGGCATGCACCCGGTGTCGTACAGCGTGGTCTCGCCGTACCTGATGTCGCTGATCGGCGTCCGTACGACGATGATGCTCGCCGGCACCGTCTCGGCCGGGCTGCTCACCCTGCTCCTCATCCGCAGCCGCGCGGTGAAGAACCCCCTGTGGGCGGCGCTCGCCGGGGTGTTCGCGCTGATCTGCAACGCGCTGTCCGGGCGGGTCACCTTCGGGCTCGGCACGATGTTCGCGCTGGCCTCGGTCGGGGCGGTGTTCTGCTGGCCGTACCGCTGGCGGTACAAACGGTGGGCGAAGGCGCTCGTCGCCGCGCCGCTCGCCGCGCTCGCCACCATGTCCTCGCCCGTGGCCGGGCTCTTCGTCGGCCTGGTGGCGGTCGCGCTGTTCCTGCAGAAGCGGCGGCCGGGCGCCTGGGCGCTGGGCCTGGCGCCCGCGGCCGTGGTGGCGGTCTCCGCCTGGCTGTTCCCGTTCTCCGGCACCCAGCCGATGGGCTTCGGCTCGGTGATCATGCCGCTCACGTACGGGTTGCTCTGCCTCTTCCTGGTGCCGAAGGAGTGGAAGACGGTCCGGCTGACGGCGGCCGTGTACAGCCTCGGCGTGGTGCTGGTGTGGCTGGTCAGCTCGCAGATCGGCTCCAACATCTCGCGGCTGCCGATGCTGTTCGCGGGCGTGGCGCTGATCGCGGCCCTCCCGTACACGGTCCCGCGCTCGCGCAAGTACTACACGGTCGTCCTCGCCTTCCTGGGCGCCTGCGGCTGGATCAGCTTCAAGTCGGTCGACGACATCGTCCACACGACCCCGGCCGCGTCCTGGGCCCGCGAGCTCGCCCCGCTCGTCCACCAGCTCCAGCAGGTCGGCGCCGAGAAGGGCCGCGTCGAGGTGGTCCCGGCCCGCTCGCACCGCGAGGCCTCCGCGCTCGCGCCGTACGTCAACCTGGCCCGCGGCTGGAACCGCCAGGCCGACATGGAGCGCAACCCGCTCTTCTACGACGACACCCTCAACTCCGCGAACTACCACGAGTGGCTGCAGCGCTGGGCCGTGCACTTCGTCGTCGTACCGAAGGACCAGCCCGACGGCGACGGCGGCGGGGAGCGGGAGCGGGCGCTGGTGCAGCGCGGGATGCCGTACCTGAAGCAGGTCTGGGGCGACGCCAACTGGCAGCTGTTCCGGGTGACCGACCCGGTGCCGCTGGCCGAGCCCGACGCGGTGGTGGACAGCGCGGAGCAGGGCGAGCTGACCATCGAGGTCCGCAAGGCCGGGCGGATCCTGATCCGGATCCCGTACTCGCCCTGGCTGAGCATCGTCGACGCGGACGGCAAGAGCCTCAAGGCGCCCCAGGAGACCAAGGCCTCCAAGCACCGGGCCGACGGCGAGCCGAAGACGTACGCCAACGTCAACGGCTGCCTGATGGAGACGCCGGAGGACGCCACGGGGGACAAGTGGACGATGCTGCTGGCGCCGAAGGCCGGGACCTACCGGCTGGCCGCGCCGTACCAGCTGCCGCGGGGCACGCCCTGCCCGGACGAGCTGAAGTGACCGGTCCGCGCACCGACATGACGGTCTGATTGACAGATGGTTTGGGGTGGGTTGACTCTCTGAGTCAACCCACCCCGACTCTTTATATAGCCAGCTCGGAGCAGTGATCCACGAGGCCATCGAGGCCTGACGCGACTCCCGTTCGGGCATTTTCTTTACTTTTTACTTGACTCTCAATGACGGGCTCAGTTGACTGAATGGCGTTGATTCGTCGGCCGAGGAGGCAGCGCAGTCATGGGGGACGAGACGTTAGGGATAATCCTGGCGGGAGGCCGGGGCGAACGCGCCAAGCCGCTCACCCTCGCCTCCTCGGACTACATCCGCAGCAAGGCCCTCATCCCGTTCGCCGGCCGGCCCGTCGTCGAGTGGCTCGTCGAGAACTGCCGGGACCAGGGCATCCGCCGTTTCCACGTGGTCGCCCAGGGCGCCGAGAACCACAGCCAGATCAGGCTCTTGCTGGGCCGCGGCGAGCGGTTCGGCGTCGAGATCCACTACTCCCGGGCCCGGCTCGACCGCTACAACGTCGGCTCGGGCGCCGCCACCCTGCACAACCTCGAACGGTGGGACCTGACCGGCCGGGCCCTGGTCATGCCCGTCGACTCCGTCTTCGAGTTCTCGCTCCCCCTGCTGACCGACGCGCACGACGCCGCCGACGCCGTCGTGACCGTCGCCTCCGTCGCCCGCACTGCCGAGGAGATCGCCGGCAAGTACGGCGTCATGCAGACGTCCGCGGACGGCACCGTCTCGGGCTTCCTGGAGAAACCCGACCTCGACCGCATCCACCGCCTGTTCCCCGAGACATCGTTGCCAGGGGCCCGCTTCACCCTGCCCACCAACGCGGGCATGTACCTCGTCGACTGCGGGCGCCTGCGGCTGGCCGCCCGCACCCCCGAGATGATCCGGCTCGCCCAGCAGCGCCTCGACTGGGGCGGCGACCTGCTGCCCTGGCTGGTCCGGCGGGGGCTGCCGGTCACGGCCGCACGCATCGACCGGCTCGGCGACCTGGGCAGCATCCCGGACTACCTGGCCACCCTCGGCGACGTGCTGCGCGGCCGCTACCCGTGGATGAGCCGGGCCATGGGCGCGCCGGTGAGCACCGACCCGCCGTACTGGATCCACGAGTCGAGCCTGCGCACCAAGGACAGCGTGCACGGCACGACCCTCGCCCAGAAGATCTCCGAGGGCAGCGTGGTGCTCGGCCCCGCCGTGCGCATCGGGCGGAACGCCGAGATCGGCCCCGGCGTGAAGCTGCGGTACACGGACGTCGGCGACGACGTCGACATCGACGAAGGGGCCCGGCTCAGCCGGTCGGCGATCGGCGACGGCGCCGTCGTCGGGCCGTACGCCCGCGTCACCGACTCGTACGTGGGGCCCATGGCGCAGGTGCACTCCCTGCGCGACGACCCCGTCCGGCTCGTCCACTCGGCGATCGGCGAGGCCGCCGACCTGCGTCCCGGCACCCGGCTCTCGGGGGTGAGCGTCTACCCGCGGCTGCGGGTCCCCGCCGTCACCGGACTGCCCACCGGCACCCACCTGACCAGCTCCGACGACATCCTGCGCTGGATCTGACCGGATCCGGCCCCGTCCCGACGCATCCCCGACGCATCCACCTGCTCCTTCCCGCACCCCAATCGTCCGGCTCGTCTACAGCCTGGGGAGTTTTCTCGATGGACAGCCCGATCGCAGTCATAGGAGGGACCGGCCGGGTCGGCCGGCTCGTCACCCGCCGGTTGCTGGCCCGCGGCGAGACCGTCCGGGTCATCGGCCGCAGCACCCAGCGCGCCCGGCGGCACATGCCCGCGCAGGCGCAGTACTTCACGGCCGACGTACGCGACCCCGGCACACTCCGTACCCCCCTGCACGGGTGCGGAGCGGTCGTCTACGCCGTGGAGCCGGGCACCGACGCGGCCGGCCCGGACAGCCCGGAGTCGACCCTGCACGGCGGCGTCCGCCACGTCCTCGACGCCCTGGGCGCGGCCGCCCCGGCCGACCGGCACTTCGTGCTCGTCAGCCAGCGGCACGTCACCCGCCGCGACCACCCCATGAACGCCTACGGCAGGATGCTGGACTGGCGGCTGGCCGGCGAGGACGCGGTCCGCTCCTCGGGCCTGCCCTACACGGTGATCCGGCCGGGCTGGCTGACCGACGACCCCGGCCACGGCGTGCTGCACCTGGAGCAGGGCGACGTCGGCGACGGGTACGTGGCCCGCGGGCATGTCGCCGAGGCGTGCGTCCGGGCGATCGGCTCGCCCGCCGCGCACGGCGTGACGTTCGAGATGCGCAGCGAGGCCGGGCCGTCGTCCGGTCCCGTGCCCTGGGACGAGCTCTTCGCCGGGCTGCGCGCCGACGCCCCGGCCGGGACCAGGGCGGTGTTCGCATGAGCGCCCCGACCGAGGCCCAGGGCCAGCCGACCGACACCCCGACCACGGATCCCGCGAACGAGTACATGACGCTGCCCGCCGACCAAGCCCCCGACACCCTCGACCTCGTCCAGCCGGGGGTCACCCCGGGCCACCCGCAGCCGCTGGGCAGCACCGTCGACGCCGAGGGGGTCAACTTCTCGATCTTCTCCGAGCACGCCACCCGGGTCGACCTGCTGCTCTTCGAGCACTGCGACAGCCCGCAGCCCTACCGGACCGTCCGGCTGCGCCCCGAGCGGCACCGCAGCTTCCACTTCTGGCACTGCCATGTGCAGGGGCTCGGCGCCGGCCAGGTCTACGCCTACCGCATCGACGGGCCGCGCGACCCGGTCGCGGGGGGCAGCCGCTTCGACCACCGCAAGGTGCTGGTCGACCCCTACGCCCGCGCCAACGTCAACAGCCGCTGGGAGCGGACCCGCGCGATCGGCCCCGGGGACAACGTCGAGCACTCCATGCGCAGCCTGGTGGTCGACCTGGACGACTACGACTGGGAGGGCGACACCCCGCTGCGCACCCCGATGGCGGACACCGTCGTCTACGAGATGCACGTCCGCGGCTTCACCGCCTCGCCGACCTCCGGTGCGGACCGCCCGGGCACCTTCACGGCCGTCATCGACAAGATCCCGCACCTGAAGGAACTCGGCGTGACCGCGGTGGAGCTGCTGCCGGTCTTCGACTTCGACGAGACCCAGGTCCTGCGCACCGGACCGGACGGGACGGCGCTGCGCAACTACTGGGGCTACGACCCGTACGGATTCTTCGCCCCGCACACCGGCTACTGCTCCAGCCCCCATCTCGCCACCCACATCACCGAGTTCCGCGACATGGTGAAGGCGTTCCACAAGGCGGGCATCGAGGTCATCCTCGACGTGGTCTTCAACCACACCAGCGAGGGCAACGAGTTCGGGCCGACGATCAGTTTCCGGGGCGCGGCGAACGAGGCCTACTACCACCTGTGGCCGCAGGACCGCTCCCACTACATGGACTTCACGGGGTGCGGCAACGCGATCAACGCCAACCACCCCATCGTCACCAAGTTCATCCTGGAGTCCCTGGAGTACTGGGTCTCCGAGCACCACGTCGACGGCTTCCGCTTCGACCTCGCCTCGGAGCTGTCCCGCGGCCCGATGGGCTACGAGATGGCGGTGCCGCCCGCGCTGTGGGCGATAGAGCTGTCGCAGGTCCTGGCCGAGACGAAGATCATCGCGGAGCCCTGGGACGGCGGCGGGCTCTACCAGGTGGGCCGCTTCCCGGGGAAGCGCTGGGCACAGTGGAACGGCCCCTTCCGGGACGACGTACGGCGGTTCGTGCGCGGTGACGCGGGCATCGCCGGCGAGGTCGCCTCCCGGCTCGGCGGCTCGGCCGACCTGTTCGCGCCGCAGGAGGAACTGCCCACCAACAGCATCAACTTCGTGACCTGCCACGACGGCTTCACCCTCAACGACCTGGTCAGCTACAACACCAAGCACAACCACGCCAACGGTGAGGCGGACGCCGACGGGACGAACGAGAACTACAGCTGGAACTGCGGCTCCGAGGGCCCCTCGGACGACCCGGAGGTCGAGGGGCTGCGGGTGCGGCAGATCAAGAACCTGCTGTCGGTCCTCATGCTCAGCCGCGGCGTCCCGATGCTCCTGGCCGGGGACGAGTTCCGCAACAGCCAGGCCGGCAACAACAACGGCTACTGCCAGGACGGCCCGCTCTCCTGGCTCGACTGGGACCAGGCCGGCAAGGAGCGGGAGACGCTCGGGTTCACCCGGGACGTCATCGGGCTGCGCAAGCGCTACCGCACCTTCCGTGAGCCGCAGTTCTTCTCCGAGCGGCTCAACCCGCGTCTCCTGCCGGACATCACCTGGCACGGCACGCGACTGCACCAGCCGGGCTGGGAGAACCCCGACGCCCACGTCCTGGCCTGCACCTACGGCGGTTTCGACGGTGACCCGGACCTGCACCTGATCCTCAACATGTACCACCTGGGCCTCGAATTCGAGCTGCCCGAACTCCCCGGCCACCGCTGGCACCGCGTCCTGGACACGGCCCGGCCGGCGCCGTACGAGATCCTCCCGCCCGGAGCGGAGGAGCCGGTCGACGGTCCCACCTATCACGCCCAGGGCCGCAGCGTCGTGCTGCTGGCGGCCCTGCCCGACGAGAAGGGCACGCGACGATGAGCGCACTCTCCCAACGACGCATCACCTCCGACACCCTGGCGGGGTACGTCACCCACTACAGCCCCACAAGGCGCATGTTCGGCCTGCGCAGCCCGGACGGGCGGGAGTTCACGGTCCACCTGACCCACAACGCCGTCTCCCGCATCGTCCGCAACCTCGGCGACTCCTACCGCGACACCACGGCCCAGACCGTCGACATGCTGGCCGAGGGCCGGTTCCTGTTCGCGTACGGGATCCTCTACGAGTGGGAGGGCGGCTCCCGCTTCGACGCCAAGGAGATCACCTTCCCGGAGGAGAGCCGCGGTCAGTACGTCTTCGAGCACCCGAACTGGTGGGTGCAGCAGGCCGCCGCCATCGCCGACTTCTACCTGCGCGGCCAGTTCCCCGACGGGAACTACGACTGGCGCGACTTCCGCACCCACCTCACCCTCAGCGGCACCCACTTACCGGACTTCCACGGCCAGGACGTGCGCCAGGAGACCGACACCATCTCCCGGCTGGTGTACGGGCTGGCCACGGCCTACCTGCTGACCGGCGAGGACCGCTTCCTGGAGGCGGCCGAGTCCGGCACCGAGTACCTGCGCGAGCACATGCGGGTGGACGACCAGGCGGACGGGATCACCTACTGGTACCACGGCATCGACATCACGCCGGGCGGCCACCGGCCGGTCTTCGCCTCGGAGTTCGGGGACGACTACGACGCGATCCCGATGTACGAGCAGATCTACGCGCTGGCCGGCCCCACCCAGACCTTCCGGATCACCGGCGACCCGAAGATCCTGAACGACATCGACCGCACGGTCGCCCTGTTCCAGAAGTACTTCCGCGACCCGGTCGAGGGCGGGTTCTTCTCGCACCTGGACCCGATCGCCCTGGACCCGGGCGCCGACTCGCTGGGCCGCAACCGGTCCCGCAAGAACTGGAACTCCGTCGGCGACCACGCCCCCGCCTACCTGATCAACGCCTACCTGGCGACCGGCCGCGCGGACTTCGCCGCCCTGCTGGAGGAGACCGCGGACACGATCGTCAGGCGGTTCCCGGACGAGCCCAACTCCCCCTTCGTGCAGGAACGGTTCCACGCCGACTGGAGCCCGGACCGCACCTGGGGCTGGCAGCAGGACCGCGCGGTGGTCGGCCACAACCTGAAGATCACCTGGAACCTCACCCGCATCAAGGCCCTGCACGACAAGCCGGAGTACCTCGCCACGGCGGAGCGGATCGCCGAGCTGATGCCCGCGGTGGGCAGCGACGGGCTGCGCAGCGGCTGGTACGACGTGGTGGAGCGGCAGCCCGACCCGGACAGCGGCATCCACCGCATGGTCTGGCACGACCGCAAGGCCTGGTGGCAGCAGGAGCAGGCGATCCTCGCCTACCTCATCCTGGCCGGCACCACCGACGACCCCGAGCACCTGCGGCTGGCCCGCGAGGCGGCGTCGTTCTACAACGCGTACTTCCTCGACTACGGGGACGGCGGCGTCTACTTCAACGTCCTCGCCAACGGCATCCCGTACCTGCTGGGCACCGAGCGGCTCAAGGGCAGCCACGCGATGGCGGGCTACCACGCGCTGGAGCTCTGCTACCTGTCGGCCACCTACACCGGTCTGCTGCTCGGCAACGACCCGGTGACCCTGCACTTCCGGCCGCGCCCGGACGACCTCCCGGAGCGGCTGCTGCGGGTGGCGCCTGACCTGCTGCCGGCCGGTTCGGCGGAGCTGACCCGGGTGTGGGTGGACGGGCAGCCGTACCAGAACTTCGACGCCAAGGACCTCACCGTACGGCTGCCCGAGGGCACGGAGCCGGTGCGGGTGCGGGTGGAGCTGGAGCCCGCCCAGATGCGGCTGCGGATGCGCAGCGAGTTCGACGGCGGCACCGCGCACATCAGCTGCCGCGGCGTGATCGACGCCGCCGAACTGGGCAAGTTCCGCCGGATCCTCGGCGAGGTCATGGCGGCCACCCCGCAGCGGGTGGAGTTCCACCTGTGCGAGACCAGCGAGATGTGCCGGTCCGCCATCAACGAGCTGCTGTTCCAGCGCACCAAGGCGGGGCTCGACGTCGACTTCGTGATCGTGGGCTGCGCCCTGCCCGAGGTCGCCGACGCACTGCTCGCCACGGACGCCTTCCTGCTGGAGGGTGGTGACGACTGCAACCATGAGTGATCTCGCCACCATCGCACTCCCGTTACCGTCCGTGCGTACCCCGGGTGCCCCGCCCGGTGCCCGCGACCTGCCGGCCTACTGCGGCGAGCTGTTCGACCAGTTCACCCGGGCCGACCAACGGCGCTGGGGGGAGGTCTACCTGCGCGGCCTGCTGGCCGTGCCCGGCCGCAAGACACCGGCCCGGATCACCGAACAGGTGCTGGGGCGGCGGGCGGTGCAGCAGATCCAGCAGTTCGTGAACCAGAGCCCCTGGGCGTCCGCGCCGGTGCGCGGCCGCCTGGCCGGGCGGATGGTCCGGGCCTTCCGGGCCGAGGCCTGGTCGGTCGACGAGGTCGTCTTCGCCAAGAACGGCGACCGCTCGGTCGGGGTGGCCCGCCAGTACGCGGCCTCCCAGGAACGCACCGTCAACTGCCAGCTGGCGCTGGCGACCTCGCTGGTGGGACACGCCGGCGGGGTCCCGGTGAACTGGCGGCTGGTGCTGCCGACCCGGTGGGACCGCGACGAGGGGCTGCGCGGCCAGGCCCACCTGCCGGAGCACGAGCGCTGCCGTCCGCGGTGGAGCTACGTGCTGGAGGCGCTCGACGAGATGCTCGACGAGTGGTCCCTGGAACCGCTGCCGGTGCTGGCCGACTGGCGGGGCGACGGGGACCCCGACCCCCTGCTGCGGGGGCTGGAGGCCCGGGGCCTCGGCTATGTGGTCCAGGCATCGCCGCACACCCCGGTGCTCCTCCCCCGCGGCCGGGCCCAGGGCACCGGCGGTACCCTGGCCGACCTCGCCGCGCACGCCGTCCGGCACACCGAACGGACGTCGGTGACCTGGCACGACCCGGTGACCGAACGCATGTGGCACTCGGAGTTCCTGACCGTTCCCGTGCTGCTGCGGGCCGAGCGCTCCCCGGAGGGCTGCCCGAGTGCCGCGCCCCGGGCGCGGATGCTCCTCGCGGACTGGCCCTACGGCCGGCCGCAGCCGCGGGCGTACTGGCTGACCAACCTGCCGGTCCGGCGGCTCGCGGAGATCGTGCTGCTGGCCCGGCTGCGCAGGTTCGCCGGTGAGGCGCTGGGCCGGATGCACGACGAGTTCGGCCTCGGCGACTTCGAGGGCCGCTCCTTCCGGGGCTGGCACCACCACGTGACGCTGGCCTCGGCCGCGCTCGGCTTCGACATGGTGCGCCAGCAGGCCGACGAGAGAGCCCTGAGCACCCCGCATGCCTGAACAGCGCCACCGGAACAGCCAAGACGGCCCCGTGCGGACACCTCCGCGCGGGGCCGCCGTGCGCTCACTTCTCCCAGCCGACCTTCGTGAAGTCGATGTCGCCGAGGCCCGGGACGCCGTAGTTGGCGAGGCCCTTGCGGACGGCGAGGATCTGGGGGCGCTGGTAGAGCTCGATGTCGTGGCCGAGCCGCCAGATCTGCGCGTCCGCCTCGTTGTAGAGGCGCTGCGCGGCCCGTTCGTCGAGGGTGCCGGCGGCGCGGTCCAGCAGCTCGTCCACCTGCGCGGAGCCGACCCGGCCGTAGTTCTCGAAGACCTGCCCGCCGGCCGGGCGCCGGTAGACGGCGTAGGCGGAGCTCGGGTACGTCAGCCCGGTGAACCGGAAGATGGCGAGGTCGAAGTTGCCCTTGTCGAGGTACTGCGGGCCGTAGGCGGTGGCGGGCACCTTCTCGATGTCGACGCGGACGCCGGCCTTGGCGAGCATCTGCTGGACGAGCTGGGCGAGGTCCTCGCCGAGCCGGTTGGTGCCCTCGCTCAGCACCAGGCGCAGGGTGAGGCTGCGGCCGTCCTTGACCCTCGGCTGCCCGGCGCCCCGGCTGCGCCAGCCCGCGCGGTCGAGGGCGCGCTCGGCGGCCTCGAGGTCGAAGCGGCCGTACGGGCCGGAGTCGTCGGCGTAGCCGGGCTGGTTGGTCATGTAGAAGTGGTTGCCGAGCAACGGCACCTTCACCGGCAGGCCCGAGGCCGCGACCTGGGCGAGCGCCGGGCGGTCCACGGCCTGCTGGAGGGCGTTGCGCACCGCCCGGTCGGCCAGCGGCCCGCTCGCGCCGTTCAGCGTGATGTGCACCTCGTCCCAGGCGGAGCCGACCCGGATGGCGGTGTCCTTCGCCTTGGCGAGCTGGGCGTAGGCCTCGCTGGTGGCGGCGTTGACGACGTCGACCTCACCGTTGAGGAAGGCCTGCAGGGCGGCGTCGGGGTCGAGGACGCGGAAGTCGATCCGGTCGAGCCGGGGCCGGGTGCCCCACCAGGCGGCGTCCGGGACGAGGGTGAGGGTCTGTGCGGTGCGGTCGACGGAGGCGAGCCTGAAGGGGCCCGCGGTGACCGGGAGCCGCCCCTGCCAGTCGGAGTCGAAGTGCTGCGGGCTGTCGTAGGCGACCGCCGGGAAGAGCGGAGTGAAGAGCCTGCGCCAGTCGGCGTACGGCTTCTTGAAGGTGACCTCGACCTCGTGCGCGTCGGCGCCCTGGCGGACGTCGGCGATACGGTCGTAGCCGCTCGGGTCGGCGACCAGGTACCGGTCGTCGCCGCCGCCGACCGCGTGCCACTGGGCGGCGAAGTCCCGCCAGCCCAGGGCCCTGCCGTCGGACCAGCGGGCCTTCGGGTTGAGCCGGTAGGTGACGACCGGGTGCGAGCCGGCGGTGGAGACGGTGGCGGAGGTCAGGTAGTCCGTGACGATCCGGGGGACGCCCTCGGCGTCGCGGGTGAAGAGCCGCGGCTCCGTCATCGTGTCGACGGTCCACACGTCGTCCAGGGCGCCGTCGACGTGGTTGAAGTTGAACTGCGTGATCATCTGTGTGATCGGCACGGTCAGGGTCCCGCCGGAGCGGAGGTCCCCGGACGGCAGGGCGTTGATGTCGTAGGTGCCGTAGGTCGGCAGCGCCTGGTGCCGGGAACCGTCGTGCCCGCCGGACGCGGTGCATCCGGTCGCCGTGAGGACGGTGAGCGCCCAGACGGCCACCCACGCGGGCCATCCCCGTAATCGCTCCACCTGTCAGCCTCTCCGGCGTCACGGAGCCGTCAACTGCCCTGATTGTCATGGGAATTGCGACGCCGGAGCTTAACATCACGATGTTTCCCTCAAATGAAGAGAAGGCAGACTCCCCTCCGTCAGGAGTGCCATGTTCTTCCTGGTCGCCAGGCGCCTGGTCCGCTGCGTCGTCCTGTTCCTCGTCTCCCTGGTCCTCTCCTACGCCCTCGCCTCGACCGCCCTCGATCCCCGCGCGTACTTCGAGGACCGCAGGCCCCCGCCGCCGGCCCGAGTCGTCGACCGCGAGCTGTCCCGGCTCGGCATGGACGACCGCGCCCCGCTGCCGGAGCGCTTCGCGCACTGGGCGGACCGCGCCGTCCACGGCGACCTGGGCCGCACCATCGACGGCGATCCGGTGAGCGCCGAGTTCGGCCGCCGGATCGGCGTGTCGGTACGGCTGCTGCTGGTGGGCACGGTGGCCGGTACGGCCGTCGGCACCCTGGCCGGGGTGTGGGCGGCGGTCCGGCGCGGCGGGCTCGGCGACCGGGCGCTGGCCGGGTTCTCCTTCGCGGTGCTGTGCGTGCCCACCTTCGTGCTGGCGCTGCTGCTGAAGACCGGGGCGCTCGCGGTCAACCGGGCCGCGGGCGGCACCGTCGTCAGGTACACCGGCGAGCACACCCCCGGGCTGCAGGGCGACTGGAGCGTCCACCTGCGGGACACGGCGGCCCACCTGGTGCTCCCGGCGCTCTGCGTGGCGCTCGCCGCGGTCGCCCTGTACAGCCGCTACCAGCGCGCCGCCACCCTGGACGTGCTCGGCGCGGACCACCTGCGCACCGCCCGCGCCAAGGGGCTCACCCCGGGCCGCGCGCTGCTGCGGCACGGGCTGCGGATCTCGCTGGTGCCGATGACGGTCTTCTTCTCCTTCGGCGTCCTCACCCTGGTCACCGGGGCCGTGTTCACCGAGCGGGTCTTCGGCTGGCCCGGCATGGGCAGCTGGCTGATCGACTCGGTGGAGAAGGGCGACGTGAACTCGGTGGTGGCGGTCGACGGCTTCGCCGCGGCCGTCGTCCTGCTGGCGGGGCTGGTCGCGGACGTCCTGCACGCGCTGCTCGATCCCCGGGTGCGGGAGCCGTGAGAGCGGGGCGGCGGGGGCGGGCCGTGCTCGGCCGGCTGGCCCGGCACCCGGGGGCGCTGTGCGGGCTCGCGCTGCTGCTGGCCCTGGTGGTGCTCGCGGTCGCGGGGCCGTACGTGTGCCGGTGGTCCGCCACGGACGTCGACTACACCGCGCTGCGGCGGCCGCCGGACGCGCGGCACTGGATGGGCACGAACCGGATCGGACAGGACGTGTTCGCCCAGGCCGCGCACGGGCTGCGGAAGTCGCTGCTGATCGGGGCGCTGGTGGCCGCGGTCGCCACCGGGCTGGCGGCGGCGGTGGGCGCCTGCGCGGGCTACTTCGGGGGCTGGACCGACCGGTTGCTGATGTTCGCGGCGGACCTGCTGCTCGTGCTCCCCGGCTTCCTGGTCCTCGTGGTGCTCGCGCCGCGGCTGCGGCGGTGGGGCTGGCTCGCGCTGGCCGGGCTGCTCGCCCTGCTGGGCTGGATGGTCACCGCACGGGCGGTGCGCGGCATGACCCGCTCCCTGAAGGAGCGGCAGTTCGTCGTGGTGGCGGGGCTGATGGGGGTCGGGCCGGTGCGGATCATCTGGCGGCACGTGCTGCCGCACCTGGCGTCGTTCCTGATCACCGACGCGACGGTCACCGTGGCCGGGGCGGTGGTCAGCGAGGCCGGGCTGTCCTACTTCGGCTTCGGCGTCCAGCCGCCCGACGTCTCCCTGGGCACGCTGATCGCGGACGCGTCCGACGTGGCCCTGGTGTATCCGTGGATGTTCTTCTTCCCGGCGGGCCTGCTCATCGCGTTCGTCCTGGCCCTCAGCCTCCTGGGCAACGCCCTGCGCGACGCCCTGGACCCCACGACGGTACGGCCCGCCGGGCCGCCTCGCGGTGCCGTGTCGGGGCTCGCGTGACGAGCGCGGGTCCGGCGGCGCACGGACCGGCGGGCCCGGTCCTTGACGTGCGCGGTCTGACGGTCGCCTTCGGGGGCGGACGGCGGCGGCCGCCCGTTCCCGTGGTGCGCGGCGTGGACCTGGTGCTGCGCCCCGGTGAAGTACTGGGCCTGGTGGGCGAGTCCGGCGCCGGCAAGTCGCTCACCGCGCTGTCCCTGCTCGGCCTGGCCCCGCCCGGCGCCCGGGTGGGCGGTTCGGTACGGCTGCTGGGCGAGGAGCTGCTGGGCCGTCCGGAGCGGGAGCTGGCCGGCCTCCGGGGCCGCCGGATCGCGATGGTCTTCCAGGATCCGCTGCACGCCTTCACCCCCGTACTGCGCGTCGGCGACCAGATCGCGGAGGCCCTGCGCATCCACGAACGCCCGCGTCCGCGGCGCGAGACGGCGTTGCGGCGGGCCGTGGAGCTCCTGGACTTCGTGGGGGTGCCGCAGCCGTCCCGGGCCGCCCGCGCCCTCCCCCACCAGCTCTCCGGCGGAATGCTCCAACGGGCCATGATCGCGATGGCGGTGGCGAACCGTCCCGCGGTCCTCGTCGCGGACGAGCCGACCAGCGCGCTGGACGTCACTGTGCAGGCCCAGGTCCTCGAGGCGCTCGCGGCCGCCCGGCGGGAGACAGGGGCGGCGCTGCTCCTCGTCACCCACGACCTCGGCGTGGTCGCGGGCGCCGCGGACCGGGTCGCGGTCCTGTACGCGGGGCGGGTGGTGGAGACGGGCCCGGCGGAGGCGGTGCTCCGCCGCCCCCGGATGCCGTACACCCTCGGCCTCGTCGGTTCCGTACCCCGCCTCGACGCCCGCGTCCCGCCCACCCCGGTCCCGGGTACCGCCCCCGTCCCGGGCACCACCGGCCCGGGCTGCCCCTTCGCCCCCCGCTGCCCCCTGGCGGCACCGGACTGCCGCACGGCCGAACCCCCGCTCACGGGAGTGGACAGCCCCTCCCGCGCCGACACCTCGGCCCCCGACGCCCACACGGCGGCCTGCCGGAGGATCCCGGAGGTCCGCCGGCTGAGCGCGGCGGAGTTGTTCGGGCGGCCGCCGGGAACACCGGATCGGGGCGGTACGGCGGTCGCGCCGTCCGCACGCCCGCCCTCTCAGCCGCCTTCGCCTTCGGCGGCCACGCCGGACGGCGCAGACGCGGCCGCGGGCACCCCCGCCGACCTCGTGCTGTCGGTCTCCGGGCTCGGCCGGTCGTACCGGGCGCCGGGGTTCCGGCACCGCCGTGCCCCCGCCGTGCGGGCCGTCGAGTGGGTCGATCTGGAGGTGCGGCGCGGGGAGACGCTGGCGCTGGTCGGGGAGTCCGGGGCCGGGAAGAGCACGACGCTGCGGGAGATCGCCGCGCTGGCGGCTCCGCAGGCCGGGCGGGTGGAGGTGCTCGGGCGGGACACCGCGCTGCTCTCCCGGCGGGCGGCGCGCGAGCTGCGGACGGCGGTGCAGCTGGTGCCGCAGGATCCGGTGTCGAGCCTCGATCCGCGGATGCCGGTGGGTGACATCGTCGCCGAGCCGCTGCACGCCGCGCGGGTGCCGCCGGCCGTCGTCGCGGCGCGGGTGCCGCGACTGCTGTCCCAGGTGGGGCTGCGCCCGGCGGACGCCGACGGCTACCCGCACCAGTTCTCCGGGGGACAGCGGCAGCGCGTCGCCATCGCGCGGGCCCTGGCGGTCGGGCCCGCGCTGCTGCTGCTCGACGAACCGGTGTCCGCGCTGGACGTGTCGGTGCAGGCCGGGATCCTGGACCTGCTGCTGCGGCTGAAGCGGGAGCTGGGCCCGGCGTACCTGCTGGTCTCGCACGACCTCGCGGTGGTCCGGCAGCTCGCCGACCGGGTGTCGGTCATGTACGCGGGCCGCACGGTGGAGACGGGCGGCGTGGCCGAGGTGTTCGGGCGGCCGCGCCATCCCTACACCCGGGCGCTGCTCTCGGCCGTCCCGCTGCCGGATCCGGTCGCCGAGCGCTCCCGGCGCCGGATCGTGCTCCCCGCCGACCCCGGGCCGGGCCCGCGCGCCGCCGCCGGGTGCGGTTTCCGGGCCCGCTGCCCCGTCCAGGCCGTGCTCTCCGCCGCCGAGCGGCGGCGCTGCGCGGAGGAGGCACCGCGCGGGCGGACGGCAGGACCGGCCGCCCGCCACACCGTCTCCTGTCATTTCCCGTACGACGAGGGACCGGGTCCGGTCCGGCGGCCTTAGGGCGACCGCCGGACCGGACCCGGTCCCGTGCGACGTACGGGTGTGATCAGCAGCAACCACCACTCCCGCCGCTGGACGCGGCCATGCCCTCGTGCTGCGGACGGCTACCCGGGCCGGAATCGCTCAGCCACAGTCCCCCCGACACAAGACCACTGATCAGGACGACGATTGCAACGAGCGCGATTATTTTATTGCTCACGAAAATCCCCTCCCCTGAACAATAGAAGGTTGCGCCTTGACAGTTATAGTCAACATTAAATAACTAATACAGTCAAGTAGTTCCTTGCAAAATTAGCCATAAACAAACGGAATACCGCACACCACACAAGGCGCCCCCTAATGTGACCGGGGAAGTGCGCTGCAAAATGCGGTGGAGAGCCACTAAAAGATCACCGGAAGCCCATTGGGTAGATATCAACTTACTGGTAACATCGATCTGTCATCCCGACAGTCAAGTACTGCACCGAGGAGTTGGCATGGATCCACTCGGCAACGCGACGGCCGCAGGACTGGGCGAGCGCATCAGGGTGTTGCGCGGCAAACGTGGACTCAAGCAGCAGGACCTCGCCTCCGGTGAGATTTCGGCGAGCTACATCTCCCTGATCGAGTCGGGGAAGCGCGGCGCGCCGTCGGACTCGGTGCTCGCCGCGCTCGCCGAGCGCCTGGGGTGCTCCGTGGAGTACCTGCGCACCGGACGCGACGACCATGAACTGGAGGAGACCCGGCTGCGGCTGGCCTTCGGCGAGATGGCCCTGCGCAACGGCAGCAACGGCGAGGCCCTCCAGACCCTGAGCGACCTCCTGGCCAAGCCGTCCCTGCTGGACCCGTCGATGACCCGGCGCGCCCGCATCGCGCAGGCCTCCGCCCTGGAGAAGCTCGACCGGATCGAGGCCGCCATCACGATCCTGGAAGACCTCCAGCGCGACCCCGAACTGCCGCCCGGCTCCGCCGACTGGTGCACGGTGTCGGTCGCCCTGTGCCGCTGCTACCGCAACGCCGGCGACATCACGACGAGCATCGAGATCGCCGAGCGGGCCATGTCCCGCCTCGACGCCCTCGGCCTGGACGTCACCGTCGACCACGTCCAGCTCGGCGCCACGCTCATGGCGTCGTACCACATGCGCGGCGACCTCACCCGGGCCCAGCTGCTCGGCGTCCGGCTCCTCGACGCCGCCGAGAAGCAGGGGGCGCGGGCCGCACGGGGTGCCGTCTTCTGGAACGCGGGGCTCGTGGCCCGCTCCCGCGGCCAGCTGAACGAGGCGCTGGCCCTGGTGGAGCGGGCGCTGGCGCTGATGTCCGAGGACGACAACATCCGCCACGTCGCCATGCTCAAGATGAACTGCGGCTCGCTGCTCCTCCAGGTCGACCAGCCCGAACCGGCACGCGCCAAGCAACTCCTGGAGGAGGCCCAGCAGTTGCTGGCAGAGGTCGGCAACGCGCCCGAGCTGGCCCAGTGCGAGATCGGTCTGGCCGACGCGGACGCGATGCTCGGCAACTGGGACGAGGCCGCGGCCCACGCGGAGCGGGCCCTCGGCCTCACCGGCGCGGAGTCCCGCATCCAGGCGGTCGGCGCGCGCGCCACGCTCGCCGAGATCCATCTGCTGCGCGGCGACTACGAGCAGGCGGGCCAGTGCCTGCAGGCCGCGACCCGGCAGCTGCGCCAGTTCCCGCCGTCCCACCAGACCGCGCTCAACTGGCGGTACGTGGGAGACCTGTGGCGCCGCCAGGGCAACAGCACGGCGGCCCTGCAGGCGTACGACCAGGCGCTGTCGTCGGCCGGTCTGGCCCCGAACCGCGACCCGAGCACGTCCTTCACCGAGCAGGGCCGTTCCTGACCCGCTCCGCCCCGTTCCGCGCGCCACCTGAATTCCCCTTCCGGAACCGCCGTGAAATACCCGCACGGCTAAGAGAATTGAAAGTCCGTCGAGCACCGATTTCCCTGTTCCGGTTCGGTCCTTTCGCCGCCGGATTCGACGCGGGTCCGACGCCGGGGCCGACGCCGGGTCGAGCCGGGTCCGCCCCCGAGCCGCCCGCCCGGACCGACACCGAGCCGGCCGCCCGGTCGGACTCCGGGCCGGACAACCGGTCGCGCACCCGGGCCGGACGCCGAGCCGCACGCCCGGTCGGGCCCCCGCGCCGGCACCGGACCGGACGTGCGGGCCGGATGTCTGGTTCGGTGCCGGCCCGGGAGCCGGGGCCGGTGCGATGGCTCGCGGGTGGCCGGCCGTCAGTGTGGAGCGGCGGCCAGCCGGTGGATCGCGGCGAGCGGGACCGGCAGCCGGTCGGGGCGCAGCCGGGACTCGTACACGGCCTCGTAGACGGCCTTGTCCGCCTCGAAGGCGCGCAGGAGTACGGGGTGGCAGTCCGGGTCCTCGTGGCCGGCGGCCGCGTACCCGGCGACGAACGCGCGCCGGTTGCGCACCGCCCACGCGGAGGCGCGCCGGCGCCGCCGCAGCCGGGCCGCCGGCGAGGTCTCCGCCGGGTCGCCGTCCTCGACGGCGGCGAGCCCGGTACGGGCCGCGTAGTCGAAGGAGCGGAGCATGCCGGCGACGTCCTTCAGCACCGGCTGCGGGCGGGCGCGTTCGGCGGCGGGCTGGGCCGGCTCGCCCTCGAAGTCCACGACCCGCCAGCCGTCGTGGGCCCGGAGCGCCTGCCCCAGGTGCAGGTCGCCGTGGGTGCGCTGGACGTAGAGCGGGCAGCCGCGCCCGGCCACCCGGGCGCAGTCGTCGAAGAGGGCGCCGAGCCGTGCGGTGTACCGGGCGAGGGCCGGGACCTCCTCGGCGGCCTCCTTGAGACGCATGGTCATCCGGGCCGTCTCCTCGGCCACGTCCGCCACGGTCAGCCGGGTCCGCCCGAACGCCTCGGCCAGCGCGCCGTGCACGTCGGCGACGGCCCGGCCCAGGGCGGCCGCGTCCGCGGTAAAGCCGCCGCCGGCCGGTCCGCCGCGGCCGGTGCCGGCCACAGAGCCGGTGGCCTGCCGTACCGCCTCGGCCCAGCCCTCCCGGGCGTCCGGCAGGAACTCCTCGACGAGGCCCAGCACCAGGCCCTCCGCGCCGGGGGCGTCGCTGTGCACCGCTCCGTAGAGGTGGGGGGTGCGGGCGCAGTCCTGGCGGGTGAGCGCCCGCAGGGCCTCGACCTCGGTGTGCGGTCCCGGCTCCGGGCGGCGGAAGATCTTCAGCAGGACCCGGTCGCCGTAGGCCACGGAGGTGTTGCTCTGCTCCACCTGGAGCGGGCGGGGCACCAGGCCGACGGGCAGCGGATAGCGGGAGCTGCGCTCCAGGCGCGGCCCGTGCTCGGCGCCGCCGCCCGCCAGGGTGCGCAGCAGCAGGGCGAGCACGGTGCCGTCGGCCAGCGCGTCGTAGACCCGCCAGCCCCGCCAGGGGCCGGCCGGCACGGTGGCGATCGCGGCGGGGGCCAGCCGGTCGGGCAGGTCCGGACGCAGGCCCAGCAGAAGCTGGACGCGCAGCGGTCCGGCGGCGCCGTCCGCCGAGACCACGGCGTGCAGCAGCAGCGGGGGTTCGTCGCCGACCACCGAGGCCGCCTCGGCGGTCAGCGGGGCCCCGGCGTAGCGGGTGTCGAACCAGCGGCGGGCCGCCATCCACGGCCCGAGCGCGGGCAGCAGCGGCTGCAGGATCTCCGCCCTCGCCTCCGTACTCGCCGCCGTACTCGTCTCCGTCCTCGTGCCCGTCCTCATGACGCCTCCTCGGTCGTCAGTACGTGCGCGACCTGGTGGGCCGGGTCGAGGCGCACGTAAGTGGACTCGCCCCAGGCGTAGGCGGCTCCGGTGAGTTCGTCGCGGAGCTTGAGCGTGCCGTCGACGGGCAGGCCGAGGGCCGCCAGGTCGCAGGTCACGGTGGCCTCCTGGGTCCGGTGCGGATCCAGGTTGACGACGACCAGCACCACGTCGGTGCCGCCCTGGGGCAGCTCCACGTGCTTGGAGTAGGCGAGGATCTGGTCGTTGTCGGTGTGCTGGAGCCGCAGGTTGCGCAGTTCCTGGAGGGCCGGACGGGTCCGGCGGAGCCGGTTGAGCAGGGTGATCAGCGGGGCGATGGTCCGCCCCCCGGCCTCGGCGGCCGCCCAGTCGCGCGGCCGCAACTGGTACTTCTCCGAGGCGAGGTAGTCCTCGGTGCCCTCGGCCAGCGGGGTGTTCTCGCACAGCTCGTACCCGGCGTACACCCCCCAGCTGGGCGCGGCGGTCGCCGCCAGCACGGCCCGGACCTCGAAGGCGGCCCGGCCGCCGTGCTGGAGGTAGGCGTGCAGGATGTCCGGGGTGTTCACGAACAGGTTGGGCCGCAGGAAGTCGGCGCTGTCCCGGGAGAGTTCGGGCAGGTACTCGGTCAGTTCCCGCTTGGTGTTCTTCCAGGTGAAGTAGGTGTACGACTGCTGGAAGCCGGCCTGGGCCAGGGCGTGCACCATGGCCCGCCGGGTGAACGCCTCGGCCAGGAAGACCACGTCCGGGTCGCCGGCGTTGACCTCGGCGATCAGCCGCTCCCAGAAGTGCACCGGTTTGGTGTGCGGGTTGTCGACGCGGAAGATCCGGACGCCCTGTGCCGTCCAGTGCCGCAGGACGCGCAGCGCCTCGGCGTACAGGCCCTCGAAGTCGGTGTCGAAGTCGAGGGGGTGGATGTCCTCGTAGGTCTTGGGCGGGTTCTCGGCGTAGGCGACCGAGCCGTCCACCCGGTGGTGGAACCACTCGGGATGCGCGGTCACCCACGGGTGGTCCGGGGAGCATTGGAGGGCGAAGTCGATCGCCACCTCCAGGCCGAGGCCCCGGGCTGCGGTGACGAAGTACCGGAAGTCCTCCAGGGTGCCGAGGTCGGGGTGGATCGCGTCGTGGCCGCCCTGCCAGGAGCCGATGGCCCAGGGCGAGCCGACGTCGTCGGGGCCCGCGACGAGCGCGTTGTCCCGGCCCTTGCGGTGGGTGGCGCCGATCGGGTGGACGGGCGGCAGGTACACCACGTCGAAGCCCATCGCGGCGACGGCGGGCAGCCGGGCGGCGGCGGTCCGCAGGGTGCCGCTCACCGTCCGCCCGTCCGCCGTCACGACCGCGCCCTCCGAGCGCGGGAACAGCTCGTACCAGGACCCCACCAGGGCCCGCCGCCGCTCCACGCGCAGCGGCAACGGCCGGGAGGCGGTGACCAGTTCGCGCAGTGCGTAGCGGCCCAGGGCGGCCGTCACCCGGGGGTTGGTGACGGCCGCCAGCCGGGCCGAGGCCGGGCCCAGGGTGTCGCGGAGCGCGGCGACCGCGGCCCGGACCTCCTCCCGCCGGCCCCAGTCGGTGATGTCGTTGTCCCCGTGTGCCGCCCGTTCGTGCAGCAGCACGCCCTCGCGCAGGGTGAGTTCGGTGTCGACGCCGGCCGCGGTCTTCAGCGCGGCGTCCCGGCGCCAGGTGGCCAGGGGGTCGGCCCAGGCCTCGACCCGGAAGGTCCACAGGCCCTCGGCGTCGGGGACCACGGTGGCGCTCCAGCGGTCGGCGTCCGCGTCGACGAGGGTCATCGGCACCCGCCGGGCCGGGGCTCCCCCGGGGCCGCGCAGGACCACGTCCGCGGCGATCACGCCGTGGCCCTCGCGGAAGACGGTGGCCGTGATGTCGAGGTGCTCGCCGGTCACGGCCTTGGCGGGCAGTTCCCCGTCCCGCACCCGGGGGCGGACGTCGAGGACGGGGATGCGCCCGGTCACCGGTGTCATGATGATCGCTCCTCTCCCCGTTCCCGTCCCGTCAGCCCTGCCCGGCCTGCCCGGCCCGGGCGGTCGGGACGGGCTCGGCGGGCTGACGGTCGGCGAGCAGGTCGATGATGGTGCGGGCGAAGACGTGGCAGTGGTTGCCGGTGCGGCCGGTGACCAGGTCGTCGTGGACGACGACGTCCTGGTCGACGTACTCGCCGCCCATGTTCCGCAGGTCGCCCAGCAGGTTGTTGTGGACGACCGCGCGCCGCCCGCGCATCAGGTTCGGGACGGGCGCGGCGAGCCACATGCCGTGGCAGATGATGCCCTTGACGATCGCCGGGTCGGCGAACGCGCGGCGCAGGAACTGCGAGGCGGGCGGCAGCCGGTCGGGGTCCTCGGTGTAGCGGAGGCGGTCGGAGACCATCCCGGAGGGGACGATCACCGCCGAGTACTCCTTCAGCGCGAACTCGTCGAGGTCCTCGAAGGACTCGGTGACCTCGAAGGGCATGCGGTGCTCGTGCCCCTGGAAGGTCATGCCCTCGTTGCCCCAGAGCCGGGTCAGGAAGTGGACCTCGGCGCCCTCCTCGGGGAAGCGGTAGCGGTAGTAGAGGATCTCGGGCTCGTAGAAGTCGCTCTCCATCAGGACGGCGATCTTGTGTCCGTTCAGTCGCACGGCGGTCACCCCTTTCCCTTGGCCGTCACCAGGTCGACGAGGAACGGCCCGTGGTGGGCGAGGGCCTGGGCCACCGCGCCCTCGGCCTGGCCGGGCTTCTCCACCCGTACGGCGGCCACGCCGAGGGAGCGGGCGAGGCCCGTGAAGTCGATGGGCGGGTGGGAGAGGTCGAACATGCCGGGCTGTTCGTGGGCCGGTATGCCGGTCTCCCGCCAGTACTCCTCGATGTTGTCCTCCAGCAGCCGGTAGCTGCCGTTGTTGCAGATCACGAACTTGGTGGGCAGGCCGTGGCGGGCGGCCGTCCACAGCGCCTGGAAGGTGTACATGCTGCCGCCGTCGCCGGTGAAGCCGACCACCGTGCGGTCGGGGTGGGCGAGCTGGGCGCCGAGCGCGCCGGGCAGGCCGACGCCGAGGGAGCCGCCCCGGGTCTGCATCCACCGGCCGGGCACGGTGGGCGGCAGGTGGCGGAAGAGCACCGGGGACGCGGTCAGCGCCTCGTCGAACAGCAGGGCATCCGGAGGGAGTTGGCGGGCGAGTTCGCTGGCGAAGGCGGCGGTGGGCACGGACTGCGCCTCGCCGTCGAACAGGTCCCGTTCCCGGGCGCCGGCCAGGGCGTCGGCCCGCTCGGCGGCCCGCACCCGCAGCCGCTCGGCCGCCTCGGCCCGCCGTTCCTCGCCCATCTCCCCGTGCAGCGCGTCGGCGAGCAGCCCGAGGGTGGCCTTCGGGTCGGCCACGATCCCGACGTCGACCGGGAAGTTCTTCGCGATGGCGTCGGTGTCGAGGTCCACGTGGACCACCGGGGTGCCCTCGGCGAAGACGTCGTACAGGGCCGGGAACACCTCGGGCAGCGCGTAGGTGCCGACGATCAGGACGCCGTCGGCCGCGCCGGTGATCCGCCGGCTCTGCTCGCCGAACATGTGCCCCAACTGGCCCGCGTACGCCGGGTGCTGGACGGAGAGGTTGACCTCGGCCCAGTCGGCGCCGTACACGTCGGCGCCCCACACCTCGGCGAGGCGGGCCAGTTCGGCCTGTGCGCCCGCGAAGTGCACACCGTCGCCCGCCACGATCAGCGGGCGGCGGGCCCCGGCGAGCAGCGCGGCGGCCCGGGCGACGGTGTCCGGGGCGGGGAGGCTGCGGGTGTCCGGGTAACTGACCGGAACGACCGCCTCCCGGGTGCCGGCGTCCATCACGTCGGCCGGCAGCACCACCAGGACCGGCCCGTACGGCGGGGTTCCGGCCACTTTGAAGGCGCGGCGCAGCACGCGCAGCGTGGAGTCGGGGTCGAGCACCCGGGTCGCCCACTTGGTGACCGGCTCCGCCATACCGACCAGGTCGGCCGCCATCTGGGCGTCCAGTCCGGCGTACCGCAGCCCGGCCTCGCCGACCAGGGTGACGATCGGGGCGTGGCCGCGCATGGCCTGGTAGAGCATGCCGATGCCGTTGCCGAGGCCGACCCCGGAGTGCAGCTGCAGGACCGCCGGGGTGCGGGTGGCGCGGGCGTGGCCGTCCGCCATGCCGACGGCCGTGGCCTCCTGCAGGGCCAGGATGTACTGGATCGAGGGGAAGGAGCGCAGTTCGTCGAGGAACCCCTGCTCGACCGTGCCGGGGTTGCCGAACATGTACCGGACGCCTTCGGCCTCCAGTTGCTCCAGGAGCGCGACGCGCGCGGGCCTGCTGTCCATGCTGGTCACCTCTCGCGGGACGGGATCTCAGGACGTCAGGAGGTCCTGAACCCCCACTGACGCAGGCCCTGTTCGAGGACCTCGACGGTCTTCTGGCCGGTCAGGTAGGAGTCCGGGGTCGAACGGCCCGTGATGAACGGGTAGTCGACGATGACCGAGGTCTCCTTGCCGAAGTTGCCGTGGTAGGCGCCGCCGGGCGCGGTGGCGTCGCGCAGGATGTACTCCAGCGGGTACGGCGGCGGGCCCATCACGAAGTCGGTGCCGAGGAACCCGGTGCCGTCCTTGTAGTCGTACTCGATGCAGTGCCCGGTGACGTGCTTGCCCCGGATGATGGACGTCCGGGTCTCCTGGTCGCGGGCGAAGGCCAGGCAGGCGACGCCGTAGCACTCGGCGGCGATCGGCCGGTCCAGCTCGCGGAAGGCGAGGATCAGGTCGTGCACCCGCCAGTTGTTGGCGAGGTCGACGATGGGTCCGCTGCCGCCAACGATCAGCAGCGCGTCGTAGCGGTCGGCGATCTGCCGGCGGATCTGCTCCAGGCGGCTGTGGTAGCCCTCCCAGTCGCGCAGGAAGTACGGCCGGGAGCGGTAGGGCCGGTCGGGCAGCCAGGACGCGAGGTCGAGGGGGTTGTCGAGCCGGTCCGACTCCTCGACGGCCCGTACCTTGGCCGCCATCTCGGGCGTGGTGACGGACCGGCCGAGCGGCGGGTCGACGTACTCGGGGTCCATGCTCGGCGGCAGCGCCTGGGGCCGCTTGCCGGTGGGGGTGGCGAAGGTGACGTGGTAGCCGGCCTGGTCGAAGGTCTCCAGGGGGCCGATCAACTCCTCGCCCCAGTAGCCGTGTTCGGAGAGAACGACGAGGATGCGCCTGCTCATGGGATTCCTCCCGGTTTCGGCGGGACGGTGCCAAGTGGCGGATTCCTGTCTACGGCGGGGCACTTCGTCCGGACCATCGCCGCCGCCCGTGCTCACGGCACATGCCCAAGTGGCCGAATGCACTACGGCATGTTGTGGCCAACGCCTGCGGGCCGGTCGCTACCGGACGGTACGGCCGTCCCGGCAGGCGAGTTGCCCGAGCCGGAGCCGCGACTTCGCACAGTGCGCCCCCGTGTCCTGGCGCGGAGCGCGCGGGGCGCCCCGGCTGTGGGGTCATCGGACGCGTATCGCTCCCGGTTCCCGGGGGCGGGACCCCGATGAGCGGAGACATCCATGTCCACCGAACAGACCGGCTCCGACCGGGAGATCGAGGAGTTCGTGCAGCGCTGGTTCGGCCTGCTCAACGTGCACGCCCCGGTCGCGGAGCTGCTGCCCTTCGTCGCCGACGAGGGCCTGGAGATGGCCTTCCCGGAACGCACCCTGCACAGCCACGCGGACTTCGTCGACTGGTACGCGGCCGTCGGTGAGGCCTACAGCGAGCAGGACCACACCGTGGAGAAGCTCGTCCACCAGGAGGACGGCCTGCGGATCGGCATCGACCTGACCGTCGTCTGGACGGCGAAGTCCACCGCCGACGGCGCCGTGTCCTCGTTCCGGATCAACCAGCAGTGGCGGCTCGAACGCCCCGCGCAGGGCGCCGCCCCGGTGATCGTCGACTACCAGGTCGGCGAGCCGGCCGCCCTCTGACCCCGTCACCGTTTGGAGGCTGTCATGCCGTCGAATCCGACTCCCCCGGTGCCACAGGGCGCCGACTACGTGGTGGTCGGCGCGGGTTCCGCCGGCTGCGCCGTCGCCGCCCGGCTCAGCGCGGACCCGTCCGTGACCGTGATCCTGCTGGAGGCCGGCGGCCCGGACGTACGCCCGGAGATCCACCACGCCGACGCCGCCTCGGTCCTCTCCCTGCTCACCGCCGACTGGCGTGGCGAGATCGACTGGGGCTACGTCACCGAACCCGAGGCCGGCATGGACGGCCGCCGCGTCCCGGTGGCCCGCGGCAAGGTCCTCGGCGGGTGCAGTTCCGTCAACGCCCTGATGTGGGTGCGCGGCAGCCGCCACGACTACGACCGCTGGGTCACCGAGGGCGCGACCGGCTGGTCCTACGACGAGGTCCTGCCGTTCTTCCGTGCCGCCGAGAGCTACTCCGGCGGCGGCTCCGAGCTGCGCGGGGCCGACGGCCCGGTCCGGGTACGGCAGTTGGACAATCCGTCCCCGCTGGCGTCCGCCTTCGTGGCGGCGGCCGGTGAGCTCGGCCACGACGCCGCGAGCGACGGCGACTACAACGGCGCCCGGCAGGACGGGTTCGGCTTCCTGTACCAGACCAACCGCGACGACGCGGGCGGGCGGTGCAGCGCCGCCGACGCCTATCTGCGCCCGGCCCTGGACCGGCCCAACCTGACCGTGGTGACCGGCGCCCGCACCACCCGGCTGCTCCTCGACGGGGACCGGGTCACCGGCGTCGAGTACGTCCTGGGCGGCGCCCCCGCCCGGATCCGCGCCGAGCGCGAGGTCATCGTGTCCGCCGGGGCGTTCGAGTCGCCGAAGCTCCTGATGCTGTCCGGCATCGGCCCCGCCGACCACCTCAGGGAGCACGGCATCCACTGTGTGCGGGACCTGCCGGGCGTGGGCGCCGGGCTCCAGGACCACCTCTTCACCCCGGTCTGCTACCAGTCCCTCCAGGAGCACCCGCCCGGCGCGCTGCTCTCCGAGGCCGGGCTGTTCACCCACACCCCGGCCGCCGACCCGGACGGCCCGCCCGACCTGCAGTTCACCTTCGGCCCGGTCAAGTTCCTGCCGGCCGGCGCGCCCGCCGACCAGTGGGAGGGCCCCGGCCTCACCTTCGCCCCGATCGCCGTGCTCCCGCACAGCCGCGGCCGGGTCCGGCTGCGCGACGCCGACCCCGAGTCCAACGCGGTGATCAGCGCCGGCTACCTCACCTCGGCGGCCGACCTGGACGTCCTGGCGTACGGGGTCGAGCTGGCCCGCGAACTCGCCGCCACCCGGGCCTTCGACGCCTTCCGCGGCGACGAACTCGGCCCCGGCAAGGACGTCACCTCCCCGGCCGAGCTGCGCGCCTACGTCGCCGCCAACGCCACCACCCTGTGGCACCCGGCCGGTACCTGCCGGATGGGCAGCGGCCCGGACGCCGTCACCGACCCCGAGCTGCGCGTCCACGGCATCCGGGGCCTCCGGGTCGCCGACGCCTCCGTGATGCCGTCCATCGTGGCCGGCAACACCCACGCACCCAGCGTCATGATCGGCGAGCGCGCGGCGGCGTTCGCCCTCGGCACCTCCCAGCCGCTTCCGACCGCCGCCCGACCCAGCGAGGGGATGCACCATGTCCACCCGTGACCAGCAGGACATCCAGAAGCTCTACGGGCGCTTCCTCGACGCGCTGAACGCCGGCGACCTGCAAGGCGTCCGTGCCGTGCTCAGCCCCGACTTCACCGACCACCACCCCGGCTTCGACATCAGCGGCATAGACTCCTACCTGGACGCGGTGCGCGGCGCGCACGAGTCGCTCGACCTCAAGGGCGAGCTGGAGGAGGGCGCGCCGCTCGGCGACGACCGGATCGTCACCCGGGTGAAGCTCACCGGCACCCACCTCGGCGACGTGCTCGGCCTCCCGGCCACCGGCCGCAAGGTCGAGTGGTCCACGACCGAGATCTGGCGGGCCGAGAACGGCCTGTTCGCCGAGCGCTGGGCCCAGGACGACCTGCTCGGCCTGCGCGCCCAGCTGTCCTCGGACGACCTGAACTACACCGTGGTCCGGCAGGTCAGCGACGCCGTCAACGAGCGCCGCTACGACGACCTCGACGAGCTGTTCGGGCCCACGTTCAAGGACAACAACCCGGCCTGGAGCGTCGAGAGCCTCGACGAGCTCAAGGTGATCATCAAGGGCGCGCACGACGCGCTGGACATGCGCGTGCACCTCGACGCCCTGTACCCGGCCGCCCCGGACAAGGTGATCATGCACATCACCTTCCACGGCAGGCACATCGCGCCGTTCCTGGGCCAGGAGGCGACCGGCAGGGACGTCTCCTGGACCAGCCTGGAGGTCTACCGCCTGGAGGACGGCAAGGTCGTCGAGCGCTGGGTCCAGGCCGACACCGCGGGCCTGATGCGCCAGCTCGGCGTGGACCTCCCCTGACCCCACGACAGGCACGCAGGAAAGGACGGGCGCATGAGCACCCGAGAAGTGGTCGACACCTACTACCGGCTGGCCAACGAGGGGGACTGGGACGCCTGGTGCGACCTGTTCGCCATCGACCAGACCATGGACGAGCAGCTGGCCGGGCACGTCGAGGGACGCGAGACGCTCCGGGAGATGATGAAGGGCTTCCCGCAGATGTACGCCTCCTTCGCCAACGTCCCCCGCCTCGTGGTCGTGGACGGCGAGCAGGCCGCGGTGGTCTCCGACATCACCGCCCGCACCCCGGACGGCATCGCGGTCGAGGCCGTGGTGTGCAACTACTTCCGGGTACGCGGCGGGCTGATCACCTACATGACGAACGTCCACGACACCGTGCCGTTCGCCCCGGTCACCGGGAAGTGACGGCCGTGACGACCGCCGCCCCGAACGGCCTGCGCTGGGCGCACGTGGGCCTCAACTGCCGTGACCAGAAGGCCACCGAGGACTTCTACACCCGGCACTTCGGCTTCCGCCGCGCCCGGGTCGTGGAGGCCGACGGCACCCGCGTGGTCTTCCTGCGCAACGGCCCGGCCTGCCTGGAGCTGTTCGCGACCGCCGCGGAGCCGCTGGTGACCGCCGCGAAGGACGGCCCGGACAGCCCCGGCACCGCCCGCCACCTCGCCTTCCAGGTCGACGACGTGGACGCGTTCCTCGCCGCCGCCCAGGGCGAGCTGGAGCCGACGCTCGGGCCGCTGACGTTCGACGAGTTCATCCCCGGCTGGAAGACGGTCTGGGTCTCCGACCCGGACGGCGTCGTGGTGGAGGTCAGCCAGGGATACACCGACCAGTCCACCGAAGAACTGGCAACGTACGCCTGACAGGAGAGTTCCCCACATGAAGGCCGTTCCCGAGCAGACCATTCTCATCACCGGCGCGACCGACGGTCTCGGCCGCGCGGTCGCCCGTGAACTCGCCGCGCAGGGCGCGTCGCTGATCCTGCACGGCCGCAGCGCGTCCAAGGGCGCGGACCTGCTGGCCGAGCTGCGCGCGGCCGGCGCCACCGGCCGGCTCAGCTACGAACTGGCCGACTTCTCCTCGCTGGAGGACATCGGCAAGCTCGCCGAGCGGATCCTCACCACGTACGACCGGCTGGACGTACTGGTGAACAACGCGGGCATCGGCGTCGAGCTGGCCCGCCAGGAGAGCCAGGACGGCCTGGAGCTCACCTTCCAGGTCGACTACCTGGCCGCGTACATCCTCAGCTGCCGGCTCGCCCCGCTGCTGGTGGCCTCGGCCCCGGCCCGCATCATCAACGTCAGCTCCGCGGGCCAGGCGCCGATCAACTTCCGTGACGTGATGCTGGAGCGCAACTGGGACGGCGTACAGGCCTACTGCCAGGCCAAGCTCGCCCAGATCTCGCTCACCTTCGACCTGGCCGAGCGGCTGCGCGGCACCGGGGTCACGGCCAACGCGCTGCACCCGGCGTCGTACATGCCGACCAAGATGGTGGTGAACCTGTTCACCCCGCAGAGCACGGTCGCGGACGGCATGCGCAACACCCTGCGGCTGATCACCGACCCGGCGCTGGACGACGTGTCGGGCGTCTACTTCAACCGCTCGACGCGGGCACGGGCGGGCGCCCAGGCGTACGACGAGGGCGCCCGCGCCCAGCTGCGGAAGCTGAGCGAGTCGCTGACCGGGGTGGCGTTCCCGGCCAGCTTCGGCTGAGCCCCGCCCGCCGCCTCCCCGAACGGGACGAGCCCCCGCGTCGCGGGGGCTCGTCCATGTTCCGGCGGATTTGTCGGCTGCCGCGCCGTCGTGGCTGGTCGCACAGTTCCTCCCCCAGCCTTCGGCCGGGGGCACCCCCAGCGCCCCTTTGGGGCGCTACCACCTCAGTCCGCTGTGACGGACAGACGGTGGTGGAAGACGTTGTGCGGGTCCCAGGCCGCCTTCACGGCCTGCAGGCGGGCCAGGTTCCCCTTGAAGTACAGGCTCTGCCAGGACACCCCCGAGGTGTTCCAGGCCGGGTCGGCGAGGTCGGTGTCCGGGTAGTTGATGTACGACCCGTCGTTGGTGTCGTTCGGCACGGGCACCCCGCCGGTGACCGCATACAGGTCGCGGTAGAGGTTCCGCATCCAGGTGACGTGCCGGTCGTCGGAGGCGGCGTCGGGCCAGTACGTCGTGAAGTTGGCCTTCAGGACCGAGTCCCGCTGGGCCAGCGCGGTGGCCGAGGACGCGACGGTGTTGACCTTGCCGCCGTAGGAGTAGAGCAGGATCCCGGCGTGACCGTCGTAGCCGGCGTCGGAGAGGTAGCCGTAGAGCGTCGAGGCCTGCGCGGCGGACCAGCCCCTGCGCAGGTAGGCGCCCTTGGACTTGGTCCGGTTGTACAGGCCGGTGTCGTAGGGGTCCTTGAGCGTGGTCTTCAGCCACGGCCAGGAGGAGCGGACCTCGGCGTACGGCGCCCCGATGCCGCCGGCCACCGCCGTGACGTACGCGTCAAGGAGCGCGGAGGCGTCAGCAAGGGTCCCGTCGATCTGGGTGTTGAGCACGACGGCGCCCTGCACCCGGTTGTAGAGGATGAGCACGCTGTGCAGGCTGTCGTAGGCGGACCCGGCGACGCTGTTGCGGGCGTGCCAGGCCCCGTGGTCCGCGATGAGCGCGGTGAAGGCCGCCTCGGTCAGGTCGCTCCACCTGATGGTGACCGTGGACTTCAGGAGCGTCTTCGGGGGCCTCGGCAACAGGCCGGCGGGGTCGGTGCCGGTGGCGTCCGGGGAGCGGAACCAGTAGCGGGTGACGATGCCGAAGGTGCCCCCGCCCCCGCCGGTGTGCGCCCACCACAGCTCGCGGTGCGGGTCGCCCGGCTCCCGGGTGGCGACCACCGCGCGGGCGGTCCCGGACGCGTCCACCGTCACCACCTCCACGGCGTACAGGTGGTCCACGACCGCGCCGTGCTGCCGGCACATCGCGCCGTACCCGCCGCCGGTGACGTGCCCGCCGACCCCGACGGTCGGGCAGGTGCCGCCCGGCAGCGCCACCCCCCACTCCAGGTACAGCGTCCGGTAGACGTGCCCGAGGGTGGCGCCGCCCTCGACGAGAAAGGCCCGGCGCGCCGGGTCGTAGCGGACCGCGTCCATCTCGGACATGTCGACGAGTATCCGTACGTCCGGGTCGTCGACGAGCCCGTCCAGGCAGTGCCCGCCGCCGCGCACCCCGATGCGTCTGCCGTCGCGCACGGCCTCCTGGACGACGGCCACCACCTGCTCGGTGCTGTGCACGAGCCGCACGGAGTCGGGGGCGGCGGTGAATCTCGCGTTGTAGCCGCGCGAGGTGAGGTCGAGATAGCGGGCGTCGGAGGCGCCGACGGTGACCGCGGCGGGGGTGCCGGCCGCTTCCTCCGCGGCGCGGGCGGGGACCGGGAGGAGGGCCGCACCGGCCCCGGCGGCGGCCGCCGAACCGAGGAGTCCGCGCCGGCTGAATCCGGCGGCGGGCCACCGGTCCGGCCGCTGCTGTCGTGGCTGTCGTGTCACAGGTATCTCCTGAATCGCTGGGAAACGGCTGCCGCCCGGGAGGCGCGGGGCCTCCCGGGCGGCACGGGGGAACCGGCGGACGCGACGGTCAGACGACCTCGTGTCCGCTGACGGTGGTCTCGGGGATCTCGTCGCGGACGTCCCAGTGCTCGACGATCAGTCCCTCGTCGATCCGGAACACCTCCACGACGACCATGCCGCGGTCGTCCGGGTCGCCGCGGAACCGGGTGTGCAGGAAGACCAGGTCTCCCGAGCCGGCCGCACGGCGGATCTCGAACCGGGCCCGCGGGTACTGCTTGTGGAAGCCGTCGACGAACTCGACCAGCGGGGCCCGCCCGTCGGGCAGGTTCGGGTTGTGCTGGATCAGGTCCTCGGCCAGGTACTTGTCGGCCAGCTCGGTCCGCCCCTGGTTCCAGACGGTCTCGATGTACTCGCGAACGAAGTTCACCTGGTGGCTGCTCATGGGTTCTCCTTGAACTGACTTGAGGGATAGCGCCCCCGAAGGGGCGCTGGGGGTGCCCCCGGCCGAAGGCTGGGGGAGGAACTGCGCGACCAACCACGACGGCGCCGCGGCCAACCGACGAATCGCTCAACTGGTATGCACGGGCGCGGTCGCAGACCGCTCCGCAGCGGCCGCCGCCGAGGCGACCTGCCGAACCGAGGACAGATGGGCGAGCCCCGCCAGGACGAGGACACCGAGGGCCGCCCACGGAATCGGCCCGGCGCCCAGGTCCGGTAGCAGCGAGCTGCCGATGAAACTGCCGAGGCTCATGCCGAGATACAGCGCGGCCGCGTTCAGCGCGAGGATCAGCCCCGGCTGCAACGGCACCAGTTCCACCAGCCGGGCCTGCTGCGGCGCCTGGTACATCTGGCTGAAGAACGCCCAGAACGCGAAGAAGACGACCCCGGGCGCGGAGTGCGGGGCGACCAGCAGCAGTACGAAGCCGAGCGCGAGCCCGAGCACCGCGACGCTCACCGTGCGCCCGCCGCCCAGCCGCTCGGCGATCCGCGGCGCGCAGGCGTTGCCCGCCACCCCGATGACGCCGAAGGCGAGCAGGGTCAGCGAGATCAGCCCGCTGGACGCACCGAAGCGGTCCTTCAGGTAGGCGCCCGCGATGCCGTAGACGGTGAACTGGGCGGCCATGAACAGCAGGGTCGTGGTGACCGTGGCGGCCGTGGCCGGGGTGCGCATCGCCTCGCGGTAGGCGCCGGCCGTCGGCGGTTCGCCGGCCGGGATCTCGGGGACGAACACCAGCACCGCCACGAAGGAGAGCGCCGACAGCGCGGCCACGCCGAGCAGCGCAGGGCGCCAGCCCAGCGAGCCGCCGAGGAACGAGGCCAGCGGCACGCCGAGCACCGCGGCGGCCGTCATGCCGCCGAACACGGTGGCCAGGGCCCGCTGCCGGCGCTCGGGCGGCACGATCAGCGCCCCGGCCGCCGAGGCGCCGGGCCCGAAGACCGCGGCCCCCATCGCGCCGAGCACCCGGGTGACGGTGAGGAAGCCGTAGCCGGGCGCGACGGCGCCGAGGGCCGCGCCGACGGTGAGCAGGCCGACGCCGACGAGCAGCACCCGCTTGCGGTTCCACCGGCGCAGCAGGATGGGGGCGGTGGGCGCGCAGACCGCGAACGTCAGCGCGAAGACGGTGACCAGGATGCCCACCGTGGCCGGCTGGACGTGCAGGTCGTCGCCGATCGGGCCGTTCAGGCCGACGACCGCCAGCGAGATCGTCCCGAGGCTGAAGTAGCCAAGTGACAGGGAGAGCAGGGCGGGTAAGGCGCTGCGGGACGGCATCAAGCCACCTCCTCTTCGTCATCGGTGCCGGAAAGGCGGGAGCCGGAAAGTTCCATACAGCGAACCTAGGAACGCTCCGCGTCCCGCCGAGCCCGCCCCGGAAGGCCATCCGGCACTCCCCCAGGTCCGTCGGCCTACTACGTCAGGTCGTCGCGGGGCCGTCATGGGCCGTCGCGGGGCCGCCGTCAGGCCGTGCCGAACTCCCGGTTCCGGAGGATCAGCGGCACCTGCCGCCCGGAGCTGATCAGCCAGTGCTCCACCGCGTTGACCAGCAGGAGCAGCACGGTGGTGGCGGCGAGGGTGGCCACGGCCGGCAGCCGCCACGCCGGCAGCGCGAGGACGAGCAGGGCGAGACCGCCGTAGAACCGGGTGGCGGACGCGGCGCCGAACATGCGGCGCCGGGTGTAGCAGAACGCCAGCATGAAGAGGGCGGCACCGGACGGCAGCAGGGCGGCGCTCAGGCCGTCCGGGGTGTCCAGGGGGTGGCGGACGGTGCGGGTGGCGCCGACGGAGACCAGCAACAGGCCGACGACCAGGACGAGATGGCCGTAGCTGAGCACGTCGCGGACGACGACGGACGGGGTCGGATGGGTGCGCAGGGCGTGTGCGACGGCCGAGGCCACCAGGTGGAAGTAGAGCCACCACAGGGCGCAGCCGACCAGGAAGGCCAGGACGAGGGCGGTCAGTTCGGCCGGGGCGAGCGAGCCGTGGGCGGCGCCGGCGCCGACGGCGAAGACGTTCTCCCCCAGGGCGATCATCACGAACAGGCCGAACCGCTCGGGCAGATGGTTGACGCCGAACGCCAACTGGCGCAGGTGGCCGCTGAGTACGACGGGTGCGGCGATCTCCGCGACGACGGCGCAGGTCCAGCAGACCTCGCGCCAGGGCGCCGGTACGGTCGCGCAGGCGAACAGGACCACGGCGAAGCCGAGTCCGGCCCGGTAGGGGTGGATGGTGTAGAGGGCGCACTCCTTGCGGATCGCCTCCCCGATCAGCAGGCGCAGGGCGAGGTAGCTTCCGGAGTACAGCAGTGCCGCCTCCCGGTCCTCCAGGGCGAGCGGGGCGGCCACGGCCATGCCGTAGACGGCGAGCGCGGTCAGCAGCAGGAACACCCGCTGCAGATTGGTCTCGTGCACGGCGTTCATCGCCATGACCACGTCCACCCAGGCCCACCAGAGCGGGACCAGCACGAGCAGGCAGGTGCCGAGCACCGGCCAGCTCGGGTGCACGGCCACCGGGTGGGCGACCTGGCCCACGCCGAACGCGAGGACCAGGTCGAAGAAGAGCTCCGCCCAGGTGGTGCGGTCACGCGCCGGAACGGCGGGAGCGGTCGTCGCTGCGGTTGCGTCGGTCATCCCTGTATGGGGACATGGCCCCCGCCCGGCGCCCGCGCGCAGTGGAATTCCGGCGGGTACTGCGGGAAGTCATGGCCCGCGATGTCCGAACTCGGCCTCAGAGCAGGTCCAGGGCGTCGAAACCGTAGCTGGGGCTGAGGTAGCCGCCGCCGCCCGCCGAGCCGCTGGCCGCGTCGATGCGCAGGGTGTTGGTGCCGGTCAGCAACTGGGCGGCGGGGATGACGTAGGCGTAGGTGTGGTTGTTGCCGCGGTAACTGCCGACGGTCAGGGTCCGGGTGGAGGGCTCGGTCGCGGCGGCGGGGATGGCCGAGGTCCAGGTGTCGTTGACGGTGATCTGGGGGCGGCCGTTCGCCTTGGCGGTGGTGATGCCGATGCGCAGAGTGCGGTCGGCGGCCGCCTGGGCGGCGGTGAGGGTGAAGGAGACGAGCAGTCCCTGGTTGATCTCCTTGAACTGGTAGGCGGGCCAGGCGGAGGCGGTCGAGGCGCCTATCACGTAGGTGCCGGTGGTCCACGCGGCGGCCCGGGAGTCGGAGGGGTGGGCGTAGGTGACGAGGGAGGAGTTCCGGAAGCCGGCCGGGGTGCCGTCCCAGTCGCCGATGCGCCAGACGGCGCTGTCCGTGGACGGGTCGCCGGTGATGGTGATGGTGTGCACGGTGGTGACGGCACCGGCCGTGACCGTGACGTCCTGGGTGTGCACGGCGAGCTCGCCCTTGTAGACGGTGAGGGTGTACGTGCCGGGGAGGATGCCCTTGACGCCGTACTTGCCGGTGCTCGCGTCCACCTTTCCCCAGTACTGGGCGTCGGCGTTGGACACGCCCACGACGTAGGGGTACGAGGTGTCCCGTCCCGCGAGCCCGTTGCCGACGATCCGGCCGCGGCCCCCTGCACCGGTCCAGCCGGTGAGGCCGAGGGCGTCCACCCAGGCGGTGTCGTCGCGCCCGGACACGGCGGCGGCCGGCGCGGCGCCGTCGGTGAAGGCGAGGACGTATGGGCCGTGCAGACCGAACCGCTCGGGCTCCGTCTGACCCTCCGCGTAGTAGAGGTGCTCGTAGAGCCCGGCGCCGGACTCGTTGCCGTGGCGTAGGAGCTGGCGGATGAAGGGGCCGCCGGAGTCCTTCTCCTTGTTCGAGCGCACGACCCACACGGAGGCGGCGGAGGTGCTGAAGCCGAAGTAGTCGTAGTCGATGGTCCGCAGGTCGGAGAAGTGCTTGGACCTGGTCGTGCCGTCGGTCTTGCGGAAGACGTCGGCGGACTCGATGACGGTGTCCGAGTTGGACCAGGTGTCGGGGGATGTGGTCGGGAAGATCCCGGGCCTGAGACGCGCGATGTAGCGGCTGGCGGTGACCGAGGTGTCGGCCTTGTAGGTGAACAGGTAGATGTTGTTCTCACCGCTGCGCGCCGCGTAGGAGTGGATCAGGGTGCCGTGCACGACCGTGATCAGGACGACTCCGGCGGCGGGCGTCGAGACCGTCACCGCCGAGGTGCCGAGGCCGCTTTCGATGTGGGAGTTCTTGCTGTCGTAGCCCTGGTACTCGGTGCCTTTGTAGACGAAGGACGAGAGGTCGCCGTTGCTGTGGTCGACCTTGAAGACCAGTCCGGCTCCGGTGTCGACCACGTAGTGGGTGCCGTCGTCGGTGTAGCCGAAGCTCGCCGCGGATGCCGTGACGGGGGTGGCGAGGGCGAGGGCGAGTCCGGCCGCGGAGGCGAGCACGGTACGGCGGGAGAGCGGACTGTCGTACGGCATGCGGACAACTCCAGTGACGTCAGGGCGGGTTGGGGGCGAGCGGCGCAAGCCTGCCCGACCGGACGGCGCACCACGGCGATCGAGGGCCGATGGCCACGGAGATGTAACGCGACGTCACATTCGGTCCCGACATGCGGGATCGGACCGCGAAATCGCCCGATCGTGAATGCTTCTTTTCATTTCTGTGGCTTCTGCTGATCGAAACAGTTGGTTTCCGTACGCTCCTGGCCGTCCATAGAAAGGGATCTTCCGATGCGCTACTCCTGGGCCGCCGTCGTGGTGAGCCTCGCGGCCGCGGTCACCACCGCACTGAGCACCGGCGCCGCCGCCGCGCCGGACCGTCAGAGCCCCCACCACGAACGCCGGTTGCTGGCGCACGACGACTTCCGGCACGGAACCCGACAGTGGCGGGCCGAGCTGGAGAAGGGCGGCACCGTCACGGCGGAGAACGGGGTGCTGGACGTCGACGTGCCCGCCGGAGCCTCGGTGTGGTTCAAGCGGCCGTTCGCCGGCCGGTACGAGATCGACTACACGGCGACACCGGTCTCGGCCGGCGGTGCCAACGACCGGGTCAGCGATCTGAACTCCTTCTGGAACGCCCGGGATGTACGGTCTCCTGAAGACCTGTTCGGCACGGCCCGTAGCGGCGCCCTGGCCGACTACGACCTCCTCACCACGTACTACGCGGGTCTCGGCGCGAACTCCGACACCACCACCCGGTTCCGCCGCTACGTGGGCGTGGCCGGATCCCGGCCGCTGATCTACGACTACACCTCGCCACTGCTCACCGCCAACGAACCCAACCGCGTCCGGCTGGTCTCCGACGGCAGCCACATCCAGTACTGGGACAACGGCGAACTGGTCTTCGACTACACCGACGAGAACCCGTACACCAGCGGCTGGTTCGCCTTCCGCACCACCTGGAGTCACTTCCACATCACCGACTTCCGCGTCTGGCGGCTGGGAGGCGGTCACGATGCCTGAGCTGTCGCGCAGAAGCGCCCTCAAGGCGGCAGCCGCGGCCGTCGTGACGCCCCAGCTCTCCTGGGCGCTCGCCGCCGCCCCGGCCGGGGCGGCGCCGGCCGGGGCCGGCACCGCCGACCCCGTGCAGCTCACCTGGCTGGAGGGCGGCACCCCCGCCGAGGCCGTCGGCACCACCTTCGGCGTGGCCTGGCCCAAGGGCGCGTTCGCCGCCGACCAGGCCTTCGCGCTCACCACCGCCGACGGCACCGCGGTCCCCGTCCAGTCCTGGCCCACCGCCTACTGGCCCGACGGCACCCTGAAGTGGACCGCCCACGCGGTCGGCACCACCACCGAGGCCGCCGAGAGCTACACGCTGGCCCCCGGCACACCCGCGCGGGCGGACACCGCGCTCACGGTGGACACCAGGGGCGGCACGATCGAGGTCGACACCGGCGTCATCCAGGTCAGCATCGCCAAGGCCGGCGGACACGACGTCGTACGCGGCATCAGGCGCGGCGGCACCGAGATCGCGCGCAAGGCCGAACTGGTCGTGCTGCGCCAGCCGGAGATCGACGACGACTACGACGGCAGCGGGGCCGGCACCCGCTGGGAACGCTTCACCGGCCGCGTCGGCTCCGTCACCGTCGAGCAGTCCGGTCCGGTGCGCGCCGTCATCCGCCTGGAGGGCGAGCACGAGCGCGGCAGCCACTCCTGGCTGCCCTTCGTCATCCGCCTCTACCTCCACGCCGGGTCCGAGGCCGTCCGGGTCGTCCACACCGTCACGTACGACGGCGCCCAGGAACCCGGCAAGGCGAGCGGCGACTTCATCAAGGGCCTGGGGCTGCGCGTCCGCGTCCCCCTCTCCGACGAGCTCTACAACCGCCACATCCGTCTCGCCGGTGCCGACGACGGCTTCCTCACCGAAGCCGTACAGGGCGTCACCGGCCTGCGCCGGGACCCGGGCGCGGGCGTGCGCGCCGCGCAGGTCAGGGGCGAGCGGCTGCCGGACGTCTCCACCTGGGACACCCGCGTCTCCTCTGCCCTCAAGTACGTCCCCGCCTGGGGCGACTACACCCTCGCCCAGCTCTCCGCCGACGGCTTCACCGTCCGCAAGCGCACCAAGCCCGGCCACGGCTGGATCCACACCACCGGCGGCACCCGCGCCCCCGGCTTCGGCTACGTCGGCGGGATCAGCGGCGGACTCTCCTTCGGCCTGCGGGACTTCTGGCAGAAGCACCCCGCCCAGCTCGACGTCCGCGGTGCCGCCTCCGACGAGGCGACCGTCACCCTCTGGCTCTGGTCGCCCGAGGCCCAGCCGCTCGACCTGCGCTTCTACCATGACGGCCTGGGGCAGGACACCTACGCGGAGCAGACCGCCGGACTCGACATCACCTACGAGGACTACGAGCCGGGCTTCGGCACCGCCTACGGCATCGCCCGCACCTCCGAGCTCTACCTGTGGGCCAACGCGGCCACCCCCACGGCCGGCACGCTCGTCGCCCAGAAGGACGCGCTGACCGCACCGCCGCAGCTCGTCGCCGCCCCGCAGACCCTGCACAAGGCGGGCGTCTTCGCCGGCCTGTGGTCCCCCGTGGACCGCTCGACCCCCGCCAGGAAGACCATCGAGGACCGCCTCGACCTGCTCTTCACCTACTACCGGGACCAGCGCGAACAGCGCCGCTGGTACGGCTTCCTGGACTACGGCGACGTCCAGCACACCTACGACCCGGACCGTCACACCTGGTGCTACGACGTCGGTGGCTACGCCTGGGACAACTCCGAGCTCTCCACCGATCTGTGGCTCTGGCTGTCCTACCTGCGCTCCGGACGCGCCGACATCTACCGCTTCGCCGAGGCCATGACCCGCCACACCGGTGAGGTCGACGTCTCCCACATCGGGAAACGGGCCGGTCTGGGCACCCGGCACGGCGTCCAGCACTTCGGCGACAGCGCCAAGCAGGTCCGCATCTCGACGCCTGTCTACCGCCGTCTCTTCTACTACCTCACCGCCGACGAGCGGACCGGCGACCTCATGCACGCCCAGGTCGACGCGGACGAGACCTTCCTGACCCTCGATCCCAACCGCAAGGTCCGCACCGACGGCTACACCCCCGGGGACCGCCACGCCCTGTCCATCGGATTCGGCACCGACTGGAGCGGGCTGGGCTGGGCCTGGTGGACCGAGTGGGAACGGCGCGGCCCGAAGTGGCCGACCGCGCGGAAGAAACTGCTGGCCAGCGCCTCGACCATCGCCGCCCAGCCGAACGGCTTCGTCCAGGGCAGTGGTCTGTACGACCTCGACACGGGCGCCTTCGCCGTCCAGACCACCCCGGTCGTCGCCGTCTCCCACCTCTCCGCGAGCTTCGGCCTGCCCGAACTCGCCGCCGAGCTGCTCGACACTCTCGGCGAGAGCGACATCCCGGGCTTCAAGGCCGCCTGGCTGGACTACTGCCGCTACTTCAACGCCACCTCGGCCGAGCAGAAGGCCCGCTACGGCACGAGTTTCAAGGTGAGCCTGGTCCAGGGCCACTCCCGCCTGGACGCGTACGCGGCGAGCCTGACCGGCGAGGCCGCACTGGCCACCCGGGCCTGGAGCAAGTTCGCCGCGAGCGACGGCTACCCGGCCGCGAGCACCCCGTGGACGACCACGAGGACCGACGGCCCCACCGTGCTCAACGCCGGGACGGACGCGACCTGGGTCAGCACCAACTCCACGGCGCTGTACGGTCTCGCGGCCATCGAGGACCTCGCCCTGGCGGGTGACGCACTGAACTGAACGCCGGCCCACCGGGGCGCGGCACCCGGTGGGCTCACCTCAGCCTGTCCACGTACCGGTCGGTGCCCGGCACGGTCGGTATGAACGGCGCCACCAGCTCCACCCGGCCCAGCCCCGACCCGGCGACGTCCTCGTCCAGGCCGGTGAAGTGGGCGTCCCAGCATTCCCTCGGGTCGGTCTCCAGGAACCACAGCAGGGTCAGCCGGGTGTCGATGCCCTCCACCTGTTTCACGTACGTCATCCGGTCACCGGGGAGCGGGGTCGGCCGGAAGACGGTCACCATGGCGGTCGGCGAACCCGCCAGCCTCCTCGGCAGGTGCCGCCCGCGCAACCACTCCACCAGCTCGGCCCGCTGCTCTGCCGAGTCGCTGTCGACGACCTCGACCACCAGCCCCGCGTAGGGATGGTCGAGGGCGTGGAAGTCGCGCGGCCCGGCGGCCTCGTCCCGGTACACGGTCGCCTCGTGGTCCTGGAACGCCGTGAAGACATGGGTCCGGTCCTGGTAGACCCGGGCGTCCCGGTTCAGCCGCCGGTTGATGGCGACCGTCCACTTCATGTGGTCGGCGTACCGGCCGTCGGTGATCCAGTACGTGGAGATGTAGCACCCCGCCGTCACCGGCTGGGCGACGGCGGACTTCTCCGGGTAGCGCAGAAGCTGGAGGTCGCGCGTGGCGACCCAGCGGCGTCCCGCGTACATCCAGGGCATGGCCATCGCGCCCGCGTAGTAGTGGTCGTCCTCGTACCAGCGGTTGTACGCGTACTCGTGGCCGGGGTGCGGTTCGACCATGGTGATGAGGGCGTGGCCCGGCCGGACGCCGTACGGCCCCACGGCGGCGAGTTCCGCGTACACCTGACTGCGCGTGTCGTTCTCCGTGTGCGTCGAGTCGCCTGTCATGACTCCGGTCTAGCTGACTCGGCGTCAGATTACGAGAGGGCGGCCGGGTCGGTCGACGTTGTGAAGATATTGTTTAACTAGCGTGAAATTGACGGGCGTTGTCGGCGCTGGCGAGAATGCGGATCACCTCGCTGTGACCAGAGCGAGTGCAGTGACGCGGGGTTGGGCCACGCCGTCTTCCATTGGCCTGCGCACATCCCGCACGCACGACCACCTCCCACACCTAGTTTCCGCAAGGGCACATCGTGACGCGCTTCTCACGCTCCAGAACGTCGGCCACCCTCGCCGCGACGGCCTTCCTCGCCGCCGCGCCCCTCGCCGGGGCCACGACCGCGAGCGCCACCACCGCGAGTGACTGCCAGACGGCCACCGTGCAGTACCGCATCGTCGACGCCGACGGAAACCCGGTCGGCGCCGATTGGACCTCCCAGGGCGGTTTCCACCAGTGGGACTCCGCCCCCGGCACGGTCGAGGTGCGCCTGGCCCCCGGGCAGAACGTCGGCGCCGGCTGCACGTACCCGGTGTCGCTGGCCGAGTACACCACCGAGGGCTCCAACTGGTACACCTCCGGCCACCAGACGCTCGTCGACCACGCCACCGTGTACCTCACCGCCGACGACGTCGCGGGCGGCGACGACGCCAAGCGGACCTGGCAGAAGCTGGCCGTGAAGAGCCCCGACTGCTACGGACAGATCGACCTGTACGGCGACGACGTCGTCTACGACGGCAAGTCGGGGGACGGGCACGGCCCCGCACCCTACGAACCCGGCAACGTCGTCACCCCGTACCACCTCATAGCCGCCTGGAACGGCGGCGACAAGGCGTGCACCCCCGACCAGCCGGAATCCCCCACGCCCTCCGCGTCGACACCGGCCAGCCAGCCGCCCGCCCCGGAGACCTCCGCACCGTCCACCCCGACGCCCTCCACCCCCGCGTCCTCCACCCCGCCGGCCTCCTCCTCCACCCCGCCCACCACGTCCCACGTGCCCCCGATGAAGACGCCGCCGCCCACCACCCCGGCAGCCTCGCCCAGCACCAGTACCCCGCCGCTGGCCGAGACCGGTGCCAGTTCCTCGACACCTCTGATCGCCGGCGGCGCCGCCCTGGTGATCGCGCTCGGCGCCGGCACGCTCTTCGCCACCCGCCGGGCCCGCAAGTCCTGAGCCGCCCCGTAAGGCCGTGACCATCCGCCGGCTCCGCCCCCAGGGCGGAGCCGGCGCCGTTTGCCGGTCCGCCGCCCCTCCCCCCTTCCACCCTCCCGCACCCGCCCCTACCCTGACGGACCGTCAGACACAGTGGGCGAACCGGAGGTCATCGATGTCGCTGCTCACGGGCAAGACCGTCGTCGTCTCGGGAGTCGGCGCCGGACTCGGACACCAGGTCGCGGCGGCCGTCGTACGGGACGGCGGGAACGCGGTACTGGGTGCGCGGACCGAGGCGAACCTCGCGAAGAGCGCGGCCGGGATCGATCCGGAGGGCACCCGGACCGCGTACCGGCCCACCGACATCACCGACGAGAGCCAGTGCGAGGCGCTGGCCGCGCTGGCCCGGGAGCGGTTCGGCGGGATCGACGCGGTGATCCATGTCGCCGCCTGGGACTCCTACTTCGGCGGGGTCGAGGACGCGGACTTCGCGAGCTGGGCGTCGGTGATCGACGTGAACCTGCTGGGGACGCTGCGGATGACCCGGGCGTGCCTGCCGGGGCTCAAGGAGGGGGGCGGCTCGGTCGTCTTCATCGGCACCCAGTCCGCCGTCGCCGCGCCCACGCAGGTGAAACAGGCCGCGTACGCCGCCTCCAAGGGTGCGCTGACCAGCGCGATGTACTCGCTGGCGCGGGAGCTGGGGCCGTACCGGATCCGGGTCAACACCGTGCTGCCGGGCTGGATGTGGGGGCCGCCGGTGCAGGCGTACGTCCAGTTCACCGCGCACACGGAAGGGGTGCCGGAGGACGAGGTGCTGGGCCGGCTGACCGGGCGGATGGCGCTGCCCGAACTGGCGACGGACGGGGACGTGGCGGACGCGGCGGTGTTCCTGGCCTCGGATCGGGCGCGGGCCATCACGGGTCAGTCGCTGCTGGTCAACGCGGGGGAGCTGATGCGCTGAGGGGGCTGGTTCCAGCCATTCACGCTGTTCATACTCATGAATCAAGGTCAGGAAGACGAACGATTTTACTCTCCCTTGACCTTACGCCCGCTTGTCGTGCCCGCGTAACGGAACCCACGATGAGCGGGCACTTCGCGGCCTTCCCCGTTCCCACTCCGCTTATGCGAAGTGCCAGCCAGCTGAGCGGAGTTCAGTAGGCGGACCCTGGAAGGGGGGCGCATGAACGGGCTCGACTGGGCCGTGCTCATCGGCTACTTCGGTGTGATGGTCGCGATCGGCGTCTGGTCGCACAAACGCGTGGACAACGTCAGTGACTTCTTCACCGCGGGCGGCAAGATGCCGTGGTGGCTGTCCGGCATCTCGCACCACATGTCGGGCTACAGCGCGGTGATGTTCACCGGGTACGCGGGCATCGCCTACACCTACGGCGTGACCTCGTTCGTCACCTGGTCCTTCCCGATCGCCCTCGGCATCGCGGTCGGCTCGAAACTCTTCGCGCCGCGCATCAACCGCCTCCGCTCCCGCCTGCACGTCGCGTCCCCGCTCGAATACCTGAAGAACCGCTACAACCTCTCCACCCAGCAGGCGCTGGCCTGGTCCGGCATGCTGCTGAAGATCGTGGACGTGGCCGCGAAGTGGGCCGCGATCGCCACCCTGCTGTCGGTGTTCACCGGGGTCTCCCTCAACCAGGGCATCCTCATCACCGGCGCGATCACCGCCGTCTACTGCACGATCGGCGGCCTGTGGGCGGACGCGCTCACGGAACTCGGCCAGTTCGTCATCCAGTTGCTGGCCGGCATCTCGATGTTCGTCGCCGTCGTCCTCAAGCTGAACGACAAGGGCATCGGCATCTTCGACGCCTTCGACCAGCCGGCCCTGCACGGCCACGGCAAGCCGCTGGTCGGCCCCTACGGCACGGTCTTCCTGCTCGCCTTCCTCTTCATCAAGCTCTTCGAGTACAACGGCGGCATGCTCAACCAGGCCCAGCGCTACATGGCGACGGGCAGCCCGAAGGAGGCCGAGCGCGGCGCCCGCCTGTCCGCCGCCCTCTGGCTGGTCTGGCCGGTGGTCCTGTTCTTCCCCATGTGGATGTCGCCGCTCCTGGTCCACGCCCAGAAGCCGGACGGCTCCGACTCCTACGGCCTGATGACCGAACAGCTCCTGCCGCACGGTCTGCTGGGCCTGGTCATCGTCGGCTTCTTCTCTCACACGATGGCGATGTGCTCCTCCGACGCCAACGCCATCGCGGCCGTCTTCACCCGTGACGTGGCCCCGGTCCTCTCGCAGCGGGCGCGGGCCTGGGACCAGCGCTCGGGCCTGATCGCGGCCCGCATCACCACGGTCGTCTTCCTCGGCCTGTCCATGACGGTGGCCACCCAGGTCAACTCCCCCACCTTCAAGGACATCATCACCATCGTCATCAAGTGGGTGGCCGGCCTGATGGGCCCGATCGCGATCCCGATGATGCTGGGCCTGCTCCGCCCCTTCCGCCGCTCCGGCCCGACGGCCGCGCTCACCAGCTGGGCGGCGGGCCTGCTCGCCTTCTGGCTGGTCAACTACCCGATCAACTGGAACGTCGACGGCGGGGTCCCGCTCCAGTACCAGGTCTCGGTCCCGCTGGCCGTCTCCCTGGTCCTCTACATCCTCATCGGCTACCTGAAGCCGGAGGACACCCCGGAACGCCTGGCCATCATCGAGACCGTGAACACGGACGGGGACGGCGCGACGGCGGCGGCCCCGGTCCCGGCGCAGGCCCCGGCGGGCGGCGACGCCCTGGGGACGCCGGTCAAGGACTGACCGAAGGCAACCGGCACACGGAGCACTCGACTCGGCCCGCCCCCGTGGCGGGCCGAGTCGTGCGAGCGGTCACCGGAAGCCGGGCCGAGCCGGCATGTGGACGACCCACCGGGCGCCGTCGCCTCACTCGTTGTGCAGCGCCTCCGCCACCGTGAGCCGTGCCGCGCCACGGGCCGGGAGGTACGCCCCCAGCACCGCGATCGCGAGGCCCGACAGGGCCAGCAGGCCCAGGACGCCGGCCCGCCAGACGTCCGTCATGGAGGGAGGCAGGACGATGTCCACGGCGTTCGCCATGCGCGGCACCACCAGGTCGTAGCCCGCGATGCCCAGCGGGACGCCGAGCAGGGAGCCGATCACCCCCAGCAGCCCCATCGAGGTCACCGTCATCACCGTGACCTGGCGGGGCGTCATGCCGATGGACTTGAGCATGCCCAGGACGCGGCGGCGGTCGCGGGTGTCGAGGACGACCGTGTTGAACACGCCCAGCGCGGCGACCACGGCGAGCATGGCGGTGAGGAGCGTCGCGGAGCCGATGATCGTCTCGGCGCTGCTGCTGGAGCCGCTCACCTCCGGATCGAGGCCGGGGTCCAGGGCCCGGGCCGCCCGCGCGTAGGCGGCCGGGTCGGCGCCGTCGCGGAGCTGCACGTGGTAGGCGATGGGCTTCTCCCCTGCGGCGAGCGCCGTGAACGTCCCCCAGTCCCCGACGAGCAGCCGGCCGTCGGTCTCCATGGTCTCGCCGACGACGGTCACCCGCTCCCGGCGGCCGCCCTTCTCCACCATGACGCGGCCGCCGACGCGCAGACCGTGCCGGCGCAGGAACGCCGACGAGGCCACCACCTCGCCGCTGCCGTGGTTCCACCGGCCGCCGGTGAGCACGTCGCCCAGCCGCGGCAGGTCACCGCGACGGCCCTCGAACATCACCGGCTGCACGGAGCCGACGAGGTGCACCTCGACGTCCCCCCGCGCGGTGACCCGGCTCGCACCCGGCAACGAGCGGAGCATCGCGTCCAGTTGGCGGTCCCCGTGCTCGGCCTCCACGATCCTGCCGTGGCTGACCCGGCTGGCGTACACCGTCACGTCGTAGTCGCGGCCGCTCTCCCCGAACCGGGTCATCGTCGTGGCCAGGCCGGTCGCGAAGGTCACCGTGGCCACCCCCAGGACCACGGCGGCCAGGGTCAGGCCGCTGCGCCCCGGGCGGGCGAACGGCAGACCCGCCCCCAGGCTCACCGACCGGGGCAGCCTGGTGCCGGCCAGCACTCGCTGGAGCCGCAGCGCCCGCCCCGCACGCGGGGCGGTGCCCGCGCTGATCGCCCGCGCCGCGGACAGCCGGTGCGTGCGCGACGCGGGGACGAGCGCGGCGGCCGCGCAGACGGCGGGCATCCCGAGCAGGGCGACCACGTTCACCCAGGGCGCGATGCCTACGTTGCGGTGGAGCATCCCCGCGTCGGGTCCCGTGAACACGAACCGGAGGAAGGGCCGCGCGAGGACGTTCCCGACCAGGGTGCCGAGGGCGCAGCCCACGACCGCGGGCACGGAGACCATGGTGAGGTAGACCGCGACCACCTGGCCGGGGGTGAACCCCAGGGCCTTGAGGATCCCGATGTGCCGGAATCCGGAGATCACCGCGCCGCTCACCACGTTGGCCACGATGAGCACGGCCACGAGGACGCCGAGGAGGCCGAAGGCCATCAGGTACTGGGCGTAGGCCCGGGCCGTGGCACCGACCTGCTGTTTGAGGGTGAGGTACGTCTGGGAGGCGGTGAGCGCGTCCTTCGGCAGCCCCGAGGTGACCGTGGACAGCGCGGTGCGGAGCCGGTTCTGCGAGGAGGCGTCCGTGAAGCGGAACAGCATCTGGGTGGCCGTCGGCCGCAGGGCCGCAGTCTGGGCCGGTGCGACCCAGGCGTCCGCGGTCCGGCTCATCTCGTAGCCGTAGCCGACGATGGTGAGGACAGTGCCCGAGGGCAGCCGGATCCGCTCGCCGAGCGCGGTCCGCCAGTCCGGCTGCCGGTTCAGGACCACCTCGCCCGGCCGGGTGGCCCACCGGCCCGCCCACAGGTCCACCCGGTCCACCGGCCCCCCGGGACCGGAACGGCCCACGATGGTGACCGCGCCCTGGAGTTCCCGGTTGCCGGCATCCGCGGGCATGTCGACGGCGGCCTGGGCGAAGGGCCCTGCGGCGGCCTCGACCCCGGCCCCGCGGGCGGCCTGCCGCAACTGCGCGTCCGACACCTTCGCCGGGTCGAAGGCGGCGACGACGTGCGGGCCGTGCTCCTTGGCGAAGGCCCGGTCGAACGGCGCGGACGCCGAGTCGACCAGACCCAGCGCCACCACGATCGCCCCGGTCGAGGTCAGCGTCACCAGCCAGATGACGAGGGTCTGCAGCCGTCGCCGCCGTACGGCCGCGCGGGCGGCCGCCCATACCGCCCTCATGCGGACGGCTCCAGGGTGTGCTCGCCCGCCACCCTGCCGTCGGCGAGCAGGACCAGCCGGCTGGCGCAGCGCCGCGCGAGGTGCTCGTCGTGGGTCACCAGGATCAGCGTCTGGCCGATCTGGTTGAGGTCGAGCAGCAGGTCCATCACCTGCTCGCCGGCCCGGCTGTCCAGGGCGCCGGTCGGTTCGTCGGCCAGCAGCAGGGCGGGGCGGTTCATCAACGCCCGTGCCACGGCGACGCGTTGCCGTTCCCCGCCGCTGAGCACGGCGGGGTAGGCGTTGCGGCGGTCGGCGATGCCCAGTTCCTCGAAGAGTTCGAGCGCGCGGCGGCGGGCCTGGCGGGCCGGGGAGCCGGTCAGCTGCGCGGCCAGGGCCACGTTGTCCAGGGCGGTCAGGTCGTCGACGAGGTTGAAGAACTGGAAGATCATGCCGATGCGCCGACGCCGGTACAACGCGAGGCCCTTCTCGCCGAGCCTGCCCACGTCCTCGCCGTGCACGACGACCGTGCCGTCCGTCGGCCGGTCGAGACCGGAAACCATGTTGAGCAGGGTGGACTTGCCGCACCCGGAGGGCCCCATCACGGCGACCGCCTCGCCCGCCCGGATCCGCAGCGACACCCCGTCCAGGGCCGTCGTCCCGCCGTACTCCTTGCGCACACCGTCGAGCCGTACGACGGCCTCGCCCGCGCTGTCATCAGTGACCATGCACCGGACGCTAGGCCGGAAGGGCACGCCCGGGCATCCGCCCCCGGGTTGCACCTGGCCGGCGCCTCATCCTGGAGGTGCAGGACCCCCGTCCCACCGGCCGATGCGGCCGCGGCGACGGTCTGCGAGAGTGAACCCCGTGTCGGAGCAGGGGACTTACGCGCTGGTGACGGCGCTGGCGGTGGCGGCCGCGGCCGTCGGCTGGCTGGCCGTGGCACTGCTGCGCACCCGTCGCCGGTGGCAGGCCGTCGTGGGAGAGCGCGGCTGGCTTCTCGAACGGGAGCGGAAGAGCGCCGCGGACGCCGCCGTGGTCGCCGAACGCGACCGTATCGCACGGGAGTTGCACGACATCGTCAGTCATAACGTGAGCCTCATGGTGGTCCAGGCGGGCGCCGCCCGCGAGGTGCTCGGCACGATGCCCGACGAGGCCACGGCCGCACTGCGGGCCGTGGAGGACGCGGGCCGCGGGGCGATGACCGATCTACGGCACCTGCTGGGGCTGCTGGCGCCGTCCCAGAACGGCACCGACCCGGACTACGAGAACCTGGTCGGCCTCGCAGCAGGCGAAGGCGCCGCCGACGGGCCGACCGGACCGGCACCGCAGCCCGGCCTCGACCGGCTCGGCCCGCTGGTCGACCGGATCTCGTTCGCCGGACTGCCCGTGGAGGTACGGATCTCCGGCGAGCCGCGCCCGCTCCCTCAGGGCATCGACGTGACGGCCTACCGCATCGTCCAGGAGGCGCTGACCAATGCGCTCAGACACGGCGAGGACGGCGGCACCGCCCAGGTGACCGTGCGCTACGCGGACCACGCGCTGCGCGTGGAGGTCCTGAACACCGGCCCGAGCGTACTGACCGGCACAGGTCCGGCAGGTTCTGTACGAACCGTGCCGCGGCGTGCCCCCGGCGCCGGCCGCGGACTGCTCGGCCTGCGGGAGCGGGTGGCGGTGTACGGCGGGGACCTGGACGCCCGGCGTCGCCTCGGCGGCGGCTACCGGGTCCGGGCCCGTATCCCCCTGGACCGCCCGTGACGGCCGCCGACGTCTCCGGGCCCTCCCCCCGGGTCCTCATCGCCGACGACCAGACCCTGATCCGCACCGGTTTCCGGCTGATCCTCACCGCCCGCGGCATCGAGGTCGTGGGCGAGGCCGCCGACGGCGCCGAGGCGGTGGCGGCTGCCCGCAGGCTCAGACCGGACGTCGTCCTCATGGACATCCGGATGCCGAACCTGGACGGTCTGGAGGCCACCCGCCTCATCCTGGACCAGCTCCCGCGGTGCCGGATCCTGATCCTGACCACCTTCGACCTGGACCGCTACGTGTACACGGCACTCGCGTCCGGAGCGAGCGGCTTCCTCCTCAAGGACGTCACGCCGGAGCACCTGGCCGCGGCCGTACGGCTGGTCGGCACCGGCGACGCCCTGCTCGCCCCGTCGATCACCAGACGCCTGGTGGAACGCTTCGCCGCCGAGCCCGACCGCGCCCCCGCCGTGCACACCGACCTGACCGCGCTGACACCCCGCGAACTGGAGGTCCTGACCCTGCTGGGCCGTGGCCTGTCCAACACGCGACTGGCCGCCGAACTGACCCTGAGCGAGGCCACGGTGAAGTCCCACGTGGCCCGGATCTTCGCCAAGCTGGGGCTGCGGGACCGCGCCCAGGCCGTGGTGGTCGCCTACGAGACCGGGCTGGTGAGGGCCGGTGACTCCGGCTCCGGTGCCGGAGGGACAGGACCTGCCGGACCCGCCTAACGCGGATACCGCGCCAGCCACCCCGGTGACGCGCCCACCGGACTGTGCAGCGCCGGGCCCTGGGTCATCTCCATCGCGAAGTCGTCGGCGAGTTCGAGGACGGTCTGGCGGCCCTCCAGTTCGGCCACCCAGGCCGGCGGGAGGGCCGTCTCGCCGTGCAGGGCGCCGAGGAGGCCGCCGGTGAGGGCACCCGCGACGGCGGAGGGCCCGGCCTGGTTGACGGCGAGAGACAGCCCGTGCCGTACGTCCTCCCCCACCAGCGCGCAGTACACGGCCGCGGCCAGCATCCCGTCCGCCGCCCCGTCCCCGGTCAGCTCCTCGACCCGGGCCGGGGAGGGCATCCCCTGCCGTACGGCACCGAGCGCGTGCTGCAACGCGTCCGACACGGGCTGGTGCCCCGGCCGGGCGGCGAGCAGGCCGAGGGCCTGCTGGACCGACCCGTCGAGGGACTGACCGCGCGCCAGTCCGTGCACGATCACCGCGTACGCGCCGGCCGACAGACAGGCGGTCGGATGCCCGTGCGTCTGCGCCGAGCACTCCACGGCGAGCTGCACGACGAGCTGCGGCTCCCACCCGACGAGCAGCCCGAACGGCGCCGACCGCGCGACGGCCTCGGGCCCCATGTCATCCGGGTTCTTGGGCGCCTCCAGCGTCCCCATCCGCTCGTCCCCGAGCCCGAGCAGCAGCGACCGGGTCGGCTCCCGCCGCGCGTAGAGCCACTCCTCCCGCGCCAGCCACCCGTCCTCCGTCCGCCGCTCGTCCGGCCCCCAGTCCCGCTGGGTGGCCGCCCACCGCAGATAGGCCCGGTGCAGGTCGGTGGGCGGATGCCAGGCTCCGGTGTCCCTCCTCACCTGGGCTCTTATCAACCCGTCCACGGTGAAGAGAGTCAGCTGCGTGTGATGAGTGACGGTCCCGCGCCGCCCGTACCCGAACCCGAGATCGACCAGCCCCTCGGGCCCGTAGGCGGCCCGTATCTCCTCCAGCGTCAGCCCGTCCACCGGCCCGCCGAGCGCGTCCCCCACGGCCGTACCGAGGAGCGTCCCGCGCACCCGGCTCCGGAAGTCCTGCTGCTCGACACGGCCCCAGACGGCACCCGACGTCACACTCACCACCACGACCTCCTCACGGGCACCGTCCGTACATACGAGCGCACAGCACTGTAATCGACCGGGAACGGTCCGTTCAGGGGACAGTTAGGTATGCGAAGTGTGGGTTGTGTGGTCCCGAGTGGTCGGCTTTCGGCCAGGTCGGACGGGGAGTGAAAAAGGGGTCAGCCGTACCAGGTGACGTTGCAGACGTAGACGCACGCGTGGCGGGGCACGGGCAGGAAACTGATGAACCCCCGACCACCCAGGATGTCGAATTCACGCAGCCCTCCCTCCCGGTCGAGAGGCCTGCCGACCTTCACGGAGTCCTGTCCCAGCGCGGCCAGCTCGGCTGCAAGGCGCTCCACCTCAGCCAGCACTCCGGGTGGCAGGCCATCCGTGACGTACTCGGCACTCGGGTTGTAGTCCCAGGCCCAGTCCGTCACAGCCCGGCCTCCGCCTCAGCCGTCTCCCGGATGGCCTGGATCTCCGTGATGGCGGCCGCCGGGTCCTGCTCGCCCGCGTCCACGATCCGCTCCAGCTCACGCAGGCGGGCGGCACGTTCCGGATGGCGTTGGATCGCCACGAACACGGCCCACGAGTGCACGAAGGCTCGCAGCGGCGCAAGGCTCTGCGTCTGCTGCGCGTTCGTCGTGGCCTCGAAGAGGTGCTGGGTGAGGGCCGGGATCCGGCTCGGGGCGATCCGCGCGACGGCGGCCCGCAGAGCATCCGGGGTGAGTTCGGGCATGGGGATCAGCGGTTCGATCGGGCCGTCGGTCTGGGCACTCACGGTGGCCTCCGGTGCGGGTGGCGCGGTCCTCGTACGGTACCCGGACACCCGACGGGGTGACGCCTTGGCGGCGCCCGTCATCGAGCTCACGGCTCGCGCCTCGTCCTTTCTAGGCGACCGCGCCGACCGCGCGGCAGTCGCGGCACGGCCCCGGTTCCGGAGCGCGGAACGCGCGCTCGCAGCCGTCGCAGGTCTGGAGGGGATCCGGGCGGGACGGTCGGGACGGCGCAGACGCGTCTCTCGGGGTCGGAGCCGGCAGCGACGGCGGCATCCGACTGGCGAGGCGGTGCGCCAGGAAGGCCGCCGGGTGCTTGACCGGGTCCTCGGGCAGGTCGGCCGTGAGTGCGCGTACGACCGCGGTGGGCGGCACGCCCCGCTCCAGCCACATGGAGACGGCCGGTGTCAGCCGGTGTACGTCCCGCTCGCTGAGGAGCAGGCGGGAGTCGTACGTGCGGAGCCCGGCAAGCAGGTCAGGGACCTTGCGCGGGGCTCCCTGCACCCGCGTCGGGACGGGAGTCCTCGGCCGGGCGGCAACGGGCTCCGGGGCCCGCGCCGCCTCGACGACCACCGTGTGCCGCGGCCTGTTGTACGCGACCGTCCGGGTCACGACCTGCCCCGACGGGAGCCGTTCCTTGGTGCGGAGATGGAACCCGTACTTCTCCAGCTCGCGCAGCGCCGCGGCGATCCTGATCTCCCCCTCCGGCAATTGATCGGCGAGCGCCTTGATGCTGACCGGAGCGCCCTCGGGCAGCGACTGGATGTAGCCCCCGATGCCCCTCGCGGTGGCGGACAGCTCCGGGTGCTGGAGCAACTCGTTGCTGATCACGGTGAAGTTGCCGTCGAGGCGTTCCTTCACATGGGTGACACCGGGGTGGGAATGCCGGGTCTTGGCGGGCACGGGCGCGCTAGGCTGCTGGGCAGTCATGGGGAAGGTCTTCTCTTCCTTGATGATCAGGCCCTCGCAGTGGGATGGCAGTCCCGGCGAGGGCCGAAGTATTTCTGGGCTCGTTGCGGCTGACCTTGCACCACAACTGCCACGGCACGCCACTTGAGTTGGGCATATTCACTCCGGCGAGTGATCGCCGGGGACGGCAGGGGAGGGTTGGGTTCTTTCCCCGGTTCTTTGGTCTTTGGCGTCGGGAAGGCCCGGGTCACGGGCCGCCACGACCCGGTGCCCCCAGCTCCGCCCACACCACCTTGCAACCGGCCGGCGCCTCGTCCACGCCCCAACGGTCGGCGCACCCCGCCACGACCAGCAGGCCCCGCCCCGACTCCGCGTCGCCGGACACCGGATCGTGGAGGCGCGGGACGCGGTCGCCCCGGGCGTCGGTCACCTCGATACGGAGCGTGCGGTCGGCGTACAGCCGTAGCCCCAGCCGGAAGTCCCGTCCCGCCACGCGCCCGTGCAGCACCGCGTTCGACGCCAGCTCGGCCACGACCTGTGTCGCCGCCTCCGCGAACGGTGACCTCCAGTCGTCGAGTTGGCGTTCGGTGAGCAGCCGCGCCAGTCGGGCACCTCTTCGAGTGGCGGACAGCTGAACCGTGAAGTGCTGCGTCGGGGCGATGACTTGTGGGAGGGATTTCTGGTTCATGTCACCCAGCGTGGTCGCCCGTTCCTACTCTGAACAGCAACGACCCCGGCACAGAGCGTGACTGTACGGGTGCCGGCCGGGGCCGTACGGGTCGTACGCCGGAAGGGGCGGGTGTGCAGGACGAGGAGGCCGAGGCCGTACTCAGGGCGGTCGGGCGGCAGATCAAGGTGTGGCGGGAGGCCGCCGGGCTGCGGCAGGGCGAACTCGGCGCCGCCATCGGGTACAGCGAGGAGATGGTGTCGGCCGTGGAGCGGGGGCGGCGCATCCCCAAGCCGGACTTCCTGGAGAAGGCCGACGAGGTGCTGGGGGCGGGCGGGAAGCTCGCGTTCATGAAGGAGGACGTGGAGCGGGCTCGGTATCCGAAGAAGGTTCGGGATCTGGCACGGCTGGAGTCGGAAGCGGTCGAGTTGGGCGCGTACGCAAGTCTTCAGATCCACGGCCTGTTGCAAACACCGGAGTACACACAGGCCTTGTACGCCATGCGACGGCCCGCCTACACGGACGAGGAGGTGGAGCGCCTCGTCGCCGCGCGCATGGCACGAAAGGCGGTGTTCGAGCGAGTGCCTCGACCGGCGATCACATTCGTGCTGGAAGAGCTGACTCTGCGACGACCGCTCGGAGGGAGAACGGTCCTGCGGCAGCAGCTCCGACAACTGTTGGACATGGGCCAGTTGCGACATGTAGAGATCCAGGTAATGCCGACGGACCGCGAGGACCACGCGGGCGTGATGGGCTCGTTTCGCGTGCTGAAACTTCCGGATGGCAAGACACTGGGGCACTCCGAGGGCCAGCTGCACGACCGGGTGATCAGCGATCCCCGAGAGGCTCAGATCTTGGAAATGCGCTATGGAATGATCCGGGCGCAGGCTCTCCCGCCACGGGAGTCCCTGGCGTTCATCGAGAAGGTTCTGGGAGAAGAGAAATGACCTCCGCACTGAACTGGTTCAAGAGCAGCTACAGCGGCAACGACGGCCCCGACTGCGTCGAGGTCGCCATATCCCCCGCAACCGCCACCACCGTCCACGTCCGCGACAGCAAGGACAAGGACGGCGCACGGCTCACCTTCACCGACGCCTCGTGGGCCGGGTTCGTGCGGGAGATCACCGGTCCATGACCGGTGACCTGGAAGTGAGCGCTCTGGCGATCAATGTCACGATCCCGGAGCAACTCCGCTGGACGGACACCCGGCGCGACGAGGCGTTCCTCTTGAGCACGCTCACCATCCGGCTCCTCCCGGACGGCCACCTCTCGGTGAAGGCCTACGGCCGACCGGTCGCCGGCGGTCGGGGTACCTACGTCTCGTTCCCGGTTCCCGACCGCCCCGAACTCGCGGCCCTGATCGCCGACGCCGCCGACCGTGCCGGGACGCTGTGGGCCGCCCACCGAGGTCTTGCCTGAACCTCGGTCAGCACACCGATCTCGCCACGGAAACCTGGTGACACGGTGAACGGCGGGCCGGCCCGACGCGCCTCTCGCGGCTCACGGACCGGCCATGGTGAGCCGGCCGTCCCTCAGCGCAGTCGGCGTACGCGCAGTACCAGGTCGTCTGTGTGGTGGGCGCCGGCGCCGCCGTCGGGTGCCACGCGGGGGCGCTGTTCGTGCACCTCTGCCTCCCAGTCGTCGTCGAGGAGGTCGACGACCGTCGACGGCCACACATAGTCAGCCGGGTCGAAGTCGCTGTCGTGTGCCTGCCGGGTCTCCATCCCCGCGTGGTGCACGACCAGCAGGATGCCGCCGGGCGCGACGGCGGCGAGCAGCGCTCGCTCCGCCGCGGCGTCAGGGGTGCGCAGCAGGGCCGGGTACTGCGCTGACACCAGATCGAAGGAGGCCGGCGGGATCATCGCGTCGGTCAGCGCGGCGTGCACCCAGTCAATGGCGAGGCCGGCGTCCCGCGCGTGTCCTGCCGCCCGCTCCAGTGCCACGCCGGAGACCTCCAGCGCGGTCACGTCCCAGCCGTGCCGCGCGAGCCAGATGGCGTCCGCGCCCTCGCCGCAGCCCACGTCGAGTACCCGGCCGGGGGTGAGCCCGGCGACCTCGGTCACGAGCGCACCGTTGGGCCGGCCGCTCCACAACTGCTGCCGTTCCGAGTACCGGTTGTCCCATTCCGCCCGCACCGCGGGGTCCCCGAGGTATCCGTCGGCAGGCCCGGGGATGCCGGACGCGGGTGATTCTTCTGCGATGTCGTTGTCGGCCACGGGCCCACCGTCGCCCGGCCGGGTCCCGGTCTGCCACTTCTGTTGCCGGTCCGGCAAAACGGCGGTCTGTCGCGCCGCGTCGGCGCGCTCACGTGTCTACCGGTGCGTGCTCAGGCCGTCGAGGATGAGCCCGAGCATGCGAGGGGCCCGGTCTTCAGGGGTGGACGCGGCGCGCCAGAGGGCTCCTGTGAGTTGGAGGAAATCGCCGGGGTCGGCGTCCTGGCGGATGGCGCCGTCCTTCTTGCCGGCGTCCAGGAGCTGGGTGAGGGCGGCGATGACGGGGCCGTAGCTCTCCTCGGCGATCGCCTGGTGCGCCCCGGCGCTGAGGGCGTCACCCAGGCCGTGCTTCTTGCGCATGGCTTCGACCAGGTCGGTCGTCCAGTGGCGCAGCGCTTCCAGGGGCGGCATCTCGGCCAGCAGGTCCGGCACGGTGCCGGTGATGCGTGCCACCTCGTCCTGGTAGACGGCCAGCACCAGGGCCTCGCGGGTGGGGAAGTTGCGGTACAGCGTGCCCGCCCCGACCCCGGCGCGCTGGGCCACCTGGTTCATCGAGGCGTTGCCGTCCTCGGTGAACGCCTCGCGGGCGGCCGCGAGGATGCGTGCCCGGTTCTCGCGAGCGTCTGAACGGACCACGGGACCTCACCTTGCTAAGTGGAGAACTCTCCACTACGTTATTCGGAGAGTTCTCCACTTACTTTAGAGGGGCGTCATGCACTACATCAAGCTCGGCACCACAGGCCTGGACGTGTCACCGATCGCGATCGGCGCGATGACCTACGGCGAGCCCGACCGCGGGCACCCCGTCTGGTCGAAGGGCGAGCAGGAGGCCCGGCCGCTCATCCGGCACGCGGTGGAGGCGGGGATCAACTTCTTCGACACCGCGAACCTGTACTCCAACGGTTCCAGCGAGGAAATCCTCGGCCGCGCGCTCAAGGACTACGCCGACCGCGACGCCGTGGTCATCGCCACGAAGCTGCGCCACCCGATGCGCCTCGGACCGAACGGGCGGGGACTGTCCCGCAAGGCGATCATGACGGAGGTCGACCACTCCCTGCGCCGCCTGGGAACCGACTACATCGACCTTTACCAGATCCACCGCAACGACCACTCCACCCCCTGGGAGGAGACACTCGAAGCGCTCAACGACCTCGTGAAGGCCGGCAAGGTCCGCTACCTCGGTGCCTCGTCCATGCACGCATGGGAGTTCGCCAAGGCCCTGCACCTGCAGAAGCAGAACGGCTGGGCACGCTTCGTGTCGATGCAGAACCACTACAACCTCCTCGCCCGCGAGGAGGAGCGCGAGATGATCCCGCTGTGTCTGGACGAGGGGGTCGGCACGGTCATCTGGTCGCCCCTGGCGCGCGGACGCCTGGCCCGCGCGTGGGACGACGCCCGCGCCACAGCGCGCGCCGAGACGGACGGAGCGTACGCGGACCTGCTCTACTCGCCCGAGCAGGAGGCATCCAACAAGGCGATCGTCGACGCGGTCGGGCAGGTGGCGGACGCGCGCGGCGTCACCCGTGCGCAGGTCGCACTCGCCTGGCTGCGACGTCAGCCGGTCGTCACCGCACCGCTGGTCGGCGCCGGCTCGATCCGGCAGATCGACGAGGCGGTGGCCTCCCTGGAAGTCGGGCTCACCGACGACGAGGTGCGCGCCCTGGAGGCCCCGTACACGCCGCGGTACGACTGGCAGGGCGTCTCGGACGAGGCCGAGCTGGAGGCCATCCGCCGGCGCGTCCCCGGAATGGCCCTGTCTTGAAGCCCATCGTCCGCTCCGGCGCTGCCGCGCACGCCGGAGCCCTCCTCATCCTCCTCGGCCCGCTCGTGTCCTGGCTCGCCGAGTTCGTCACCGCCGCCGCCTGGCAGGACCCGCCGTACTCCCCCCTCTACAACTGGGTCAGTCACCTCGGCCTGACCGGCCCGGCGCAGACCGCGTTCGGGCAGGTCGCGAACTCCCCCCTCGGTGCCGTCATGGACACCGGTTGGGTCCTCTACGGCGTCCTCCTGATCGTCGGCTCGTTCCTCGTGTTCGACCCACGCAGGGGCACCCGCCCGGTCATCGTCCTGGCCCTGGCCGTCCTCGCCGGCATCGGAGTCGCACTCGTCGGCACCGTCCAGGGCTCCAACGCCAACGTCGACAACGGCCTCATCGCGTTCCACACCCTCGGCGCGCAGACCGTCATGATCGCCGGCAACACCATGGCGATCGTCGTCGGAGCCAATGGAGCCCGCGCCGGTCTCGGCAGGCGCCGGTCGGTCGCGAGCGTCGCACTCGGCACCTTCGGGCTGATCGCGTTCCCGCTCTTCATGGCCGACGTCCTCACCGGCTGGATGTGGGACGTCGGCATGTTCGAGCGTGCCGTGATCTACCCGATCATGATCGGCCACGCCCTCCTCGGAAGCGGCCTGGCCGCTTCCGCCCCGCGTCGTCACGCGACGCGCCCGCTGCCCCCTTTCGATGCGCACGTCGCGCGCTGAGGAGACACAGATGACACAGGTACTGGTCACCGGAGGAACAGGATTCATCGGCAGCTGGTGCGTCCTGACCCTGCTCGAAGCCGGACACACCGTACGCACCACGGTCCGCGACCTGCGGCGTGAACCGGCACTGCGCTCCTGGCTCCACGCGGCCGGTCCGTTCGACGACGACCGCCTCACGGTGGTACGTGCCGACCTCGAACACCCCGAGGACTGGGACGACGCCGTCGCCGACTGCGACTACGTCCTGAACGTCGCCTCCCCGACGCTGCGTCACACCCCGGCGAACGACGACGACCTGGTCGTCCCGGCACGGGAGGGCGTCGTACGAGTGCTGCGCGCCGCCCGTGACGCCAAAGTCCGCCGGGTCGTCCTCACCAGTGCCTTCGGTGCCATCGGGATCGGGCACCCCCCGCGCTCGACCCCGTTCACCGAGGAGGACTGGACCGACCTCGACAGCGACATCCCGCCCTACCAGCGCTCCAAGACCCTGGCCGAGCGCGCCGCCTGGCAGTTCGTCGAAGAGGAAGGTGATGGTCTGGAGATGACAGCGGTGCATCCCGTGGGCGTCTTCGGCCCCCTGCTCGGCCCGGACGACCCGCCGTCCCTGCGTCTGGTGCGCAGAATGCTCGAAGGACGGGTTCCGGCGTGCCCGCCCTTCGGAATGGGCTACGTGGATGTGCGCGACGTCGCCGACCTGCACGTGCGCGCGATGACCGATCCGGCAGCCGCCGGCGAGCGCTTCCTCGCCGTCGCCGGGCACAGCCTGCGCGTCGTCGAGATAGCCCGCATACTGCGTGACCGCCTGGGTGAGCGCGCCGCGAAGGCCCCGACCCGCGAACTGCCTGTCTGGCTCACCCGTGGGCTGGGTGTCGTGAACCCGGAACTGCGACTGCTCAGGCACCAGCTCGGCCGCGATCTCGACGCCACGAGCGCCAAGGCCGAGCGACTCCTGGGGTGGCGGGCCCGTCCGATCGAGGACACCATCGCCGAGACCGCCGAGAGTCTCCTTGCCCACGGCATCGGCCGCTGACCGGGACGGCAGCGCGCCTCCACGGATGCACAGCGCCTGGGCGGAACAGACCTGCCACCAAAGGCCATTGATACGACCTCCAAGAGCCGACCGGTGTTCACAGGGTGCTGCGCTGCCGGATCGCGGCCCGGTGTTCCAGGGCCCAGGGGTAGTCCGGTTGCAGGGCGATGGCGTGGTCCAGGTCGGTGAGGCCCTCTTCGTGGCGGCCCAGGTTGGACAGGGAGACGCCTCGGCTCGCGTAGGCGTACGCGTACTCGGGGTCGAGTTCGAGGGCGCGGTCGTAGTCGGCCAGGGCCTCCCCGTCGCGGCCGGCGACGCGCAGCGCGTCGCCGCGTTCACAGCGGCCCCAGGCCCAGTCGGGCTGCAGGGCGAGAGCGCGGTCGAACTGACCGGCCAGGGCCGCCATCGCCTCGGGCACCCCGGCCGCGCCCTCGTCGACGTACGCGGTCAGCGCTCCGGCCTCCCGGGCGATCTGCTCCAACTCCCTGACCAGACGGGTCTTCCCGACGCCCGCCGGACCGTGCACATGGAACAGGAACCGGTGCCGCTCGTCCTCCGGCGGCAGCTGGAGATTCCGCCGGAACGCGGCCCGCTCCTCGACCCGCCCGACGAACCCGGCCCTCCGGCGCCGCCCGATCAGCTCCTGCATCGACGGCCGTGTCGATCCCATCCGCGCCTCCCCCGCAGTCGGCCCACAGAGAGTCTGGCAGAGACCACCAGTCCGGACGGAGCCACCGCCGCGGCTGACCCGACGAGGTGTAAATCACTGGCCGGTTCTGGTCTCTTGCCAGGGGCTTCTGCCGGCTTCTATTTTTTGAGCGACTGCTCAAACGAAAGAAGATGCGGCATGACCAGCAACAGACGTGCCTGGCTGCTCTTCGGCGGATGGCTTCTGACCGGAGCCTGCTACCTGCTCGCCCTCCTCACCGTGCTGTCGGTCGGGATCTTCGTCCTGCCGATCGCCGTGGCCGGCACGGTCGTCCTGGCCACGCGCCGGGACGGCTCCCGGGGTCTGCCCGGCCTGCTGTCCGGTGCGAGCCTGCCGCTGTTCCTGCTCGCCTACCTCAACCGGCACGGCCCCGGCACCTACTGCACCACCTCGGCCGGCGGCAGCAGTTGCACCGAGGGCCTGCTCGACCCGTGGCTGCTGCTGGCCGTCGGCCTGCTCGTCCTCGGCGCCGGACCCGCGCTGTTGCTCACGATCCGACGACGGCCGGTGCACGGCTCCGCGCCGAGCCCCTCCCGGTAGCGGAGTCACCTGACATGCTGCACGCATGTCGACACCGACCCCGCACCCGCATGCGTCCGTCGAGGCTGCCGCCCCCTCCGTCAACGGCCTGCGCCTGCAAGCGCGTCGGGTGAGCCGGGAGGTCCGTGGCGGCGGACGGATACTGAACGGCATATCCGTCGATGTCGCCCCGGGGCAGCTCACGGTGATCGCCGGGAGCAGCGGTGCGGGCAAGACCGTGCTGTTGCAGACGCTGGCCGGACTGAGCGCGCCGAGCGGCGGCGACGTGCTGCACGACGGGGCGCCCCCCGGGCCGCCCGGGCCGGACTTCGGGTTCGTCCCGCAGGAGGACATCATCCACCGCGAACTGCCGCTGCGCCGCACGCTGGTGTACGCGGCGGGTCTGCGGATGGCTCCGGGAACGCCGGCCGGGACCGTGCTGGAGACCGTCGACCGGGTGCTGCTCACGCTCGGTCTGGCGGAGCGGGCGGAGACCCCCGTGCGCGCACTGAGCGGCGGTGAACGCAAACGGGCCAGTATCGCGGTCGAGTTGCTCACCCGGCCCCGGGTGCTCTTCCTCGACGAGCCGACGTCCGGGCTCGACCCGGTCACCGGCGCGGCCCTGCTGCGCACCCTGCGGGCATTCGCCGGGGACGGCACCACCGTCGTGCTGACCACGCATGTCCTCGCCGATCTGCTCCGCGCCGACCAGGTCGTCTTCCTCTCCGCCGGTGGCGAGGTCGCGTACGCGGGTGACCCGGCCGCCCTGTTCGAGGCCTTCGGGGTCGGCACCGTGGAGGAGGTGTACGAGGCGGTGGCGGGCGGCGCACGTGTCGAACGGTCCGGAGGCGGCGACGCCCCGGGGATTCCTGATGCCGTGTCACCGGCCGGGCGGCCGAGGCGGGTCGGCGTCCTGCGCCAGTGGGCGCTGCTGACCCGGCGCGGTACCGCGCTGATGCTGCACAACCGGCTCTCGGTCGCCGTCCTCGCGGGCTCGCCGGTGATGATCGTGGCGATGTTCGCGGTGCTCTTCCGGGCCGGCGCGTTCGATCCGGCGGCACCGGATCCGGGCTCCTCGGCGATGATCATGTTCTGGATCGCGTTCGGCGCGTTCTTCTTCGGGCTGACGTACGGCCTGCTCCAGATCTGCACCGAGCTGCCGGTCCTGCGCCGTGAGTGGCTCGCGGGGCTGCGGATCGGGCCCTACGTCGCCTCGAAGCTGACGACCATGCTGCCGGTGCTCGCGGTCGCGGACGGGCTGTTGCTGGTGGTGCTGCGTGCCCTCGACCGGCTGCCCGCGGCGGGCCGGGACACGTACGGATCGCTGTTCGTGTCGAGCGTGCTGGCCTCGGCCGCCGCCCTCGCGCTGGGGCTGCTCGCGTCGGCGGCGGTGCCGGAGCCGGGGCAGGCCACGCTGATGCTGCCGTTGCTCTGCTTCCCCCAGGTGCTGTTCTCGGGCGCCTTCGTGCCGGTGCCCCGGATGACGGTGGCCGGGAAGGCGATCAGCTGGGCGATGACCAACCGGTGGGCGTTCGAGGCGCTGGGCAGCGGGGTGGGTCTCGAGTCGCTGTGGCGGGCGGGCGGCTCGCGGCTCGGTCCGCCGCTGCTGGCGTCTTACGGGGATTCGTTCGGGCATCCGGCGAGCCGCGGGTGGGTGATCCTGGCGGGCTTCACACTGGTGTTCCTGGCCTGGACGTGGGTGGTTCTGGCCCGCAAGTGCCGGGACGGGGCGGCGCGGAGCCGGGCGGGGCGGTGATCCCCCGTCTTGACGGCACCGGCTCAGCAGCTCTCCCGTGCGGCCAGCCCGGCCGCCGTCGGCACCCGGTCCCGGTAGGTCCCCGTCACGAACGCCAGGAGCGCCTCGATGTCCCTGGGCTGGGACGACACGCCCAGGGAGACCCGGACGGCGCCCGCCGACGGCAGCTCCAGGAGCTCCAGGTACTCGTCCAGTGAGGCGACTTGTGTGTCGGCCGCCGAGCGCAGCCGGGTCAGGGGCAGGTCGAACGCCTCCTCTCCGGCGCCCGGATTGCAGAAGCAGCCCGTGCGCAGGGATATGCCGTGGGCGGCACTGTCGCGGGTGACGACGCGTTCGTCGACGACACGGCCGTCCGCGCCGAGCACGTTCAGCGCGACCGTGCCGCCGCGGGCCGCGTCGGGGCGGTCGGTGCCGTACACCCGCACCAGCGGCGAGCCGTCGCTGTGCCGCAACGCGCGCAGACCGGTGAGCAGTTGGCCGGTGAGAGCGGTGACGTGGGCGTGTATGCGGTCCATGCCGATGCCGTCGATCCAGGCGAGTCCGGCGGTCACGTCCGGCAGCGACAGGAAGTTGACCGTGCCGTCCTCGAAGGCGGCCTCGTCGGCGGCGAGTACGTGCCACTGGGCCTGGGCGCTGACGGCGTAGATGGTGCCGCCCGAGAACCAGGGGCGGCGCAGCCTGGCGAGGGCCGCGCGGCGGGCGATCAGGCTGCCGACGCCGGTGGGATGCCCGAAGACCTTGTACCAGCTGACGGCGGTGAAGTCCGGGTGGTGGCGGCTCAGGTCAAGGACGTTGGTCGGGGCGAAGGCCGCCGCGTCGAGCAGGACGTCGTAGCCGTGCGCCTGGGCGGCGGCGATCCAGTCCAGTGAGTGCTGGACGCCGGTGAAGTTGCTCTGCGCCGGATAGGCGAGCAGGCCGCCGGCGCCTTTGCCCGGGCCGGGCGGGGACAGGGCGGCGAGCAGCCGCCGCTCGTCGATGTGCAGGCCCGGTACGTACACGGACGCGGCACCCCGCGCCCGTGCGTACTCCCGGAGGCCGTTGACCGAGTTGTGGTTGTCGAGCGACATCACGAGCCGGCTGTCGCCCGTGAAGGGGTACGCCTCGCCGACCAGCCGCAGGGCGCCGGTCGCGTTGGGGGTGAAGATCACGGCGTATTCGCCGGGGTCGGCGTTGAAGTGGCGGAGCACCGCCTGCCGGGCCTCGTCCAGCAGGAGCCCGGAGGCGCGGGAGGCGGGGCTCTCGGAGTGCGGGTTGCCGAACAGTCCGCCGGTGATCCGCCGGGCGCTGCCCATGACGAGGGAGCGCGGGGGGAGTCCGGCGCCGGTGTGGTCGAGGTAGGTGTGTCCGCCCTCGTCGAGGTAGCCGAACTCGCGTGTCCGCAACTCCGCGAAGCCGTCGGCGTTTTCCGCGTCGCGTATGCGTCCGCCGACGTCTGCCGTATCCATGTGAACCCCCCTCGCATGAACCTTCGACAACGGTATCCGCGTACGAGCGGTTCGCCGCCGCGGCACGACGTCGGCCCGCCCGGAAACAGCTGAACAGGGGCTGTGGACGGGCGGGTTGGGAAGGAACGGTGCCGGGGAAGGGAAATGGCATGTCCACCTCCCACGCGCCTCGTGCGCTTCCGCTTGCCGCTGCCGTCCTGACCGGAACGGTCGCCCTCTACATCGCCCTCGTCGCTTTCGGGAACATCACCGACTTCGGCACCAACCAGGCCTTCGTCCAGCATGTGCTGGCCATGGACACGACGTTCAAGGACGACGACCTGATGTGGCGGGCCGTCACGGACAAGGGGCTGGAGAACACCGCCTACGTCCTCATCATCGTGTGGGAGACGCTGGCCGCGCTGGTGCTGATCGCCGGTACCTGGCTCTGGGTACGCCGTGACGACGTCCGCGCGCGGCGCGTCTCCACCTACGGTCTGCTGATGCTCGTCCTCCTCTTCGGTGCCGGGTTCATCGGGATCGGTGGCGAGTGGTTCTCCATGTGGCAGTCCAAGACCTGGAACGGGCTGGAGGCGGCGACCCGGGTGCTGGTGCTGACGGGGCTCGCGCTCGTGGTCGTCCAGTTGAGCCCCTCGGATCAGGAGGGATAAGGCGCCGCCTCGCGGGCCGCGCGGAGGGCGGCCGTCCACCAGGACAGCTGGTCGAGGAGGGTCCTGGCGTAGCCGGGGGCCGCTGGATCGAGGGGGCGGCCGTCCTGCCACGCGGAGAAGTAGTTCGGGAAGGCCAGGCCGTCCCGGACGGTCACCGCGTGCAACTCCGTGAGCACGTTCTCCAGATGGAGCACCGCGTGTCTGCCGCCGGCCGCGCCGCCGTAGCTGGCGAACGCGACCGGCTTCGCCGTCCACTGGGTGAAGTGCCAGTCGACGGCTGCCTTCAGCGACGCCGGGTAGCTGTGGTTGTACTCGGGGGTGACGATGACGAACGCGTCCGCCATCGCCAGGGCCCTCGTCAGTGCGCTCATTCCGGCGGGGCGGGGGTAGGCGTCGCCCGCGTGCTTCGGTGACTCCGCCGGCAACGTCAGCGGGATCTCGTACGCCGCCAGATCGACGACCTCCACGTCGAAGTCACCGTGCGCGACCGCCTGTTCGGCCACCCAGTCGGCGACCACCCGGCCGAACCGGCCCTCCCGGACGCTGCCCACCAGAATCACCAGCCTGTGCGTGTTGTTGTCCATGGCCGTCAGCCTGCGACCGCGGCACCGGCGCAGCCAGACCGGGCTCAGGCTGGCCCCCGCAGGGCCACGCTGAGGGAACTCCGGTCCGCCTATCCTCGGTCGCATGGGGACACCGTTGGGGGACTTCGTCCGGGCGAAGCGGGACAGTATCCAGCCGGAGGCGCTGGGGTTGCCGGAGCGTGGGCGGCGCCGGTCGCCGGGGCTGCGGCGGGTCGACCTCGCCAACCGGGCCGGGGTGAGCGTGGAGTACCTGACGCGCATCGAGCAGGGCCGGGACCGCAATCCGTCGGTGGCCGTCGTCAACGCCCTGGCGGACGCGCTCAGCCTCGATCCCGCCGAGCGGGCCCATCTGCGCTACCTCGCGAAGATCACCGGCGGTGAGTGCGTCGCGCATCCGCGGCCGGCGCCGCCGCGGCGCGCGGTGCGGCCGGCCGTCCTGGAGACCCTCCGCCTCCTCGAACCCGGCCTCGCCCTGGTCACCAACCGGCTCGGTGACATTCTCGCCCGTACCGGTGCGTACGAGGCGGTGATGGGCGGGACGGGGCTCCTGGACGCCGAGGTACCCAATCTCACCCGGTACGTCTTCACCGACCCCCGCGCGCGGGAGCTCTTCGCCGACTGGGACGCCGTCGCCGACGAGCAGGCCTTCGACCTGTGGCTCGGGCCCTCGGTGGAGAACAGCGAGTGGTTCACGGCGGAGCTGGCACCCGCCGCCGGGGCCGACTTCACCCGGCGGATCAACCGGCACGTGGTTCCGGCCCGTGGGGTCCTGCGGCTGCGGCATCCGTCGGGGGCCGGGCTTCGGCTGCGGCGCGAGACGCTCGATGTCACCGAGGACGCGCAGCAGCTGGTCGTACTCCTGCCCGCCGACGCGGAGACGGCCGAGGCCGTCGAGCGGCTCCGGCGGCCTCAGCGGCTCCGTGCCATCTCCTGACGGTTGTCCGGTCACCGCCACCCCAGGCGGCTACCTGACCACCGTCACCTTGGTGTCCGGCTCCGTACCGAACGTCCACAGGGCCGCGCCGTCCGCCGTGTGCATCCGGATGCCGCTGGTCTGCTTGCCGGCGGCGGGCGGCGGGGAGGAGCCGTCGACCGCGTTGGAGAAGGCGATCGACAGCCCCGACTTGGCCGCGAAGTAGAGGATGTGCTCGATCTGGACGCCGTCCGACCCGGTCGTGGCCGCCAGGGTCTTGGAGATCGTGTAGGTGCCGGGATCGGGGCTGACCGTCCCCGGCCACACCGTGAACGTGCGGGTCGCCTTGTCGCTCGCGTCGACCGTCCACACCCGCTTGGCGCCCAGCGAGTAGACGATACGGCGGCCGGTGCCGGAGGCCGCCGGTACGGCGGGGGCCTTCGTCGGCGCCGGTGACGTGGAGGGGTGGGCGCCCGCCGACGCGCTCGCCGACGGGCGGACCGCGGCGGCCGTGGGGTGCGGCCCCTTGTCAGCCTGTACGGCGAGGAGGACGACGGCCACCGTCGCCCCCGCCGTCAGACCGGTGACCCACACCCAGGAGGGCAGCAGTCGGGCAGCCACGGGTACGCATCTCCTCCGCTGTGAGCGCTCTGAGGCCCCCTGCCTGTTCGCACAGGGGTCGGATCATCGTACTGTGCGCCGCCCGCCCGCCCGACGGCTCAGTCCAGCACCGGCAGCAGCTCCGGCAGGTGCCCGTCGGAGGCCTCCGCCGCCCGCTGCCGCCCCTCGGAGACCGGCCCGTACAGCGTCGTACGCGGCTTCGCCGGGCGCCCGGCGGCCTCGGCCACGGCGACGAGGTCGCGGACCGACTTGTACGAGCCGTACGACGACCCCGCCATCCGCGAGATGGTCTCCTCCATCAGCGTCCCGCCGAGGTCGTTGGCTCCCGAGCGGAGCATCTCCGCCGCCCCCTCCGTGCCCAGTTTCACCCAGCTCGTCTGGATGTTCGGGATGTAGGGGTGCAGGAGGAGCCGGGCCATCGCCGTCACCGCCCGGTTGTCGCGCATCGTCGGGCCCGGCCGGGAGATGCCCGCCAGGTAGACGGGTGCGTTGGTGTGGATGAAGGGCAGCGTCACGAACTCCGTGAAGCCGCCGGTGCGCTGCTGGATGCCGGCCAGGGTGCGCAGGTGGCCCAGCCAGTGCCGGGGCTGGTCGACATGGCCGTACATCATGGTGGAGGAGGACCGGATGCCCACCTCGTGCGCGGTGGTGATCACCTCGATCCAGGTGGCGGCGGGCAGCTTGCCCTTGGTGAGGACCCAGCGGACCTCGTCGTCGAGGATCTCCGCCGCCGTCCCCGGGATCGTGTCAAGCCCCGCCTCCTTCGCCGCGGTCAGCCACTCGCGGATCGACATGCCGGTGCGGGTCGCGCCGTTGACCACCTCCATCGGCGAGAAGGCGTGCACGTGCATGCCGGGGACGCGTTCCTTGACCGCCTTCGCGATGTCGAAGTACGCCGTGCCGGGCAGGTCGGGGTGGATGCCGCCCTGCATGCAGACCTCGACCGCGCCGACGTCCCACGCCTGCTGCGCCCGGTCGGCGACCTGGTCCAGGGAGAGCGTGTAGGCGTCCGCGTCCGTGCGGCGTTGCGCGAAGGCGCAGAAACGGCAGCCGGTGTAGCAGACGTTGGTGAAGTTGATGTTGCGGGTGACGATGTAGGTGACGTCGTCGCCGACGGCGGACTTCCGTACGTCGTCGGCGATCCCGGTCAGCGCGTCCAGCGCCGGGCCGTCCGCGTGGAACAGGGCGAGGGCCTCGGCGTCCGTCAGCCTGGTGGGGTCGTCGGCCGCGGTCGCCAGGGCCGCGCGCACGTCCGTGTCGATGCGCTCCGGCGCCATCCCGGGGGCGGCCGCCTCCCGCAGCGCGCCCCAGTCGCCGTACACCTCGTCGAAGTCGTCGCGCCGGTCGGTCGTACGGCCCTCGGAGTCGATGGCGGTGTGCAGATCGGTACGGCCGGAGGCGACGAAGACCTCCTCCGGCTCCTGCCAGGGATGCCCTTCGACCACCGCGTCCGGCACCGCGAGGCCCGTCTCCGGGTCCGCCAGCGCGGCCACGTGCGGGCGCAGCCGCGGGTCCAGCCAGGGCTCGCCACGACGGACGAACTCCGGGTACACACAGAGCCGTTCCCGCAGCTCGAAGCCCGCGGCCGCCGACTTCTCGGCCAGCTCCTCGATCTGCGGCCAAGGCCGCTCGGGGTTGACGTGGTCGATGGTGAGCGGCGACACCCCGCCCCAGTCGTCGATACCGGCCGCGATCAGCCGCTCGTACTCGCTGTCGACGAGGTTGGGCGGGGCTTGGATGTTGCCCGCCGGCCCCATGACCAGCCGGGCCACCGCCACGGCGGCCACCAGCTCGTCCAGTTCGGCGTCCGGCATGCCGCGCATCGCCGTGTCCGGCTTGGCGCGGAAGTTCTGGATGATCAGCTCCTGGACGCCGTGGTACGACCTGGCCACGCGCCGGAGCGCGAAGAGGGACTCGGCCCGCTCCTCGTACGTCTCGCCGATGCCGATCAGGATCCCCGAGGTGAAGGGGACGGAGGAGCGCCCGGCGTCCTCGAGCACCCGCAGCCGGACGGCGGGTTCCTTGTCCGGGGAGCCGTGGTGCGGCCCGCCGGGCTCGGACCACAGCCGGGTCGCGGTCGTCTCCAGCATCATCCCCATGCTCGGCGCGACCGGCTTCAGCCGCTGGAAGTCGGTCCAGGACATCACCCCGGGGTTGAGGTGCGGCAGCAGGCCGGTCTCCTCCAGGATGCGGATGGAGATGGCCCGGACGTAGGCGATCGTGTCGTCGTAACCGTGCGCGTCGAGCCACTCGCGCGCCTCCGGCCAGCGGTCCTCGGGTTTGTCGCCGAGGGTGATCAGGGCTTCCTTGCAGCCGAGGGCCGCGCCCTTGCGGGCGACGTCGAGGACCTCGTCCGGGGACATGAACATCCCGTGCCCGGCCCGGCGGAGCTTTCCGGGGACGGTGACGAACGTGCAGTAGTGGCACTTGTCGCGGCACAGGCGCGTGAGGGGGATGAAGACGCTCTTCGAGTACGTGATGACACCGGGCCGGCCGGCCTCTTCCAGACCGGCGTCGCGGACCCGGGCGGCGGACGCGGCGAGGTCGTCGAGGGCCGCACCACGCGCCTGGAGCAGGACGGCGGCCTCGGAGACGTCGAGGGCGACGCCGTCCCGGGCGCGTTTGAGGGCGCGACGCATGGAGTTCTCGGTGGGGCCGGTACCGCCGGGGCGGTCGGTGGGGCCGGTTCCGGAGGTCGCGGAAGTCGTCATCCTTCGAGCATACGTAGGGGATCCATGGGTTCGGTGGGGGCGGGGGCACGCGATGCACGGAGGGTGCGCGTGCGCCTGGCCGGCCGGCTGAGAGATCACGTTCTTCGTGGACCGCGCCGCCGTGCACCCTGTGGCGCGCGTCCCAGGGACATCCCAGCGCCGGCGGAGCGTCGCAGGTCGGTGCGGCAACGGCATCCCAGTCTCCCGCGGCCGGTGGTTCTCCTTCTCGGGGCGGGCCGCCGTCAGTAGCTTCCGCCTTGCTCACCGGGCGCCCGGCCGACCGGGCCCGCCAGGCCAGGGACCGGGCCCGCCAGGCCGGGCCCGTCGAGCCGGCCAGGCCTACCAGGCCGACCGGTCCGGCCCGCCCGACCGCCATCCGCACCTCCAGCGAAGGAGACGTTTCGCAGCCATGAGAACTCCACATCGTGTGCACACCGACAAAGCGGCCGTCCGGCATCGGGGCACCATGACCGCGAGACCCGGCTGGAGAGTCAGAGCCGGCGTCTTCGCGGCCACGGCGGCGCTCCTCTCGGCGGGCTCCCTGCTCGGTGCCGTCCCGGCGTCGGCGGCGCCCGCGGCGATCAGGCTGACCTCCTCGTCCTGCCCCGACGAGATCCTGCAGGGCCAGGTGAGCGGCTGCGTCACGGAGTTGCAGAACCTGCTCAACGCCCACGGCGCCGGTCTGACGGTGGACGGCAGTTTCGGGGCGAACACGCTCTACGCGGTGCGCCAGTACCAGGCCTCCACCGCGATCGCCGTGGACGGAAGGGTGGGCCCCCAGACCAAGGCCAAGCTGTACGCGACCGGCGGCTCGGCACCCTCGCCGATCAACCTCAACTCCTCGTCGTGCCCGGCGAACATCGTCCAGGGCGACAAGGGCGGCTGCGTCACCGAACTGCAGCGGCTGCTGCGCCACTTCGGCTACTCGATCGACGTGGACGGCGACTTCGGACCGGCGACGTACAGCGCGGTCCGCAGCTTCCAGTCCGCGAACGGCCTGTCGGTCGACGGCCAGGTCGGCACCAACACCAAGCGGGAGCTCTACGACACCGACGAGTCGCCGTCCACCGCCATGGACCTGCGCTCGGCGTCCTGCCCGTCGAACATCACGGAGGGCATGAGCGGCGGTTGCGTCTCGACGCTGCAGGCCCTGCTCAACGGCAAGGGCCAGCATGTCGACGTGGACGGCCAGTTCGGCCCCCAGACCCTGGCGGCCGTGAAGTCGTTCCAGTCGTCGGCGGGCCTCTCCGTGGACGGCGAGGTCGGCCCCGACACCAAGTCCGCCCTCTACTCGAACATCAGCACCGGCGGCGGCAGCGGCGCACCGTCACCGGTCAACCTCAACTCCAGCTCGTGCCCGAGCAACATCGTCAAGGGCCAGAAGAGCGGCTGTGTCACCGAGCTGCAGAGCCTGCTCAACCACCACGGAGCCGATCTCGCCGTCGACGGCGACTTCGGAGCGCTCACCGAGAGCGCGGTACGGGACTTCCAGGCCGAGAAGGGCCTGTCGGTCGACGGCCAGGTGGGCCCGAACACCAAGGCCGCCCTGTACGGCGCGGTCACCCCGCCGACCTCGACCCCGCCCGGCGGCGGGTACGGCAACATCCTCGCCGTGGCCGAGGCGGAGGCCGGCACGGTCGAGGGCAGCGCCCGGGCGAACAGCTACGGCTCGGCGGTGGGTCTGTCGCTGTCCACCCGCGACTACGCCTGGTGCGCGACCTTCGTGAGCTGGGTGGCCAAGCAGACCGGGGCCAGCTCCTACCGCAACACCTACGTCTCGGGCTGGGTCAAGCAGGCGCGGGCCGGCAACTACCACCTCTCGGTGACGACGAACCCGCAGCCGGGCGACATCGTGGCCTTCGACTGGAACGGGGGCAACGACTACACCGGCGGGCACGAGCACATAGGCATCGTGCGCACGGTGAGCGGCGGCTCCAGCTTCACCACCGTCGAGGGCAACACGAGCAACCCCAACGGCGGTTCGGACGGTGTCTACGTCAAGACCCGCAGCACGAACAGCGGATACGACGTGCTGTTCATCCGGGTCCGCTGACCGGGTGCCCGCAGGCCGGCGGCCGGCCGCGCTCCCTCGGTCACCACACGACGGAGCACGGCCGGCCGGCTCGGCCGACGAGTCGGCACACCCCCCTCAGAGGTACTCCGCACACGCGTCCAGTACCCGAAGGACCTCGGCCTCCCCCGCCGGCGGCAACTGCACCACGACCTCCTCGACACCCAGCTCCGCATAGTGCGCGAGCTTCCCCGGCGTCGGCAGCACCGCATACGGCACCACCTGGAGCGCGGCCGGGTCGCGCCCCGCGTCGGCCCACACCTCACGCAGGACCGGCACCGACTCCGCGAGCCCGCGTCCCCCGATCGGCAGCCATCCGTCGGCGTACTCCGCGATGTGCGCGAACAGCTTCGGCCCCGCCGCCCCGCCGATCAGCGTGCGCGGCCCGGCGACCGGCCCACGCGCCTTCTGCACCGGCTTGGGGAAGGCGAAGGAGGCCCGTACGCTCCCGAACTCGCCCTCGTAGCCGGTCGGTTCGTCCGCCCACAGCGCCCGCATCAACGCCATCCGGTCCCGGCCCAGCGCACGCCGGTCCCGCCACCGCACCCCGTGATCCGCGGCCTCCTCGACGTTCCAGCCGAAGCCGACGCCGAGCGTGAAGCGGCCGCCCGACAAGTGGTCGAGGGTGGCGATCTGCTTGGCGAGGTCGATCGGGTCGTGCTGGGCGACCAGGGTGATGCCGGTGCCGAGGCCGAGCCCCTCGGTGACGGCGGCGGCCTGGCCGAGGGCGACGAAGGGGTCGAGGGTACGGCCGTACTCGCGGGGCAGGTCGCCGCCCGCCGGGTACGGGGTGGCCCGTTCGACGGGGATGTGGGTGTGCTCGGGCAGGTACAGCCCGGCGAACCCGCGTGCCTCCAGCTCACGGGCGAGCCGGACGGGGGCGATGGTCTCGTCGGTGAGGAAGATCGTGACGGCTATGCGCATGCCCCATCTGTACCGGGGGTGGCTCGATATGTCCATACCGACCAGTCGGCATCACACGCCCCGTCTTTCACACAGCTATGCACATGACAGACGGATACCTGTGGATTCCCTTTCCTTCCGTGGGAGTTCACGTCCGGAGGGGAGAGTGAGCGGCATGTGTGAGGACACGCACGGCATCGGCAGACGCGCGCTGATCGTGACGGGCGCGGCCACAGCCCTTACGTTGGGAAGCGTGAGCTTCGCAGCGGCGGACGGTCAGGACCAGGGGGCTCGGAAGACGGCGACGGTGAGCGGCACCCTGCCGCCCGGCTGCCCGGACTTCGTGTACGTACCGGTCGAAGTGCCCACCGGCGTACGGGAGCTCGAGGTCTCCTACACCTACGACAGGCCGGGCGTCCCGGCCGGCACCACGGGCAACGCGCTCGACATCGGCCTCTTCGACCAGCACGGCACCGAACTGGGCGGCAAGGGCTTCCGGGGCTGGTCGGGCGGCGCCCGCACGGAGTTCTTCGTCCGCGCCGACGACGCGACCCCCGGCTACATCCCCGGCCCGGTCGGCGCCGGCACCTGGTACGTCGCCCTCGGCCCCTACACGGTGGCCCCACAGGGCCTGTCGTACGAGCTGACGATCACCCTGACGTACGGCGAACCCGGCACCCCCGTCCACCCGGTCTACCCGCCCTCCCGTGCCAAGGGCCGCGGCCGGGACTGGTACCGCGGCGACTGCCACCTGCACTCCTGGTACTCCGACGGCCGCCGCACCCCCGCCGAGATCGCGGCCCTCGCCCGCGCCGCCGGTCTGGACTTCATCAACTCCTCCGAGCACAACACCCACTCGTCGCACGCCCACTGGGCGGACCAGGCCGGCGACGACCTGCTGATCATGCTCGGCGAGGAGGTCACCACCCGCAACGGCCATGTCGTCGCCCTCGGCACGGAGCCCGGGACCTTCGTCGACTGGCGCTACCGGGCCCGCGACAACCGGTTCGGCCGCTTCGCCCACCAGATCCACAAGGCCGGCGGCCTGGTCGTACCGGCGCACCCGCACGCGACCTGCGTCGGCTGCGCCTGGAAGTTCGGCTTCGGGGAGGCGGACGCGGTCGAGGTCTGGAACGGCCCCTACACCCCCGACGACGAGGTGGCCCTGGCCGCGTGGGACGCCACGCTGGTGGCGTCGGTCCGGGAGAACCGGCAGTGGCTCCCGGGCATGGGCAACAGCGACGCGCACCGGGACCCGGACGCCGTCGGCTCGCCGCAGACGGTCGTCCTCGCCGACGACCTGAGCCGCGAGGCCATCCAGGAGGGCCTGCGCGCGGGCCGCTCCTACATCGCCGAGTCGAAGAACGTGACGCTGAGCTTCACGGCGACGGGCGGCCGCGGCGAGCGGGCGGGCATCGGCGAACGCCTCGCCGTCGCCCCCGACACCCCGGTGACCGTCCGTCTGGAGGCCTCCGGCGTCCCCCGCTGCACGGTCCGCTTCGTCACCGACGAGGGCGTCCTCCTCACCAGCGACCCGCTCCCGGTGGCCGGCTCGGGCGTGGTCGAGTGGCAGACGACCCCGTCGTACGCCGCCTACGTCCGCGCGGAGATCCGCCACGAGACAGCGGCGGGCCCGGTCCCCGGCGCCCTGGCGGCACTGACGAACCCGATCTTCCTGGGGCGGTGAGGTGGCAGCGCCCCGTTAGGGGCGCTGGGGGTGCCCCCGGCCGAAGGCTGGGGGAGGAACTGCGCGACCAGCCACGACGGCGCCGCAGACGGCGGACGGCAGACGCCACATCGCGGCCCCTCCAAGCGAAGCGCTCAGCGGCGGCCGTCCCGCCCGCGCTCGCTGCGCCGCAGTTCGCGCCGCAGTGCGCGCCGCTGCTTTCCCGGCAGGGTGGCGGCCAGCTCGCCCACCGGGGCGACGTCGTGGCAGGCGCCGTCCCGGCCGCCCCGGCACCACCACACCGGTGGTCCAGCCGCGTCCGTCGCGCCCGGGTACCAGTCATCGGCGGTCCCTGCGGGACGGGCGTGCATCCCGAGCTTGTGCTCCCCGCAGAGCGGCCAGACCTGCCAGAGCAGTTCCACGACGGTCTCCTGCGCCGCGTCCGCGACCACGGTCAGCACCGTCGCCTCGTCGTCCGGCTCCGGCGGGTCGCCCTCCTCGGGGTCCCACGCGTTCACCGCCTTGCCCTGCCAGCGGCCGTCGGGCATCGCCACGTAGACCTGCCCCCTGTCGATGCCGCCCGGGGGCAGGGTCTGTCGCATGTCGACCATCAGCACCAGCGGGTCCTGCCCCGGCAGGGTCGCCGTCAGGTCGCGGTTGACCACCGCGAGCGCGGCCTCCAGCTTCGGCCACTCACCGGGCTCGGCCGGCCTGGGCTCCGAGAGCTGCGGCCGGTCGTGGCCAGGGCCGATGCGGTGATACGAGAAGTAGCTCACCGGCGCATCGTGCCATCCGCGCCGAAACTCGCGTGCCCCGGCCGCCGCGCCTCCCTACGCTTCCCGTCATGGACAGCGCCTGGGCCGAGGGGCTCGTCAACGTCGTGGACGTCGAGGCGACCTGCTGGGCCGGCTCCCCGCCGCCCGGCCAGGTCAGCGAGATCATCGAGGTCGGGCTGACCGTCGTCGACCTGGCGGCCGGCGAGCGGCTGGCCCGGCACCGGATCCTGGTGCGGCCCGCCCGCTCCACGGTCAGCGCGTTCTGCACGGAGCTGACCGGTCTCACCCAGCCCGAGGTCGACCGGGGGGTCACCTTCGCCGAGGCGTGCCGGCTGCTGGCGGCCGACCACCGCGCGGGCGCCCGGCCGTGGGCCAGCTGGGGCGACTACGACCGCCACCAGTTCACCCGGCAGTGCCAGGCGACCCGGACGCCGTACCCCTTCAACCGCCGGCACACCAACGCCAAGGCCGCCTTCACCGAGGCGTACGGCCTGCGCAAGCGCCCCGGCATGGCCCAGGCCCTGGAGATCGCCGGGCTGCCGCTCGAAGGCCGGCACCACCGGGGCGAGGACGACGCCTGGAACATCGCGTCCCTCGTGCTTCACCTCTCCGCCCAGGGCCGCTGGCCGGCCGCAGTGGAACACCTCGCCTGACGCCATGGGGGAACTGACGGAACTCGCGGAACGGGTCGCGCTGATCGACACGTGCGTCGAGCCCACCGCCCGGCGGCCGGTGGATCTCACCGACTCCGCTTGACGTTCTTGGTCCGCGGTCGAACGAGGCTCGATCCTGCTTGTGTCGCATTATGCGACTTTGCCGAACGCCTTCCTCGCGGGCTCGGCCTCCTCCAGCGGGACTTCTTTCACCCGTCGCCACCTTCGGCTCGCGCGTCTTCCAGAGCCGTCATGATCTCGGCCGAGTTCCTGATCAGGACGCGGTGCCGATAGGCGCGGACCACCGCCGCAGCGCCTGCGAAGTCACCGGTCGGGGAGGCTCCTACGGCGGATGCCAGCTCCGCTTCGAAGCGCTCGCGATCGCCCGGGAAGCCGTAGCGGCTGAGCGCGCTGCGCAGGTCGTCCACGGTCCGGATCTCCGGGAGGGGCATCGCTCCGCTTCTCAGCATGGCCCTGGTCACCACGCCGCCGCCCCGGCTCCGCACTCCGCCCACATCACCTTGCGGCCCTTCGACGCGCCCAGTTCACGGAGCACCGCCGCGCCCCACTTGTCCGCGCAGGCCCGCACCAGGGGCAGGCCGCGGCCGTGCTCGGCGTCGGGTGGGGGTGGTGGGGCGGGGGCAGTCGAGAAGCCGGGCGGGACATGGGGGTCCGTGTCCCATACGGTCACGCGGAGGCGGCCGTTGTCGGCCGAGCGGAGCCGGAGCGCGTACGGCCCCTTCGTGTGGCAGTGCGCGTTGGCCAGGAGCTCCGCCGCCACCAGTTCCGCGGTCGGGGCCAGCTCCGGGAGCCCGTGCGCGGCGAGGACCAGTCTCAGGGTGCCCCGTGCGATACGCGGTGCGCGTGGATCGTGCGGAAGGTGCAGGGTGTACGCCCAGGGCGGGGATACGGTGGCCATGGAAGTCTCCGGTCGCTGAGGGGAGTTCGACAGATGCCTGGTGTCTGTGCCGTGGCGTCCCACGGTGCGCTTCCAGGCGTGGCGCCTGAGACGAAGATAGGGGCTTCGCAAAGCAGCTTTGCGGGCATTCGAAGGATCTCGGCCTCATCTCCCTCGTGTGAGTGACAGGCTCGCTGTACGTCCGCTAGGAGGAAGCACTCATGACGCCAAGGCCCGCGCCAACGGCCCGACGCGTCCGGCTCGCCACAGAGCTGCGCAAACTCCGCGAGCGGGCGGGCCTGACCTCCACCGAGGCGGCCCAGATGCTCGGTACCAGCTCGGGTCAACTCAGCAACGTGGAGTCGGCCAGGTTCGGAGTGAGCCCTGACCGCGTCCGGGCCATGGCCAACCTCTACTCGTGCACGAACCAGCCCTACGTCGACGCCCTCGCCGACATGGCCGCGCAGAAGACACGCGGCTGGTGGTGGGAGACGTACCGCGAAGTGCTTCCCTCCGGACTGCTCACCCTCGCCGAACTGGAGCACCACGCGACAGCTGTCCGTACCGCCTTCACCGCTCACATCCCGGGCATGCTCCAGACCGCCGAGCACGCCCGGGAGATCTTCAGCAAGGCGATCCCCACTCCTACCCCGCCGGAGGTCGAGCACCGCGTCTCACACCGCATCAAGCGCCAGGACGTGGTGTTCCGTGAGAACCCGAATCCGTACAGCACCGTCATCCACGAAGCCGCCCTGCACATGCGGGTGGGCGGCCGGAAAGTGGCCCGCGACCAGCTCGGGCACCTGATCAGCATGAGCCTGCGGGATCACATCACCCTGCGGGTGCTTCCCTTCGACGTCGGAGCCTTCCCGGGATCAGGCCAGTCCATCAACTACCTGTGCGGGCCCGTGGCGGAGCTGGACACCGTACAACTCGACCAGTTCCACGGTCCCGTACTGCTCGACGCCGAGGCCCACTTGGAGAAGTACCGACGTCTCCTGGACGTCGTCGAAGCCACCGCCCTCAGCCCTGAGAAGTCCCGCGACCTGATCCACGCCATCATCCAGAACATGTGAGGAGTCGGCATGTCCACACACACCTGGCGGAAGTCGTCCTACTGCCAAGAAGGAGAGGCCTGTGTCCACATATCCACCACCCCCGGCTCCCCCGCCACCGTCCGCATAGCCGACGCCGACCCGCCCCGAAGTGTCCTCACCGTCGGTGCCAGGGCCTTCGGCGGTCTGCTCGACATGGTGAAGTCGTCCGGCGGACGGTGACCGTGCCGGGCAGCCGCCGGGATGTGACCGAGATGCGCGCCAAAGGAGCAACGGGAGTCGACGTTGGGCGCCTCCTCACCCACCATCATCCGATCCCTACGGAGAGCGTGCCGTGCGCCCTGTTCCCACCTGCGTCCTCAGCAGCGGCCAAGCCCCCCAGGTCCAGCATGGACACGCCCTGGACTCGTACGTCCAGATCGGCTCTCTGAGCAAGCCGCTCACCGGAACCGTGCTGGCCCGACTGGCTGCGACGGGGGTGCTTCAGTTGGACGCCCCGTTGGAGGAGTTCCTCCCGGTACCGCGGGGTACCGGCATCACCTTGAGGCATCTCGCCCAGCACACCTCGGGACTGCCACGGCTGCCCCCGCACCTGAACCGGCGCGACCCTTACGCCGCCTTCGACGATGCCGCCCTGCACGCCGTACTCCACGGACTGGACACCCTCGCCACCACCGCCCCCGGCCACACCGAGGAGTACTCCAACCTCGGGTACGCCATCCTCGGAGCCGCACTCACCTCCGCCACAGGGATGTCCTACCAGTACCTCCTGAACCACTACGTCCTTGCCCCTCTGGACATCACGGAGGTGACCGGCACTCCTCCGCCGGACAGACGCCTGCACAGCCGCGGGCTGTTCGGCCGCCCACGTCGCCCCTGGACCATGACCGGCGCCATCCTGCCCGCCGGAGGCCTCTGGGCCACCCCGCGGGCCGCCGCCGATCTGGTGGTCGCCCTCCTCGTCGACCGGAAACTGGGAGAGCCCGCCCTGTCCTGGCAGAAGTCCGGCACCGTGCTCTGGCACAACGGCGCCACCGGTGACGCCTCCGTTTTCGCCGGCGCCGTGCCGGACGGCAGATGGGTAGTGGTGCACCGGCTCACCGGACAAGCAGACCGCACCGACCAACTGGGCATCGAGGTCCTGCAGCAGACCGCACCCAGCAACACTGTCGAACTTCAGGACGAGTGAGTCCTACGCGCCGCCGACGGATGCTCAGCGCGGTTCGGGGAGCAGAACAGAAGCTCCTTCGGCGTACATCCCGGCACGCCCCCAGACCCCCACACCGTCGGCCGGGGCCGCAGCCGACGGTGCGGCCCCGGGCCTGGTCAGCGCACCGGCAGCGACCGGGTGTGCTCGATGCGCACGGCGGCCAGGTCCCGCGGGTTCAGGCCGAGCAGCCGCAGCATCGTCGGCGCGATCTGCGTGGTCCGCACCGGAGCGTTGACGCGCACGTCGTGCGGGGTGCCGGCGCCGTAGACGACGAGCGGCACGTCGAGGTCGTCGGCGTGTGCTCCGCCGTGCTCCGCGATCTTGCCCTTGCCGCCGGTGTAGACCACGCCGTACTGGCTGATGCCGAACACGTCGGGCACACGCGAGTCGCCGGGCCGGGCATGGAAGTACCGGGCGGCCTCCGCACCGGCGTACACGGTCTTCAGGCCGCTCGCCGTGAACGTCCTGGCGGCTCCGTCGATGCCGTTGCCGGTGCCGGACCGGGCGAGCAGGTAGGCCTTGGCGAACTCGGCGGCGGCCTGGGAACGGTCGCTGAGCCACAGCAGCATGGCGTCGTCGTCCACGGCGTGGGCGACCAGATCACCGGCGCCGGGGTGAGCGGCCTTCCAGGCGGCGTTCAGCCCGTCGAGCAGCGGCCCGTCGTCGATGCGGGTCAGTGCCTTCGGGTCGGTGGGCGACTGGCCGTGCTTGGAGGAGAGGATGACGGTCGTGCTGCCGTCGAGGCCCCGCTTGCGGATCTCGTCGAGGAACGCCCCGACCTCCTGGTCGACGAAGTCGAGGTTCTTCGCGAGCAGCGGGCCGGGGGTGCCCGGCGTGGTGTAACCACCCGTCAGGCCGTCGGAGACAGGCAGCTTCTGGGCGGTGGACACGGACTGGAAGTTCATCCCGAAGACCGCCGGGACGCCGGTCCTGCGCGAGCCGCTGTGGTCGTACCCGTCGATCTCGTTGAGGACTGCCTTCACCTTGTACGCGTCGTACTGCTCGGTGGCTGCGTTGTCCTTCGTCCAGTCCTGTCCGGCCGGGTAGCCGATGGCCTGGCTGTTGATCTCGGGGGCGAAAAGGTCCTGGATGCCGTCGCCGGACGGCCCGTCGAGGATTTCGTAGGCGACGTGCTTGTCCGACCACGCGGTGCGCAGCCCCGCCTTGCGGGCGACGTCGAAGACCGTGTTCACCTTGAGGTAGGAGTGCGGGTAGACCGGCTTGCAGGTCTTCGGGTCGACGGGCAGCTTCGCCGGGTCGATGAGGCCGGCGGCGTCACCGGTCATGTTCAGGATGCTGCCGGGCAGGCCGGACAGGCCCTGGCCCGCGTCGAGTGAGTTCTGGTTCTTGTCGAGGTCCTCGGTGAGGTCCACCTCGGCGCCCGGCTCGACGCCTGCGCAGTCGGTGGTGCCGGCCGGGAGCAGGGCGTTGCTGTAGGAGTCGTCGTAGTAGACGCCCGTGACGCCCGGGTCCCCGCCGGTCAGCTGTCCCACCATGCCGGGGAAGGAGTCGGACGGGACGGTGGTTCTGGCGTGGGTGTACTCCACGCCCCCGCCGGCCAGGCGGGCGAGCGCGGAACGCGGGTGCCGGGCCACGTACCAGGCCAGGTCGGACTGGTGCAGGCCGTCGACCGACAGCAGCAGGACGTGCCGGGAGCGGGACGCGGGAAAGGCCGAGGCGGGACCGGCTGTCGCGGCGGTCAGACCGCCGACGGCGGCGAGCGCGGCGGCGGCAGCCGCGACAGGACGGAGCGGGTGTCGGAACACGGGGTTCTCCTCGAAACTGTGCGGAGCTTGTGCCCCTGCGGGTGACGCACCGCCATTCGAGAAGGAGAACGTGTACGGAACCGGACCTGCGTACCCGATTCTGTCAAAGAACGTCATGTCGGCGCGCAAAGCCCACCGGCCTGTAGCCCACTTCGGAAACAGAGGAACGATGTCCGACCGCAGATTCCGGATCACCACCGCCTTCCAGCGGTACGTCGCCAATCCGCTGACCCGGCTCATGCCCTTCCAGACACTGCTGGAGACCACCGGCCGCGTCTCCGGGCAGCCGCGGCGGACGCCGTTGGGCGGGAAGCGGGTCGGGGACTCCTTCTGGCTGGTGTCGGAGTTCGGGACGAAGTCCCAGTACGTGCGGAACATCCAGGCCGATCCGCGGGTCCGGGTGCGGATCGGCGGGCGGTGGCACTCCGGCACCGCCCACCTGCTCCCCGACGACGACCCGGTCGCCCGGCTGCGCACCCTGCCCAAGGGCAACAGCATGGCCGTGAAGGCCCTGGGCACACAGCTCCTGACGATCCGGGTCGACCTGACCGACTGAACAGGAGCACCCCGAACACGAGCACCCCGAACACGAGCACCCCGAACACGAGCGCCCCGAACAGGAGCGCCCCGAAGGGGCGCGGGGAACTGCGCGACCAGCCACGACGACGCCGCAGCCGACCGACGGCCTGTCGCGGCGCTTCCAGCGGAGCGGCGGCGTTCAGCTCGCCTTGTAGAACGCGTACGTCGCCGAGTACGGCACCGAGACCTGGTCCGTGCCGGTGCACGCCGCCGCCGGGGCCACGCCGCCCTCCGTGTCCAGGCGCTGGACGTAGGTGACGCCCTCGAACGTGCCGGCGCCGCGGGTGGCCGTGGCCTTCAGGAGCAGCTCGGGTACGGCACCGTCCTTCGCGGAGGTGGCGACCGCGGAGGCGTTGACCGCGCTGCCGTCGACCGTGGAGACCCAGACCGGGCCACGGGAGTGCAGGGCGACCGGGCGGTGGGCGCGGTCCCGCTTGTCGGAGAGGGTGGCGGCGGGCTCCAGGAGCTTCCAGGCGCCGTCCGTGCAGGTGTAGGTCTGCACGCCGTGCGCGGAGTAGACGCCGGTCAGCTTGTTGCCGTCGGGGACGGCGAGCGCGGCGGGGGCGTGGACGGCCGGGAGGCGGGCGGGCTGCGCGGAGTAGGCCTGGACGGCGGTCGTACCCGCCAGCGTTGCGGCGGCCGCGGCGGCGACGGCCGTGGTGGTCAGGGCGATCTTCTTGGCGAGCTTCATGGAGTGGGCTCCAAGGATGTCGTGCGTGTTCCGGGACGGGAGAGCGGCCGGACATCGACGATCCGGAAACCGGCCGTCCCCCTTGTCATGTCCGGACGCTACGGATCCGCCACCGCCTGCGGAGCCGATTGCCCGATCCCTGCCCGCACGGGGCACCACGACGATCCCCAAAGGGCAAGTGAACAGCCCTGGTCGACACCTCACCCCGGCCAGACGATCGCCTGCACCTCGCTGTAGGCGTGCAGGGCGTACGAGCCCACGTCCCGGCCGACCCCGCTCTTCTTGAAGCCCCCGAAGGGTGCCTCCATGTTGCGGCCCACCGTGTTGATGCCGACCCCGCCCGCCCGCAGCCGCCGGGCCACCCGGAAGGCCCGGGCCACGTCCCCGGACCAGACGTAGTCGATGAGGCCGTAGTCGGAGTCGTTGGCGAGGGCGATGCCCTCCTCCTCGTCGTCGAAGGGGATGACGGAGACGACCGGCCCGAAGATCTCCTCCCGCGCCACCCGCATGTCGTTCGTGCAGTCGGCGAGGACGGTGGGCGGCACGTAGAACCCCCGCTCCAGCGGCGGGCGTTCGCCGCCGGCCACCACCGTCGCGCCCTCCTTCCTGCCGAGTTCGACGTACGACTCGACGCGCGCCCGGTGCTCGGCGGTGATCAACGGCCCGACCACCGTGTCCGGCGCGGCCGGGTCGCCCACCCTCAACCGCCCCGCGTACGCGGCCAGTCCGTCCACCAGCCGGTCGTACAGTCCGCGCTGCACCAGCACCCGGGTGGGCGCCGTGCAGATCTGCCCGCTGTAGAAGGAGAAGGTGGTGCCGATCCCGGCCACCGCCGAACCGACGTCCGCGTCGTCGAGGACGACCGCCGCGCCCTTGCCGCCCAGCTCCATCAACTGGCGCTTCATGTCCCGCCCGCACACCTCGGCGATGCGCTGCCCGACGGCCGTGGAGCCGGTGAAGCTCACCATGTCGACGTCGGGGGAGGCCACGGCCGCCTCGCCGACACCGGTCGACCGCCCGGAGACGACGTTCACCACGCCTGGCGGGGCGCCCGCCGCCTCCAGCGCCTCCGCCATCCGGTAGACGGAGAGGGGGTCCTGCGGGGCCGGTTTCACCACCACCGTGTTCCCCATCGCCAGCGCCGGCGCGACCTTGCCCGCCGGGTTGGCCCACGGGTTGTTGTACGAGGTGATGCAGCTGACCACGCCGACCGGCTGACGCACGGCGAGCGCGCCCATCACGCCCGCCTTCCCCATCGGCCCGGCCTCGTTGATCTGCGGCGGGATCGCCCACTCGGCCGGTTCGACGTTCGCGTACCGACGGAACCGGGCCACCGCCACCCCCACCTGCATCGCGCGGGCGGTGCCGGTGGTCGCGCCCGTCTCGGCGCGGGCGAGGTCCGCGTACGGGCCCAGCTGCCCGCGGATGATGTCGGCGGCCCGCCCGAGCACGGCCGCCCGCTCCCCCGCCGGCGTCCGCGACCAGCCCTCGAAGGCCTCCCGGGCGGCCGCGCAGGCGGCCAGCACCTGGTCGCGGGAGGCCTCGGGGGCCCGGCCGACGGTCTCCTCCGTCGCCGGGTCGACGACCTCGTAGTACCCGTCGTCGGGCGCCACCCACCGGCCCCCGACGAACAGCCGCTGCCCGTCCGCCGCGGCGCTCGCCTCGCTCACCGGGTGCTCACCGTCCTGGTGTCCCGCCCGGAGCGCAGCACCCTGCCCGGTACGGCCCCGCTCACCACGTCGTCCCGGATGGCCTCGACGCCGTTGACCCAGACCGCCCGCACCCCGATCGCCTTCGCGTCCAGGCGCGGACTGTCTCCCGGCAGGTCGTGCACCAGGGTGGCCTGGCCGGCGGCGATCCGCTCCGGGTCGAAGAGCACGAGGTCCGCATGCCAGCCCTCCGCGATCCGCCCCCGCTCCCGCAGCCCGAAGAGCCGGGCGGGATCGTCGGTCAGCATCTTCACGGCCTGCTCCAGGCCGAGCAGCTTGCGGCCGCGCAGGCAGTCGCCGATGAAGCGGGTGGTGTACGGCGCTCCGCACATCCGGTCCAGATGCGCCCCGGCGTCCGACCCGCCGAGCATGACGTCCTCGTGCTGCCAGGTCTCGGCGCGCAGCGCCCAGGAGGCGGGGTCGTTGTCGGTGGGCATGGGCCACAGGACGGTGCGGAGGTCGTCGGCGGCGCAGATCTCGACCAGGGTGTGGAAGGGGTCCTGGCCCCGCTCCTGTGCTATGTCACGTACCACCCGGCCCGACAGCCCGGCGTTCGCCTCGCTGTAGGTGTCCCCGATGACGTACCGCCCGAAGTTCGCCAGCCGCCGGAAGACCCCGGCCTCCTTGGACTGGGCGCGCGCCAGCATCTCCGCCCGTACGTCCGGATCGCGCAGCTTCTCGATCCGCTCCGGGACCGGCAGCCCGAGTACGGGCCCCCAGCCGGGGATGAGGTTCAGCGCGCAGAAGGTCCCGAGCGACATGTTCATGGGCGTCAGGATCGGCATGGTCAGCGCCACGACCCTGCCGCCCGCCTTCCGTGCCCGCTCGCTCGCCCGGAGCTGCCGCGGCACCCGCTCCGGCACGGCCGCGTCCACGGTCAGCACGTTCCAGTTCAGGGGCCGCCCGGCCACCGCGCTCATCTCGGCGAACAGTTCGATCTCGGCGTCGCTGAACTGGTCGAGGCAGCCGGCGACGATCGCCTCGATCTGCGTCCCCTCGTGCTCCCCGACGGCCTTCGACAGGGCCAGCAGCTCGGCGGGGAGCGCGTGCCGCGAGGCGACCGGCTGCCCGTCGCCGTCGGAGTGGGTGCTGGACTGGGTGGTGGAGAAGCCCCACGCCCCCGCGTCCATGGCCTCGTGCAGCAGCCGGACGATCTCGGCGAGCTGCTCCTCGCTCGGCTGCCCGCCCACCGCGTCCGCCCCCATCACGTACCGGCGCAGCGCACAGTGCCCCACCATGAACCCGGCGTTGACGGCGATCCGCCCTTCGAGCGCGTCCAGGTACTCCCCGAAGGAGTTCCAGCTCCAGGGCGCCCCCTCCTCCAGGGCGACCAGCGACATGCCCTCGACCTTGGACATCATGCGGCGGGTGTAGTCCGCGTCGCCGGGGCGTCCCGGATTCAGGGGCGCGAGGGTGAACCCGCAGTTCCCGGCGGCGACGGTGGTCACCCCGTGGTTCAACGAAGGTGTCGCGTACGGGTCCCAGAAGAGCTGGGCGTCGTAGTGCGTGTGCGGATCGACGAACCCGGGCGCGAGGACGAGCCCCGTGGCGTCCTCGCTGGTCCGGGATTCCTCGGTGACGGTACCGACGACGGCGATACGGCCGTCACGGATACCGACGTCGGCGGTGAAGGCGGGCGCGCCGGTCCCGTCGACAACGGTCGCGCCCTTGATGACGTGATCGAGCATGTGGCTCACCTCTTGGTATGCGGCAGGACTGCTTACCCAGGGGCGCGGGGAACTGCGCGACCAGCCACACACGACCCGCACCCGCCTACGACGCTCAAGCCCCCTGACGGAACCGCGTGGTCCGGTGAACGGGATCCGTGTCGATCTTCGGAATCACGTGCTCCCCGATCAGCCGGATCGTCTGCAGCGTCTCCTCCTTCGGCACCCCCACCGGCAACCCGAAGCTCAGCTGATCCGCCCCGGCCTGCTCCCACCGCTTGCACTGCCGCAGCACCTCGTCGGGGTCACCGCAGATCAGCAGCTCCTCCTCGACCAGCAGCTCCACGAACTCCGGCGTGTACTCCGGCAGCGTCTCCGGCCACACCGGGAACCCCTCGGGCCGCGGGAAGGTGTCGTGGTACCGGAACACCAGGGACGGCAGGTAGTGCAGCCCGCCGGACGCGGCGATCCGGATCGCCTCGTCGTGCGTGGGCGCGCAGATCGCCGTCGTCGTCACCATGACGTTGTCGTTGACGAAGTCCCCGACCGGCTCGGCGTTCACGATCGCGGTCTTGTACTGCTCGAGGACCCACTCCATGTCGGAGACCTTCTGGATGCTGAACCCGAGCACCCCGAGCCCCTTCTTCGCCGCCATGGCGTACGACGGCGGTGACCCGGCCGCGTACCACATCGCGGGGTGCGACTTGCCGTACGGCTTCGGCAGCACCTTGCGCGGCGGCAGCTGCCAGTGCTTGCCCTGGAAGCCGACGTACTCGTCCTGGAGCCACATCTTGGGGAACTCGGCGATGGTCTCCTCCCAGATCTCCTTGGTGTAGTTCATGTCGGTCACACCGGGGATGAACCCGAGGATCTCGTGGGAGCCTGCGCCGCGTCCGCTGCCGAACTCGAAGCGGTTGCCGGTGAGATGGTCGAGCATGGCGACCTTCTCGGCCACCTTGACGGGGTGGTTGACCTGGGCCAGGGGGTTGAAGATCCCGGAGCCGAGGTGGATCCGCTCGGTGGCGTGGGCGAGGTAGCCCAGGTAGACGTCGTTGGCGGAGAGGTGGGAGTACTCGTCGAGGAAGTGGTGCTCTGAGGCCCAGGCGTACTTGAAGCCGGACTGGTCCGCCTGGATGACGTACTCGGTCTCCTCCATCAGTGCCTTGTGCTCGGCCAGCGGGTCGGTCTCGGCTCGCTTGCCCACGTATCCCTGTACAAAGAGCCCGAATTCCAAGGCGGTTCACCGTCCCATATTTCCTGACGCTCCGTCAGATACCGTTCGTTGGCCGACTGTCGCACCGGCCGCCTCCACCGTCAATAGCTGACGAGCCGTCAGATGACGCTGACCCCCGCCAGCCATCCCCCGTCGATCACGAACGGCTGCCCGGTGATGTACGAGGAGTCGTCCGAGGTCAGGAAGAGCGCCAGCCTGGCCACCTCCTCCGCCCGGCCGATCCGGCCCAGCGGCACGAGCTTGCGGTACAGCTCGTCCAGCGCGCGGCTCATCTCCGCCGGGTCGGCGGCCGGGTCGAGCCGCGCCGGGTTGGACATCGCGGTGTCGATGGCGCCGGGGCAGATCGCGTTGACGCGTATCCGCCGGTCGGCGAGTTCCAGCGCGGCGACCCGGGTGAGCCCGAGCACCGCGTGCTTGGTGGCCGCGTAGGTGCCCACCGCGGCCATCCCGGTCAGCGCGGTGTAGGAGGCGGTGTTGACGATGGTCCCGCCGTCGTCGAGCTCGGGCGCCACCGTCTTCATGCCCAGGAAGCAGCCGACCTGGTTGACCTGCACGACCTGCATGAACTCGTCGAGAGGCGTGTCCACGAGCGCGTTGAAGCGCAGGATGCCGGCGTTGTTCACCAGCCCGTCGAGACGGCCGTACGCCCTCTTCGCGGCGGCGACGGCGGCCTGCCACTCCTCCTCCACCCCCACGTCCAGGTGGACGTAGTGCGCCCCGATCTCCTTGGCGAGGGCCTCGCCCAGGTCGTCCAGCACGTCGGCGACGACGACTCTCGCGCCCTCCGCGACGAAGAGCCGCGCCTCCTGCTCGCCCTGTCCGCGCGCCGCCCCGGTGACGATGACGACCCGCCCGTCCAGCTTGCCCATGCCACTCCCTCAGGTCAGAAGGGGCGCGACGTCCGCCCCGAACGCCGCGATCTGATCGATGAGTTCGGCCCGGCTCCGGCTGCGGAACCGCACCTGGATCTGGTGCACGCCCATCGCGCCGTACGCCCGCAGCGACTCGGCGAGGGCCTCGGGGGCACCGCTGAGGGTGCGGCGGCCGACCTCCCAGCCGGGCGTGCCGACGTACAGCGGCTCGGTGATCGCCCCGACCGTGATCGGCTCCTCGACGCCCGCCTCCGCGCGCAGCCGCAGCAACCGTTCGATCTGGGCCGGGAGCCGGTCGCGCGGGTCGCCCTGCGGCAGCCAGCCGTCCCCCTTGAGCGCGGCCCGCCGTACCGCGGCCGGCGACGACCCGCCGACCCAGACCGGCACCCGTTGCTGCGCGGGCCGGGGCCGCTGCCCGAGCCCTTCGAAGTCGTAGAACTTCCCGTGATGGGTGGGGAACTCGTCCGCCCCCAGAGCCGCCCGCAACGCGTCGATCGCCTCGTCCAGCACGGCCCCGCGCTGCCCGAACTCCACCCCCAGCACCTCGAACTCCTCCCGCACGTGCCCGGCGCCGACACCGAGGACCAGGCGGCCGCCGGAGAGGTGGTCGAGGGTCGCGTACTGCTTGGCGGAGAGGAGCGGGTGGCGCAGCCCGACGACGGCGACGTGGCTGAGCAGCCGGACCCGTTCGGTCACCGCGGCCAGGTGGGCGAGGGTCGCCACCGGGTCGTACCAGACCGTGCTCATGGCCTCGGCCAGCCGGTGCGGGATCGCCACGTGGTCGCAGACGGCGAGGTAGGCGAAGCCGGCCCGGTCGACGGCCCGCGCGATCTCGACCAGGTCCGCGGCGCCCGCCCCGGCCTCCCAGCCCTCGGCGTAGATCGTGGACTGGGACTGGACCGGGAGCTGGATGCCGTGGTCGAGGGTCACCGGGGACCGCCCCAGAGGCCGTCCGCCGTCAGCCCCAGCAGCTCGATCGCGTTCCCGCGGACGATCCGCTCGACCACGTCGCCGGCCAGGTGGCCCATCTGGGCCTCGCCGACCTCCCTCGACTTCGGCCAGGTGGAGTCGGAGTGCGGGTAGTCGGTCTCGTAGAGCACGTTGCCCAGACCGATGGCGTCGAGGTTCTTCAGGCCGAAGGCGTCGTCGAAGAAGCAGCCGTAGACGTGCTCGGCGAAGAGCTCGGAGGGCGGCCGGTGCACCTTGTCGGCGACTCCGCCCCAGCCCCGGTTCTCCTCCCACACGACGTCGGCGCGCTCCAGGATGTAGGGGATCCAGCCGATCTGGCCCTCGGCGTACATCACCTTCAGGTTCGGGAAGCGCTCGAACTTGCCGCTCATCAGCCAGTCGACCATCGAGAAGCAGCAGTTGGCGAAGGTGATGGTGGAGCCGACGGCGGGCGGCGCGTCGGCCGAGGTGGAGGGCATCCGGCTGCTGGAGCCGATGTGCATGGCGACGACCGTGCCGGTCTCGTCGCAGGCGGCCAGGAAGGGGTCCCAGTCGTCGGTGTGGACGGAGGGCAGCCCGAGGTGCGGGGGTATCTCGGAGAAGGCGACGGCGCGGACGCCGCGGGCCGCGTTGCGGCGGACTTCGCGCGCCGCCAGCTCGGCGTCCCACAGGGGGATGAGGATGAGCGGGATGAGCCGCCCCTGGGCCTGCGGGCCGCACCACTCCTCCACCATCCAGTCGTTGTAGGCCTGGACACAGAGCAGGGCCAGCTCGCGGTCCCCGGCCTCGGTGAAGGTCTGCCCGCAGAAGCGGGGGAAGGTCGGGAAGCAGAGCGCGGACTGGACGTGGTTGACGTCCATGTCGGCGAGCCGCTGCGGCACGTCGTACGACCCCGCCCGCATCTGCTCGTACGTGATCACTTCGAGCTTGATCTCGTCACGGGAGTAGCCGACGGCGGTGTCGAGGCGGGTGAGGGGGCGGTGCAGGTCCTCGTAGATCCACCAGTCGCCGATGGGGCCGTCCTCGCCCGGCCTGCCCATGACCGGCTTGAACCGGCCGCCGAGGAAGCTCATTTCCTTCAGCGGGGCCCGGACGATGCGCGGGCCGACGTCCAGGTACTTCTTCGGGAGGCGGGACTGCCAGACGTCCGGCGGCTCCACGGTGTGGTCGTCGACGGAGATGATCAGCGGAAAGGTGCCGTCCTGGGTGTCCATGGCGCTCACGGTAGCGCCGATCTGACGAACCGTCAGCTATGGGGTGACGGTTCGTCAGGCCGGTGCGGCGCACTCGGTCTCCGCGTTCGCCGAACCCGGCACGGAGGACGCCGACCGACCCGCGGAAACGTTCCGCCAGGAGTCGGGCCTGCTGACGGCGGCCGTCGCCGTGTGAAGACCGTGTGGACCACCGCGTGTCGCCCTGTGATCGGCGTCTCCCCAGGCTGACGCAACCCGCCCGGACAAGGCAGACTGACGGGGTGAAGCGGGATGTCTAGGGGGACGGGCATGGACGGTGGACCGCGGGTGCCGGAGCAGCGGCGCGCCTCCTCCTCGGCGGAGGCCGCGGCGTTGCGCTTCGGTGTGCTCGGTCCGGTGCGCGCCTGGCGCGCCGGGGAGCCGCTCAACACCGGCTCCCCGCAGCAACGCGCCCTGCTTGCGGCCCTGTTGCTGCGCGAGGGCCGGACGGCGACCGCGGCGGAGCTGATCGACGCGCTGTGGGGCCCCGAGCCGCCGTCGCAGGCGCTGGCGGCGGTGCGCACGTACGCGTCCCGGCTGCGCAAGATCCTGGACCCCGGGGTCCTGGTCAGCGAGTCCGGCGGCTACGCGGTGCGCGGGCTGGGCGAGGGCGCCCTGGACGTGGCGGCGGCGCAGGACCTGGCTGCGGTGGCCGAGAAGGCGCGGGGCGCCGGGGACCTGGGGCAGGCCCGGGAGGCGCTGAACCGGACGCTCGCCCTGTGGGACGGAGAACCACTGGCCGGGGTGCCGGGCCCGTACGCCGACGCCCAGCGCACCCGGCTGGAGGAGTGGCGGCTCCAACTCCTCGAATCCCGCCTGGACATGGACCTGGAGCTGGGCTGCCACGCGGAGGCCGTCTCGGAGCTGACGGCACTCACCGCGGCCCACCCCCTGCGCGAACGCCTCCGCGAACTCCTCATGCTCGCCCTGTACCGCAGCGGCCGGCAGGCGGAGGCCCTCGCGGTGTACGCGGACACCCGCCGCCTGCTCGCCGAGGAACTCGGCGTCGACCCGCGCTCGGGCCTGCGCGACCTCCAGCAGCGGATCCTCCAGGCCGACCCGGCCCTGGCCGAGCCCTCCTCCCCCGCTCCGGAAACCCCGTCCGTCCTCGTCCGTCCCGCCCAGCTCCCGGCGACGGTCCCCGACTTCACCGGCCGCTCCGCCTTCGTCACCGAGCTGAGCGAGGTGCTGGCGTCGGCGGAGGGCCGGGTGATGGCCGTATCGGCGCTGGCGGGCATCGGAGGCGTCGGCAAGACGACCCTCGCCGTCCATGTGGCCCACCAGGCCCGGTCGGCCTTCCCCGACGGGCAGTTGTACGTCGATCTGCAGGGCGCGGGCACCCGGGCCGCGGAACCGGAGACGGTGCTCGGCGCCTTCCTGCGCGCCCTGGGCACGGCCGACTCCGCGATCCCGGACTCGCTGGAGGAGCGGGCGGCGCTGTACCGGTCCGTGCTGGACGGGCGGCGGGTGCTGGTCCTGCTGGACAACGCGCGGGACGCGGCGCAGGTACGGCCGCTGCTGCCGGGCACGGAGGGCTGCGCGGCGCTGGTGACGTCCAGGGTGCGGATGGTCGACCTGGCGGGTGCCCACCTGGTGGACCTGGACGTGATGTCCCCGGACGAGGCGTTGCAGCTGTTCACGAAGATCGTCGGCGCGGAGCGGGTGGCCGCCGAGCGCGAGGCCGCCCTGGACGTGGTCGCGGCCTGCGGCTTCCTCCCGCTGGCGATCCGCATCGCGGCCTCCCGGCTGGCGGGCCGCCGCACCTGGACGGTCTCCGTGCTCGCGGCCAAGCTCGCCGACGAACGCCGCCGCCTGGACGAGCTCCAGGCCGGAGACCTGGCGGTGAAGGCGACCTTCGAACTGGGCTACGGCGCCCTGGACCCGGCCCAGGCGCGCGCCTTCCGCCTCCTCGGCCTGGCCGACGGGCCGGACATCTCGCTGGCCGCGGCCGCCGCGATGCTGGACCTCTCCCAGGAGGACACCGAGGACCTCCTGGAGGCCCTCGTCGACACCTCGCTCCTGGAGTCCGCGGCTCCCGGCCGCTACCGCTACCACGATCTCGTCCGCCTCTACGCGCGTGCGTGCGCGGAGCGGGACGAGTGGCCGCCCAGCGAACGGGCCGCGGCGCTCTCCCGGCTGCTGGACTTCTACCTGGCGACGGCCGCCGGGGTCTACGCCCTGGAGCGGCCCGGCGACCGGCTGGTGGACCACCTGGCCACCCCCCTGCGCCCCGGTCTGGTCTTCGCGGACCGACACCGCGCGCAGGACTGGCTGTACGCGGAGGCGGTGTCCCTGCTGGCGTGCGTACGGCAGTCGGCGGGCTCCGGGCTCCTCGCGCGCGCCGTCGACGTGCTGTGGGCCGCCGTGGACCTGGCCGAGTCCGGCACCAACTCCAAGGAGTACGCCGGTGTCGCGGCGTCCCTGTGCACGGCGGCGCGCCGCGCCGAGGACCCGCGCGCCGAGGCCCGGGCCCTGATCACCCTGGCCTACGCGCACAGCGTCACCGGCCGGTTCGACCTGGCCGACGAGGAGGCCGGCCGGGCCCGGGAGCTGACCACCGCGTCCGTCGACCCGCTGGCGAGCTGCTGGTCGTCCAACATCCTCGGGGTGATCGCGGTCTACCAGAGCCGCCACGACGACGGCAAGGCCCACCTCAACCAGGCGATCGAGAACTTCCGCGCCTGCGACGACCGCCCCGGCGAGGCGAGTGCCCTGTGCAACCTGTCCCGTGTCCACCTGGCCACCGGGCGCACCGAGAGCGCGGTGACGCTGGCCCGGCAGGGCACGGAGATGTACGACGCCATGGGGCACGCCCTGAAGGGCGCCAACGGCCGCTACGCCCTCGGCCTCGCCCTGACCAAGCACGGTGCGCTCACCGAGGCGACCGCCCGGCTGCAGGAGGCTCTGGAGGTGTTCCGGGACAGCCGCCAGCGCCTGTGGGAGGGCATGTCGCTGTTCCGGCTCGCCGAGGTCGATCTGGCCGCCGGGCATCCGGGGCAGGCCGCCTCCAGCGCCGAGGCCGCGCTGACCGTGCTGCGTGGCATCGGCGGTGACTGGCGGCGGGCCAACGTGCTGGTCGTCCTCGGGCAGGCGCTGAGCGGCATCGCGCAGCCCGGCCGGGCCCAGGTCTGCTGGCGCGAGGCGCTGGACCTGTTCGAGGCGCTCGGCGCCCCGGAGGCGGACCAGGTCCGTGCCCTCCTCCAGCCGCTCGCGATGGCGTAACCCGGACCGGCACCGCCGCCCGGGTCCCGGCGGCCGGACGGGCGGACACGGCCGCGCGGACGTTCATCGTTCGTTTATCGCCGTCCGTCACTCTCGTGGTGTCGTTCCGCCGCGTCGGGGGGCAGACGGGACGACCTGGACCGTTGCACTACGGTGAGCGGTCACGACGCCTGTCCGGCGGATCTCGGGGGAACCGCCGGACGGGCGGTCTATTTCAGGGCACCGAACTGTCAGGGGAGGCAGTGAACATGAGCGACGGCAACAGCACCGACAACATCCACGCGACGGGCACCGAGGACGAGACGACCGTCACCACGGACAACATCCACGCGACGAGCGAGCCGCTGGCGACGGGGAACCCGTTCAAGGCGGACGAGGAGGTGGTGGAGGCCGGCACGGGCACCGTCCACGCCGACAACATCCACGCCACGGGCGAGACCGCCTGACAGGACCACATCGGGACGGGGATCGGCCGCGGCGGCGCGGAGGGGGAGCCGTCGCGGCCGGGGTGTGTCCGGGCAGCCGCCCGCCTAACCGGCCCGCAGCTCCCCCTTCACCACCTTCCCGCTCGCGTTCCGCGGCAGTTCCGCCACGAACTCCACCGTCCGCGGCACCTTGTAGTTCGCCATCTCGCGGCGCGCCCAGGCGATCAGGTCGTCGGCCGTCAGTACGGCCCCCGCCCGCCGCACCACGAACGCCTTGCCGACCTCGCCGAGCCGCCCGTCCGGTACGCCGATCACCGCCACGTCCGCCACCTCCGGGTGCAGGCCCAGCAGTTGCTCTATCTCCGCCGGGTAGGCGTTGAAGCCGCCGACGATGAACATGTCCTTCAGGCGGTCGGTGATGCGGAGGTTGCCGGCCGGGTCCAGGACGCCGACGTCGCCGGTGCGCAGCCAGCCGTCCGCCGTCAGCGTCTCGGCGGTGGCCGCCGGGTCCTCGAAGTAGCCGCGCATGACGTTGAAGCCGCGGACCAGCACCTCCCCGGTCTCGTCCACCCGCACCTCGGTGCCGGGTATCGCACGCCCCGACGTCGACGCGATCACCGTCGGGTCGTCGCCCCGGCGGCACATGGTGACGATCCCGCTCGCCTCGGAGAGGCCGTAGGCGGTCAGGACCGTCTCGACGCCGAGTTCGCCGCGCAGCCGTTCGACGAGGAGCAGGGGTACGACGGCCGCTCCCGTCACCACCAGGCGCAGGGCGGAGAGGTCGTGCGCGTCCCGCGCCGGGTGGTCGAGGAGGGACTGGTGGAGGGTCGGCGGGCCGGGCAGCACGGACACCCGCTCCGCCGCCACGTTGGCCAGGACCGTCGCCACGTCGAAGACCGGCTGCGGGATCATCGTCGCCCCGCGCATCAGGCACGCGATCACCCCGGCCTTGTAGCCGAAGGTGTGGAAGAAGGGGTTGACGATCAGGTAGCGGTCGCCGGTGCGCAGGCCCGCCAGGTCCGCCCAGATCTCGTACGCCCGCAGGGTCTGCGCGTGGGTGATCATCGCACCCTTGGGACGGCCGGTCGTACCGGACGTGAAGATGATGTCGGAGAGGCAGGATCCGTCCAACCCGGCCGAACGGGACGCGACTTCACCGGCGCCGACCCCCTCGCCCGCCGCCAGGAAGTCCTTCCAGGTGCGGAAGCCGACGGGTGCGTCCTCCGACAGCACCACCACGTCCCGGAGGGACGGCAGCCCCGGAAGGGGGCCGCTCCCACCGCCCTCCCCCGCCGCCCTCCGCAGCGACGCCACGTACGACGTGCCCAGGAACGTCCCCGTCACGAACAGCAGCCGGGCCCCGCTCCTGCGCAGCACGTCCGCCGCCTCCGCGCCCTTGAAGCGGGTGTTCAGCGGGACCAGGACCCCGCCGGCCGACACCGCGCCCAGCGCCGCGACGATCCAGTCCAGGGAGTTCGGGGCCCAGATACCGACGCGGTCGCCCGCCTCGACGCCGGCGGCCAGGCTGGCGGCCGCCGCCCGTTCCACCCGGGCGCCCAGTTCGGCGTACGAGATCCGGGTGCGGCCGTCCACCACCGCCTCCACGTCCGCGTACCGCTCCGCCGCCGACCGCACCAGACCCGGCACGGTCTCCCACTCCATGTCACCGCGCACAACCGGCCTCCCCGGACACATAGCTGACTGACCGTCAGATTAGCTGTAGCCTGACGACCTGTCAGCAAACCCCGACAGCCGTGGAGGTACGGGCACATGGCCGGTCTCAGAGGCGTCAAGGACGCCACCGCCATCGTCGGGATCGGGCAGACCCCCTTCGCCAAACGCCTCGACGAGGACGAGAAGACCCTCGCCTGCCGGGCCGTCCTCGCCGCCCTCGACGACGCCGGCATCGCACCGGGCGAGGTCGACGCCCTCGCCTCCTTCACCATGGAGGAGACCGACGAGGTGGAGCTGGCCAAGTCGGTCGGTTTCGGCGACCTGACCTTCTTCAGCAAGGTGGGATACGGCGGGGGCGGCTCCTGCGCCACGGTCGCGCACCTCGCCGCCGCGATAGCCAGTGGGCAGGCGAGCGTGGGCGTGGCGTGGCGGTCGCGGAAGCGAGGCTCCGGCCCCCGGCCCTGGACCAACACCACCGTCCAGCTCCCGACCCCCGCCCAGTGGACCCGGCCCTTCGGGCTGCTCCGGCCCGCCGACGAGATAGCCATGCTCACGCGCCGCTACATGCACGAGTACGGCGCGACCCGCGACCACCTCTTCAACGTGGCCCTCGCCTGCCGCAACCGCGCCAACCAGAACCCGGCCGCCGTCATGTACGACCGCCCCCTCACCCGCGAGATGTACATGACCTCGCGGTGGATCAGCGAGCCCCTCTGCCTCTTCGACAACTGCCTGGAGACGGACGGCGCGCTGGCCTGTGTGGTGGTGAGCAGGGAGCGGGCCAGGGACTGCCGGCGCAGGCCCGTCTACATCCACTCGGCCGCCCAGGGCCTCCCCGCCCAGCACCACGGCATGGTCAACTACTGGAACGACGACCCCCTCACCGGCCCCGCCTGGACCGCCGCCCGCCACCTGTGGAAGCACGCCGACCTCACCCCCGACGACGTCGACGTCGCCCAGATCTACGACGCCTTCACCGCCCTGATCCCGCTCTCCCTGGAGGGCTACGGCTTCTGCGGGAGAGGGGAGGGCGGAGCGTTCACCGAGCAGGGCGCCCTGGAGATCGGCGGCCGGCTGCCCGTCAACACCGGGGGCGGCGGGCTCTCCGAGGCCTACGTCCACGGCTTCAACCTCATCACCGAGGGCGTCAAACAGCTGCGCGGCACCAGTACCGCCCAGGTGCCGGACGCCGCCACCTGCCTGGTCACCGCCGGCGAGGGCGTCCCCACCTCCGCCCTCCTCCTCACCAACCGGAGCTGAGATGCTGCGACCGGTCACCGACACCGACGGCGCGCCCTTCTGGGAGTACGCGGCCCGCGGCGAACTCCGCGTCCAGGCCTGCGCCGACTGCGGCGAACCCCGCTTCCCGCCCCGCCCCTGCTGCCCGCACTGCCAGTCCTTCGCGAGCGAGTGGCGGCCGACGAGCGGGCGGGGCCGGATCTGGTCGTACGTCGTCCCGCACCCGCCGCTGCTGCCGGAGTACGCGACCCAGGCGCCGTACAACGTGGTGGTCGTGGAGCTCGACGACGCGCCCCGGGTACGGATGGTGGGCAACGTGGTGAGCGCAGCAGGGGCGCCGCTCGACTCCCTGCCCCTGGACCGGATCCGGATCGGCGCCCGGGTGCAGGCGGTCTTCGCGGACGGTCTGCCGCAGTGGGTCCTGGAGCGGCCGTGAGCCTGCGGCTGGAGGCGGACAAGGAGAGCGGGGTCGCCGTCGTCACCCTCGACCGGCCCGAGCGGCTCAACGCCATCGACCTCGCGACGGCCGGCGAACTCTCGGCCACCTGGCGGGCGTTGCGCTTCGACGACGCCGTACGGGCCGTCGTGCTCACCGGGGCCGGCGGGCGCGCCTTCAGCACCGGGCTCGACCGGGACGCCGTCGTGCCGCAGCCGTCCTCGCCGTACAGCCAGGACGATCCGCTGATCGCCGTCGGCCCGAAGTCGAACGACCTGTGGAAGCCGGTGATCGCCGCGGTGGCCGGGATGGCCTGCGGAGGTGCCTTCTACCTCCTCGGCGAGTGCGACTTCGTCGTCGCCGACGAGACCGCGGCCTTCTTCGACCCGCACACCTCCTACGGCATGGTCAGCGCGTACGAGTCGGTGCTGATGGCGCAGCGGATGCCGTACGGGGAGGTGGCCCGGATGGTGCTCATGGGCAACGCCGAGCGGGTGGGGGTGCGCAGGGCGTACGAGGTGGGGCTGGTGTCCGAAGTGACGGCCGCCGGGGAGGCGTTGGCGGCGGCCGTGCGGTGCGCAACCGTGATCGCCGGGTACCCGACGGAGGGGGTGCAGGGCAGCGTGCGGGCGCTGTGGGCGGCGAAGGGGGCGGACCGGGAACGGGGGTGGGCCCAGGCCCCGCACCTGATCACGCTGGGCAACCTGCCGGACGAGCGGCAGGCGGAGCTGTTCGGCAACCGGGCGCGTACGGCGCCGCGCACCCGCTGAACCGCCGCGTGGCGGCGTCCGGCACTCGGGCGTAACGTTCGCTGCGGGAGCCGACTCCCACCCCGAGCGACGGCCGCCGTGCGCAGCCCTTCCGTGCGACTACTGGCGCGACGGCCGTCCCGGGTTCGACCGGGGGAGCGGCTGCATGTACGTGGGGGCTTGTCGCGCAGTTCCCCGCGCCCCTCAAGGGGCGCTGATGCAGCGCCCCTGTTTTCAGGGGCGCGGGGAACTGCGCGATCAGCCCACACGGCGCCGCAGTGGCCCTACGACGCGCGCCCCCGCTGCGCTCACGCGGTGCGGGCCGTCCCCGTCCCCTTCTCGGCGTCCAGGGCGTACACGCACCGGTCCTTGCTGCACGCGTACACGACCCCGTCCCGCACCACCGGCGACCCGGTGATCTCCCCGCCGGTGGCGAGCTTCCACCGCAGCCGGCCGTCGTCGGCCTTCAGCGTGTACAACAGGTGGTCCGTCGAACCGAAGTGGATGCGGCCCTCGGCCACCGCCGGCGCGCCCACGACGTCGCCGCCCGCCTGGAAGCGCCACTTGGGGGTGCCGGTGACCGCGTCCAGGGTGTACAGCCCCTTGCCGCTGCCGACGTGGACGTGGCCGGCGGCGACGAGGACCGGCTCGATCGAGGCGCGGGCCTCCGTCGCGATGCGCCAGCGGTCGCGGCCGTCGGTGGCGTCGAGGGCGTACACGGTGCCGAGGTAGTCCGCGAGGTAGATGCCGCCCCCGGTGACGGCGGGCCCGGGGATGTGGGCGGGCGGGGAGAGGAAGACGGCCGGCGCCTCGAAGTGCCAGCGGACGCGGCCGCTCGCGGTGTCGAGGGCGATGACGCGGGTGCCCGCGGAGGCGTACACGAAGCCGTCGTCGGCGTGGGTGAGACGGACCGGGACGCCGCCGCAGGAGGCCGCGTCACCTATGGGGTAGGACCAGCGTTCGTCGCCGGTACGCGCGTCCAGCGCCCGCAGGCGCGCGTCCTGCCAGACGTACACCGTGCCGTCGTGCAGGGAGGGGCCGGACTCGGGGGCCTCGAAGTCGGTCTGGGCGCCGGACAGCTCCCAGAGCTTCTGCCCGCTGGAGGCCTCCCAGGCCTGGACGCCGCCGCCCCGGGTGCCGGTGACGAGGGTGCCGCGGTCGGCCTTGAGCGAGTACACCCAGGCGTCCGTGGACAGCCGCCACAGGTCGCCGCCCTCCCGGGCCTCCAGCGCGAACAGGGTGGGGCCGTCGGAGGCGTGGATACGGCCGTCCGCGACCGCCATGGACCAGGCGACGTCCCGCGTCTTGAAGCGGCGGCGGCCGGTGGCCACGTCGAGGGCGTGCACCTCGAAGGAGGTGACGTAGACGAGGTCGCCGTCGACGGCCGGGGTGCCCCAGACGTCGTTGGACATCCGGAACCGCCAGGGCCGCCAGCCGGAGGCCGTCTCCGGGGGCAGGGCCGGGGCCGCCGGTACGGCGGGGTCGGCGCCGTTGACGCCGGGGTGCGGGCGGGACCAGCTGGCCACCAGGCCGGCCTCGGGCGGAGGGGCCTTCACGGCGGCGGCGCGGGCGTCGGCGACCCGCGGCCCGGGGCCGATCGGCACCGGGGCGCCGGCGAGGCGGACCGGCCCGGTGTCGGGGCCGGGGGCGCCGACGGGGACCGGGGCCGGGACCACGGGGTCGTAGGAGGGCGGCGGCGGGACCGCGAGGCGGCCGGCGCTGCGGGCGCCGGCCGGGCCGGCGGAGGGTTTCACGGCCGGGCGGCCGCCGCGGCGGGACTCGATCAGCCCGACCGCCTTCTCGGGCAGCCAGGCGGACGCCGTACCGCTGTCGTCGGAGCCGGAGCCGAACAGGTGGGGGGCGAGCTGGGCCTGGAGGTCGGCCGGGTTGGGGCGGGCGGTGGCCTCCATCTGCATGCAGGACTCGATGAGGGGGCGCAGTTCGTCCGGGAGGCCTTCGAGGTCCGGGCCCTCGCGCAGCAGCATGAAGACGGTCTCGACCGGGTTGGCGCCGTGGAAGGGCGGGTGGCCGGTGGCGGCGAAGACGAGCATGGAGCCGAGGGAGAAGACGTCGCTCGCGCCGGTGACGCTGCGGGAGTCCTTGGCCTGCTCCGGGGACATGTAGGCGGGGGTGCCGACCGCGACGTTCGTCATCGTCAGCCGGGTGTTCGAGACACCGGAGGCGATGCCGAAGTCGATCACCCGGGGGCCGTCCTCGACCACGAGGACGTTGGACGGCTTGAGATCGCGGTGGACCAGTCCGGCGCCGTGGATCGACTGGAGCGCCTCGGCGACGCCCGCGGCGAGCCAGCGGACCGCCTGGGCCGGGAGCGGCCCGCAGTCGTTCACTATCTCCTCGAGGGAGGGCGCCGGCACGTACGCGGTCGCGAGCCACGGCACCGCGGCGCGCGGGTCGGCGTCGACGACGGCCGCCGTGTAGAAGCCGGAGACCGCGCGGGCCGCCTCCACCTCGCGGGTGAAGCGGACCCGGAACAGCTGGTCCTCGGCGAGCTCGGTCCGTACCGTCTTGATCGCCACGCGCCGCCCGGACGCCGAGCGCGCCAGATAGACCAGCCCCATGCCGCCGGCCCCCAGCCGTCCCAGCACCTCGAACGGCCCGATCCGCCGCGGATCGTGCTGCGTCAGCTGATCCACCACTTGCCTGCCACCTCCCCGTACGGGCCCCGTCCACCCACATATGTACGCGACCCCGTGCAGCGTCTCACCACCGCACCGCCATGGCGGCACGCACCCCGATTCTTCCTGGCCCGGGCACAGGTTGCGAACCCGGCGACCAATCGGGGTGTCTCATGACAAAGTGAGACATTTGTCCGCCAAGACCCGCCTGTTTCCGGCCTCAGCGTTCCAGCAGCGCGAAGAACGCCCCCTGATTGTCGGTCACGACGGCCACTTTTCCGTACGACGTCTCGAAGGGCGGCGCCTGGACCCGGCCGCCCAGCTGCTGCACGGCCCCGGCCGCGGCCGCCACGTGCCCGGTGCGGAAGTGGACGACGAACTGGGAGGGCATCCCGGCCGCGAACACCTCGGTCACCGGGGCGCGGCCGAAGTCCGGAGCGGCGCCGGTGCCGAAGAGCGCGCCGGTGAAGAGGCGGCCGTAGAAGGTGTTCGCCGCCTCGATGTCGTTGGTGTAGAGCTGCGCCCAGGCGAAGGTGCCGGGGGCGTGCCGGACGCCGAAGCCGGGGTGGGCCGCGGCCTGCCAGAGGCCGAAGACCGCGCCCGTGGGGTCGGCGGCCAGGGCAGCGGTGCCGAGGTCACGGACGGGCACGGGGTCGTTGACGATCTGGCCGCCGGCGGCGACGATCCGGCGGGCGAGGTCCCGGATGTCCGGGGCCGCGAAGTACACCGTCCAGACGGTGGGCATCCGTCCGTCCCGCTTCCGTGCCAGCCTGGCGACGGCCGCGCCGCCCAGCCGGGCCCACACGGCCTCCGGACCGGCGTCCTCGAAGGTCCACCCGAAGAGCCCGCCGTAGAACCGCTTGCCCGCCTCGACGTCGGGGAGCTGCACGTCCACCCAGCAGGGGACGCCCTCCGCGTATCCGGATGCCCTGTTTTCGGCCATGTCGTCAAAGTAACCGCCCGGCCCGCAGCGCGCAGACCAGCCGCACCGGCCCCTATACACCCGTGCACCCCATTTGCAGTCGGCCGAATCGCGCTCCGATCACCCCTCGGTAAGCTGACGGCATGACAGGACAAGTGCGTACCGTCGACGGCCGCGTGGCCGGCCGGCGTGGGCAGGCGACCCGGCAGAAGCTGCTCGACTGCCTCAGCGAGATGCTCAGCTCCTCCCCTTACCGGGACGTCAAGGTCATCGATGTCGCCCGGAAAGCGGGCACTTCGCCCGCGACCTTCTACCAGTACTTCCCGGACGTCGAGGGCGCCGTCCTGGAGATCGCCGAGCAAATGGCCACGGAGGGCGGTCAGTTGACCGAGCTGCTGGCCGGACGCTCCTGGGTCGGCAAGGCCGGCTGGGCGACCGCACAGGAACTCGTCGACGGTTTCCTGGAGTTCTGGCGCAAGAACGACGCGATCCTGCGCGTGGTCGACCTCGGGGCGGCCGAGGGGGACAAACGGTTCTACAAGATCCGTATGAAGATCCTGAACTCGGTGAACAACTCCCTGACCGACTCCATCACGGAGTTGCAGTCCAAGGGCAGGGTCGACAAGGACGTGAACCCGGCCGCCGTGGCCGGTTCGCTGGTCGCCATGCTCGCGGCCGTCGCCGCGCACCAGAAGGGTTTCCAGACCTGGGGCGTGAAGCAGGCCGAACTCAAGCCGAACCTCGCGCTGTTGGTGCATCTGGGCGTGACCGGGAAGAAGCCCACGAAGTAGCCCGCGCCCTGGGTCCTGTCTGGCAGGCGGTGGTTCACGTGCAGCGGTGAACCATCGCCTGTCGTCCTACGCCGGCAACGGCCGGTCCCGCACCACGTGCTTCATCACCAGCGTCGAGGTGAGGCGCTGCACGCCCGGCAGGGTCGCGAGCCGCTCGTCGTAGAGCCGCTGGAAGGCGGCGAGGTCGGCGGTGGCCACCCGCAGCAGGTAGTCGGGCTCGCCGAACAGCCGCTGTGCGTCCAGCACATGGGGGATCTCCGCGAGCGCCCGCTCGAAGTCGGCCACCGTGTCCCGGTCTTCCTGCCGCATGGACACGAAGACCAGCGCCTCGAAGGTCAGCCCCACGGCGGCCGGGTCCACCACCGCCCGGTACCCGCTGATCGCCCCGGACCGCTCCAGCTCGCGCAGCCGCCGGTGGCACGGCGAGACGCTCAGCCGGACCCGCCCGGCCAGCTCGGTCACGGTCAGCCGCCCGTCCTGCTGAAGCTCGGCAAGGATTTTCCGGTCCACGTCGTCCATGAGCAGGATTCTCCCCCAGAACCGGCACTCTCGAGCAAATTTCAGAAACGCTTTCGGGCCTGTCGCACTCTCACGTCCCTTTCCATGGACACCGGACGCCTCCTCTCCTTCCTCGCCGTCGACCTGCTGCTGGTGTGCGTGCCGGGCGCCGACTGGGCGTACGTGATCGCCGCCGGGGTGCGCGGCCGCTCGGTGCCGCGCGCGGTGGCGGGCCTGGTCGCCGGGTACGCGCTGCACACCGCGCTGGCGGTCGCGGGGCTCGCCGTGCTGGTCGCCCGGTCGCCGCAGCTGCTCACGGCCCTGACCGTGGCAGGCGCCGGATACCTGCTGTGGCTGGGCTGGGGCGTGCTGCGCCGCCCGATGGTCCCGCAGGAGGCGGAGGAGGAGGAGGAGGCGGCGGACGGGCCGCAGGGCTTCTGGCGGGGCGCCGCGATCAGCGGCCTGAACCCGAAGGCGCTGCTGCTCTACCTCTCGGTACTCCCCCAGTTCCTGGTCACGACGGGCGCCCACCTCCCCGTGGCCGCCCAGACCGCCGTGCTCGGCGCCCTGCACATGGCCGCCTGCGCGGCCGTCTACCTGGCGGTCGGCGCCCTCTCCCGCGCCCTGCTGTCCGCCCGCCCCCGGGCCGCCCGCGCGGTGACCCGGACCTCGGGGGCGGCGATGCTGGGCATCGGGGCGCTGCTGCTGGGGGAGCGGCTGTTCTGAGCGCTCAGCCGCTCCCCGGTTCGTCAGCGGCGGTCCAGTGCGGTGGTCGACTGGGCGGCCAGGTCGGCGGGCACGCTCGTCCTGGTCGTGCAGGGGGCGCCCGCGCCGGGGGCGGTGGCGGTGTCCGGGTATGCGCAGATGGTGCGTTCGGTGCCGGTGCCGGGGTCCTTCTGGCCGAAGGACTCGGGGGCACGGCCGTGCTCGGTCCACGCCTCCAGGGCGTCCAGGAGCCGCGACCGCGCGTCGGTGGTGCCGGTGAGGTCCGGCTCGGTGTGGCCGACGCCCGGGAAGTAGAAGGTGCGGACGAAGGAGCGGGTGCCCCGGACGCCGTAACGGTCGTACAGGCGCTGCTGGTAGTTGTAGGAGTTGAACGGCAGGATCAGGGGGTCGTTCGTCCCCGTGTAGGAGAGGATCTTGCCGTTGTTCTTCCGGACCTTGGACAGGTCGGTGCTGTCGGTGGCCGCGGTCTTCTCGAACTTGCGGTACGACGCCTCGAAGAACCGCGGGAAGTTCTCCATGGTCAGGTTCCTGCGCCAGTCGTAGGCCGGATCCTGCTCCAGCCAGTTGCGGAGGTAGGTCTCGATCAACGGGCTCATGGTGCTCCCGCCGGGCAGCAGGACCGAGAAGGTGGTGCCCCGGGTGATGCCGCCCCACAGCCGGTTGCCGTGAGCGTCGCGCGGGCCGTCCCAGATGAGGTCGACGGCCTCGGCCTCCCGCGCGGTGAGTCCCGTGACCTCGCGGGCGTCGAAGGCGCAGCGGCGGGGGTCGGCGACGACCCCGTCGGTGACGCCGTCCTCGGGGTCGCAGGCGGCGACGGCGGCGGCGTTCGCGGCGTCGCTCTTTGCGGGTGACAGGCCGCCGGGGCCGAGGAGTTCGTTGACGACGACCGCGGGCCAGGCCTCGCCGATGATGAACCGGTTCCAGTTGACCGCCGGGTAGCCGAGCAGGAAGCCGTCGTACTCGTCGCCGTACTTCTGGGCCATCTCCCAGCCCTGCCGGCCGCCGGTGGAGCCGCCGACCCAGTAGTTCCGCTGCGCGGCCCGGCCGTAGTAGCTCTTCGCGAGGGAGAGCGCCCAGACCGTCTGCTCGTGCAGGCTGCGGTCGATGAAGTCGTCGACCTGCCGGGTGTTCAGCTCGCCCGAGGGGGACAGCACGAAGCCGCCGCCGGCCTCGCCGCAGCCGGGCTGTGCGTTGGCCTCGCCGGTCCTCGGATCGGTCGCGTCGCACCAGGCGGAGCTGTGGCCGGTGTCGGTGACCGAACCGACCTCGCCGCGCCGGACCGGCACGCCGAGGTCGCCGAGGTCACCGCCGTACCCGCCGCCGCCGACGTTCAGGACCCGGCCGTTCCAGGCGCCCGTGTAGGTGCCGCCGGCTCCGGCGTCGGCGGTGCTGAGCGGGAGGGTGACGCGGACGTTGATCGCCCGGGTGGGTACGAGGTCGACCTGGCAGTAGGCCGGGAGCGTCGCGGTGGCGGGCACGAGCTCGGAGCTGATGCTCTTGACGTGGGAGTGCGCGAGCACCGTCCGCGCGAGGCCGGCACAGCGGGGGCCGGCCTCGGCGCCGGCCGGCTGCACGGCGAGCGCGGACACCGCCACCGTCACGGCGGCCACGAGGCAGGCCGCCGGCCGCAGGGACGCGAGCGGATCACGTGTGTTCATTCGTCGGCCTTTCGGGGTCGGGAATGCGCAACGCGTCATCCCAGCCTCCGGCCGCCCGACGGCGGAGCGCGTGTGCCGCTCCGCGGAACGGCCGACGTGAACACCGACGGCCGTACGGCACGGGGGGGGCAGTCCCTCGGCCGCGGGTGCGTGGGGGCTCCTCGCGCAGTTCCCCGCGCCCCTTACGGGGCGCTTCGCCCACGGCTTCTTTCCAGTCACGGGCATTCGCGGCGCGCCTGCCGGCCGCAGGCGCGTGAGTCCCCGCGCCCCTGAAAGCAGGGGGCGCTGGGGGTACCCCCCGGTCGAAGGCTGGGGGAGGAACTGCGCGACCGGCCACGACGGCGCCGCGGACGGCAGACGGGGCATCGCGGCACAGCCGCGGAGCGCTTTACCTCCGGGTCAGGCGGAAGATACGGATCTCCCGGTCCACCCGCTCCTGGTAGGCGGCGTACGGCGGCCAGAACACCAGGAGCCGGTGCCAGGCGTCCGCCCGGTCCGCCCCCTCCAGCAGGCGCGCGGTGACCGGGATGTCGCGGCCCTTCCAGCTGATCTCGGCGTCGGGATGGTGGAGGAGGTTGTACGTCCAGGCGGGATGGCCGGTGCGGCCGAAGTTGGAGCCGACGAGGAGCCACCCGTCGCCCTCGGGCATGCACGCCAGCGGCGTACGGCGGGGCCGGCCGCTGCGTGCGCCGGTGGAGGTGAGGATCACCCCGGGCAGCATCTGGGCGCTGAGCAGCACCCGGCCCCGGCTGAGCCGGTGCACGGCCCGGTCCAGGGCCGGGACCACGTGCGGGGCCACCTTGGCGAACCCCCGGGTGGCGGACACCCTCTGTACCAGCCGTTCGCCGATCACACCGCCACCTCCGCGCGCTCGAACAGCCCGGCCGAGTCGGCCGCGTGCGCGCGCAGCCGGTGGCCCGGCCCGAACAGCAGCTCGTCCCCGGCGGCCCGCTTGAAGTACAGGTGCGCCTCGTGCTCCCAGGTGAACCCGATCCCGCCGTGCAGCTGGATCCCCTCCCCGGCGGCGGTCCGCAGCGCCTCCAGCGCCTGGGCGAGCGCCAGCCCGCCCACCGGTTCCCCGTGGACGGTCGCCCAGGCCGCATAGTAGGCCGCCGACCGGGCCGCCCGCACCGCCACGTACACGTCGGCCAGCCGGTGCTTGACCGCCTGGAAGGACCCGATCGCCCGCCCGAACTGCTCCCGCTGCTTCACGTACTCCACGGTCCGCTCCAGCGCCCGGTCCGCGGCTCCCACGGCCTCGGCCGCGAGCACCGCGGCCACGAAGTCGCCGAGGTCGGCGAGGGCAGCCCGGACGTCTGTCTCCTCGTCGGCGCCCAGCAACTCGGCCTCCACATCGCGCAGTTGCACCCGGCCCTGGCCGCGGGTGGCGTCGAGACTGGTCCGCCGGGTCCGTACGACCCCGGCCGCGTCGCCCGCCACCAGGAAGAGGAGGACGCGCGAGCGGGCGTACCCGCCGGTGTGCGCGGGGACGAGCAGCAACCCGGCGCCGTGCCCGTCCAGCACCTGGTCGGCCTCCCCGTACAGCCGCCACCGGTCCCCCTTGCGCCGCGCCTGGACGCCCCCGGCCCGCCCGCCGCCGGCCCAGTCGGCGCCGCCCGGCCCGGTGAGCGCGAGGGCGGTGCCGAGCCGGGTGCCGGGGACGGCGAGGGCGGCGGTGAGGCCGCCGTCGGCGATCCTCGGGAGCAGTTCGGCGCGCTGGGCGTCGGTGCCGAGGGCGAGCAGCAGCGGGGCGCCGAGGACGGCGGTGGCGAGGAACGGGGTGGGGGCCAGGGCCCGCCCCAACTCCTCTGCGGCGAGGGCGACTTCCGTGCGCGTGCAACCGGCGCCGCCGTACGCCTCGGGGAGGGCGAGGCCGGGCAGGCCGAGCTGTTCGCCGAGGGCGGTCCACAGGCCGGGGTCGTACCCCTCCGGCCTGTCGACGGCGGCCCGCACGTCCTCCGTACCGCAGCGCTTGTGGAGCAGTTCACGCAGGGCGCGCCGGATCTCGTCCTGCTCGTCGGTGAAGCGGGCGTCCATGACCGTACCTCCTGACGATCTGACGGCCCGTCATGCTAGGGGCGTCGGATGCAGATGCACAGGGGCGGGGTCCAGCCTATCTGATGTACCGTCAGATTCATGACTGGACCCCGCAAGGTCGCCGTGGTCGGTGTGGCCCTTTCCGACTGCGGCCGGGTGGACGAGGCCACCCCCTACGCCCTGCACGCCCAGGCGGCCCGGCGCGCGCTGGCCGACGCGGGCCTCGCCCGGGAGGCGGTGGACGGCTTCGCCTCGGCGGGGCTGGGCACCCTGGCGCCCGTGGAGGTGGCCGAGTACCTGGGCCTGCGCCCCACCTGGGCCGACTCCACCTCCGTCGGCGGCTCGACCTGGGAGGTCATGGCGGCCCACGCGGCCGACGCGATCGCCGCGGGCCACGCCAACGCGGTCCTGCTGGTGTACGGCTCGACGGCCCGCGCCGACATCAGGGCGGGGCGGCGCACCGGGAACCTGTCCTTCGGCGCCCGCGGCCCCCTGCAGTTCGAGGTCCCCTACGGCCACACCCTCATCGCCAAGTACGCGATGGCCGCCCGCCGCCACATGATCGAACACGGCACCACCATCGAGCAGTTGGCCGAGGTCGCGGTGCAGGCACGGGCCAACGCGGCACTGAACCCGGACGCGATGTTCCGCACCCCGATCACCGTCGACGAGGTCCTGTCCGGCCCGATGATCGCCGACCCGTTCACCAAACTGCACTGCTGCATCCGCTCGGACGGCGGCGCGGCGGTCCTGCTGGCGGCCGAGGAGTACGTACGGGACTGCCGGACCGCCCCGGTGTGGGTCCTCGGCACGGGCGAGTGCCTCTCCCACGCCACGATGTCGGAATGGGAGGACTTCACGGTGTCCCCGGCGGCGACGAGCGGTCAACTCGCTTTCCGGCGAGCCGGAGTGACGCCCGCCGACATCGATTTCGCCGAGATCTACGACGCGTTCACCTACATGACCCTCGTCACCCTGGAGGACCTCGGCTTCTGTGCGAAGGGCGAGGGCGGGGCGTTCGTGGAGAAGGGACGGCTGCGGGTCGCGGGCGGGGAGCTCCCGGTGAACACGGACGGCGGCGGCCTGTCGGCCCAACACCCCGGGATGCGCGGGCTGTTCCTCCTGGTGGAGGCGGTACGGCAGCTGCGCGGCGAGGCCGGGGACCGGCAGGTGCGGCGGGCGGACGGGGGGCTGCCGGAGCTGGGGGTGGCGTCGGGGACGGGGGGCTGGTTCTGCTCGTCGGGAACGGTGGTCCTGGGGCGGGGATAGCCGCGAAGGCGGTCCCTCTCCGGTCGGCGGCAACTTTTCGCGCGACGGCGGCAACCTCTTCCGCCCCGGTGGCAACTGTCATACCGGAAGCTTCGATGTTCGAAGGACGTGCACCGCCGAATCGCGTAAGGATCCCTCCGTGGCCTCCTCCTCACATCGCCGCCGCGCGCAGCCGAAGCCGGACCGGGACTTCGCATGGCGCCCGGTCCGCGGCCCGTTGCTCGCGGTGGCCGCCGTCGCCGCCGTCGCCCTGGTCGTGACCCTGGTCGTGGCCTTCCGCCCCGGCGCCGCAGCCGACGCCACCGGGCAGGACCGGGCGGTCTCCGGAGCCGCGTCGGACGCCGTGACGAGCGCGGCGGCGACCCCGAAGGCCCCGTCGCGGAAACCGTCCGCGACACCCACGCCGACCCCCACGCCGAGCGGGCACACCACCCCGACGGCATCCGCGTCCGCACCGGCGACCCCGTCCGCCGCCCCGGCCCGGCGCTCGGCAACCGGTGCCTCCTCCGCCACCACCACGGCCCCCGCGGCCGGCCGGATCCGCCCCGGCACCACCTACCAGGGCGTCGCCACCTCCTACGACGTCGGCAACGGCGACGGCGCCTGCTCCTACGGCCCGACCTCCGACGTGATGACCGCGGCCATGAACACCGCGGACTACGAGACGGCGAAGGCCTGCGGCGCGTACGTCTCCGTCCGCGCGGCGAGCGGTACGGCCATCACCGTACGGATCACCAACGAGTGCCCGGCACCCTGCGCGGTCGGCCAACTCGACCTCAGCCACCAGGCGTTCGCGAAGCTGGCCCCGCTGTCGGCGGGCCGGATCGCGATCACCTGGAGCCTGCTGAGCCCGGCCACCTCCGACACCGTCTCGATCCGCTACAAGACCGGTTCCACCCAGTACTGGTGCGGCATCCAGGCGATCGGCCACCGCAACCCGCTGGCCCGCCTGGAGGTCCGCACCGGCGGCGGCTGGCTGGCGCTGACCCGCACCGGCTACAACTACTTCCTCTCCGAACAGGGCACCGGCTGCGGCGGCGAGATCCGCCTCACCGACATCTACGGCGAACAACTCACCGTCCCGGCCCTCGCCGTACGCCCGGACGTGGTCCAACGAACCGGGGCCCAGTTCACCCGCCACTGAAGCGCCCCGAAGGGGCGCTGGTCCTACCCCCAGCCTTCGGCTGGGGGTAGGACCTGCGCGACCAGCCACGACGGCGCCGCACCCGACCGACGACCCGCCCCCCGGCGGCCCGTCCAGCGAAGCGTCTAGCGGGCCGGCACGATGCGGTGGCTCCGCCTGGGTTCGGGGCCGTCGAGGAGCGCGACGCCGATGTGGTGGCGGCTGCGCACCCACGCCGTGGGTGTCATGACGAGCCCGACGACCGCGACGAGCACGCTGGCCGAGAAGAGGGCCGGCAGCGCCCTGCCGCCCTCGTGGACGGCATAGCCGAGGGCGGCGACGGAGACGAGCAGGGAGAACCCCGACACCGCCGCCCACCCGTTCCGCACCCGCCGGGTGCGCGCGTGGTCGGCGACCTCGGCGAGGACGGCCGCCGTACAGACGGGACACTCCAGCTCGACCCGGTCCCGCCCCTCGGCCGGCCGCACCAGCCGAAAGTCGCGGGCGGCCCAGGTGACGGCCCGTGTCCTGCGCCGTCCGGCATCGCCGTTTAGGTGGCGTACGGCCACTTTCACGGTCTTCGGTCCCCTCATGCCGGACAGTGTGGGGCCGGGGCACAGGTGTTCGCAGCGGTTCGCCCGGTTGTGCCCCGGGGTTTGGCCGCGAGGCCCCGGGACCACCGCACGAGGTCGCTGATGACACGGTGCGGGAGGTACCGAGTGATACTCGGCACATGGCAGCAACGGATCTTCACGCGCTCCTGAAGTCGCTCCGCGTCTGGCACCCGGAGGCCACGGAGCTACGGCCCTTCGACCCGGCGGCCGCTCCGGCGGAACCGCTCCCCCTCTTCACCACGTGGTTCGCGGAGGCGGTGGCGGCCGGGCAGCCGGAGCCGCACACCGTGTCGCTGGCGACGTCGGACGAGGAGGGCCGGGCGGACGTACGGATCGTGATGCTGCACGGCGCGGACGCGCACGGCTGGTCCTTCGCGTCGCACGCGACCAGCCGCAAGGGACACCAGCTGAGCGCCCGCCCGTACGCGGCCCTGGCCTTCTACTGGCCGGTGCTGGGCCGCCAGGTCCGGCTCCGCGGCCCGGTCACCGCGGCTCCCGCGGAGGAGAGCCAGGCCGACCTGCACGCCCGTTCGACGGGCGCCCTGGCGGCGGCCCTCACCGGCCGCCAGAGCAGCCCCCTGTCCTCGCTGGAGGAACTGCGCACGGAGTCGGAGGCGGCCTGGCGACGCGCCCACGCCGACCCGGCCGCCCCGTCCCCGACCTGGACCCTCTACCACCTGCGCCCCGACGAGGCGGAGTTCTTCCAGGGCGACCCGGACCGCCGCCACGTCCGCCTCCGGTACGTGGCGGAGCCGGACGGCGGATGGCGCAGGGAACTGCTGTGGCCGTGAGCCCGTGAGCCTCTGAGCGCCCGCGCTCAGGCCGCGAGGCCCTTGAGCAACCGGGCGAACCTGACCCGGTGGAACAGCTCGGGCACGGCCAGATGGAATTCCATACGGGCGAGCGCGGCGCCGATTCAGCGGCGTCCCATCAGGGGCGCCGGGGTAGGAACTGCGCGACCAGCCACGACGGCGCCGCAGGCCCGGCTCCGCCGGAACGAGACCGCGACGCTCCGCGTCGCAGCCACAAGATTCGCTTCACCCCCGGCCTGAAGGCCGGAGCACTGCGAATGAATCCCAGTAGCCGACCCGGGCGGTCCGGAACGTGTGGTCGATCATGTTGACGCCGACATGGCCGAGGGTCGTACCGCTCTCCGCGTCCGTGATCCGGAACGGCTCGCAGGTGGCGTCCGCCGCCTGCCTGCGCAGGACCGCGCGGGCACCCGCGAGGTCGCTCACCACGGTGAGCGGGGTGTTCCAGCGACGGAAGTCCGGCTCGGTACGGGACCGCAGCCACGCCTCGACCCGCGCCTCCGCGTCCGGGTCCCAGCGGTCGAGCCGCAGACCGTGACCGTGCGGGGTGGCGTCGGGGCGGCGGGCGGCGGGCTGTTCGTCGGTGAGGGCCACGGGGCCATTCAAACGCGTGCGCCGGGCGAGACCCAGCGGGTTGCCCCGCACGGCCCGGCCGGCCTCAGCGCGGCGGCGCCGGTGCCGGGCGGAACACCGGTGCCCCCTCCCGGAAGGCGACCTCCAGTTCCAGCCCGGCGCGCAGGGCCCCAGGGTCGGCGGCCACCAGTTCCGTCATCATGCGCGGGCCCTCGGCGAGGTCGACCACGGCGGGCACGTACGGGACGCGGTCGCCGAAGGGCGGGAGGTCGTTGCGGTGGACGACGGACCAGGTGTAGAGGGTCGCGCGGCCGGTGGCCCGCTCCCAGGTGACGTCCTCGCTCCAGCAGTGCGGGCAGAACTCCCGGGGGTAGTGGTGGGCCCGGCCGCAGGAGCCGCAGCGGCGGAGCAGCAGCCGGCCCTCGGCCGCCGCCTCCCAGTAGGGGCGGGTGAAGGCGTCCGGTTCGGGGCGGTCGTACCGCGGGGGCCGGCTGCGTATGCCGTCGGAACTCGTCGCGTCCATGAATCTGACGTTACGTCAGATTCTGGAGCTCAGCCTAGTCCCGGATGGGCAAAACCTGTGCGCTTCCCGTGACCCTGTGGGTCCCCCGTGAGATCCCGGGAAATTGTTGACGATTTTGTCGGAGCGAGATTACGTTCGCAGCCGCAAGGCCAAGGAGCCCGATACGAGAGGCAGCAACGTGAAGCACAGGGCAGTCAAGCGCAGGACCGTGGTCATGGGGATCGGCGCCACGGCCGGTGTCGCGGCAGTCGGCGGTGTCGCCCTCAGCGCGCAGGCGTCGAGCAGGTCCTCCTCGTCCTCGGACTCCCTGACGTTCGACCCGGACGGGTACGCGAAGCTGACGACGACGATCACGGACACCGAGGGCACCGAGCACGATGTGACCTACCACTTCTGGAAGGCGATCACCTACGTCGCCAACCCGGTGGACGCCACCTACCAGTCCCTGATCGTCAGCGCCCCGGTCGAGATCGACGGCACGGCGGTCGACCCGACGAACGCCCCGATCCTGCTCGCCAACTCCATCGGCGGGTACATGCCCTCCTCCGTGGCCGACGCCACCGAGGTCGGCGGCGGCGGTTCCGCGACGGGCGGCGGCGCGCCGAGCGGTGCGCCCACCGGCGCGGCCCCCAGCTCCTCCGCGAGCACGGCCTCCAACGCCAACGGCAACACCAACGCCACCGGCGGCGCCACCGCCGGCAACCAACTGCTCGCGCTGGCCGCCGGGTACGTCGTGATCGAGCCCGGCGCCCGCGGCCGTACCCTCAAGAACTCCGACGGCGAGTACTACGGCACCGCCCCGGCCGCGATCGTCGACCTCAAGGCCGCCGTCCGGTACATCAGGGCGAACAAGGGCCTGATCCCCGGCGACGTCGAGCGAATCGTTTCTGCAGGCACCAGTGCGGGCGGCGCCCTCTCCTCGCTGCTCGGCGCGTCCGGCGACAGCCCGATCTACGACACGTACCTGAAGGAACTCGGCGCGGCCGACGCCTCCGACGCGATCTTCGCGGTCGGCGCCTGGTGCCCGATCACCGACCTGGAGCACGCCGACGGCGCCTACGAGTGGAACTGGGGCACCAACGACCTCTCCACCGGCAAGCAGGTCGACCAGTCCGTCTCCAAGGACCTGAAGGCGCAGTTCGCCGAGTACCAGGCGGGCCTGAAGCTGCGCGGTCTGGACGGCTTCGGCCCGCTGACCGCCCGCAACTACGACGACTACCTGGTCGAGCAGTACCTGCGGCCGTCCGCCACGAAGTACCTCGCCGCCCTCTCGGACTCGGACCGGGAGACGTACCTGGCGAAGAACACCTTCATCACCTGGTCCGGCGGGAGGGCCGCCTTCGGCTGGGACGACTTCCTCACCCACGTCGGCGCCCGCAAGAAGGACACCCCGGCCTTCGACGCCTTCGACCTGTCGGCCGGCGAGAACAATGAATTCGGAGCGGGTACGACCGAGACCCGCCACTTCACGGCGTACGGCGCGAAGAATGACACCACCGGACTCGGCACCAAGCGGGTCGCCGCCGACATCCCCGAGAAGCTGAACCTCATGAACCCGATGTACCACCTGGTGGAGAAGGTCAACGACCGCCGCTCCAAGCACTGGTGGATCCGCCTCGGCACCAGCGACTCCGACACCTCGCACGTCATCTCCGCGAACCTGGCGGCCCGCCTGGACAACCTCGGCGACGACGTCAACCACCTCTACTACTGGGACGAGGGTCATGGCGCCAACACCGACCCGGGCGACTTCATCACCTGGATCGCCACGGTGACGGGCTACGGCAAGAACAAGAAGGGCAAGCGGAATTAACAGGCCGCCGCGGAAGTAAGAAGCTCTCACCATCGTGATGGCGCTCTCGAAGCCGCGATAGCCTCCCCGAACGCGGTGGCCTTTTTCCCGTCTGTCTAAGGACACCGCCCACCCGTGACGTCGGGCCCCAGCGCACCGGGGCCCGACGTCACGGGCCTTTCTCATTTCCACCCCACGAGCACCGGATGAGGTGGGCTACGTCACAAGCCCCACTCACTTCTCCTACGGGTGTGATCAATCCGCAACCCATTCCGGTCTTGACCGAGACCCATCAACGTGAAGCGTGATTACGCTCCCGCTCATGGCCGCATTTCCCCCCACCGTTTCGCCCGTCTACGTCATCGGCGCAGGCCCCGGAGGGCTCGCCGCCGCGTACGCGCTGCGGGTCCGGGGCATCCGTGCCGTGATCCTGGAGAAGTCGGACGACGTCGGCGCGTCCTGGCGCCGCCACTACGACCGCCTCCACCTCCACACCACCCGGCGCCTGTCCGCGCTCCCCGGGCTGCCCGTGCCGCGCCGCTTCGGCCGCTGGGTCTCCCGTGACGACGTGGTGCGCTACCTGGAGAAGTACGCCGAGCACCACGAGCTGGAGATCGTCACCGGCGTCGAGGTGTCCCGCGTGGAACGCTCCCCCGACGGCGACGGCTGGCTGCTGCACGCCTCCGGCGGACGGGAGCTGACCGGCTCCGCGGTGGTGGTCGCCACCGGCTTCAACCACACCCCGCGCATCCCCGACTGGCCGGGCCGGGACGGCTTCCGCGGCGAGTTCCTGCACGCCGGCGCCTACCGGAACGCCGAGCCCTTCGCCGGCCGGGACGTCCTCGTCGTCGGCCCGGGCAACACCGGCGCCGAGATCGCCGTGGACCTGACCGAGGGCGGCGCCTCGCGGGTGCGGCTGGCGGTCCGCACGGTCCCGCACATCGTGCGCCGCTCCACCGCCGGCTGGGCGGCCCAGTACAACTCCATCCTGGTACGACGGCTCCCGACCGCCTTCGTCGACCGGCTGGCCCGCACCATGGCCAAGGTCAGCGTGCCCGACCTGGCCGCGCACGGCCTGCCCCGCCCCGACAGCGGCCTCTACAGCCGGGTGAAGCAGGGCGCCATCCCGGTCCTGGACGTCGGGCTCATCGAGGCGGTGCGCCGGGGGAAGGTCGAGATCGTGGCCGCCGTCGACGGTTTCGCGGACGGCGAGGTCGCCCTCGCCGACGGCACCCGCATCTCCCCCGACGCGGTGATCGCCGCGACCGGATACGCCCGCGGCCTGGAGGACCTGGTCGGCCACCTCGGCGTGCTCGACGACCGCGGCCGCCCGGTCGCCCACGGCCCGCGCAGCCCGAAGAACGCCCCCGGCCTCTACTTCACCGGCTACACCAACCCCATCAGCGGCAACATCCGCGAGATGGCCATCGACGCGGAGAAGATCGCGCGGGCGGTCGCCAAGCGGCAGCGGGTCGCGTAGTCCAAACGCGCTGGACGGCGTAGAACACTTCAGTCTCCTTACCTGCAACCACCAGCTCAGCACGGGAGACGCACGTGGCACGTCACCTTCTCGGTCGTGAACGGCCGTGCCTGTGCACTCGGTCGTTCACACCTCGTCGCGCTCCCGACTGCCCCCTACGACAGGACGGTCACGGGTCGCATCCACCCAACCCTCGTTGCTTCAGGGGAAGGGTGCGGGTGCGGTGACAAGCACCCACGCCGAGCGTGCGCGATCGCGCACGTTGACCCCGGCGACGACATCGGCCGGACCAGCGAGTCCGCACCGACGACAGCGGAAATGGTCCCGGTCGGGCCGGTTGGCCCGCTCGGTGTGCCCGCAGCGCGGACAGCGCTGCGAGGTATGGCGCGCGTCCACCTCAAGAAACGGCACCCCGGCCCGCTTGGCCTTGTAAGCAAGGTGCTGTCCGAGTTGGCGGAACGGCCAGGAGGAGAGCGTGCCCCGCTGGTCGCGACGAAGCCGTACCCGCTCACGGATCCCGCCGAGATCCTCGACGGCGATCCCGCGACCGGTGCGTTGCGCAACGGACACGATCTCCTTACTGACTGATGGTGTGGTTCACGTGGGCGGCATGGCGCTTCTCCTTCTGCGCGCGGCGCGCGAGGCGGCTGGTGGCCGAGCGGGTGTTCTTCCTCTGGAGCTCGACGCGTTTACGGGCCTGCCAGCGGCGGTAGCGGCCCAGACGGCGGCCCTGGTAGTTGGTGCCGTCGGAGGTAGTCGCCAGGTTCACGATGACCCGGTCGACCCCGATCCAGTCGACCGGCTCGTACACCTCCGGCTCGGGCATGTCGCAGGTGGCGACCAGGTACCACTTCCCCCCTCGCCGGACGAGGTCGCTCTCGCCCTTTCGGTGGGTCACGAGCGTCTTGAGCTGATTGGGCGAGCAGGCGAATCGGATCCCCTTCAAACGCCCGTCTACTGTCCAGATGGAGACGGTGCGGGCGTCGTACTGCCAGGACAGGCAACGGTCATCGAACGGTTGGGCGGCCTGGGGCCGGAAGGCGACCGGCGTGCCGACTGCCCTGCGGTACCGCTTGGAGGTGGGTGCGCCCAGGTTCCCGGCCAGCAGGTTGGCCTTCAGGGTTGAGTAGGCGTCGACGACCTTCTTCACAGTCCGCACCACCGGCTGCGCCGACAGTCCGAACGTCGCCTTCAGATCTGTGTACACCTCCTTCTGCAGGCCGTTGCGGTCCTTGAGATCCTGGGCGAAAGCAACCTGGGAGGCGTAGGTGGCGGCGCGGTTGCAGGCACGCAGGGTCGCCTCAAGGGCCGACGCCTGCTCGGGCGTCGGCAGCAATTTCACCTGCACCACCAACTTCATGACACCGGACCGTAGTGCGACTACCGCACGTTCGATCGCCATTCGTCCGGCGATCACCACGACCAGTGACCAATGGGGCAGTTGTTCCCATTCACCGGCTCTGTCGGTCAGCCGGACGGGCACCCTGAGGAGCGCTCCACCAAGGTGGGCGCACGACGCGGCGGCCGAGACCGACGTCAGGGCCGCCGTGCTGGCCGACTACGCCAACTACTTCGGGGACAAGGCCAAATCCCCCACCTCCTTCGTGCTGCAACGCTGGGACAATGAGGGCTTCTCGCGGGGCGGCCCGGTGGCCTACGCGCCGCCCGGGGTGCTGACCGGGTACGGGGCCGCGCTGCGCGAGCCGGCGGGCGGGATCCACTGGGCCGGGACGGAGACGTCGACGTTCTGGACCGGGTACATGGACGGGGCGGTGCGGTCGGGCGAGCGGGTGGCGAAGGAGGTGCTGGCCGCCCTCGGCTGAGAAGAAGAGCTGCTTCGACGCTCAACTTTGCGTGCAGACCAGTTCCTGACGCAGCGTCAGTTCAGTAATCTGACACTGCGTCAGGTAATTGTGCTGTCACACAGGAGCGGGCGGAACGATGCTTGGATCAACCCACGGCACCCTCACCACCGACTCCCGCCGGGCCCGGGTCATCGCCTGCGGTGAGCAGCGTCCCGGTCCCGCCGTCCACGGCCGTACGGCCGACTCGGGCGACGCGGACGCGCTGGACGTCAGCGGACGGCCGCTGTACGCGGACGTACCGGATCTGGACAGGTTCTTCCGCCCCGAGTCCGTCGCCGTGATCGGCGCCTCGGACGCCGAGGGGCGGCCCAACACCGGCATCACCCGGCAGCTCCTCGACTGGGCCGGGCGGGTCGGGGCCCGGGTGCACCCGGTGCATCCGACCCGGCCGTCGGTCTTCGGCATCGACTGCGTGCCCTCCGTCGCCGACCTGCCCGAGCAGGTCGACCTCGCCGTGCTGCTGGTGGCCGACCCGCTGCCGGTGATCGAGGAACTGGCCGAGGCGAAGGTGCGGTTCGCCGTGGCCTTCGCCTCCGGGTTCGCCGAGACCGGCGAGGAGGGCGCGGCGGCGCAGACCCGCCTGGCGGCGGCCGTACGGCGCTCCGGGCTACGGCTGCTCGGCCCGAACACCAACCTGAACGCCTTCGAGCGGTTCCGCGACGACCTGGACGGCCCGGCGATCGCGCTGATCACCCAGTCGGGACACCAGGGCCGGCCCGTCTTCGCCGCCCAGGAACTCGGCATCCGGCTCTCGCACTGGGCGCCGACCGGCAACGAGGCCGACCTGGAGACCGCCGACTTCATCTCCTACTTCGCCGAACGCCCCGAGGTCGGCGCCATAGCCTGCTACGTCGAGGGTCTCAAGGACGGCCGCGCCTTCCTGCTCGCCGCCGACCGCGCGGCCCGCCGCCGGGTGCCGGTGGTCGCCGTGAAGGTCGGCCGCACCGAGGCCGGCGCCCGCACCGCCGCCTCCCACACCGGCAAGCTGACCGGCGCGGACGACGTGGTCGACGCGGCGCTGCGCCAGTACGGCGTGATCCGCGTCGACGGCCTCGACGAACTCCAGGACACCGCCGCCCTGCTGGCCCGGGCGCGGGCGCCGCGCGCCGACGGGGTGGTCGTCTACTCGATCTCGGGCGGCACCGGTGCGCACGTCGCCGACCTGGCCGCCGGCCTGGGACTGAAGCTGCCGGTGCTGTCCGAGGCCCGGCAGGCCGAGCTGCACCAGTGGATACCGGAGTACCTGAGCGTGGCCAACCCGGTCGACAACGGCGGGCACCCGGTGGGCGACTGGCGCGGCCGGAAGATCATCGACGCGATCCTCGCCGACCCGGAGGTCGGGGTGCTGGTCTGCCCGATCACCGGGCCCTTCCCGCCGCTCAGCGACAAGCTGGTCCGGGACCTGGTCGACGCGGCCGAGGCGAGCGACAAGCTGGTGTGCGTGGTGTGGGGCTCGCCGGTCGGCACCGAGCCCGCCTACCGCGAGGTCCTGCTCGGCTCCTCCCGGGTGGCCACCTTCCGCACGGTCGGCAACTGCCTCACCGCCGTCCGCGCCTACCTCGACCACCACCGCTTCGTGAGCGACTACCGCTCCCCCTTCGACGAGGCGCCGCGCACCCCGTCCCCCTCCTACCGCAAGGCGCTCGCGCTGATGCGGCCGGGCCAGCAGCTGAGCGAGCACGCGGCGAAGCAGCTGCTGCGCGCGTACGGCATCCGGGTGCCGCGCGAGCAGCTGGTGACCAGCGCGGCGGCGGCCGTGCGCGCGGCCGGACTGGTCGGCTACCCGGTGGTGATGAAGGCGTCCGGCGGCCAGATCGCCCACAAGACGGAGCTGGGCCTGGTGAAGATCGGCCTGACCTCGGCCAGCCAGGTGCGGGACGCGTACCGCGACCTGACGGACATCGCCCGCTACGAGGGGGTCGCCCTCGACGGCGTACTGGTCTGCCAGATGGTGGAGCGAGGCGTGGAGATGGTCGTCGGGGTCACCCACGACGACCTGTTCGGGCCGACGGTGACCGTGGGGCTCGGCGGGGTCCTGGTGGAGGTCCTGCACGACGCCGCCGTACGGGTTCCGCCGTTCGGCGAGGACCAGGCCCGGGACATGCTCGCGGAGCTGCGCGGGCGGCCCCTGCTGGACGGGGTCCGGGGCCGGCCGCCGGCCGATCTCGAAGCCCTCGTCGAGGTGATCCTCCGGGTCCAGCGGATGGCCCTGGAACTCGGCGACCAGCTCGCCGAGCTCGACATCAACCCGCTGATGGTGCTGGAGCAGGGCCAGGGCGCGGTGGCGCTGGACGCGCTGGCGGTGTGCCGCTGATGGACACCGTCCGGTACGTGACGGCGGAACGGGTGGCCCACCTCACCCTCGACCGCCCCGACGCGCTCAACGCCCTCACCCCCGACCAGCGCGACCACGTCATCCACCTCCTCGGCGAGGCCTCGGCGGACCCGGGGATCGGCGCGGTGGTCGTCACCGGCACCGGCCGCGGTTTCTGCGCGGGCGCCGACCTGCGCGGCAGCGGCGGCACGGCCGAGCGCGTGCCGGGTGACGTGGCCCGCACCATCCGGCTCGGCGCCCAACGGCTCGTCGCCGCCGTCCTCGACTGCGAGAAGCCGGTGATCGCGGCCGTCAACGGCACCGCCGCCGGTCTGGGCGCGCACCTCGCGCTCGCCTGCGACCTGGTCCTGGCCGCCGAATCGGCGCGTTTCATCGAGGTGTTCGTGCGGCGCGGCCTGGTCCCCGACGGCGGCGGCGCCTACCTGCTCCCCCGCCTGATCGGCCCGCACCGCGCGAAGGAGCTGATGTTCTTCGGCGACGCGCTCTCCGCGCCGGAGGCCGAACGGCTCGGCCTGGTCAACCGGGTCGTACCGGACGCCGACCTGCCCAAGACGGCCCGCGACTGGGCGGTCCGCCTGGCCACCGGCCCCACCCGTGCCCTGGCTCTGACCAAGCAGCTGGTCAACGCGTCCCTGGACACCGACCGGGCGTCGGCCTTCGCCGCCGAGGCCGCGGCCCAGGAGATCAACATGACGACCCGGGACGCCCAGGACGGGGTGCGGGCCTTCGTGGAGCGCAGGAGCCCCGATTTCCAGGGCCGATGACGGCGATACCGGGCCCCTGCCCCTTCCCATCTGACGCCCCGTCACTTTCAATGAAGAGGTGATGGGACACGCAGGGGCGGCCGCGGCTGCCGTCCGCTATCTGAGGTCGGTTCCCGCGGCGGGGCCCGTGGAGGCGCTGCCGCGCCCGGAGTTGCGGTGCGTGCACGCGGACGAGCGGGCGCCGGTCGAGCAGACGGAGTTCCGGCGCGTGCTCGGCACCTTCGCGACCGGGGTGACCGTGATCACCGCACCGGCCGCCGAGGGCGAGTCCGCCCCGGCCGGTTTCGCCTGCCAGTCCTTCTCCTCCCTCTCCCTCGACCCGCCCCTGGTCTGCTTCATGGTCGGCCGTACGTCGGCCACCTGGCCGCGCATCGCGCGCGCCGGCGTCTTCTGCGTCAACGTCCTCGGCGCGGGCCAGGGCGAGCTGTGCCGCGCCTTCGCGGTGAGCGGCGCGGACAAGTTCGCCGGCGTCGCCCACGACGCGGCCCCGGTCTCCGGCTCCCCCCGGCTGACCGGCGCCGCCGCCTGGATCGACTGCGCGGTCCACGCGGTCCACACGGGCGGCGACCACCTGATCGTGGTCGGCCGGGTGACCGCCCTGGGGACGGGCGAGGACCCGGACCGGGCGCCGCTGCTGTTCCACCGGGGGCGGTTCCTCTGAGCCTTCTCCCGCGTGCGACCGGCTATCCCGCCTGCCATTCCCGGGCGCTGGCCGCGTAGACCGTGCGGCGGGCCCGGTTGAGGTTGCCGAGCGGCCGGAACTCCGCCGGGGCGTGCCAGGGGTTGAAGGCGAGGGTGTCGACGTGGTCGCGGACGGCCTGGCCCGCCGCGCCGAGCAGGTCCTGCGCCGGGATGGTCAGCGTGGCCACGCCGAGCCAGGGCGAGTCGCGTTCCTGCCACTGCACCGCGCCGTCCTCGATCGGGGTGAGCCGCTCGTCGACGAACTTCTGGACGTCCAGGGCGAACCGGACGGGGGCGCCGCTCAGCCCGGCCGCGAAGCGGGTCCGCAGTCCGTCGGCCGGATCCGCCGGCGGCCCGGCAGCAGGAGCCGAACCGCCGAGGGGGCTGAGGCGGAACCGTACGGGACCCGCGTCGCCCCACAGGACGGCCCCCCGGCTCCAGTACGACTCCTGCGCCAGGCCTGGTGACGGGCGGTTGGCCTTCCTCAGGTTGCCGAGGATGCGTGCGGTCTCCGACGGGCCGAACTTCAGCAGCATGCGGGGCAGCACAAGGGGCCTGGGTCCGGCGCCGATCCTGGCGATCTCGACGAACTGGGTGGCGTCGCGGGCGTGGGAGACCGGGTAGCTGGTCATGAGCAGGTCGTGCTCCCTCCCGCCGGGCAGCCTGATCTTCAGGGCCGCGCCACGGAGATCCGGGCTGCTGTCGGCGCGGACGACGCCACTCGCGTTGGACAGCCGGACGGTCACCGGGAACCGGGCGCCGGGGGTGAAGTCGCCTGCGCACAGAGCGGCGGGGAGATCGCCCCGGAAGGCGAGTTCGGCGTTGTCCACACCGACGACGATCTTGGCGTGGAAGGTGCGGCGGGAGACCTGCGAGCCGGATTTTCGCCGGTTGGCCCGCTGGACGTCCACGATGACGGCGGCAAGGTCGTGGAAGTGTCTCTCCTCGGCCTCGGGTGAGCCTCCGTGGTAGATCTCGCGCCAGTCGGGCCGGGGGCCGGGCGGGGAGCCCGCTGTCTCTGTCACCACGCGTTGTCCTCCGCTGCGGAGGGGCCGGTCATATCGGTCTCCTTGTCGTATCGGCCGGTCAGGCGAGCCGGGCGTTGTGCGTGGCGGTGTCGACGACGTCGTCCAGGCGGCCGGCGAAGACCTGCCGTGCCGCGCTCAGGGTGAACCCCGTGGCGGTCCTGGCGGGCACCCGGGCCGGGATCGCGAGCGCGTAGGGGTCGACGAGGACGTCGACGACGACCGGACCCCCGGTGTGGGCCAGCGCGGCCGCGAGCCCGTCCGCCACCTCGCCGGGGTCTTCGATGCGGATGCCCCTGGCGCCCATCGCCTCGGCGACGGCGGCGAAGTCCGGGGTCGCGAAGTCGGTCCCGTACGGCACGAAGCCGGCCTCCTGCTGCTCGATCCTGACGAACTCCAGGCCGCTGTTGTTCAGCACGATGTGCACGACCGGAAGCCGGCGCTGCACCTCGGTGAGCAGGTCGCCGAGCGCGAGCATGGTGAACCCGCCGTCGCCGCACAGCGCGATCGTCTGCCGTCCGGGGAAGGCGAGCTGCGCACCGAACGCGCCGGGCGACGCGGTGGCCATCGACGCCCACGAGAACGATCCCAGCAGCCGGCGCCGCGGCCCGTACCTGATGTGGCGGGCGGCCCAGATCACGGGGGTGCCGGTGTCCGCGAAGAACAGGGCGTCCTCGTCGGCGAGGTCGCTGAGGACGGTGGCGACGTACTCGGGCCGGATCGGCCTGATGCGCGGCCCTTTCTCCGTGTAGTGCCGCATCCTGCGGTGGAACCGTTCCGTCTCCTCCACGCAGCGGGCGAGGAGGCCGCCGTCGGACTTCGGCTCGACCAGCGGCAGGAGCGCGTCCACGGTCGCCCGCACGTCACCGGCCACGGCCAGGTCGACCGGGGCGCGCCTGCCGAGGCGCTCCGGTTCGTGGTCGACCTGGATGATCCTGGTCTTCCCGTGCGGCAGGAACTCGGTGAACGGGAAGTCGGTACCGAGCATCAGCACGACGTCCGCGTGGTGCAGTGCGTGATGGCAGCCGCCGTAGCCGAGCAGCCCGGTCATGCCGACCGCGTTCGCGTTGTCGTGCTCCAGGAACTGCTTGCCCTTGAGCGAGTAGCCGACCGGGGCACTCAACTTCCCGGCCAGCGCGGTCACTTCCGCATGCGCACCCTCGCAGCCGTAGCCGCCGAAGACCGCCACGGTACCGGCCTCGTTGATCAGCTCGGCCATGGCGGCGAGGTCCTCCGCCCCGGCCGGTGCACGGACCGGCCGGGGCAGCCGGATCTCGTAGCGTTCCTTCGGCGCGCTCGCCGCCGCGACGTCACCGGGCAGGGACACGACCGCGGGTCCGCCCCGGGCCACCGCGGCCGTGACCGCCGAGGTCACGACGTGGCGGAGCTGCGCGGGGTTGACCAGCCGGGCCACGTACACCGCCGAGGTGGCGAAGAAGCGGTACGGGTTGAGCTCCTCGACGGTCTCGCTGTCCAGCAGGCCGGTCTCGGTGTCGCCGGCCAGGACGATGACGGGCACCCGCTCCTTGCGGGCGTCCAGCATGCCGTTGACCAGGTGTACGACCCCCGGTCCCGCCGTCCCGCAGACCACGACGGGCTGCCCCGTCAGCCGTGCCTCCGCGACGGCGGCGAAGACGCCGAACTCCTCGTTGCGCACATGCACGAAGTCGACCTGGCCGTTGCGGCGCAGCGCGTCGATCACCGGGTTGAGCGCGTCGCCCACGATCCCGTAGCAGCGTCGCACCCCGGCGCTGACCAGCATTTCCCACAGGCCGTCGGCCACTGTCCTGGACATTGCACACCTTCCGTTCTCGGAGGTCGGCCGGTCACACCGGGTCGCCGGTCGCGGAGTCGAGGACTCCGGGGCGCGGGTCCAGCGCCCAGTCGAGGGCGAAGTCGGCCACCGCCTCCCACCCGGGCTCGCCGCAGGTGAAGTGGTCACGCCCCTCGAACACGGTGTGCGCGGTGATCGCCGCCGAGTGCTTGACGTTCTTCTCGTAGTTCTGCCGCTGGACGACGGGGGGCAGGATGTGGTCGCTGCCACCGGAGACGAACAGCAGCGGCGCCCGGTCGTCGTCGGCGAAGTCGAAGGTGGTGGCCGCGTGGCGGGTGACGGCCGCGAGACCGCCCTGGAAGAGGATGCGGGCCGGCGTCGGCACCGCGTAGCGGTCGTAGGCGCGCCGCGAGGCATCCTCGTCCAGGGTGTTGGTGAACGCGTAGTGGAACTGCTCGGCCGTCAGCGGGACGGCCCGGTGCACGTTCGCCGGGTCCTTCAGGACCGGCAGCACCGAACGGAGCTCGGACAGGGGCATCGCATTCACGCCCTTGACCGCTGCGCCGTCGAGCGACACCCCCGCCGCCCCGAGCCCGGCACCCACCAGCAGCTGGGCGAAGGTCCCGCCGAACGAGTGCCCCATGATGATCGGCGGAGTGTCCAACTCCTGAATGAGGCCGGCGAGATGGTCCAGCACTTCGCGGACCCCGACGCCGGCGATCGCGGAGGCGTCCTTCCGGAGCGCCGCGACCCCGGCCTCCCCGGGCTCGATCCCCGGGTAGCCGGGCGTCAGCACGGTGAATCCGCGCTCCTCGTACCGGGTCACCCAGTGCTCCCAGGCGAGCGGCGTCATCCACAGGCCGTGTATCAGGACGATCGTGTCCGGGGCCGTCGTCATGCCCGCATCTCCTCCATCGCGGTACGGGTGCCGGCAGGGCGGGAATCCCGGCTGCGCCGGACCCTGCCGCCCGGCCAGCGTGGCACCTGCCTGGTTGTGCACGGGGACAAGAAGTCGGCCCGCCGTTGGGCGCCATGACGGCGCCCGGGTACAGGGGGGTTCCCCGTAACCGGCGCGGGGCCGGACGGTGCGGGCGGGCGGCCGGTCACGCGGAGCGAGGCTCGGTGCGCGCGCCTGTCGTCTCCGCCCGGACGACCGCCAGCCGGGCCAGCTCCCGGTGGGCATGCCGGTCGAGGTCGAGGCCGGACAGCTTCTCGATCCGGTTGATCCGGTAGAGCAAGGTGTTGCGGTGGGCCGGGAGGGCTGCCGCGGCCGCCGTCCGGTTGAAACCGTGCGCGACCAGGCACGTCAGTGTCTGCGACAGCGTTCCGGAGGGATCCTCGGCATCGAGCCGGCCCAGTACGCGCCGCATGACGCCGTCGGCGAGCTGAGGGGAGTTCGCGAGCATGACCTCCGTCAGGAAGTCGTCGAGGCGGATCCGTCCCCGGCGCCCCGCCCTGCTCCCCAGGGTGACCAGGTCGTGCAGGGTGCCGACCGTTTCCGCGAGTGCCGCGCGGCCGGTGGCCGACTCGGCGGCGAGGACCAGCGCGCTGTCGGCGAGGAAGTCCGTCCAGTCGAACCCCGGCCGGGTCAGGCCGGCCACGCGGTGCCCCTCCGCGCAGGCCAGCGCCCCCGCGGTCCGCAGACGCGCCGCCAGGCCGGCATGGGCGGCGGCCGAACCACCGTCGAGCGCCGTCACGAAAGGGCAGTACGGGCCGGCGAGATCGAAGCCCAGCCGTTCCGCGCGGTCCAGGTCCTCGACGGTCGTCGCCGACCGGGTGCAGATCCGGGCGAACAGCGCCGCCGCACGGGAGTTGCCGTCGGCGGACGGAAGCTCCCGCTGGTCGGCGAACGCCCTCCGCACGGTCGTCAGGGCGATGTCCAGGAACGCCCACGCCACGTCCAGCTGCGGCATCAGCCATACCCTGTCCTCGGCCGGGCTGAGCTCCAGCAGCGCGCTGCACACCGCGCGTGCCGCCCCGGAGCAGGCACGGAAGGCGTCCTCGGCGAGGAGTCCGTGCCTGGCCGCCGCGCGCGCCGCCTCGTAGAGTTCCGACAGCGTGTCCCCGCCGGGTTCCTGCCCGCTCAGCAGCCAGTTCCTGATCAGTTCGACGCTGCGGCGGATCATGTCCTCCCGGGACCCGGCCCGGCAGCCATGGCCGGGTATCCGGCCGGTCGGCGCATCTGCCAGGCCGCGGGCGACCTGATGCGCCATCAGGTCGAGGTCCAGGCCGTGGAGTACGCTGCGCAGCCGACCGGCCGCCGCGGAGCAGGCGTCGGCGCGGGGCATGGCGTACATGCGCGTCACCTTCCGGAGGGCTCGATGCGGTCCGGCGTGCCCCGGCTCGTGTGGCGGCCTGTGCGGCCGGAGGCTGCGTTCACCGTCGGCCCCGGTGATCAGCGGTCCGGTCCACGCCGCGGGCGTGCGTCGGGCGGCGGGAGCAGGAAGCGCCACGCGTTCAGCACCCCGCTGACGAACGCCACGGCGGAGGCCGGCAGCAGCAGGTAGAGGCCGGCGTCGTGGCCGAAGGCCAGCAGGACCCCGGCCGCCACGAACAGCAGCATGACGACCACGTTGGTGTCCCGGCGGTCGAAGATGTCGGTCAGCCGCCCGTCGTCGACGGCCGACTCGCGCTTGTTCCGCCCGATGGCCAGCAGGCTCAGGCTGGCGCCGATCCCCATGGCGATGAGCTCGGCGCCCAGCACCCGGTCGGGCTGGCCGGGCACGAGCAGGACGGTCGCCATGAGCAGCGGCGCGATGAACAGCACCAGGGTCTGCGCCGCGCCCGCCCGCAGGCCCGGGTGCCGGGCGATCCGGCGGGCGTCCACGGACACCGCGACGAACAGCAGCCCGGTGAGGGCGGCGCTGGCTCCTCCGGTCATCACGGCGAAGCTCTCCCAGTCGGCGGAGACGCTCATACGCCGTGCACCCCGGGCAGCGACGGCCGGGACCAGGCCCGGGGCCGGGGCCGGTGGGCCGCCGGCGGCCGGGCGCCACGCGAAGCGGCTTCCCGGACACGTCCGGGGGGCGTCCCGGCCGGCAGCCGCCGGAGAGTCGCCTCCGGAGTCCCGACCGGCCTCCGGCGCGGATCAATCTCGGACACAGACTCCCCTCCCGTACTGGTGTTCTGCCGTCATTGAACGCCCTGACGCCTTGTGCCCGGGCACGAATCCGCGCCCGGTTTTTGGAAAACCGCCCACCGGGAGCGCCGATAACTTCGCCGCATGCACAAGAGCCCCCTGGCCCGCCTGGGCCGTTCCTGGACATGGCACCTGCTCTTCGGGCTGGTCTCGATCGGCTCCGGCGTCGTCGCCGTGGCCTGGCCCGGCCCGACACTGGTCGTGCTCGCGGTCGTCTTCGGCGTACAGCTGGTCGCCACCGGGGTGTTCCGCCTGGTGGGATCGGTGAGCCTGGGCGCAGGGGACACCGCCCGCGCCCTGACGGGAGTTCTCGGCGTGGTCAGTCTGCTGCTCGGGCTGTACAGCCTGCGGCATGTGCTGATCACGGTGCTCGCGCTCGGGCTGTTGCTCGGCATCTACTGGATGGTCGACGGTTTCACGGCCGTGTTCGTGGCGCTGGACCGTCCCGGTCTGCCCGGACGCGGCTGGAACGTCTTCATCGGCCTGCTCGGTGTCCTCGCCGGCCTGATGCTGCTGACCTGGCCGCAGCTGTCGCTGCTGACGCTGGCGTTCCTGGCCGGCCTCTGGATGATCATGCTCGGCGCCATGCAGCTGGGCCTGGCCCGCCGGCTGCGGGACACCGTGCGGACGGCCTAGGGGCTGTCGGGGCCGGCCGGCCCCAGGTCCGTGCCGAGCGCCTCCCAGGTGACCGCGAGCAGGACGAGGGTGCGGTCCCGCTGATCCCTGAGAGACAGGCCGGTCAGCTTCTCGATCCGGCCCACCCGGTACAGCAGCGTGTTGCGGTGCACCGGCAGCGCGGCCGCGGCCGCCGTGCTGTCGAAGCCGTGGGCGGCGAGGCAGCGCAGAGTGGCCGCCAGGTCCACGGCGTCGGCACGCTCCAGCGGCCCGAAGACCCGCCGGACCATCCGGTCGGCGATCTCCGGGGCGTCGGCGAGCAGCAGTTCGGGCAGGTGGTCGTCGGCGCGCACCCGGCCCCGGCGCCCGGACCTGGCCCCGATGGCGATCAGTGCACGCAGCCCGTCGGCCGCCGCTCCGAGCCGGCCGCGGGCCAGCGGCTCGTCCTCGGCCAGCAGCAGCCGCGGGTCTTCGAGGAACACCGTCCAGCCGAATCCGGGCGGTGTCAGCCCGGTGACCCGGAGCCCCTCGGTGAAGGCCAGCGCCCCCGCCGCACGCAGCCGGAACGCGAGATCGGCGTGCGCGGCAACCGATGCCCCGGCGAGCCGCGCGGTGAACGGCCGGTACGGCTCCACCAGGTCGAAGCCGAGCCGGGCGGCCCGGTCCCGGTCCTCGATCGTGACGGGCAGCTGGGCGCACAGCCGGTCGAACAGGGTACGGGCGCGCCGGTCACCGGCCGTGGACGGCGCGTCCTCCTGGTCCGCGTAAGCCCGTGCGAACACCTCCACGACCAGGTCGAGGTAGTCCTCCAGACAGCCCCAGACGGTCTCCGAACGAGCGAGCAGCAGCGCCCGGTCGTCGTCCGTCGCCAGATCCAGCAGCGCCTCCCAGAACATGCGCGCGCCGCGGCGGTAGACCAGGATGCTGTCCTCGATCGGCTGCCCGGATATCGCGCGGGCGCGCAGGAACTCGTGCAGCTCGGACCGGAGGTAGTCGTCCGGCGGCGAGCCGTTGACCAGCCAGCGCAGGACGAGGTCGACGTTCCAGCGCACCACCGCGGCCCGGTCCACCGGCCACTGGAAGTCGGTGTAGGCGGGGAGCCGACCGAAACCGGCCTCCATCCTGCGCACCACGACGCCCACGTCGAAGCGCTGAAGAACACCCCGCAGGTCACCGTCGGCGCTGCCCGCGCCGGCTGGGCGATGCACGTTCACCCGACGATCCTTCCACAACGGCGCCGGGCTCCCGCCCCGCCACCGGAGCGCGGGACGGGACCGGGGCGCCGCGCGGGGCCGGCGAAGTCCGCTGCGGTTCGCAACGCGCCCCGAAGGGGCGCCGGGGTTTCCCCCCCCCCCGACCAGCCACGACGGCGCCGCAGACGGCAGACGGCGCGCCGCAGCGCTTCCGGCGGAGCGCCTGGCCTAGGCCACCACGGCGCCAAGTCCCCCCACCGCGGCCACCGGCCGCCGCCGGATCACCAGGGCCATCAGGGCCGCCGCCGCGCACAGGGCGCCGGAGGCGTACCAGACCATGTCGTAGGTGCCGAAGACGTCGCGGGCGACGCCGCCGAGGTAGGCGACGAGGGCCGCGCCGACCTGGTGGGAGGCGAGGACCCAGCCGAAGACGATGGCGCTGTCCTCGCCGTACTGCTCCCGGCACAGGGCCAGGGTGGGCGGGACGGTGGCAACCCAGTCGAGGCCGTAGAAGATGATGAAGAAGACCATCGAGGGGTGGACCGCCGGGCCCAGCAGCATCGGCAGGAAGAGCAGGGAGACGCCGCGCAGGGCGTAGTAGACGGCGAGCAGGCGGCGCGGTTCGAAGCGGTCGGTGAACCAGCCGGAGGCGATCGTGCCGACGACGTCGAACACGCCGATGACCGCGAGCAGCGAGGCCGCCGTGGTGACCGGCAGGCCGTGGTCGTGGGCGGCGGGCACGAAGTGGGTCTGGATCAGGCCGTTGGTGGACGCCCCGCAGATCGCGAAGGTGCCGGCGAGCAGCCAGAAGGGGCCGGTGCGGACGGCGGAGGACAGCACGCCGAGGGTCCTGCGGGCCGCCCCGGTGACCGGTGCCGGCTTCGGTACGAACTCGGTGGCGCCGTACGGCTTCTGGCCCACGTCGGCCGGGTGGTCGCGCAGCAGCAGCCAGACGAAGGGGACGACCGCGAGTGCGGCGAGGGCGACGGTGACGGCGGCCGGGCGCCAGTCGTGCGTCTCGACCATCCAGGACAGCAGCGGCAGGAAGATCAGCTGTCCCGAGGCGGAGGCGGCGGTCAGGATGCCGCTGACCAGGCCGCGCCGGGTGGTGAACCAGCGGTTGGTGACCGTGGCCGCGAAGGCGAGGGCCATGGAGCCGGAGCCGAGGCCGACCAGCAGGCCCCAGCAGAGCATCAGCTGCCAGGCCGCCGTCATCCACACGGTCAGGCCCGAGCCGATCGCGATGACGGTCAGGGCGACGGCCACCACCCGCCGTATGCCGAAACGGTCCATCAGGGCGGCCGCGAAGGGCGCGGTGAGCCCGTACAGCGCGAGGTTGACGGAGACGGCCGCGCCGATGGTGCCGCGCGACCAGCCGAACTCCGCGTGCAGGGGGTCGATGAGCAGGCCGGGCAGGGAGCGGAAGGCGGCCGCGCCGATGATCGTGACGAAGGTGACGGCGGCGACGAACCAGGCGCGGTGGATGCGCGGCGAGCGGGTCGGCTTCGCGTCCTGGCGGGCTGCTGCGGCTTCGGTTGTCTGGGTCACGCCACAAATATCCGGCCGACGGGTTCACTCCATCGAGTGGCCCGGAGGACAGCATTCGCTAGGATCGGGCCATGAGCAGTAACCCCGGCTTCCGCCCGCACCGCGTCGTCGTCCTCGCCCTCGACGGCCTGCTCCCCTTCGAGCTGGGCATCCCGCACCGCATCTTCGGCCGTCCCAAGGACGCCCGGGGCCGCCATCTGTACGAGGTCGTGACCTGCTCGGTCCGCCCGCCCGGCCCGGTCGAGACCGACGCCGACTTCGCGATCCACGTGCCCAACGGCCCCGAGACGCTGGCCACCGCCGACACGGTGATCATCCCGGCGTCGTACGAGCTGGGCCCGGTCTTCGAGAAGGGCGTCCTCACCCCCGAGCTGGCCGCCGCCCTCGCCCACATCCGCCCCGGCACCCGGCTCGCCTCCATCTGCACCGGCGTCTACGTCCTGGCCGCCGCCGGCTACCTCGACGGCCGTCCGGCGACCACGCACTGGGCCGAGGCGGACCATCTCCAGCAGCTGTTCCCGCAGCTGGAGGTGGACGCGGACGTCCTCTTCATCGACGACGGCGACATCCTCACCTCCGCCGGGGTGGCCGCCGGCATCGACCTGTGCCTGCACATGGTCCGACGCGACCACGGCACGGCCGTCGCCAACGAGGTGGCCCGCCGTACGGTCGTCCCCCCGCACCGGGACGGCGGCCAGGCCCAGTACATCCACCGCCCGGTCCCCGACCCCCAGGTCGCCACCACCACCGCAGCCCGCGCCTGGGCCCTCGGCCGCCTCCACGAGCCCATCCAGCTGCGCGACATGGCCGAGCAGGAGGCCATGTCGGTACGGACCTTCACCCGCCGCTTCCGCGAGGAGACCGGCGTCAGCCCCGGTCAGTGGCTCACCCGGCAGCGCGTCGAACGCGCCCGCCACCTCCTGGAGTCCAGCGGCCTCTCCGTCGACCAGGTGGCCCGCGACGCCGGCTTCGGCACCGCCCAGTCGATGCGCCAGCACCTACAGGCAGCGCTCGGCGTCACCCCGACCGCCTATCGCCGTACCTTCCGCACCGGGACGGGCGACCCCGGCAGCCCCGACAGCCCCGGCGTCGTCGGCGCCCCGGGCTGACCTCCGGGCCCGCCGCGCCTCGCCCCACCAGCCGACCGCGCTGAGCACCAGCGTCACGCCGACCCCGGCCAGCACGGCCGTGGACGGCGCCACCACCCGCAGCAGCGCCCCGGCGAGGGAACCGGTCACCGCGTAACCGGCGCCGGCGGCCGCGTACATGACCGCGTACCCGGCGGCCAGGGCACTCGGCGGGAGCACCTCGCGCAGCGACAGGTTGCGGGTGAGCATCGCGGCCGACTGGAACATGCCGCCGAGGACGAGCACGGCCGCGATCCCCGCGGCGCGCGGTACGAGCGCCGCGATCGTCACGCAGAACGCCGTGCCGGCCATCAGCAGCACGCTGCGGGTGCGCAGCCGTCCCGGCCAGGCGCGCAGGCCGTGCAGGAACGCGCCGAGCCCGCCGCCGACCGCCATCCCGGTCAGCAGCGGACCCGACCAGCCGACGTCGATTCCGCGCTGTTCGAGCAGGGCGGGCAGCACGAGTTCGGACAGCCCGAGCAGGGTCAGGCTGGCCGCGCCCGTGACGTACACCGGCCAGGCGCCGGCCAGCACGCGCACGAGGGGCGCGGCCGTCCGCCCGGCCGTGCCCCAGGCCGCCGGAAGGAGCCACAGCCCGGCCGCCGACGCGGCCATGAGCGCGGCCGCGAGCCGCAGCGGGGTGGCGGGGGCGGCACCGAGGGCCAGGCCGGCCACCGCGGCCGGGGAGACGGCCCACACGGCGGACGTCAGCATCGACTCGACGGACAGCGCCTGCGCCGCCGCGTGCTCCGGGACCAGCGCGGTGAGCAGCGTGCGCAGGCCCCCGGTGGCAGCGGCCGGCGCGGCACCGGCGACCCACGCGAAGGCGGCGAGGACGGCCGGCGGCGCGTCCGGGAAGCCACCGAGCCCCGCGAACCCGGCGGCCCCGACCGCGAGCCCCACGGCCAGCTGCACCCGCACCCGCTCCGGACGCAGCCGCATTCCGAGCACGGGCGCCCCCACGATCTCGCCGACCACATAGGCCGCCGCGAGCAGCGCGCCCAGCGAGTAGCCGCCGGCCCGCTCCCGCACCAGGAAAACCAGGGCCAACGGCGCCATGGCGACCGGCATCCGGGCCCCCACGGCGGTCCCGGCCCAGACCAGGACCTGCTTGGACGCGACGTCACGGTAGGTCATGGGACGACGGTAGGGTGCGGGACCGACAACGCCGAGAGGTTTTCCCCAGGGCTGTGGAAAACCCCGTGCGCGCTCACCGGAAGGTGAGCACCCCCCGGGCCACCCGCCCCGCCTCCGCGTCCGCCCGCGCCTTCTCGAAGTCCTCGACCGGGTACGTCTCGGTCACCAGCTCGTCGAGCAGCAGGCTTCCTTGGCGGTACAGGCCCGCGTAGAGGGCGATGTCGTGCTGCGGGCGCGAGGAGCCGTACCGGCAGCCCAGGATGGACTTGTCGAGGAACATCGAGGCGACGACGAAGGACGCCTCGGCGGTGGCGGCGGGCGTGCCGAGGAGGACGGCCTGGCCGTGGCGGTCGAGGAGGTCGACGGCCTGCCGGACCAACTCGACCCTGCCGACGCACTCGAAGGCGTGGTCCACCCCGGTCGGCAGCAGGTCCTTCACCGCCTCCGTCGAGGTCAGGAAGTCGGTCGCGCCGAACTGCCGGGCCACCTCCTCCTTGGCCGGGTTGGCGTCCACGGCCACGATCCGCAACGCGCCCGCGATCCGCGCGCCCTGGATGACGTTCAGGCCGATCCCGCCGGTGCCGATGACCAGCACGGTGTCGCCGCGGTCGACCCGGGCGCGGTTCAGGACGGCGCCCACACCGGTCAGCACCCCGCACCCGATGAGGGCGGCCGACGTCAGGGGGATGTCCTTCGGGATCCGTACCGCCTGCACGGCCTTGACGACCGTCCGTTCCGCGAAGGCCGAGTTGCACGCGAACTGGTACACGGCCCGGCCGCCACGCGTGAACGGCTTCTGCGGGCGCCCTATCGCCTTGCGGCACATGGTGGGCCGGCCCCGGTCGCAGTCGGCGCAGGCACCGCAGTTGGCGAGCGTGGACAGGGCGACATGGTCCCCCGGCGCCACATGGGTGACGCCCACACCCACGGCCTCCACCACGCCGGCACCCTCATGGCCCAGCACCACAGGAACGGGGAAGGGTATGGTCCCGTCCACCACCGACAGATCGCTGTGGCAGAGCCCGGCCGCCGACACCGCGACCAGCACCTCACCGGGCCCCGGCTCCCGCACCTCCAGATCGTCGACTACCTGCACCTGCTTGCCGTCGAACACGACCCCACGCATCACGACTCGACCCCCTTCGGTTCCCTCGGCAGACCGAGCACCCGCTCGGCGATGATGGTGCGCTGGACCTGGTCCGAGCCGCCGTAGACGGTGTCGGCCCGGGAGAAGAGGAACAGGTGCTGGGCGGCGTCCAGTTCGTACGGTGCGGCGGCCGACCAGCCGGCCGGGCCGACGCTCGCGGCCGCGCCCCGCACCAGCACCGCGAGTTCGCCGAGCCGCTGGTGCCAGCCGCCCCACAGCAGCTTGGCCACACTGGGCGCGCCGGGCTCCGCGGCCGAGTTCCCCAGCGTCCGCAGGGCGTTCCACCGCATCACCCGCAGCTCGGCCCACTGCCGCACCAGCCGCTCCCGTACGACGGGATCGTCGGCGGCCCCGTTCTCCACGGCGTCCCGCACCACCCGCCCCAACTCCTGTGCGAAACCGATCTGCTGGGCGAGCGTGGACACCCCGCGCTCGAACCCGAGCAGGCTCATCGCGACGCGCCACCCGTTGCCCTCGCCTCCGACGACGTGCTCCACGCGCGCGTGCGCGCCGTCGAAGAAGACCTCGTTGAAGTCGCTGGTGCCGGTCATCTGCCGGATCGGGCGGACCTCGATGCGGCCCGGCTGGTCCATGGGCACGAGCAGGAAGCTCAGCCCGTGATGGCGCCGCGAGCCCGCCTCGGACCGTGCCAGCACGAAACACCAGTCGGCCTCGTGCGCGAGCGAGGTCCAGATCTTCTGCCCGGTGATGCGGTAGCCGTCCCCCTCCCGCACCGCCACGGTCCGCACGCCGGCGAGGTCGGAGCCCGCGCCGGGTTCGCTGTACCCCTGGCACCACAGCTCCTCCCCGGCGGCGACGGCCGGCAGAAAGCGCGCCTTCTGCTCACTGCTGCCGTGCGCGATGAGCGTCGGGGCGAGCAGGTTCTCCCCGATGTGCCCGGAGCGGGGCGGCGCGGCCGACCGCGCGTACTCCTCGGCCCAGGCGACCTGCTGGGTGAGCGTCGCGGTCCGGTTCCCGTACCCGCCCTCCGCCCACCCCAGCCCGATCCACCCGTCGGCCCCGAGGGTGCGCTCCCAACTACGCCGGTCCACCCCGGACTCGGCATGCGCACCCAGCCAGGTCCGGACTTCACTGCGAAACACCTCGTCCTCCGGCACTGCGCCGAAATCCACGGTGACCTCCAGAGATGCGTGGGGACTACGGCCCGAACGAAAACCGCCGGTGACCACCGCGGTGGCTGATCGCCGTCGCGGCGGAGAGGGGAAGGGTGCCGACGGGATGTGGGGACTGATGACCTGGCGGACGGGGACTGCGAACGCAGGCGTGGACAGCCGCCCCAGGGGCGCGGGGAACTGCGCGAACACCCCCCCCGCGGCGCCGCACCCGCGCACCCACCGCACACCCCCCTCAGGGGCGCTGGGGGTACCCCCGGCCGAAGGCTGGGGGAGGAACTGCGCGAACAGCCACGACGGCGCCGCACCCGCACACGTACCGCACCCCCTGCCCACTAGGCGTTCGGCCGGCTTCCCGTTCGCGCGGCCGCCTCCATCGCCGCCAGTCGTGCCAGCATCGGCATCGGATCCGTGCCCACGCTCCCGGGCAGCGCCTCCGCGATCCGTTCCGGGGTCCAGGAGCCCCCGTCGGCGTACGCGGCCCGCAGCTCCCTCGGCTGGGCCCACACCGCGATCTTCGGTCCGGCGACCGTGTAGACCTGCCCGGTGACCCCCGCGTCCCGCGCCGCGTCGGACAGCAGGTAGACCACGAACGCGGCCACGTCCTCCGGCTCGCCGATCTCGGCCAGCTCCATCGGCACGCCCGCCGACATCCGGGTCCGGGCCACCGGCGCCACCGCGTTCGCGGTCACCCCGTACTTGTGCAGGCCGAGCGCCGCGCTCCGCACCAGCGAGATGATCCCGCCCTTCGCCGCGCTGTAGTTGGCCTGCGAGACCGAGCCCTGGTGGTTGCCGCTGGTGAAGCCGATCAGCGTGCCGGCGCGCTGCCCCCGCATCACCGCCGACGCCGCCCGGAACACCGTGAACGTGCCCTTGAGGTGGGTGGCGACCACCGGGTCCCACTCCTCCTCGGCCATGTTGAACAGCATCCGCTCGCGCAGGATCCCCGCCACGCACACGACCCCGTCGAGCCGGCCGTACGACGACAGCGCCGTGTCCACCACCCGCTGCCCGCCGGCCATCGTGGAGATGTCGTCGGCCACCGCGACCGCGTCCCCGCCCGCCGCCTCGATCTCCTTGACGACGGCCTCGGCGACCTCGCTGGTGGGCGAGGCGCCGTCGACCGAGACGCCGTAGTCGTTCACGACGACCTTCGCCCCCTCGGCCGCCGCCGCCAGCGCCACCGCCCGTCCGATACCGCGCCCCGCACCCGTCACGGCGACGACCTTGCCTGCCAAGAAGTTCCCCACGCCCGGCCCCTTCCCGCGGTTTCTGACGGACCGTTAGATTTTATGGCGCGTCGGATGTGCGGACACAAGCCCCGGGGAGGACCCAGATGCCAGCGCCGTCATCTCATCCCGCGTTCCACGACATCGCCAAGCGCGTCAACAACTGGGGGCGCTGGGGCGCCGACGACGAGATCGGCACGCTGAACCTGATCACCGACGAGGTGGTGCGGGAGGCGGCGGCGACGGTCCGGACCGGGCGGCGCGTCCCGCTCGCCCTGCCGCTCCAGCAGGACGGCGTGCAGACCGGGATGATCCCCGGGCGGATCAACCCGCTGCACGCCATGGTGCAGATCAACCAGGAACTGTTCGGCCCGGGGACCGTCGCGTGCAACGACGACGCCGTGACCATGGGACTGCAGGCCGGCACCCACTGGGACGCGCTCACCCACGTCTCGCACTCGGGCAAGCTGTACAACGGCCGCCCGGCGCACACCGTGACCGCGCACGGCGGCGCGGAGTTCAGCGGGATCTCGACGGCGCGGCACATCGTCTCGCGCGGGGTGCTGCTGGACGTGGCACGCGCGCGTGGCGTGGACCGGCTGGCGGGCGGCCACGCGGTCACCCCGGACGACCTCGACGCCGCCGAGGAGTTCGCCGGGACGACCGTGCGCGGCGGCGACATCGTGCTCGTCCGGACCGGACAGGTGCAGGTGTACCTCGCCGGGGACAAGCACGCGTACGGCTATCCGTCGCCGGGCCTCTCGGTGCACGCCCCGGAGTGGTTCCACGCGCGCGACGTGGCCGCCGTCGCGAACGACACCCTGACGTTCGAGATCTTCCCGCCCGAGATCGAGGACCTGTGGCTGCCCGTGCACGCCCTGGACCTGGTCGAGATGGGGATGCTGCAGGGGCAGAACTGGAACCTCGAAGAGTTGTCCACAGCCTGTGGAGAAACCGGCCGGTACGCGTTCCTGCTGTCGGCGATGCCCGAGCCGTTCGTCGGGGCGACGGGCACTCCGGTCGCCCCCGTGGCCGTCCTCTGAACGGCGCCCGTCCGGAAGCCGGTGTCACGCCCGAGGGGGCGTGACACCGGCCCTCCCCCATTCCCCCCTGAATCCGGACGGCTGCGCGCACCGGCCCGCCCCGAGCCCGGTCCCGCGCGCCGCCGTCCGGCTCGACCCACACTCGGCGAGGACGTCCGTCACCCAGACCCTCGCCGTCCCCTCGCGGCGAATCGCAGACCTCAAGCGTGAGCAAACGGTCACAAGGCGTCAACACCCGCACGGGGTTTTACGACTTATGCCCCGGTTCGCGATGGGCGCGCACGGATGCAAACCCCGGCGCATGGCCGCACACCGGGATCACACCGCCTCGAAGGCCAGCCCTTCGTACGAGGCCAGACCGCCGCCGTACGCCACCGCCGCGCCCTGCCGGGTTTCCGAACAGCGGTCGAGTTCGCACCAGATGCGCTTGCCGGCGCCTTCGGGGCTCCAGCCCCAGCGGTCGGCGAGCCCGTCGACGAGGGCGAGGCCCCGGCCGCCGGTCGCGTCGCCGTCGGCGCACCGCGGCACGGGCGCACGGTCGCTGGCGTCGGCGACCTCCAGCCGCACGGTGACCGACTCGTCGGCGCCCCCGCGGTCCGCACCCGGCAGCGAGAGCCGCAGCACGGCCGGACAGCCGGTGTGCACCACGGCGTTGGTGACCAGCTCGGAGACGAGCAGGATCAGCGTCTCGGCCAGCGGCTCGTCCGCCGCTATACCGGACCCGGCGAGGCGCGAGCGGGCCCACCTTCTGGCCCGCCCGACCTCCGTGGGGTCAGGCCGGATCTCCAGCTGCACTTGAAGCACCTGCACCGCTCACACCATCCGAACCGGCGGACACATGAACCCGCACCGAGCGAGCGCCGCGACGAGTGCCGCGACGACAAGGACGGCGAGGGCCACGATCGTAGCCATTTTCTGCATGGCCAGAACAACGGCCAGAGCAAGGGTCACGGAACGTGATTCCCTTACGAGACAGCATGGTTGACGTACAGTCACCCCAACAAGCGCTTCGGGCATATTCCAGCGCGAAGGAGTACGCCCACGGCATACTGTGCGACGCTCGCGACGGGGAGTCGAACAAGCGGGGGCGCAAGCCCTTACCGCCCTGCGAGTGGCGGTACGCACCCCGAGCGGCGGGGCCGCTTCGACGGCTCCGCCGGCATGGCTCGTCCTCGGAACCACTCGCATCCCACAGAAGGTACCCGAGGGGACAGCCGACTCCAGGCCGTGACGAGTCACGCGTTGGACACAACCCGGTATCAACGCTCAGTGATTCCGGTATGCCACAATCCGCGACATCCGGGTCGCTCGAACCCATGATTCCGCAGGCCAGGGCCGTTTCGAACGCTCAACCGAGCAACTCCGCGGCGAGCAATTCCTCACTCTCCGTATTCACTCCACCACGCTGCGCCCGTACCCATGTCCGTTTCAGATGCAGATGCACCTCCGACTCCCACGTGAAGCCCATCCCGCCGTGCACCTGGAGGCAGTCCCGGGCGCCGCGCACGGCGGCCTCGTCGGCGAGCAGCCGGGCCGCCGCGATGTCCACGGGGTCGGAGGTGACGGCGGCGGCGTAGACGGCCGCCCGCGCGGTCTCGGCGCGCACCAGCATCTCGGCGCACAGGTGCTTGACCGCCTGGAACGCCCCGACGGGCCGGCCGAACTGCACGCGCGTGCGGGCGTGTTGCACGGCCAGCTCGCACACGCGCATGGCCGTGCCGAGCTGCTCGGCGGCGGTGAGCAGCACGGCGACCGGGTCGGGGGCCCCCGAGGCCGGCCCCGGGACCCGGTGCAGGGGCGTCAACGGGTCAACCGAGCGCACGGGTACGGCCCCCGACGCGTCCCCCGTCACGGCGTCCGCGTCGGCCAGCCACTCCACCAGGCCGCCGTCCACGCGGGCCACCACGGCCTCCCCGGCGGCCGCACCGGGCACGTCGGCCGCCGCGAGGTGGGTGGCCACCAGCGGTCCCGGCAGCAGCGCCCGCCCCGCCTCCTCGAACACCAACACGGCCTCGGGCAGCCCGAGTCCGACCCCGCCGTCGGCCTCCGGCAGCCGCAGCGCGAAGAACCCGGCGGCCCCCAGCTCCCGCCACAGGCCCCGGTCGAGACGCCCGGGTCCGTCGGCGGCCGCCCGCAGCGCCGCGCCGTCGAACCGGCGCCCGAGCAGCTCCCGCATGCCCTCCCGCACCGCCTCCTGGTCACGGGTCAGTCGAAAGCGCACGTCCGTTCACCGCCCCTTCGGCAGCCCGAGGATCCGCTCGGCCACGATGTTCCGCTGGATCTGCGAGGTCCCGGCCGCGATGGTGTACGAGAGCGAGGAGAGCCGGTCGAGGACCCACGCCCGGTCCAGGTCGAGCGCGTCGGGGCCGAGCACGGCGGCCGCCGCGTCGTACAGCTCCTGCCGCGCGTGCGAGTAGCGCAGCTTGAAGACCGAGCCGCCGACGCCCGGCACGCCCCTGCCCTCCGCCTCGCTGACGTTCCACTGGGTGAGCCGCCACAGCGCCCGGAACTCGGCGTTCAGGCGGCCGAGGCGACGGCGCAGTTCCGAGTCGTCCCAGGTGCCGTTCTCGCGCGCCACGCGGGCGAGGTCGCCCAGGACCCGGCGGCAGGCGACGACCTCGCCGACGAAGGCGGTGCCGCGCTCGAAGGAGAGGGTCACCATGGTGACGCGCCAGCCGTCGTTCTCGGCGCCCACCCGGTTGGCCGCGGGCACCCGCACCTCGTCGAGGAACACCTCGGCGAACTCGGCGGACCCGGCGAGCGTGCGCAGCGGCCGCACGGTGATGCCCGGCGCGTCCATGGGCATGGCCAGCCAGGTGATGCCCCGATGCCTGGGCGCCTCCGGGTCCGTGCGCACCAGCAGTTCGCACCAGTCGGCGACCTCCGCGTGCGAGGTCCAGATCTTGGATCCGCTCACCACGTAGTCGTCGCCGTCGCGCCACGCGCGCGTGCGCAGCGCCGCCAGGTCGGAGCCGGCATCGGGTTCGCTGAAGCCCTGGCACCACACCTCGTCGCCACGCAGGATCGGCGCCAGCCAGCGGGCCCGCTGCGCCTCGGTGCCCTCGGCGGCGATGGTGGGGCCCGCGTGCAGCAGACCGACGAAGTTGGCGCCCACATAGGGCGCGCCGGCCTTCTCGGTCTCCTCCAGGAAGATCAGCCGGGTGGTCGGGGAGGCGTCCCAGTGGACGTCGGCGTACCCGGCGTCGTAGAGCGTGCGCTGCCAGCCGAGGTCGTAGGCGCGGCGGCCCGGCCAGTCCTCGGGTCGCGGCTTCGGCGGGAGGCCGGGCAGCGCCTTGGCGAGCCACTCCCGCAGCCGCGCCCGGAAGTCCTCCTCCTCGGGCGTGTACGACAGGTCCACCGGCAGACACCCCCACGGAGCTGATGGTGCGTCAGACTGCGTCAGACATCGCAGGCTAGCCCCGCGCCCCTGGACCGACAAGGCAGCAGGACCTACGATCTGACGACTCGTCAGATACAAGGTTCCGCTGGGCAGGGGGACGCCATGAACGCCACCGCACACGAGTTGAGTACCTCCCGCACCCTCTGGGACCTGGTCGCCCGCCGTGCCGGACTCACTCCCGACCGGCCGGTGTTCCTCCAGGGCGACCGTGCCCTCTCCTTCGGCGGGCTGCGCGCGCGTGCCGAGCGCGTCGCGGCCGGGCTCCACGGCATGGGCGTGCGCCCCGGCACGGTGGTCGCCTGGCAGTTGCCGACCCGGATCGAGACGGCTGTGCTGTCCTTCGCGCTGGCCAGGCTCGGCGCCGTGCAGTCGCCCGTCATCCCCTTCTACCGGGACCGCGAGGTCGGCTTCGCGCTGCGCGAGTCCAGGGCCGAGTTCTTCGCGGTACCGGGCGTGTGGCGCGGCTTCGACCACACGGAGATGGCGCGGCGGCTGGGCGCGAAGGGGATCTTCGAGGCGTACGACGACCTGCCCGACGGCGATCCGGCCGTGCTGCCCGCCCCGCCCGCCGAGGGCACCTCCGTCCGGTGGATCTACTGGACCTCGGGAACCACCTCCGACCCCAAGGGCGTTCTGCACACGGACCGTTCGCTCATCGCGGGCGGTTCGTGTCTCGCGCACGCGCTGCGGCTCACCGCGGACGACGTGGGCTCCATGGCGTTCCCGTACGCGCACATCGCCGGCCCCGACTACACGGTGATGCTGCTGCTGTACGGCTTCCCGGCGGTGATGTTCGAGCAGTTCGCGCTGCCGGACGCACTGCCGGAGTACCGCAGGCACGGGGTGACGGTGGCGGGCGGGTCGACGGCGTTCTACTCGATGTTCCTGGCCGAGCAGCGCAAGCAGCCGGGGGTGCCGGTGATCCCCTCGCTGCGGCTGCTGGCCGGCGGCGGGGCGCCCAAGCCGCCGGAGGTCTACCACGCGGTGGTGCGCGAGATGGGCGTGCAGCTGACGCACGGGTACGGCATGACCGAGGTGCCGATGATCACGATGGGGGCGCCGGACGACACCGCGGAGAACCTGGCGACGACCGAGGGGAAGCCTCCCGAGGGCATGGAGATACGGATCGCGGAGGGCGGCGAGGTGCGGCTGCGCGGCGAGGCGGTGTGCCAGGGGTACCTGGATCCGGCGCAGTCCGCCGCAGCCTTCGACGAGGAGGGCTTCCTGCGCACCGGCGACCTGGGCCGGGTGACCGGGACCGGCCATCTCGTCCTCACCGGGCGGCTCAAGGACGTGATCATCCGCAAGGGCGAGAACATCTCGGCGAAGGAGATCGAGGACCTGCTCGCCGCACACCCGGTGGTAGCCGACGCGGCGGTGGTCGGACTGCCGGACGCGGAGCGCGGGGAACTGGTCTGCGCGGTGGTCGAACAGCGGCCGGGCACGGTCGCGCTGACCCTCCCGGAGGCGGTGTCGTACCTGCGCGCGGAAGGGTTGTCGGTGCACAAGCTGCCGGAGCGGCTGGAGGTGGTGGACGCCCTGCCGCGCAACGAGACGCTGCGCAAGGTGCTCAAGTACAAGCTGCGCGAACGGTTCTCCGAGGTTCCGGCTCCGGCCCCCGGGAGCGCTACTCCGGGATCGTGAAGTAGCGGGCGAACGCGGGGACGATCTCGGCCTCCACCACGTTGCCGTCGCCGTCGGTGTCGAGGCCCGACGCGATCGCCTGCGCGAGGTCCGGGGCGACCCCGAGGACGCGCAGCACGCGCGCGGTGTCGGCGACGGTCGCCGCGCCGGTGCCCGCGTCGTCCGCGAGGGCGAGGGCCGCGTGCAGGAAGGGGCGGGCGATCTCGCCGAACCGCTCGGGGTTGTCGTGCAGCCGCTTGACCGCGCCGCTCACGAACTCCTGGCGGGTGATGCGCTGGTCGCCGTCCCGGTCCGCCATGCCGGCCATGCCCTGCCAGAAGGCCTCCGCACCGGCGTACAGGGCCTGGCCCTTGTCGGAGCGGGCAGCGGTGCCGAACTCGGCGAGGAGTGCCTTGGCCGCCGAGTTGAAGTCCTCGCGGTCGATCCAGCCGTTGCCGTCCTGGTCGAAGGTTGCGAACCGGGCGGCGATCCGTCGCTCGTACTCGGTGCTGACCATGTCTGTTCGGGCCGCCTTACTTGAACCCTCCCCCAGCGGACGCCGGGGAATTCCTGGCTCAGGAAGCCTCGCAGGTCAGCGACCCGAAAGGTCTTACTCCCTCAACACCAACCGGGATGGAACCCGCCCGGTCTGTATAGCAAAGTCAAGTGGTGTTTGTGTTGGCTTGGTTCTCGCTCAACACGATGTACACGGTTGGTTCTCGCTGCGTACGACGCACAGCGTACCCGATCACGATCGTGGTTTTTCTCCCTGTTGCGTGCAGGGCGGGCTAAGCCGACAGCGGGTCCTCCTCGTCGGTGGTCGCGCTGTCGATGTCGGCGTAGACGTCGAAGAGCCGTCGTACGCCGAGGGCGCCGAGGACCCGGTTGACGTGAGAACCGTCACTCGCGCCGTGGGCGGGCAGTATCAGCCGCAGGCGGCCCCGGCAGGAGCGGATCAGGCGGCGGGCGGCGATGAGGACGCCGACCCCGCTGGAGTCGCAGAAGAAGACGTCGGACAGGTCGAGGACCAGGCTGTGGTGGCCCTCGGCGACCGCGTCGTGCACCCGCTGGCGCAGCACCGGCGAGGTCACCAGGTCCAGTTCGCCCGACACCCCGAGCACGGCCCACTCGCCCTGTTCGACGTCGGTCACCTTGAAAGCCACGGCTCAGCCCTCCGCTCGCCGGATCTCCGGAACCGCCCGGAAACGGAGCGTGTTCCTACGCTTCTTGTCGCGCGGCTGCCCAGCGGCCGTTCCCCGAAACCCCGGATGACAAACGAGCACCGATCGGGAAGGGTCTTGTTTCGGTCACGGTCGGTCCTGTTCGATCAGAAACAGAAGGTTTGGCCGGAGACGCGCGTGAGAGCCGAACAGTGGAGGAGTACCGGAAGCGCCTACTACCACCTGCGGTCCGTCAGGGGGCGCGCATTGCCATAAAGGGGCGTGCGTTGCCGGACGTGCCGACTACATTCGAGGTGACGGTGGAGACACGCTGGACACGGGCACGGGGAGGGGGCCGTATGGCGAAGAAGGACGTACCGCCCCGCTGGGACCGCAAGATGCAGCAGCGGCTCGCCCGCGGCGAGGCGGCCGCCCTCGGTGAGCTGTACGACCGCTTCGCCTCGCTCGTGCACGGGCTCGCGCACCGCGTCCTCGGGGACGAGCGGGCCGCCGACGGCATAACCCGCGAGGTCTTCGCCCACGTCTGGGAGCACCCCGACGCCTACGACCCCCGGCAGGGGCCGTTGCGCTCCTGGCTCGCCGCGCTGGCCCACCGGCTCGCCGTGCAGCGCCTGAGGGCCACCGAGACCGCCGCGCTCGCCCCCGGCGACAGCGGCTCCCCGCAGGCCGCGGAGGAGTTGGAGCACAAGGTGCGGCGGGCTTCCGTCGCGGCCCGCGCGGACTACATCGTGCACTCCATGCCGACCCCGCTGCGCGCCGCCCTGGAACTCGCCTACTTCCAGCGCCGCGACTACCGGCAGACCGCGGTGGACCTCGGCGTCACCGAGGACGAGGCCCGCCGCCGGCTGCGCCTGGGCCTGCAACTGCTGTCCACCGCGCACGACGCCGGGACGCCTCCCGGATACGGAGGTGGGCGGTGACCGGCGCCGATTTCTCCGGGGCGCACGACGGCACCGGCTCCGGGGACGGTGACGTGCCCCGGGACGGCGGCGGCGACTTCGGCCGGCCGCCGCGCATACCGCCGCCCCGCAGCTCCGTCGAGGACGGCGGGCAGCCGCTGCCCGAGACCGCCGGCCCGCCGCCCGTACCGCTGGAGCTGTCGCACGACGTCCTGAAGTCGATGCTCGGCGCGTGGGCGCTGGCCGCGTGCTCGACGGCGGAGTCCCTCGCCGTCGAGGCCCACCTCGGGGACTGCGGGGCCTGTGCGGACGAGGCGCGGCGGCTGCGCGAGGCGGTCGGCCTGCTGCACCAGCCGGAGAGCCTGGACCTCGACCCCGGCCTGCGCACCCGGGTCCTGGAGGCCTGTCTGGACCGCCGGCCGGCCAGGATCCCGATTCCCGCCTGGGCGGCGCCCTACGACGCGGAGACCGCCCGCCTGGACGCCCTGCTCCAGGACATCGGCGACGCGGAGTGGCACACGCCCGTGCGGCTGCGCTGGTTCGACGGCGAGGCGGCGGCGTCCCGCCGTACGACGGTCGCCGGCGTGATCGCGCATCTGCTGACCGTGGACGGGCTGGTGGCGACGGCGCTGGGCCTGGACGACCCGCTCGGGGAGTCCCGCGCACAGGGCCCGGCCGCCCGTACCGAGGCGTTCTGGCAGGCCTCGCACTTCCCGCCGACGCGTGCGGTGCGGGTGCCCTGGCGGGAGCAGAGCCACCGGCTGGTGCAGACCGTCTCCTTCACCGGCGGCGGCGCCGGGCGCCTGGGGGTGTCGTACGGCGACTTCGAACTGCCGTTGCACGACGCGATGCTGGACCGGGCCTTCGAGTGCTGGGTGCACGCGGAGGACATCGCGGAGGCCGTGGACTATCCCTACGGGCCGCCGGCCCCCAGGCACCTGCACCGGATGATCGACCTCGCGGCCCGGATGCTGCCCGTGGTGCTGGCCGAGCGCCGACGGGCGGGGCTGGCGTCGCCCGGCCAGACCCCCCACCTGGTCCCTGCGGGACGGCCCGGCCGCAGCCTGCGGCTTGAGATCGAGGGCCACGGCGGCGGCGAGTGGCTGATCCCGCTGGACTCGCCCGGGGCGGTGGGCTCGGCGGAGTTCGAGGTGGCGCACGTGGCGCTGGACGACGTGGAGTTCTGCCGGCTGGCCGCGGGACATGTGCCGCCGGAGGACGCCGCCGCGGGGCAACTCGGCGACCGGGCCGCGATCAGGGACGTGCTCTTCGCCGCCGCGAGCCTGAGCCGGATGTAGAGGCATTCGCCCAGGGGGCGGGGGGGGTTCCGTCGTCCGGCGACCGCGGGTAGTCCGTGGCTGGTCGCGCAGTTCCCCGCGCCCCTGAAGGGGCGCACTGCAGCTCCCCTTCTTTTAGGGGCGCGGGGAACTGCGCGAACGTGCGCCCGCGGTCGCGGACGACGGAACCTTCCGCCCCTCGGGCGCCGCCCAACCCCCTGCCCGGAAAGTGCCGTCAGGCGAAAACGACCGTCCGTCGGCCGTTGAGGAGGATGCGGCGCTCCGCATGCCACTTCACCGCGCGCGCCAGCGCCTGGCACTCCACGTCGCGGCCGATCGCGACCAGCTGGTCGGGGGTGACGTCGTGGCCGACCCGTTCGACCTCCTGCTCGATGATCGGGCCCTCGTCCAGGTCCGCCGTGACGTAGTGCGCCGTCGCACCGATCAGCTTCACGCCCCGCGCGTGCGCCTGGTGGTACGGCTTCGCACCCTTGAAGCTCGGCAGGAACGAGTGGTGGATGTTGATGATCCGGCCGCTCAGCTGCTTGCACAGGTCGTCCGAGAGGACCTGCATGTAGCGCGCCAGCACCACCAGTTCGACGTTCTCCTCGCGGACGAGGTCGAGCAGGTGGGCCTCGGCGTCGGCCTTCGTCTCCTTCGTCACCGGGATGTGATGGAAGGGGATGTGGTACGAGTCCACCAGCTCCGCGAAGTCGGTGTGGTTGGAGACCACGGCCGCGATGTCCACCGGCAGGGCGCCGATACGGGCGCGGAAGAGCAGGTCGTTGAGGCAGTGGCCGAACTTGCTGACCATGAGGACGATGCGCATCCGCTCGTCGGCCCGGTTGATCTGCCAGTCCATGTGGAAGGAGTCACCGATCGCCGCGAAGCTCGCCCGCAGCTTGTCGACCGTCACCGGCGCGTCGGCCGAGAAGTGCACGCGCATGAAGAACAGACCCGTGTCGTGGTCCCCGAACTGCTGGCTGTCCTCGATGTTGCAGCCGGTCATGAACAGATAGCTCGACACGGCGTGCACGATGCCCTTTTTGTCCGGACACGAGAGGGTGAGGACGTACTGGTCGGCCGGGGCGGCCTGGGCTCGGGTGGACTGATCGGTCATGCACCACAGAATCTCATGCCCCGCCCGCCCCGGCGGTCCCTGTCCGCCACGCGGACCGGCGGCTCAGGCGGCCCGGGTCATGATCCGCAGCACGTCGAGGCTGCGCGGCGGGACGTCCGGATCGTCGCCGTCGCTCGCCGCCAGGCGTATGTGCGCGTCCCGGGCGGCCCGGACCGCGTCCGGCCACCCCTGGTGGTCGAGGTACGCGGAGACCTGCGCGTCCGGCCCCACCTGGTGCATGATCCGCAGCACCCGCAGCACGGCGGTGTCGACGAGCGCCGCCTCCTGCGAGTCGCGGAATATCGTCCCGACGTATTTCTCCGCGGACCAGTTGTCCAGCCAGGTGTCCTCGACCAGCCGGTAGACCGCGTCGGTCACGTCCCCGTACCCCTCCTGCCCGGCCAGCCAGACGTTCCGCTGGAAGTCCGGGTCGGAGAGCATGTGCAGCGCGGAGCGCACATTGCTGCGCCAGCGCCACCACGGCATGTCGTTGAGTGGCATGCCGCCCATGGTGGAGGAGCGACGGCCGCGACGGGAAGAGTTCTCCGAACCTTGCACGGTCGTCGATCGTACGTTCCTCGTCACACACCTTTAACAACACCCCCGTAATTCACCTGTACGTCACCCCTCGTTGACCATGGGTCACTTCCGGGTTAGCGATGTGGCGGAATCGTGCGTGTCCATGACCGGCAGGCGCCCCACCTCGAGCACCACCCCCAGCAGCATCCCTTCCGCGGCCCACCGGCGCGTCAGAGCCACCGCTCTCTCCGTCGTGGCCATGACGGCCTGTGCCTCACTCGCGGCCGGCTGCGGCGTCGTCCCGGGACTGTCGGCCTCGACGGACGACTCCCTCAAGGTCATGACCTGGGCGCCGCAGGGAACCAGCGCCACCAACAAGCCCGGCATGCCCGCCATGGCCTCCGCCTACATCAAGTGGGTCAACTCCCAGGGCGGCATCCACGGCCACAAGCTCAAGCTCGTCACCTGCAACGACCACAACTCCAGCGTGGGCGCCGCGAACTGCGCCCAGCGCGCGGTCGACGAGAACGTCGTCGCCGTGGTCGGCTCCTACAGCCAGTTCGGCGACTCCTACTTCGCCCCGCTGGAGGGCGCGGCCATCCCCTACATAGGCGGCTACGGCGCGTCGAACGAGGAGTTCACCAGCCCCGTCTCCTACCCGGTCAACGGCGGCTCGCTCACCCTGCTGGCCGGGCTCGGGGAGGCCCTGGCCGACACCTGCGGCCCCGTCACCCTGGTCCGCCCGGACAGCATCGCCGGCGACCAGCTGCCCCAGCTGCTCGACTCGGGCCTGCAGGCGGCCGGCCACGCCAAGGCGATCGACCAGCTCGCGGCCGAGGACCTCACCGAGTACGACCAGCAGTCGCAGAAGGCGCTGCAGAGCGCCAGCTCGGACTCGGGGAAGACCGGCTGCGTGGTACCCGAGCTCGGCGACCACACGGCCACCTTCATGGACAGCTTCCAGCGGGCCCGCCAGGGCCGCCCGGCCGTGAAGACGGCCGCCGAGGTCGGCAGCGTCGACCAGACGGTGATCAACTCCACCGGCGGCGCGGGCGGTCCGTACGAGGGGTCGTACATCACCGGCTGGTACCCGGTGGCCTCGGACTCGCGCTGGGACGAGATGAAGAAGGTCATCAACAAGGAGGCCTTCGGCGACAACCGGATCGACCCGGCCGACGCCGGCGTGCAGACCACCTGGATCGCCTACCAGGTCCTCACCGCCGCGCTGGAGAAGATCGGCGACGGCGAGGTCAGCGCCGACAGCGTGCGGCACACCCTCAACGACGGCCTGAAGGTCTCCACCGGCGGCCTCACCCCGTCCCTGTCCTGGCCCTACCAGGGCAAGCTGGCCGCGGCCGGCTTCGCCCGGCTGGTCAACGCCGACGTGAACGTCCAGACGGTCAAGAGCGGCCTGCTGCAGTCGGCGAACAAGCAGGCCCTGGACATGACCAAGATCCTGGAGAACGCCGACCTGAGCTGACCGGCACGCGCACCCGCGCGCGCCGGCCGGCCGTGGTCACAGCTGGGTCGGCTGCCGCTGGGTCAGTCCGTACTTGCTCGCGATCGTGTTCCACAGCGCTGCCGCCTTCACCTTCTGGCTGCTGGCGGTGCCGCTCTCCCGGTTGCCGGCGGCGGTCTGACCGGTGGTGCGGGCCTGGCCCTTGCGGCAGCCGTGCTTGCCCTTCGCCTGGTCGGCCCAGGCCGCGTAGTGGTTGTCGGCGTTCGCGGAGGCCTGCCAGGCCTTGGTGAGGGAGGCGGTCAGCTCGGCGTTGTCCGGCAGCTTGTCGACGGACAGCTTCGACAGCCGGGTGACCAGGTCGGCGCGCTGCTGGGCGGCGTTGCGCAGGTCGGATGCGGAGCCGTCGAGGTTCTTGCACTGCTTGACCTGGGCGACGGCGTTGATCACCGAGGCCCGGCTGCTGCCGCTGTCGGCGAGCAGCTTGTCCAGGGCGACGGCCTGCGCCTTCGCGGGGTCGGCCGCGGCCGACGAGGAACCGTCGGAGGCCGGGGCGGACGCGGCCACCGTCTTGTCGGCGTCGCCGGAGCCCCCGCCGCCCCCGCTGAACAGGGCCCCGGCGCCGATGCCGAGCACGGCGATGCCGATCCCGACGGCCGCGATCAGCGGCACCTTCGACCTGCCGCCCCGGCCGCCGCGGCCGCCGTCGTCGTCGTGGTCGTAGGACGCCGGGGGCGGGGTGTACGCCGGCGGCTGCTGGTAGGCGCCGTTCTGGGGCTGCTGCTGGAAGCGCGGCAGCTGGGCCGTGGACGCGGCCGGGGGCTCGCCGCCGGGCGCGCTGCGGAAGAGGTTGTCGAACTCGGCGGGCGGTTGCCGGTCGGCGCCGCCGTCCTGCGGGCCGGCGGCCGGGTACGGCGCGATGTACTGCGTGGCGTCGGCGTCGGAGTGCGCCGCGGGGGCGGGCGGGCCGCCGAGGTAGGTGGTCTGCTCGTGGGACATCTCGGGCGGCAGCGCCCCGGGGCCCACCGGCGGTATGAGCTGGGTGGCCCCCTCGGAGGCCGCCGGCACCGGCGGTATGTACTGCGTGGCGCCCTCGCCCACCGGCGCGGGCGGCACTGGCGGAAGGAACTGGGTGGCGCCCTCGTCGGCGGGCGGCAGCGCACCGCCGTAGCCGCCGTGGCCCCCCTGCGGGACGGCGGGCGGCAGCGCGGCGCCCGGAGCGCCGTAGCCGTACGACTGCTCGTAGCCGCCGCCGTACGACGGGGCGGGCGCTCCCTCCGGCGGGAGCGGACCGGCGCCGGGGGCCTGGGGCTGGGGCTGGTCGGTGTGGGGCCGGGCATGCGGCTGGGCGGCCTGCGACTGGGCCGCGTGCGACTGGGCGCTCCAGGCGGCCGGGAGCTGCTCCGGAGCGGCCCACTCCTGGCCGGCCGCCTGCGGCCAGCCCTGGCCGGGCTGCTGGGGCTGCGGGCCCTGCTGGTGGCCGGGGCCCCACGGCTGGCCCCAGGACTGGCCCTCGGGCGGCGCGGCGGCCGGGGCGGGCGGCTGTGCTGCGGGGACGGGTCCGCCCGTCATACCCGGCAGCAGCGGCTCGCCACCGTCGGAGGGCAGCACGATGCCTTCGCGCGCGGGCTCGCCCTGTCCACTCTGCGTCACCGGGACTCCTACTAATGGGGGACCTTGTGAATCGGGCTCACGCTACCGGGTCACCTCAGCAGGGTGCCACGCAGCCAAGGGCGTGATCTTGTTCCCTGTGACAGCAGTAACAAAACCGCCCCGCGGTGCGCTGTACATGCCGCTTCTTGCGCGGCAAGGCGTGGTTTCCCACATGTTCACGCAACCGCGGGGCAGGAATTCATGCGGCCGCCTGCAGATCCAGACGCGCTCCGAACTCCCTGACCACGGGTTCGTCCCGGAACGGCTCCAACCGCTGCTGGAAGTCCTCCAGGTACTCGGCACCCCGGTTGGAGCGGACCGTCTCCAGCAGCTCGACCGCCTTCGTCCCGGTGGCACAGGCCTGTTCGATCTCGCGCTGCTGCACCTGCGCTGTGGCGAGGAGCACATAGCCGATCGCCCGGCGCCGCGCCCGGGTCTCCGGGTGCCCGTCCAGCGACTGCTGCGCGCACCGGGCGGCCGCCTCGGCCTGGCCCAGGTCGCGGTGGCAGTGCGCCAACTCGTCGGCCAGATAGGCCTCGTCGAAGTGCCTGATCCACGCCGGGTCGTCCCCGGACGCCGGATCGGCCGCCTCCATCGCCGACACCGCCCGCCCGGACGCCAGCTGAGCCGACCGCACATCGCCCAGCAGGGCATGGCCGCGGGCCTCGGCCGCGAAGAACATCGCCTCCGCACGGGGGGTCACGCGACCCCGCGCCCCCTCCTGCGCCGCCCGCGCCAACTGGGCGATCTCGCGCGGGTTTCCGAGTTGCGCGGCGAGGTGGCTCATGGAGGAGGCGAGCACGTAGCCGCCGTAGCCACGGTCGCCGGCCGCCTGCGCGAGGCGCAGCGACTGGATGTAGTACCGCTGGGCGAGCCCGGGTTGACCGGTGTCGACGGCCATGTACCCGGCCAGCTCGGTGAGCCGGGCGACCGCGGCGAACAACTCCCGTCCCACGGACTCCCGGTAGGACCCGGCCAGCAGCCCGGACACGACACTGTTGAGGTAGTGCACGACGACCGGGCGCACATGCCCGCTGCCGAACTGGTGGTCGAGGTCGGTGAGCGCCTGCGTCATCGCCTTCACCGCCGCGACGTCCGACTGCCCGACCCGCGGCCCCGCCTGCCGCGCCACCTGCGCGTCCGGCGCCGAGATCAGCCAGTCCCGGCTGGGCTCCACCAGCGCGGACGCGGCGACCGACGAACCGGACAGGAAGTCCCGGCGCCCCACGTCGCTGCGCCACAGCTCGCAGACCTGCTCGATGGCCCCCAGTACCGTCGGCGAGAACTGGAGACCGACGCCCGACGCGAGGTTCTTGCCGTTGGCCATGCCGATCTCGTCGATCGTGACCGTACGGCCCAGCTTGCGCCCCAGCGCCTCGGCGATGATCGCGGGCGCCCGGCCCCGCGGCTGCTGGCCGCGCAGCCAGCGCGCCACGGACGTCTTGTCGTACCGCAGGTCGAGACCGTGCTCGGCGCCGCACATGTTGACCCGGCGGGCCAGCCCGGCGTTCGAGCACCCCGCCTCCTGGATGAGCGCCTGCAACCGTTCGTTCGGCTGCCGCGCGACAAGCGGCCTTGCGGCCATGGCGTACCCCCTGCGAACTCCCTGTAGGGAAAAGATCCGGCCTTTGCGATCACTGCCCAGCGGACATACCGAAAATGCGGGACATGCGAGGATTGCCGGGTAAAGGCAGCGGAATTGCGGGGACGACCGCCACCGACCCCCCACGTGTGACTACCCGCTCACGCCCCGGTTCCTCCTGCGCGCCCCCACACATGCATCCATGCGCCCCAGTTGCGGAGAAGATGCTCCTCCCCCGCGCGCGTTACGCCCGTAACTCCAGGTGGGTGCGGGAGTTGTGTTGAGCGTGGAAGAGACGATCGTCGGCGCCGAAGCCGCTCAGATTCCGAAGCAGCGCGGGGAATCGCTGCTGGACACCGCCGTACGCTACGCCGAGGAGCGCCACTGGGACGTCTTCCCCGGCACCTGGCTGGAAGCGGTCGAGGGGGTGCAACGCTGTTCCTGTGGTGAGGTCGCGTGCGTCGCGCCCGGCGCGCACGCGGCGCGCCCGGACTGGGCGACGCAGGCCACCGGCAGTGCGACGGTGGCGCGCCGGATGTGGCAGAAGCAGCCGACGGCGTCGATCCTGCTGCCGACGGGACGTACCTTCGACGCGCTGTCCGTCCCGGAGACGGCGGGGTTTCTCGCGCTGGCGCGCATGGAGCGGATGGAGCTGACGCTGGGGCCGGTGACCCTGACGCCCGACCGCCGGATGCAGTTCTTCGTTCTTCCCGGGGCGTCGGTGAAGGTTCCGGATCTGGTCCGCAAGCTGGGCTGGTCGCCCGCGTCGCTGGACCTCACGGCGCTGGGCGAGGGTGCGTACGTGCCGGCGCCGCCGACGCGGTACGGGTCGCGGGGGGCCGTGCAGTGGGCGTGCCGGCCGACGGCTGCGAACCGGTGGCTGCCGGATGCGGAGGAGCTGATCTCGCCGTTGGCGTATGCGTGCGGGAGGGATCGGTAGGCGCCGCTCCGTCTGCCGGGTTCCTGATTCGTCGGCGGCTGCGGGTGCTTCGTGGCCGATCGCGCAGTTCCCCGCGCCCCTTACGGGGCGCTTCACAGCTGCCCAGCTGCGGGCAGGCGTGCCGCAGGGCGGCACGGGTGGGCGCTGGGGGTCCCCCCGGCCGAAGGCTGGGGGAGGCACCCTTCCGGCGCCGGTAAGCGTCCCCGCTCCTACGCCCGCCCCCACCCACCGTAGGGTTCATCCATGACCGATGCCGTACGTGTTCGTGGGCTCTGGAAACGGTTTGGGCAGCAGGTGGCCGTCGGCGGGATCGACCTGTCGTTGCCGGCCGGGAAGTTCGTCGGGCTCGTCGGACCCAACGGCGCCGGCAAGACCACCACCCTCTCGATGGTGACCGGACTGCTCCGCCCGGATCAGGGCTCCGTCGAGGTCGTCGGCCACGACGTGTGGCGGGACCCGGTGGCCGTGAAGGCCCGCATCGGCGTCCTCCCCGAAGGCCTCCGGCTCTTCGAGCGGCTCTCCGGCCGCGAACTGCTCGGCTACTCCGGCCGCCTGCGCGGCCTCCCCGGCGCCGAGGTCGACAAGCGGGCCACCCAGCTCCTCGACGTGCTCGACCTGGCCGGCGCCCAGCACAAACTCGTCGTCGACTACTCGACCGGCATGCGCAAGAAGATCGGGCTCGCCGCCGCTCTCCTCCACAACCCCGAAGTCCTCTTCCTGGACGAGCCGTTCGAGGGCGTCGACCCGGTGTCCGCGCAGACCATCCGCGGCGTCCTGGAGCGGTACACCGCCTCCGGCGCGACCGTGGTCTTCTCCTCCCACGTCATGGAGCTCGTCGAGTCGCTGTGCGACTGGGTCGCGGTGCTGGCGGCCGGCCGGATCCGCGCGACCGGGACGCTGGAAGAAGTACGCGGGGCGCATCCCCACCTCCAGGCCGCGTTCCTCGAACTCGTCGGGGCGAGCGGGCGGGACGCGGCCTCCGACCTGGACTGGCTGGGCGGCGGGGCGGCCCGATGACCGACGTGACCGCCACCGTCGTACGGCTGAAGCTGTCGCTGCTGCGCAACGGGCTGCGGCAGTCCGGCGGCCGGCGGGCCGCGTTCGTCGCGTCGGCGGTCGTCGCGCTGCTGTTCGCGGCCCTGCAACTGCTGGGCCTGGTCCTCCTGCGCGGTCACGTGCACGCGGACGCGGTGGCCGTCCTGGAGGCCGCCGTGCTGGCGCTGGGGTGGGCCTTCATGCCGCTGTTCTTCCCGGGCGGCGACGAGACCCTGGACCCGACCCGGCTGGCGATGCTCCCGCTGCGGCCCCGGCCGCTGGTACGGGCCCTGCTGGCCGCCTCGCTGGTCGGCATCGGTCCGCTGTTCAGCCTGGTGCTGCTGGTGGGCTGCGCGGTGTCGGTGGCGCACGGTGCGGCCGGCTACGGCGTCGCGGTCGTCGCCGTGGCCCTCGCCCTGCTGGTCTGCGTGGCCCTCGCGCGCGCCGTGGCCACCGCGAACGTCCGGCTGCTCAGCAGCCGCAAGGGACGTGACCTGGCCGTCCTGAGCGGCCTGGTCATCGCCGTCGGGGCGCAGCTCGTCAACTTCGGCGCGCAGAGCCTCGGTTCGGCCGGACTCGGACGGCTCGCGCCGGTGGCCGACGTGGTGCGGTGGCTGCCGCCCGCGTCGGCGATCGGCGCGGTGCACTCGGCGAGCGGGGGATCGTACGGCACGGCGGTCCTCCAACTCGCCCTGTCCCTCGCCGCGCTGGTGCTGCTCGTCGGCGCCTGGGCCCGGACGCTGACCCGGCTGATGACCTCACCCGACGGTTCCACGCTCCAGGCGCCCGACGCGGCCACCCGGAGCCGTTCACCGGAAGGCGGCGGTCTGGGGCGGCGGCTGCCCGGCGGGCGCACCGGTACGGTCATGGCGCGCAGCCTGCGTTACGTCTGGCGCGACCCCAAGACCAAGGCCGCCTGGGTGACCTCGCTGGCCATCGGCCTGATCGTGCCCGTCTTCAATGCCCTGCAGGGCACCGGGTCGATCTACTTCGCGTGCTTCGCCGCCGGGATGCTCGGCATCCAGATGTACAACCAGTTCGGGCAGGACACCTCCGCCTTCTGGATGGTGGCGACGACCATCTCGTCCCCGCGGGACGCCTACGCCGAACTGCGCGGGCGGGCGCTGGCCCTGCTGCTGATCACCCTGCCGTACGCCACGCTGGTGACCGTCCTGACCACGGCCCTGCTGGGCGACTGGCCCCGGCTGCCCGAGGTGCTCGGCCTCTCCTTCGCCCTGCTCGGCGCGATGCTGGCGACCGGCGCCTGGACCTCCGCCCGCTTCCCGTACTCCATCCCCCAGGAGGGCCACAAGAACGTCGCCCCCGGCCAGGCCGGCCTCGCCTGGATCGCGATCTTCGGCGGCATGGTCTCGGCGGCCCTGCTGTGCTCACCCGTCATCGCCCTGACGATCGCACTGAACGTCAGCGCGGGGGGCGACGAGTGGACCTGGCTGCTCCTGCCGGTGGGCGCGGCCTACGGCGCGACGATCACGTGGGCGGGACTGCGCGCGGCGGCCCCGCGCACGGCGGCCTGCTTGCCCGAGATCCTGCTCGCCGTCAGCAGGGGCTAGCTGCAGCGCCGCGCCCTCTTGGGGCGCTGGGGGTACCCCCAGCCGAAGGCTGGGGGGAGGAACTGCGCGAGCAACCACCACGCACCCGCACCCGCACCCGCACCCGCACCCGCACCAGCCGAACCTCCCGCGCTCCCTCCCCCAGAGGCGCCCTTCACTCCCCCACCCGATCAAGAAACGGCTCAACAGCCGCCCGCCAAGCCTCCGGCCGGTCATAAGGCAACAGATGCCCGGCGTCCGCCACCTCGGCGTACTCCCCTCTTGGCAGCACCCGGACCATCTCCTGCGCCTCCGCCCGCCCCAGCTCGCCGTCCACCCCGCGCACGACCAGCGTGGGGCACGGCACCTGGGCCAGCTCCTCCCAGTGCGCGTCGTACACCCAGGTCTCCCGGGACCTCAGCATCCGGTCGGGATCGAACACGGGCCGCCAGCCGTCGGCGCACTCGTGCATCACCTCGGCGTAGAACTCCCCGCGCGCGGGGTTCGGCCGCTCCACCCAGGGATCGTCCTCGCCGAACCACTTGCGTACGTCGGCGAGCGTGGCGAAGGGAACGGGCCACGACCTGAACCAGTCGGCCCACTCGCGCTGCGAGGCCGCGCCGAGCGCGGAGGCCCGCATGTCGCAGATGATCAGGCCCCGCACCAGTTCGGGGCGCTTCGCGGCGAGCTGCCAGGCGGTCAGCGCGCCCATGGCGTGGCCGATGAGCACGGCCGGGGCGAGGTCCAGCTGCTCGACGGCGGCCGCGGCGTCCTCGACGTACGCCTCGCGGGTGTAGGCGGCCTGCGGGGGCTTGTCGCTCTGGCCGTGGCCGCGCTGGTCCAGGGCGACGGCACGGTGGCGGTCGGCGAGCCAGCGGGCGGCGGACGCCCAGTGCGAGGCGCGGCCCATCAGGCCGTGCAGTAACAGCACACCGGGAGACGACTGGGCCGGATCCTCCGCCTTGGGCGGGTCCGCGAACTCCCAGGCGGCGAGGTGTACGCCGCCGGCTCCTGTCACGTCGATGCGCCGTGCCATGGGCCTGGCACCCCCCTAGCTCCGCGTGCCTAGTGTCGCCTCGTATCGCTTCGTGGTGCTCCGGTACCGCTGCAGACTATCGAACTCCTATTCGAAAATCGGGTTCCTGCGGTCAACACCCCTCATTCGAGTGACCCCTGCCCAGGCATGATCGGCGCCGGCGGGGGGATTTGTTCTGCGGGGGGCGGACCGCTCGGGGAAAACGGTCCGAGGGGATGACCCTGAGAGCTCGGGGCTCCGGGTCAGCACTGGGGAGGACAGGCCCCGGTACCGAAAGGTACCGGGGCCAATCCCACGTCTTCGGCACATCCTCCCCGCCCCCCTCAGGTCATATGCCTCTCGCGACAGCCTTGCACGCGAAACGTTCCGGCGCTGCGATTCGGCACACTGAATCTTGGATTCGACGCGTTCGACACACCGGGGCGGGACACCGACGGCAAGGACCAACTCCCGTGCAGGAAACGGAAGTTGAATGATCATCCGACTACGACGGCGCTCCGGCTTCGACCGTGCTCCGGCTTCGACGGCGCTCCGGTTCCGGCGCTCAGCGCTTGGCGACGAACACGTGGGAGGCGACGTCCGCCTCCAGCTCGGCCGCCTCGCCGCCACTGCCCACCAGCACCCCGCCGGCCGCCTCCGTCACGCTCACCACCGAACCGGGCTGCACACCCGCCCGCCGCAGCGTGTACATCAGCTGCGCGTCGGTCTGGATCGGCTCGCCGATCCGGCGCACCACCACCGTCTTGCCGTCCGCGCCCGGGTCCAGGTCGGCCAGCGACACCATGCTCTCGTCCAGGAACGGGTCCGCGCCGTCCTTCTCGCCCAGCTCCTCCAGGCCCGGGATCGGGTTGCCGTACGGCGACTCGGTCGGGTGCCGCAGCAGCTCCAGGACGCGCCGCTCCACGGCCTCGCTCATCACGTGCTCCCAGCGACACGCCTCGGCGTGCACCTGCTCCCACTCCAGGCCGATCACGTCGACCAGCAGGCACTCGGCGAGCCGGTGCTTGCGCATCACACGCGTCGCCAGCCTGCGCCCCTCGTCGGTCAGCTCCAGGTGCCGGTCGGTGGCGACGGACACCAGACCGTCCCGCTCCATCCGCGCCACCGTCTGGCTCACCGTCGGCCCGCTCTGGTCGAGCCGCTCCGCGATGCGGGCGCGCATGGGGACGACGCCTTCCTCTTCGAGCTCGAGGATGGTGCGGAGATACATCTCCGTGGTGTCGATCAGTCCGGACATTCGTGCCCCTCGATTACCTCTGCCGGAAGCCCCGGCGGCGTGCGCTGGCCCTGCAACCAATTCTGCCGGATCCCACTGACAAGCGGGGGACACCGGAGGAACGGGGGCGCGGGCCGTCCTTCACCCGCCGGCCGGCGGGGCTGGTCGCGCAGTTCCTCCCCCAGCCTTCGGCCGGGGGTACCCCCAGCGCCCCTGAGGGGCGCTGTCCCGGCCGTTTCCTTCAGCCGCGGGCAGCCGCACGGAACCACCGGCCGTATTGACACCACACTGGTCCAGACCTGAGGGTGATCCGCGACACAGAGACACAGACGCTGACGCTGCGAAGGGGCACCGCATGAGCGACGGCACGCCCGCCGACCTGTTCTTCGACGCCGCCATCGGCCTCCTGCAACGGGTCCGCGACGAGGAGGCCGAGGCCATCGCCGCGGCCGGCACCCTCCTCGCCGACACCGTCACCTCCGGCGGCCGCCTCTTCGCCTTCGGCGCCGGGCACTCCTCCCTCGCCGCCCAGGACGTCGTCTACCGCGCCGGCGGCCTCGCCCTCATGAACCTCCTCGCCGCCCCCGGCCTCGTCGGCGTCGACGTGATGCCCGCCACCCTCGGCTCCCGCCTCGAACGCGTCGACGGACTCGCCACCGCCGTCCTCGACACCTCACCCCTGCGCGCCGGCGACACCCTCGTGATCATCTCCCTGTCCGGCCGCAACGCCCTGCCCGTCGAGATGGCCATCAGCGCCCGCGACCGCGGCGCCAAGGTCATCGGCGTCACATCGGTCGCGTACGCCGGCGAGACCACCTCCCGGCACGCCTCCGGCACCTACCTCAAGGACCACTGCGACATCGTCCTCGACTCGAAGATCGCCGTCGGCGACGCCGAGCTCACCCTCGACACCATCCCGGCCCCCTTCGCACCCGCCTCCACGGTCGTCACCAGCGCCCTGCTCCAGGCGGTCCTGGCCACCACCGCCGCCACCCTCGCCGACCGCGGCACCGAACCCCCGCTGCTGCGCTCCGGCAACGTCGACGGCGGCCACGAATGGAACGCCCGCGTGTTCGAGGAGTACCGCGACCGGATCTTCTACCAGCAATGAAGCCGCCGGCCGCTACTGCTGCCGGTCCTTCACGAGGTGGGCGAGATCCAGCGCGGTAGCGATGCGTACCCCCACGTCCTCGGCGTACGTCGCGTCCGCCCGCTCGAAACGGCTGCGGCCCGCCCCGCGCAGGAACGTCACCACACCCAGCGTCCGCCCCCGGCTGCGCAGCACCGCGCACAACGCGTGCACCGCGTCCCCGGGCCACTGCCGCTCCAGCGCCCAGGCCCGCGCCCGGTCCAGCGGCACCGAACCGGCATCCGCCCGCACACTCCCGGCCCGCGCCACGCACTGCAACGCCGGATGCCCCTCCTCGTAGCGCACCGGCAGCCCCGCCGCGCCCGTCAGCATGCTCGGCCCCGGTGCCCCCGACGGCGTGGCCGCGATCCGCACCAGCCGCACCGGCCCCACCTCACCGTCGGCCCGGGAACCGCCCACCACCCGGTCGATCACCGCATGGTCGGCGAACCCGGCCAGCGCGAAGTCCAGATGGACGGTGGCCGCCTCCGCCGGGTCCTCGCACTCCGCGGCCGCACGGGCCGCACGATGCAGCTGGTTGGCCCGGAAGCGCAGCATCGCCGCCTCCTGCTCGGCGTGCTTGGCCTCCGTGACGTCCTGGAACAGCCAGCCGACCCCGAGCGGCACCGGCTCCTCCGCAAGCGGCGACGCCAGCCGCAGGAACCCCGACCGCCAGCAGCGCCGCTGCTCCCCCTCCGGCGTCCGCACGCTCAGCCACATCTCGGCCGGCGCGGGCGGCGCCCCCTCGGCCAGCACATGCGTCAGCGCGCTCTCCAGGTCCTCGACACCCAGCGCCAGCAACTCCCCCAGCGGCCGCCCGAGCGCCGACGTACGCCCGGTACCGAGCGCCCGCGCGGCATACGCGTTGACCACGGCGGGCCGCAGATCCGCGTCCACGACGACCACACCCCAGGCCGCGTCCTCGAACAGCGCCTCGCTCAGCGCGATCGACCGCTCCAGGTCGATCTGCGCGTGCACCTCGCTGAACGCGCAGTACACCCCCGCCGGCTTCCCGTCCGGCCCGCGCACGGCCGCCGACTGCGTCCGTACGAGCACCCGTCCGCCGTCCTTCGTGAGCAGCGCGAACTCGTGCACCTGACGCCCCGGGGCATGCATGGCCGACAGCAGCCGCCCCTCCACCTCGTCGGCGTCCGCCTCCCGCACCGCCCACCCGGCGAACCCGTGCCGGCCCACCGCCTCGGCCGCCGTCCACCCCAGAATCCGCTCGGCCTCGCGGTTCCAGTGCGTGACGAAACCGTCCGCGTCGAAGGCACACAGTGCCGCGTCCATGCCGTCGAGCAGCGCCGCGAGCAGGTCGGAACCACCCGAGTCCTCCGGAACATCCCGCTCCGACTCCGGCTCGGGCTCGTCGGGCCCCAACTCGTCCGTGGCCCCACTACGCCGGGAAGCACTCACCTGGACCCCCATCAGGCTCACTCACTGCCCTTCATTCAACTCGAACGTGACGCAGCCCACACCGTGTTCCCGCAAGATTGAAGGAATCGTTGCAACCCAGCGCCCGCCGCCCCCTCACAGCGCGAGCCGCAGATCCACCCACTCGTCCCCCTCCCCGTCGAGCACATACCGCTCCACCTCGGCAAACCCGTACCGCCGCGCGAACCGCAACCCGTCCTCGTTGACGCCCAGCACACACGTCTCGACGACCTCGGCCCCCTGCACACGCGCGTACCCGAGCGCATGCTCGTACAAGGCCGCCCCGAACCCCCGCCGCCGAAACTCCGGCAACACCCGCGCGATCACCGTCACCACCCCACCGACGACAGGCCGCACGGTCGAACACCCCACCAGCACCTCCCCGTCGTACGCGTTCTCCAGCCGATACCCACGCGCAAGCCGCTCCCGCGCCTCCCCGACCGACATCGCAGCAGGCGGCACCACGACGTTGTGCACATACCGCCACTCCTCCAGCGCCTCGTCCCCGCCCACAAGCCCGACCCGGAACCCGCTCACGGCCTCACCTTCCGCTTCTTCCGACCACGACACTGCGCGGGGGACGCTAGGGGGTACCGCCGTGGCACGTCACCTTCGAATAAATCCCTTGAGCACCTTCGGCCGGCTTCGTAGGGTGTGGGGTACACGAGAAGGGAGGTGGTTCGGCAGATGTATGACAACCGGACGCGTGAGGTGGCTGCGGGCTAGCGGCCCGTCACCACACCGAGTGCGGTGCCGGACCAGCATGTGACCGATGCATGCAGCCGGCCCAATCCCAAGCAGTCACCCGACCCGCGAGCTCGCCGGTACGTCCGGCCGGCTTCTCCGCCGTCAGGCGGAGGGACCCGAGCTCGCGGGTCGTCTGCGTTTTCAGGGCCGGTAGGTCCCTGGGGCGTCAGGGGCTGAGGCGTTCCACGTGCCAGGTGCCGGCGGGGTCGGCGACGTAGCGGAGGCGGTCGTGGAGGCGGTTCTGGCGGCCCTGCCAGAACTCGACGGTCTGAGGGGCGATGCGGAAGCCGCCCCAGTGCGGGGGGACCGGGACCTGTTCGCCCTCGGGGTAGCGGGCGCTGAGCTCCGCGTAGGAGGCGTCGAGTTCGGCGCGGGAGTAGATGACCGTGGACTGGGTGCTGGCCCAGGCGCCGAGCTGGGAGCCGTGCGGGCGGGTGCGGAAGTAGGCGGCGGTCTCGTCGCGGCCGGTGCGGCGTGCGGTGCCGGTGACGACGACCTGGCGGGCGATGGCGTGCCAGGGGAAGACCAGCGAGACGTACGGGTTCGCGGCGAGGTCCTGGGCCTTGCGGGAGTCGTAGTTGGTGTAGAAGACGAAGCCGCGGGTGTCGTACTGCTTCATGAGGACCGTGCGGGAGCTGGGGCGGCCCTCGGCGTCGGCGGTGGCGATGACCATCGCGTTGGGTTCGTAGATCATGCCGTCGGCGGCGGCCCGCGCGGCCTGTTCGAACCAGCGGGTGAACTGGTCCATGGGGTGTGCGGCCAGGTCGTGCTCTTCGAGGCCCTCGGCCCGGTAGTGCTTGCGCATCGCGGCGGGGTCGAGGATGGGTTCGTCGGAGGCGGCGGCGTCGCGATCGGTCACGCGGTCATCTTGCCGTATGCACATATGGGTCCGGGGCACATGTGACGCATACCTATGGTGGCACTGAGTGCCGCTGGGCTCCCCATCTGTGGCACTCGGGGTTATGGTGCAGTTGCCTCCGCCTACACCCTTGAGGAGCCGCCCCATGTCGGACTTCGTGCCTGGGCTCGAAGGAGTCGTCGCGTTCGAGACGGAGATCGCCGAGCCGGACAAGGAGGGCGGCGCCCTGCGGTACCGGGGCGTCGACATCGAGGATCTGGTCGGGCACGTCTCGTTCGGGAACGTGTGGGGGCTGCTCGTCGACGGGGCGTTCAATCCTGGGCTGCCGCCGGCCGAGCCGTTCCCGATCCCCGTCCATTCGGGTGACATCCGGGTGGACGTGCAGTCGGCGCTCGCCATGCTGGCGCCGGTGTGGGGGCTGAAGCCGCTCCTGGACATCGATGCCGACCAGGCCCGGGAGGACCTGGCGCGGGCCGCGGTCATGGCGCTGTCGTACGTCGCCCAGTCGGCGCGCGGGCAGGGGCTGGCGATGGTGCCGCAGCGGGAGATCGACAAGGCGCACTCGGTGGTCGAGCGGTTCATGATCCGGTGGCGGGGGGAGCCGGATCCGAAGCATGTGGCGGCTGTGGACGCCTACTGGACGTCGGCCGCCGAGCACGGGATGAACGCGTCCACGTTCACGGCGCGGGTGATCGCCTCTACGGGTGCCGATGTCGCCGCGGCGCTGTCGGGTGCGGTGGGGGCCATGTCGGGTCCGCTGCACGGAGGTGCGCCCTCGCGGGTGCTCGGGATGATCGAGGAGATCGAGCGGACCGGGGACGCGGTGGGGTACGTCAAGCGGGCGCTGGACCGTGGTGAGCGGCTGATGGGGTTCGGGCACCGGGTGTACCGGGCGGAGGATCCGCGGGCGCGGGTGTTGCGGCGGACGGCGCGGGAGCTGGGGGCGCCGCGGTTCGAGATCGCGGAGGCGTTGGAGAAGGCGGCGCTGGAGGAGCTGCACAATCGGCGGCCGGACCGGGTGCTGGCCACGAACGTGGAATTCTGGGCGGCGATCATGCTGGACTTCGCGGAGGTGCCGGCACACATGTTCACGTCGATGTTCACGTGTGCGAGGACCGCGGGGTGGTCGGCGCACATTCTTGAGCAGAAGCGGACGGGGCGGTTGGTGCGGCCGTCGGCGCGGTATGTGGGGCCGGGGGTGCGGAAGCCTCAGGACATCGGGGGGTTTGCGGACATCGCCCACTGAGGGGGCTGGCTGGGGTGCGTGAGAGGGTGCGTGGGGACTGGTCGCGCAGTTCTTCCTCCCCCAGCCTTCGGCCGGGGTACCCCCAGCGCCCCTTAAGGGGTGTTTCAGCCGAGCGTCTCGTCCAGCAGTGCCGCCCACTGGGCCACCACTCGCTCCCGTCGCGCCTTGTCGTCGGTCAGGAGGTTGGCCAGGCCCAGGCCCCGGGCCATGTCCAGGAGGCCCTGGACGGTTTCGCGGGTGCCGGGGCGGGTTTCGTCGGCGGCGAGGAGGTCGACGGCGATGCGGTGGGTCTCGCGGCCGACGCGGGCTTCGAGTTCGGTGACCCGGGGGCGGAGCTGGTCCTCGTTGGAGGCGGCGACCCAGAGGTGGAGGGCGGCGCGGAAGAGGGGGCCGGTGAAGAGGTCGACGATGGCGGAGACGGCCGCCCGGCGGTCGCCGGTGGTGCCCTCGGGGAACAGGGCGCGCAGGGCCGTGGAGCGTTCCTCGGCGACGTATTCGACGGCGGCCGTGAAGAGGTCTTCGCGGGTCGGGAAGTGGTGCTGGGCTGCGCCCCGGGAGACGCCGGCGCGTTCGGCGACGACGGCGACGGTGGAGCCCGTCCAGCCGTGTTCGGCGAGGCAGGCCACGGCGGCTTCCAGGAGCCGCTGCCGGGTGGCCCGGCTGCGGTCCTGTTTCGGGGCGCGTTCCGCCGTGCTCACAACCGTGTTCACCGCCGTGCTCCCAGCCGTGTTCACACCACCCACGCCGCGTCCCGTCGTTCGAGGAAGGCCGTCATCCCCTCGCGGGCCTGGTCGGAGGAGAAGAGCCGGGCCGAGAGTGCGGTGAGGGTGGCCGCGTCCCGGTCGAATGTCTCCAGCACCCTAGCCGTGAGCAGCTGTTTCGTCGCGGCCAGGGCCTGGGGTGCGGAGCGGCGGAGGCCGTCGAGGACGGGGGCGAGGGCGGTGTCGACGTCGTCGGCGGTGGTGGTGAGGAGGCCCAGGTGTACGGCCTCGGGCGGGGTGAAGCGTTCGCCGGTGAGGTAGTAGCGGGTGAGGGTGCGGGGGTCGGTGCGCGGGAGGAGGGGCAGGGAGATCACCGCGGGGGCGACGCCGATGCGTACCTCGGTGAAGGCGAAGGTGGACTCGGTGGAGGCGGCGGCGATGTCGCAGGCGGCGAGGAGGCCGAGGCCGCCCGCGCGGACGTGGCCGGTGACGCGGGCGACGACGGGTTTGGGCAGTTCGACGATCTGGCGGAGGAGGCCGACGAGCGCGTCGGGGTCGGGCGGGTCGCGCAGGTCGGCGCCGGCGCTGAACGTCGTACCGGTGTGGGTGAGGACGACGGCGCGGACGTCGGGGTCCTTGGCGCAGTCGGTGAGGGCCTCGGCGAGTCCGGCGACGAGGGCGGCGGACAGGGCGTTGCGGGTGGTGGTGGCGTCAAGGCTGAGGGTGGTGACGGCACGCGCGTGTGTCCGTCCGATCAGCGTTCCGATCGACGTCATGGGCGCTCCTCGGGTTCCGTGGTCTTGGTGAGGGCGCGCAGTTCGCGGCGGAGTATCTTCCCGGAGGCGGCGCGGGGCACTCCGGCGATGAAGGTGACCTTGCGGACGCGTTTGTAGGGCGCGACGCGTTCGGCGACGTAGAGCATGGTCTCGTTCTCGGTGAGGTCGTCGGCGGTGGGCCGGCGGACGACGAAGGCGTGCGGGATCTCGTTGCCGTCCTCGTTGTAGGCGCCGACGACGGCGGCGTCGGCGATGCCCGGGTGGGTGATCAGGAGGGCCTCCAGTTCGGCGGGGGCCACCTGGAAGCCCTTGTACTTGATGAGTTCCTTGACCCGGTCGACGATGTACAGCCAGCCGTCGGCGTCGACGTGGCCGACGTCGCCGGTGTGCAGCCAGCCGTCGGCGTCGATCATGTCGGCGGTGGCGTCGGGGCGGCCGAGGTAGCCCTTCATGACCTGGGGGCCGCGGATGGCGATCTCGCCGGGTTCGCCGATGCCGAGGTCCTTGTGCGGGTCTTCGAGGGAGACGATGCGCATCTCGGTGCCGGCGATGAGCTTGCCTACGGTGCCGGGCGGTGCCTCGCGCAGCGCGTCGAGGGGGACGATGTGGGTGCCGGGGGAGAGTTCCGTCATGCCGTAGGCCTGGCCGACGGGCGGCAGGCCGAGGCGTTGCCCGCCGGCGGTGGCGAGTTGTGCGTCCAGGGGTGCGGCGGCGCTCATGACGTACTTCAGGGAGGACAGGTCGTACTGCTCGACCAGTGGGTGCTTGGCGAGGGCGAGGACGATGGGCGGGGCGACCCACAGGCCGGTGATGCGGTGGTTCTGGATCGCGGCGAGGAAGGTCTCCAGCTCGAAGCGGGGCAGGACGACGACGGTGGCGCCCTTGCGCAGCGGCGCGTTCATGAGGGCGGTGAGGCCGTAGATGTGGAAGAACGGCAGGACGGCGAGAATGCGGTCGCCGGGGCCGGACGGGACGGAGACGTCCAGCTGGGCGAGGTTGGTGGCGATCTGCCGGTGGGTGAGCATCACGCCCTTGGGGACGCCGGTGGTGCCGGAGGAGTACGGCAGTGCGGCGACGTCTTTGACGGGGTCGATGTCGACCTGCGGCTCGGGGGCTTCGCCGGCCAGCATGTCGATCAGGGAGCGGTGTCCGGCTGCGCTGTCGCAGACGAAGATCTCCGCTATGCCGCCGGCGAGTTCGGCGGCCCGGCGGGCGGCCTCCAGGAGCGGTGAGACGGTGACGATCCAGCGGGCCGCGGAGTCCTTGAGCTGTTTGGCGAACTCCTCGGGCGTGGCGAGCGGGTGCACGGTGGTGACGGAGGCGCCCGCGCGCGTGGCCGCGTAGAAGGCCGTGGGGAAGGCGACGGTGTTGGGGCTGTGCAGGGCGAGTACGTCGCCCTTGCGGACGCCGGCCTCGGCGAGTGCTGCGGCGATCCGCCGGTGGAACCGGTCCAGTTGTGCGTAGGTGATGGTGGTGCCGTCGGTGCCGTCGATGAGGGCGGGCGCGTCGCCGAACTCGGCGGCCCCGCCGAGCACGGCGTCGTGGATGGGGAGTTCTACGGGCGGAACGTCTGCGTACTCGCTGCGGAACACGGTTCCTCCAAGGCGGCCTTGGGCCTCAGTACGGCCTGCGCAGGACCTGAGTGGGGCCTCAGTACGACTTGGGCAGGCCGAGGGTCTGGTGGGAGACGTAGTTGAGAATCATCTCCCTGCTCACCGGAGCAATACGAGCCACGCGCGCGGCCGTTATCAACGAGGCGAGCCCGAATTCCCGCGTGAGTCCGTTGCCGCCGAGGGTGTGCACGGCCTGGTCGACGGCCCGCACGCAGGCCTCGCCTGCCGCGTACTTCGCCATGTTGGCGGCCTCGCCTGCGCCGATGTCGTCGCCCGCGTCGTAGAGGTGGGCCGCCTTCTGCATCATGAGGCGGGCGAGTTCGAGGTCGATGTGTGCCTGGGCGAGGGGGTGGGCGACGGCCTGGTGGGCGCCGATGGGGGTTTTCCAGACGGTACGGTCGCGCGCGTACTCGATCGCTTTGGAGAGCGCGTAGCGGCCCATGCCGATCGCGAACGCGGCCGTCATGATGCGCTCCGGGTTGAGGCCGGCGAAGAGCTGGAGGAGTCCCGCGTCCTCGTCGCCGACGAGGGCGTCGGCGGGCAGCCGTACGTCGTCCAGGGTCAGTTCGAACTGCTTTTCGGCCGCGTTGAGTTCCATGTCGATGGGGCGTTTCTGGAACCTCTCGGCGTCCGTGGGGACGATGAACAGGCAGGGCTTGAGGCGTCCGGTGCGGGCGTCCTCGGTGCGGCCGACGATCAGGACGGCGTCGGCCATGTCGACGCCGGAGATGAAGACCTTGCGGCCGGTGAGGAGCCAGTCGCCGCTCGCCGGGTCGCGGCGGGCGGTGGTGGTGATGCGGTGGGAGTTGGAGCCGGCGTCGGGTTCGGTGATGCCGAAGGCCATGAGGCGGGTGCCGTCGGAGAGGCCGGGCAGCCAGGCCCGCTTCTGTTCGTCGGTGCCGAAGCGGGCGATCACGGTGCCGCAGATCGCGGGCGACACGACGAGCATGAGGAGCGGGGAGCCCGCGGCGCCGAGCTCTTCCAGGACGATGGAGAGTTCGGCGATACCGCCGCCTCCGCCGCCGTGCTCCTCCGGAAGGTTGACGCCGAGGTAGCCGAGCTTGCCGGCCTCCTGCCAGAGCTCGGTCGGGGGGCGGCCTTCGGCGATCGTGCGGGTGATGTAGTCGCGGCCGTACTTCGCGCCGAGGGCGGCTACCGCTGCGCGGAGTGCCCTGTGTTCGTCGGTTTCGATTTGGGGGCTCATGGTGGCTCCTTCGGGTGCGGGTGCGTCGTGGCTGGTCGCGCGGTTCCTCCCCCAGCCTTCGGCCGGGGGTACCCCCAACGGCCCTAAAGGGGCGCTTGTACTACCGCCAGTAGGGAGCCGGGCTCCACCTGTTGGCCGAGCACCACTCGCAGCTCGCTCAGCGTGCCCGTGACCGGCGCTGTGATCTGGTGCTGCATCTTCATCGCCTCCAGCCAGAGGAGGGGCTGGCCGGCCTCCACCGTCGCCCCCACCTCCAGCCCCTCCGCCATCCGTACGACCGTTCCCGGCATCGGTGCCAGCAGCGACCCCGGTGCCAACTGAGCCTTGGCGTCGGGGAAGCGGGGCAGGGCGGTGAGGGGCGTGTTGTTGACGTGGATCCGGTCGCCGTACCGCGCTACCTCGAACTTGCGGTGTACGCCGTCGATGTCGAGTACGACGAGACGCGCGCCGGCGTGCACGACCCGTACGCCCTCTGCCGTGAGGCCTTCGCGGGTGTGCCGGTAGCGGGCCTCGTGCTCCTCGCCTGCCATCAGGTAGCGCTTGGTCTGGGGCTGGGAGGGCAGGTTGCGCCAGCCGCCGAAGGGGGAGCGGCCGTGGGCGTCGGCCAGGGCGGCGGCGAGGGGGGCGTGCGGGTCGGCGGTGGGCGCCGTCAGGTCGGTGAGGTGGCGGTCGTAGAAGCCGGTGTCCATGCGGGCCGTCGCGAACTCCTCGTGGCGCAGGGAGCGGACGAGGAGGTCGCGGTTGGTGGTGGGGCCGTGCAGGGTGGCCTGGTCGAGGGCGTGGGCCAGTTTGCGCAGGGCCTCGGCGCGGGTGGGGGCGTGGGCGACGGCCTTCGCGAGCATCGCGTCGTAGTGGACGCCGATCTCGTCGCCGTCGGTGTAGCCGGTGTCCAGGCGGACGCTGTCCGGTACGGCGAGGCGGTGCAGGGTGCCGGTCTGCGGGGCCCAGTCGCGGGCGGGGTCCTCGGCGTAGAGGCGGGCCTCGATCGCGTGGCCACGCGCGCGTGGTGCGTCGAGGGGGAGGGTGTGGCCCTCGGCGACGCGGATCTGTTCGGCGACGAGGTCGAGGCCGAACACGGCTTCGGTGACGGGGTGTTCCACCTGGAGGCGGGTGTTCATCTCCAGGAAGTGCGCCTTGCCGTCGGCGACGAGGAACTCGACGGTGCCCGCGCCGGCGTAGGCGACGGAGCGCGCGGCGCGCACGGCCAGTGCGTGCAGCTCCTTCACCAGGCCCTCGGGGAGCCCGGGTGCCGGCGCCTCCTCGATGACCTTCTGGTGCCTGCGCTGGAGTGAGCAGTCGCGGGTGCCGAGCGGCCAGACCGTGCCGTGCGTGTCGGCGAGGATCTGCACCTCCACATGGCGGCCGTGCTCGATGTAGGGCTCGACGAAGACCTCGCCGTCGCCGAAGGCGCTGGCGGCCTCGGCGCGCGCGCCCTCCAGCGCGGCGGCCAGTTCGTCGAGGCGGCGCACGACGCGCATGCCGCGCCCGCCGCCGCCGGCGGCCGCCTTGACGAGTACCGGCAGGTCGGCGTCGGTGACCTCGCCGAGCGGGGCGATTCCCATGAGCTCCTTGGCACGGGTCTTGGACGCCATCGCCTCGATCGCCTCCGGGGGCGGCCCGATCCAGACCAGGCCGGCGTCGATGACGGCGCGCGCGAAGTCGGCGTTCTCGGAGAGGAATCCGTACCCGGGGTGCACGGCGTCCGCGCCGGCGCTCACGGCGGCCTTCACCACCAGGTCGCCGCGCAGGTAGGTGTCGGCGGGCGTGGCGCCCGGCAGCCGTACGGCGGTGTCGGCCACGCGCGCGTGGAGCGCGTTCTCGTCGGCGTCCGAGTGCACGGCGACCGTGCGGATGCCGAGTTCGGCGCAGGTGCGGAAGATCCGGCAGGCGATCTCGCCGCGGTTGGCGACGAGCAGGGTGGAAATCACGTGGTCCCTCACATCCGGAAGACGCCGAAGCCGCCGCGTGCGCCTTCGTAGGGGGCGGTGTGGATGGCGGACAGGCACAGGCCGAGGACGGTGCGGGTGTCGCGCGGGTCGATGACGCCGTCGTCGTACAGCCGCCCGGACAGGAACTTGGGCAGGGACTCGGCCTCGATCTGCTGCTCGACCATGGCGCGCAGGGCCGCGTCGCCGTCCTCGTCGTAGGGCCGGCCCTTCGCGGCGGCCGACTGGCGGGCGACGATCGAGAGCACGCCGGCGAGCTGCTGCGGGCCCATGACGGCCGACTTGGCGCTGGGCCAGGCGAACAGGAAGCGGGGGTCGTAGGCGCGTCCGCACATGCCGTAGTGGCCGGCGCCGTAGGAGGCGCCCATGAGGACGGAGAGGTGCGGGACGCGGCTGTTGCTGACCGCGTTGATCATCATCGCGCCGTGCTTGATGATGCCGCCCTGCTCGTACTCCCTGCCGACCATGTAGCCGGTGGTGTTGTGGAGGAAGAGGAGGGGGATGTCGCGCTGGTTGGCCAGCTGGATGAACTGGGCGGCCTTCTGGGACTCCTGGCTGAACAACACGCCCTGGGCGTTCGCCAGGATGCCGACCGGGTAGCCGTGCAGGCTCGCCCAGCCGGTCGCGAGGCTGCTGCCGTACAGCGGCTTGAACTCGTCGAAGTCGGAGGCGTCGACGAGCCGGGCGATCACCTCGCGGGGGTCGAAGGGGATCTTCAGGTCCTCCGGGACGATGCCGAGAAGGTCGTCGGCCGGGTACTTGGGGGGGTCCGCCGGGCCGGGGTCGGGGTGGGCCTTGCGGTGGTTGAGGCGGGCCACCACGCGGCGTGCCTGGCGGAGCGCGTCCGGTTCGTCGACGGCGAAGTAGTCGGCGAGGCCCGACACGCGCGCGTGCATCTCCGCGCCGCCCAGGGACTCGTCGTCACTCTCCTCGCCGGTGGCCATCTTCACCAGGGGCGGTCCGCCGAGGAAGACCTTCGCGCGCTCCTTGACCATGATCACGTGGTCGGACATGCCGGGGATGTAGGCGCCTCCGGCGGTCGAGTTGCCGAAGACGACGGCGATCGTGGGGATGCCCGCGGCAGAGAGCCGGGTGAGGTCGCGAAAGATGGCGCCGCCCGGGATGAAGATCTCCTTCTGGGAGGGCAGGTCGGCGCCGCCGGACTCGACGAGGCTGATGCAGGGCAGCCGGTTGGCGAGGGCGATGTCGTTGGCGCGCAGGGCCTTCTTCAGCGACCAGGGGTTGCTGGCGCCGCCGCGCACGGTCGGGTCGTTGGCCGTGATGAGGCACTCCACGCCCTCGACGACCCCGATGCCGGTGACCAGCGAGGCGCCGACGGCGTACTCGCTGCCCCAGGCGGCCAGCGGGGACAGCTCCAGGAAGGGCGTGTCGGGGTCGAGGAGGAGTTCGATGCGCTCGCGGGCGAGGAGCTTGCCGCGCCCCCGGTGCCGTTCGACGTACTTGGCGCCGCCGCCCGCGAGGGCCTTGGCGTGCTCGGCCTCCAGGTCGGCGAGCCTGGCGAGCATGGCGTCGCGGTTCGCCCGGTGGTCGGGGGTGTGCGTGTCGAGGGTGGTCTCGATGACCGTCACAGCAGGGCCTCCGGGATGTCCAGGTGGCGGGAGCGGAGCCATTCGCCGAGGGCCTTGGCCTGCGGGTCGAAACGGTGTTGGGCGGCCACACCCTCGCCGAGGATGCCCTCGACGGTGAAGTTGAGGGCGCGCAGGTTGGGGAGCAGGTGCCGGGTGACCGGCAACTCGGCGGTCTCCGGGAGGAGACGGCGGAAGGTGTCGACGGTCAGGGTGTGCGCGAGCCAGCGCCACGCCTCGTCCGAGCGCACCCACACGCCGACGTTGGCGTTCCCGCCCTTGTCCCCGCTGCGGGCCCCGGCGACGAGCCCGAGGGGCGCCCGCCGGGTGGGGCCGGCGGCGGGGAGCGGCTCGGGCAGGGGTGGTGCGGGCGGGTCCTGGAGTACGAGGGTGTCCTGGGCCGGCGGCACGGGGATCCGTCGTCCGTCATGGAGGACGGCCACATGGGGCACGTCGCCATGGGGGACGTACACATCCTCGAAGACCCCGTAGGGTGCGCCCTTCCCGGGTGGGGCGAGCACATGGAAGCCGGGGTAGCTGGCGAGCGCCAGTTCCACGGCGGCGCCGGTCAGCGCCCGGCCCACGGTCTCCTGGTCCCGGTCCCGTACGACGAGCCGGAGCAGCGCGCTGGCCGTCTCCTCGGTGTCCGCGTCGGGGCGGTCGGTGCGGACCAGCTGCCACGTGGTGCCGGACGGCGGCGACTTGGCGAGGGCGTCGGCCATCTGCTCCCGCACCAGCGCGGCCTTCGCCTCGATGTCGAGCCCGGTGAGCACGAAGACGACCTCGTTGCGGAAGCCGCCCAGCCGGTTGCGGCCGACCTTGAGGGTCGGGGGCGGGGCCTCGCCCCGGACCCCCTCGATCCGTACCCGGTCCGGGCCGTCCTGGCTGAGCCGGACGCTGTCCAGGCGGGCGGTGACGTCGGGGCCCGCGTAGCGGGCGCCGCCGGTCTCGTAGAGGAGCTGGGCGGTCACCGTGCCGACGTCCACGAAGCCGCCGGTGCCGGGGTGCTTGGTGATGACGCAGCTGCCGTCCTCGTGCAGTTCGGCGAGCGGGAACCCGGGGCGTCGCAGGTCGCGGCCGGCCCCGACGCCGGCTCCCGCAGCGGCTCCTGCGTCCGCGAAGAAGGCGTAGTTGCCGCCGGTGGCCTGGGTCCCGCACTCCAGGACGTGCCCGGCGACGACGGCGCCGGCGAGCCGGTCGTACTCCCCCGGCCCCCAGCCGAAGTGGGCGGCGGCGGGCCCGGTGACCAGGGCCGCGTCGGTGACCCGGCCGGTGACCACGATGTCGGCGCCGGCCCGCAGGCACGCGGCGATCCCGAAGCCGCCGAGGTAGGCGTGGGCGGCGAGGCTGCCCGGGTGGGCGGCGGTGAGGTCGTCGCCCTCCACATGTGCGACGCGCACGGGTATGCCGAGCCGGTCGGCCAGCTGCCGTACGGCGTCGGCGAGTCCGGCCGGGTTGAGGCCGCCGGCGTTGGTGACGATCCGCACGCCCCGCTCCCGGGCCAGGCCCAGGCAGTCCTCCAGCTGGCGCAGGAAGGTGCGGGCGTATCCGGCGCCGGGGTCCTTGAGCCGGTCGCGGCCCAGGATGAGCATGGTCAGCTCGGCGAGGTAGTCGCCGGTGAGGACGTCGAGCTCGCCGCCGGTGAGCATCTCGCGCAGCGCGTCGAAGCGGTCGCCGTAGAAGCCGGAGGCGTTGCCTATGCGCAGGGTCACGGGGTGCCGCCCTTCGGGGTGCGGCCGGGGCCGGGCGGGCCCGCGAAGGCCTGGGCGACGTCCAGCCAGCGGTCGGCGTCCGGGCCGGTGGCTTCGAGGGCGAGGTCGGCGCGGTGGGCGCGCTGGGTGACCAGGAGGCAGAAGTCGAGGGCCGGGCCGGTGACCCGGTCGTCGGCGTCCTCGGGGCCGTACGCCCACAGTTCGCCGGACGGGGCGGTCAGTTCGACGCGGAACTCCTCGAACGGCACGGGCAGTCCGTGCACGCCGAAGGCGAAGTCGCGGGTGCGGACGCCGAGTCGGGCGATGTGCCGGAGCCGGTCGGTGGGGGTGCGGGTCACGCCCAGCGCGTCGGCGATGTCCAGGCCGTGCGCCCAGGTCTCCATCAGCCGGGCGGTGGCCATGGAGGCGACCGACATAGGGGGGCCGTACCAGGGGAAACGGGCCCGTGCGGGCGCCGCGCGCAGCGCCCGGTCCAGGGCCTCGCGCCCGGCCCGCCAGTCGGCCAGCAACCGGGCGGGGGGCTTGGCCGCGCCTTCCTCCGCCCCGTTGTCCACGAAGTCCCCGGGCTGGGCCAGCGCCTTCTCGACCTCGCGGGAGAAGGCGTCCTGATCGGTCACGGCCAGCAGCGAGGAGTGGTCGGTCCAGGCGAGGTGGGCGATCTGGTGGGCGACGGTCCAGCGGGGCGCGGGGGTGGCGAGAGCCCACTGCTCGGTTCCCAACTCGGCTACCAGCCGGTCGAGTTCCGCACTCTCCTCACGCAGGTCGTCGATGACGGGCGTCGGATCGGACATGGGGGGAGCATGGCAGTGGGCCCGGAAACAATCAAGCACGCTTGCATGAATTTGGGAGAGCCGTGGCCGGGGTGCGTGGGACCGCCGACGCTTCGGGTCGGCTCTCCTTGGCGACATCTGGAGTCACCCTGGGGCAATCCTTGGCACAAGCCGTCGTGACAGGGGGACCGCATGCCATATGTTCGATGCGAACATCCGGCGATGGAGTGATGTGTGAGGCGTGCGGGGCGTGCGGAGGACAGATGAACTCGCCGTAGGGGCGCGGACGACCGGGCAGCGGACGACCGCCGTCGTGGCACCCCCGGCAGGCGGGCCAGGCGGCTACCCGGTGGACGCGGGCAGCGAGGACCCGCCCCCGCGCGAACCTCCCCGCTTCTGGCCCCTCCTCCTCGTGGCCGCCGCCGTTCTGCCCGGAACCGCGCTCTTCCTCGCGGGCCAGGGCGTCAGCAAGGCCGCGCTGCAGGCCTGGCAGACGGTGTGCCTCGCCGTGATCGTGCAGGCGACACCGTTTCTGCTGCTCGGTACGGCGCTGTCGGGGGCGATCAACGCCTTCGTACCGGAGCGGGTGTTCACCCGGCTGCTGCCCAAGCGGCCCGCGCTCGCGGTGCCCGTCGCCGGGGTCGCCGGGGTCGTGCTGCCGGGATGCGAGTGCGCGTCGGTGCCGGTGGCCGGCAGCCTGATCGGGCGCGGGGTCACCCCGGCCGCCGCGTTCGCGTTCCTGCTCTCCGCGCCCGCCATCAACCCGGTCGTGCTGACCGCCACCGCCATCGCCTTCCCCGGCACCCCCCTCATGGTGCTGGCCCGGCTGCTCGCCTCGCTGGTCACCGCGGCCGTGATGGGCTGGCTGTGGCTCTGGCTGGGCCGGGAGGAGTGGCTGCGGCCCGCCGTACGGCACACCGGGCACCAGCCGGGGCACAACCGCTGGACGGAGTTCCGGCGCGGCTTCCAGCACGACTTCCTCCAGGCCGGCGGTTTCCTGGTGGTCGGCGCCATGGCCGCGGCCACCTTCAACGTGGCCGTACCGCGGTCGGTCCTCGACACCTTCTCCGGTTCGCCCTGGCTGTCGGTGCTGTTCCTGGCCGCGCTGGCGGTCATCCTCGCGGTGTGCTCGGAGGCGGACGCCTTCGTGGCGTCCTCGCTCACCGGTTTCTCGCCCACCGCCCGGCTGGCGTTCATGGTGGTCGGCCCCATGGTGGACCTCAAGCTGATCGCGCTGCAGGCGGGCACGTTCGGGCGGGCCTTCGCCGCCCGCTTCTCGACCGCCACGACGGTCGTCGCGGTCCTGTGCAGTGTGCTGGTCGGAGGAGCGCTGCTGTGAGACGTCCGCTTCAGGTGACCCTGCTGGTCCTCAGCGGCCTCGGCCTGCTGCACGCCTCCCTCTTCACCGACCTGTGCCTGCGCTACGTCAAGCCCGGGATGCGGCCGTTGCTGATCGCGTCCGGGTTCGTGCTGCTGGTGCTGGGCATCGTGGAGGCGGCGATGCGGGAAGGACGGGACGCGCGGAAGGGGCACGGCAGGCACGGTGGCCACGCACATGGCGCCCACGCACATGTCGCCGGACCACACGAGGAGCCGGAGGAGCACCACGGTCACGACCACTCGACGGTCCCCCGGGTCGCCTGGCTGCTCCTGCTCCCCGCGCTGAGTCTGCTCTTCTACGCCCCGCCGGCGCTCGGCGCGTACACCGCGGCCCGGCAGCCCGCCAAGGTCATCGCGGAGCAGGACGGCTTCGATCCGCTGCCGAAGACCTCGCCGCTGCCCATCACGCTCACGGACTTCACCACGCGGGTGCAGCAGGACCGCTCGCTGGCCATCAAGGCGCGGACGGTGGAGATGAGCGGGCTGGTCACGCCCGTTGCGGGGGGCGGGAGCTGGGACCTGACCCGGATCATCATCTCCTGCTGCGCGGCCGACGCGCAGTCCGTGAAGGTGCGGATCTACAGCGACAGCATCCCGGCCGCCAACACCTGGGTGTCCGTCACCGGGAACTGGCATCCCGGCGGGAAGCTGGGCACGAAGTCCGCGCCGGTCGCACTGGACGCCCAGACCGTGAAGAAGATCCAGCGCCCGGCGAACGGCTATCAGGACGCGCTGCCGTTCCCGTCGGGCTGAGCGCCGACGACCGGCTCCGGCCGGGCGGCGACCGCCGGGTCCGGCCGGGCGCCGCCCGCCGGTTTCCGGCCGCGTCCCACCTGGGAACGGACCGCGCCGATGCTCGCCGCGATGACGAGGGCGACGGCGGCCGCCTGGGTGGCCGACAGGGCCTGGCCGAGGACGAGGAAGCCGGCGGTGGCGGCGATGGCCGGTTCCAGGCTCATGAGGACGGCGAAGGTGTGCGCGGGAAGGCGGCGCAGGGCGAGGAGTTCGAGGGTGTAGGGCAGAACCGAGGAGAGGACCGCGACCGACGAGCCCAGGGCGACGGTGGTCGGGTCCAGGAGCCTGCTGCCGGCTCCGGCGATGCCCAGGGGGAGGAACAGCAGAGCCGCGACCGCCATGGCCAGGGCCAGACCGTCGGCCTGCGGGAAGCGGCGGCCGGTGCGGGCGCTGAAGATGATGTAGGTGGCCCACATGGCGCCGGCGCCCAGGGCCAGGCCGACACCCACGGGGTCGAGGCCGCTGAAGTCCCCGCCGCCGAGCAGGAAGACACCGCCCAGCGCCAGTCCCGCCCAGAGGGCGTTGATCAGGCGCCGGGAGGCCAGCACGGACAGGGCGAGCGGCCCGAGCACTTCGAGGGTGACGGCGAGGCCCAGCGGGATGCGGTCGACGGCCTCGTAGAAGAGGCCGTTCATCGCGCCCATGGTGATGCCGAAGACGATCACCGTGCCCCAGTCGGTGCGGGAGTGGCCGCGCAGCCGCGGCCGGCAGACGACGAGCAGGATCACGGCGGCCGCGAGGAGCCGCAGGGTCACCACGCCGAGTGCGCCCGCCCTGGGCATCAGGGTCACCGCGAGGGCCCCGCCGAACTGCACGGAGATCCCGCCGGCCAGCACCAGCCCGACGGGACCGAGCGCGCCGAGGCGGCCCTGGACGCCGGGGGCGACGGAGGCGGACACCGGGGCGGGCGTGGGCGTCGACGTCGGCTGTGAGGTGCTGGGGGTGGTCACGGGCGGTCCAGAGGATTCGTCGTTCATTACGATGGACTTCTCAGTCCAGGGTAATGGACTCCGACAGGCGCGTGAACCCCTTATGGGGCTGTCCTGGATGGTGAGATGCCGCACGCCGAGACGGCGCGAACACGTTCGGCCCCGCCCAGTACGCGGGCGGGGCCGAACGACAGTGAAACGAATCTTCAGGTGGCGGCCGGAAGCTACTTCACGTCGACGTAGTCGCCGGTCGCCGTCGCGGCGCCAGTGGTGGCGTTGGTCGCGAAGGAGAAGCGGTAGTAGCCGTCGACGGTGGCCTTGGTGGTGGTCTTGAGCGCGCCGCCGGTGCCGGCGGTGATGGTCTTGAGGGTGGTGTAGGTGGTGCTGCCCTTCTTGCGGAACTGCAGCTGCACCTTCTGCGACGCGTACCCGGAGTACTTGCCGGTGTTCCAGTCGGCGCGCGTCAGCTTGCCGGCGACGGTGATGGTCTTGCCCTTCTTCACCGGCTCCGGGGTGGCGTTGACGGTCAGCTTGGACGCCTTCTTGATCTTGCCGGTGCCGACGTTGTCGTCGAAGCTGGCGCTCGCGGAGAGGTCGTAGCCGCCGAGGGCGAGCTTCCAGGTGCCGGCGACACCGTTGTTCTTCATGTCGGTGGCCGCGTGGATGTTGAAGACGGCCTTGCAGCTGTAGACGCCGGTCTGGGTGGTCGACTCAGTGCAGACCGGGTCGTCGTCGGTACCCAGGGCGCCGGTGATGGTGTCCGTGCTGGAGGGGTCGGTGCCCTGCCAGAGGAACGCCTCGGTGAGCGCGACGCCGCTGGAGCTGGTGGCGGTGTAGGTCGCGGTGACGGACTTGTTCGTGGTGGTGCCGAGGACGATGTCCTTGCCGCCGTTGACGACGCCCTTGGAGAAGGAGATGCTCCCGATTCCGGTCTTCGGCCGGACGGTCTGCGCGGAGTTCGTGGCGTGCGCAGTGTGCGCGGAGTTCGCGAAGAAGGAGCTGAGCTGCGCCTTCGCGCTCGGGCTCGACGCCGCCTGGGCGGCCACCGGGACAGCGAGCGCGGACAGTGCGACCGCACCGGACAGAACGGTGGCCGCGACGCGTATACGCATGTGAATCCCCCTGGGATCGCGAGGGGCCCGGCGGGTCGCCCCCGGCCGAGCCCATTGGCGTACGCAGCCTACGAACAGCATGGAGAATTCTTGAAGATCCCTTGTGCAATAGGTGTGTAACAAGACTGATGTGACGGGCACTCACCAGAGTTGCGCTCCGTCCGGGGGCGGCGGCTCAGATGCCCGGCCAGGGCTCCTCGTCGCGGAACAGGGGCCGGCCGTCGGAGAGGGTGGTGGGCACATCCGCCCCGTAGCCGACGTCCATGTGGGAGGCCTCCATGTGGGCCTCCGCATGGGCCTCGTACATGGGCTGGGGCCATAGCCCCGCGGCCGCGTACACGTTGTAGTCGTAGTCGTACATGTTCCCGTACGGCTGCTGGGCGGCGTACCCACCATCCCCGCCGCCGTGCGCCCCCGCGTAGGAGACCTCGGGCACCCCCGCCCCCACGGTCCCCACGGCCCCCGCCGCCGGGACCGCGCCGCCCTGTTCCACGAACAGCGGCAGTCGCAGTTCTCCGGTGTCCATCACCGCGTTGTTCTGGGAGCGGTGGAGGCGGGAGTAGGCGCCGCCGCGGGCGAGGAGTTCGTCGTGGCGGCCGGTCTCGACGATGCGGCCGCCGTCGACGACGAGGACGCGGTCGGCGTCGGGGGCGAGGTTGAGGTCATGGGTGATCATGATGGTCGTACGGCCGGCCATCAGGCGGCGCAGCGGCTTGACGACCCGGCGGGCGGCCATCGCGTCCAGGCCGGTGGTCGGCTCGTCGAGGACGAGGACGGGGGCGTCGCGCAGGATCGCGCGGGCGATGGCCAGGCGCTGGAGCTGACCGCCGGAGAGCCGGGCGGAGTTGGGGTCGACCTTGGTGTCGTAGCCGTCGGGGAGCCGGACGATGAAGTCGTGGGCGTCGGCCGCCTTCGCCGCGTCCTCGATGGCCTGGTCGCTGGCGCCGGGACGGCCGCAGGCGATGTTGGCGCGGACGGTGTCGTGCAGGACCAGGGTCTCCTGGGGGAGCAGGGTGATGTACTCGCGCAGGCGGGCCAACGGGAAGTCGCGGATCGGGATGCCGTCGAGGAGGACCTCGCCGCTGTCCGGGTCGTAGAAGCGGAGCAGCATCTTGGAGACGGTGGACTTGCCGGCGCCGCTGGGGCCGGTGATGATCACGAGTTCGCCGGGGCTGACGGCGAAGGAGAGGCCCTCCAGGGCGGTCCGGTCGGCGCCTGGGTAGCGGAAGCCGACGTCGCGGACCTCGACGGCGCCGTCCGGGCGGCCGGCGGCGGTGCCGGTGCCGCGGCGGGGGTCGGTGACCGACGGCCGCACGTCCAGGATCTCGATCAGGCGTTCCGCGCCCGCCGTGGCGGCGGTGACGGTGAGGCCCAGCTGGGCGAGGCCGCGCACGGGCGGGTAGAGGTAGCCGAGGAAGGCGGAGAAGGCGAGGAGCTGGCCGAGGGTCATGCGGCCGGTGGAGATCTCCCAGACGCCGATGCCGATGACGGCGAGGACGCAGACCGTCTCGATGACCTGGACGAGCTGTTCGTAGGCCTCGTTGAGGCGGGTGGAGCGCACGGAGGCGCGGAACCAGGCGCTCGCCTCCTCGTTCAGCCGCCGGCGCTCGGCGTCGCGGCGGTCGTACGCCTGGGTCAGCACGATGTTGCCGAGGGACTCCTCGACGACGGAGGTGATCGCGCCGTCGGCGACCCGGCCCTCCCGGGACACGTCCTTGATGGAGCCGGAGAAGCGGCGGGCGGCCAGCCAGAACAGGGGCGCCAGGACGAAGGTGGCGGCGGCCAGGTCCCAGCGCAGCCAGAACGCGGCGGCCGCGTAGAAGATGGCACTGAACAGGGCGGACGCGGCGCCGACGAGCCCGGACACGACCATGGTCTCGATGGCCTCGACGTCGCTGGTCAGGCGGGAGAGCAGGTCGCCCTGGCGGTGGCGCTGGAAGAAGTGCGGGGGCAGCTGCTGGACGTGGTCGAAGACGTGTTCGCGCAGCCGCATCACGAAGCGTTCGGTGGTCCAGGCGGCCAGGGAGTTGCCGGCGTACGCGACGATCGCGCCGACGATCGCGATGGCCAGCCATGTGCCGGCCGGGCTCCAGAAGGCGCTGAGCGAGCCCTTCTGCAGGGCGTGGTCGGTGAGGTCGCCGAAGAGCAGGATGGCCTCGGTCTCGGCGAGTGCGGCGATCACCGTGCACACCCAGACGATCACCAGCCAGCGGCGCAGGCCCCGGGTCAGCGGCCAGAAGCGGCGGAAGGCGACGCGGGCCGGGATGGTGGGCGCGTACTCGTCCTCGTCCCCGTCGTCGTACTCCTCGTCATCGACCTCGTATGCCGAACCGGTGACTTCGCACTCGTATTCCGCGTCTCCACTCTCCTTTGCGCGCATTTCACACTACCCCCATTCTCCTGTGCCGGAACCACCAGAATTCACGAGCGAAAAAGGACCGACGGCGAACCGTCGGTCCTTTTTACGGCCGGCTCAGTTGTCCTGGCCGCCGGGGATCGGCTTCGGAGCCGGCTTCGGCGCGCGCTTCTTGGGCTTCGGCGGCGGCGGGGGCAGCTGCTTCTTGGGCTTGGGGGGCAGCGGGGCGAGCTTCTTGAGGCTCATTCCGACTCCTTGAGAGTTCGAAGTGCAAGTGGTGCGAGATAGTGCGAGAATTCTCTTGGGGCAACGTCCGGGGATTTCGGATCGTCATCCTCGGCAATCCCCGCCGCCCGACACCGAGAAACTTACACGGCCCAGAACCCAAGCAACGGCAAAGTCGGCTTGCGAACGGCAAACAGGTGCTGTGAATACCTGGGTAACAGCTGTATAACGACCCCGAACCTGAGAGTTCTCTTATGAACCTGAGAGCCACCTTATGAAGGTGGGCGGAAGGAGCCCGGGGCAGGCGCTCGCCGCACCCCGGGCAGGCCTCAGCGGCGGGCCATGTACAGGTCGAACGCCTTGTGGAGCAGCCTGTTGAGCGGGAAGTCCCACTCCCCGACGTACTCGACGGCCTCGCCGCCGGTGCCCACCTTGAAGCGGAGCAGCCCCAGCAGGTGGTTGGACTCCTCCAGGGTGTCGGTGATGCCCCTGAAGTCGTAGACGGCGGCGCCGAGTTCGTGGGCGTCGCACATCATCCGCCACTGCATGGCGTTGTTGGGCTGGACCTCGCGCCGGCGGCTGGTGGAGGCGCCGTAGGAGTACCAGACGTGGTCGCCGACGGTGAGCATGGTGGCCGCGGCGAGGACGTCGCCGTCGTGGTGGGCGAGGTAGAGGCGCATGCGGTCGGGGTGTTCGGCGGTGAGCGCGGTCCACATGCGCTGGAAGTAGGCGAGGGGGCGCGCGACGAAGCGGTCGCGCTCGGCGGTCTCCGTGTACAGGCCGTAGAAGGCGGGCAGGTCCTCGTACCCGCCGCGCACCACCTTGACCCCGGCCTTCTCCGCCTTCTTCACGTTGCGCCGCCACTGCTGGTTGAGCCCGCGCTGGATGTCCTCCAACGACCGCCCGGCGAACGGCACCTGGAACACGTACCGGGGCTGCCCGGCCGCGAACCCCTCCTCCCCGCCCGCCTCGGCCTGCCGCCACCCCGCGCGGCGCAGCCGTTCGGCGAGGCCGGCGCCACGGGCGTCGTACGACGTCGGCTCGGTGTCCCCCAGCCGCCGGGCGGCCGGATCGGCGACGGCCTCCTTCACCGCCTCCGCACTCCACCGCCGTACGACGACCGGCGGCCCCATCTTCACCGCGAACGCCCCGCGGCCCTTCAGATACGCCAGCAGCGGGTCGAGCCACCGCTCCGGCTCCGGGTCGTGCCAGTCGATGGCGGGCCCCTCCGGCAGGTACGCCAGATACCGCTTCACCCGGGGCACCGCCCGCAGCAGCACCAGCCCGGCCCCGACGATCCGCCCTTCCCCGTCGAACCACCCCAGGCTCTCGGCCTCCCAGTCGGGCTTCACGTCCCCCCAGGACGGCAGCTGCATATGGCTCACGGAAGGACGGGACCCGGCGAAGGCGAGATGCTCGGCACGGGAGACGGGCCGGAGGCGAAGGACTGCGGTCATGGGCGGAGCTCCTGGACAGGTCGGCGACGGCTCACTGGCGACGCCCACCGGCCGGAACGGCGGACGGGGCCGCGGACAGGGCGGCGCACGGGACCGGTGGCGTCGGCATCAAGAACAACAGACGCACGCCTGCCGGGAATCGTTTCGCCGCGCAGGTGGGCGAGGGCGTGTCGGCGGCGGCCGGGGGACAGCGCACGGCTCATGCCGTCGGGCGCCCCCAGGCCGCCAGTACCTCCGCGTCCGTCGCGTGGGCGTGAATGAAGTAGTCGGCCCACTCGGCGATCTCCGGGTAGGCGCACTCCCGCACCAGGCGGGTCACCGCCGCCGCCCTGTCGTACGGCGTGACCCGCAGGTCGGTGCCGGGGCCGAGGAGGCACCAGTGGGCGCCGGGGCGGCCGTACGGCATGCCGACGCTGCCGGGGTTGACGACCAGGCGGCCGTGGGCGAGGCGGGTGTAGGGCATGTGGGTGTGGCCGCAGACGACCGTGCCGATGTCGGGGGCGACGGCGGCGAAGACCTCCGCCCAGCGGTCCAGGGGGGAGTCGACCAGGACGATCTCCTCGTCGTCGCGCGGGGTCGCGTGGCAGAAGAGGACCCGGCCGAGGCCCCGGATCGTCAGGGTGGCCGTCACGGGCAGTGCGGCCAGGAAGTCGACCTGGTCGTCGCGGAGCGCGTCCGCCGCGAACGGGCCTATCGGATCCGGGATCTCGGTGCGCTCTCCTCTGCGGTACTCGACCAGCTCCCGGTCGGCGTTCCCCGACAGCCACAGCACCCGGTCGCCCAGGTCCCGCAGCACGTCGATCGTCTCGGCCGGCTGGGGACCCGCCGTGATGTCGCCGGTCAGGACGATGCGGTCGGCCGCGGCCACGTCCGGCTCGGCCAGTACCGCCTCCAACGCCGGGAGCACCCCGTGGACGTCGGAGAGCACCGCCACCCGGCCGAGCCCGGTCTCGCCGCCCGTCACTCCCCCTCCCCTTCCAGCCCCTCCGCCAGCACCTCCGCCAGGTGTTTTCCGCGCACCCCCGCCAGCTGTTCCAGCTGGGTCCGGCAGGAGAAGCCGTCCGCGAGGATCACCGTGCCCGGTTCCGCGTCCCGAACCGCCGGCAGGAGCTGTTCCTCCGCGCAGGTCCTCGACACCTCGAAGTGGCCTTTCTCGAAGCCGAAGTTGCCGGCCAGGCCGCAGCAGCCGCCGGCGAGGGCGCCGGTGAGGCCGGCGGACTCGCGGAGGCGGCGGTCGGGGGCGTCGCCGAGGACCGCGTGCTGGTGGCAGTGGGTCTGGCCGGTGACCGGACGCTCCAGGCGGGGCGGGGTCCAGTCGGGGGCCAGGCGTTCCAGTGTCTCCGCGAAGGTGAGCACGCGCGCGGCGAGGCGGGCCGCCCGGGGGTCGTCGGGGAGCAGCTCCGGCAGGTCGCTGCGGAGAGCGGCGGCGCAGCTGGGCTCCAGGACGACGAACGGCGGGGGGTCCGGGAATCCGTCTTCCGGACCCGACTCGGACTCGGACTCCGGCTCCGGCTCCGGCTCCGGCTCCGGGTCAAGGTCAAGGTCAGCGTCAGGGCCAAGGCCAGGGTTCGCGTCCGGCTCCGCCCCGCGCCCCTCGGCGGCGTCCACGTCCGACGGCAGCAGCAGCAACGGCTCCAGCAGGTCCAGAGTCTCGCGCAACACCGCACGGGCCCGGTCCAGTTGGCCCGTCGAGAGATACGTCAGGCCGCAGCAGGCGCGGGTCCGGCGCGGATTCAGCAGGGACATGCCGTAGCCCTCCAGCCCGCCGTCGGCCGATCGCCGCGCCCTCAACGGCCGGGTCGGCAGGGCCACGACCCCCACGCCCGCCGCCTCCAGGACCCGTACGGCGGCACGGCCCACGGAGGGCGACAGGTGCTCGGTGAACGTGTCCGGCCACAGGAACGCCGGCCGCCTCGGGAGGTCCGGCTCCCGTCCCGCCCGCGCGTCCGCCCGCCACGCGCGCAGCCGCCCGCGCTCCCGCCGCCGCTCCCAGCGGCTGAACGGTTCCGCCGCCAGGCGCGGGATCCGCCGCTCCGGTGCGATCCCGCCCAGCCGCTTGGCGAGCGCCGCCAGGGGGCGCAGGGAGACGAGCGCGTTGACCAGCCGTGCCGTGCGGGTCCGGGCCACCAGGCGCAGCCACCTCGGCAGCCGGCCCATGCTGTAGTGGGCGGCCGGGCGGCGCCGACCGGCGTAGTGGTGGTGCAGGAACTCCGCCTTGTACGTCGCCATGTCCACCCCGACCGGGCAGTCCGACCGGCAGCCCTTGCAGGACAGGCAGAGGTCGAGGGCGTCGCGGACCTCCGTCGAGCGCCAGCCGTCCGTCACCAGTTCGCCCGCCAGCATCTCGTGCAGCAGCCGGGCCCGGCCGCGCGTGGAGTGCGCCTCCTCGCCCGTGGCCCGGAAGGACGGGCACATGACGGACGCGCCGGACGGCTCGGTCGTACGGCACTTCGCCACGCCCACGCAGCGGCGGACCGCCGCCGAGAAGTCGCCGCCGTCGGCGGGGTACCCGAAGGCGACGGGGATCGGCTCGCGCGGGAGGACGGCGAAGCGGAGGTTCGTGTCCAGGGGGGCGGGGCGGACCAGCATGCCCGGGTTCAGGAGGTCGTCCGGGTCCCACACCCCCTTCGCCCGCTCGAACAGCGCCACCGTCTCCGCGCCGTACATCCTCGGGAGGAGTTCCGCCCGCGCCTGCCCGTCCCCGTGCTCCCCGGACAGGGACCCGCCGTGCGCCACCACCACGTCCGCCAGTTCCTCCGAGAAACGGCGGAAGCGGGCCACGCCGGCCTCGCTCAGCAGGTCGAAGTCGATACGGACGTGGATGCAGCCGTCGCCGAAGTGGCCGTACGGCGTGCCGCGCAGGTGGTGGGCCGTCAGCAGGGCCCGGAAGTCACGCAGGTACGCGCCCAGGCGGGCCGGCGGCACCGCGCAGTCCTCCCAGCCGGGCCAGGCCTCACTGCCGTCCGACAGCCGCGTCGCCGTACCGGAGGCGTCCTCGCGGATGCGCCACAGCGCGCGCTGCCCGGCCGCGTCGGTGACGACCAGCGCGTCGAGGACGTCCGCGGCCCGGACGACCGTCTCCGCACGCGCGCGTGCCTCCGCCGCCGTCTCCCCGCCCGTCTCGACGAACAGCCAGGCGCCGCCCCGGGGCAGTCCGGCCGGGGACGGCACCAGGTCGGCCGCCATGCCCTCGACGGTGAGGGGGCCGTACGGCAGCAGCCCGGCCGCGGCCTCCGCCGCCGCGCTCTCGTCGCCGTAGCCGAGCACCGCCAGCGCACGCGCGCGTGGCGCCGCCACGAGCCGTACGGTCGCCTCCGTCAGGATCCCCAGCGTGCCCTCGCTGCCGCAGAAGGACCGGGCGACGTCCGCGCCCTTCTCGGGGAGGAGGGCGTCCAGGGCGTAGCCGGAGATACGGCGGGGGAGGTCGGGGAAGCCCGTGCGCAGGCGCGCCAGCTCCCCCTCGGCCAGCTCCCGCAGGCCGTCCGGCGCCCCGGCCCAGTCCCGCCCCAGCCGCAGCCGCCGCCCCCGCGCAGTGATCACGTCCAGCTCCCGGACGCTGTCCGCCGTCGTCCCCCAGGCCACCGAATGCGACCCGCAGGAGTTGTTGCCGATCATCCCGCCGAGCGTGCAGCGGCCGTGCGTGGAGGGGTCCGGGCCGAAGCGCAGGCCGTGCGGGGCGGCGGCCTCCTGGAGGCGGTCGAGGACCAGACCCGGCTGGACGACGGCCGTACGGGTGACCGTATCGAGGCCGACCAGGCGGTTCATGTGGCGGGTGAAGTCCAGGACCACGCCCGTGCCCGTCGCCTGGCCCGCGATCGACGTGCCGCCGCCCCGGGCCACCACCGGTACGCCACGGGCCCGGCACAGCTCCAGTACGGCCGCCACGTCGTCCGCGTCCCGGGGAGCCACCACCCCGGCCGGAACCCGCCGGTAGTTGGACGCGTCCATGGTGACCAGCGCCCGGGACGTGACATCGAAGCCGACCTCACCCCGGACGGCACTGCGCAGTTCCGCCTCGAGTTCCGAGAATTCCGACATGCGTCCACTCAACCAGCCCGCCCGGCGATACGACCCGCTCGCGCGCACGTCGGCCCGGTGCCCCGCCCCGCGCAGGCGCACCCGCACGCGTCTCACCCGACGGACGAGGTTTCGCCCAGGTTTCCCCCACCGGCTAACCTCACCCCGTGGCTGACATCCAGATCCCCGCTGACATCAAGCCCGCCGACGGACGCTTCGGCGCTGGCCCCTCCAAGGTGCGGACGGAAGCGCTGGACGCGCTGGCCGCCACCGGTACCTCCCTGATGGGCACCTCGCACCGCCAGGCCCCGGTCAAGAACCTGGTCGGCCGGGTCCGCGAGGGCATCAGCGCCCTGTTCTCCCTCCCGGACGGCTACGAGGTCGTCCTCGGCAACGGCGGCTCCACCGCCTTCTGGGACGTCGCCACCCACGGCCTGATCGACAGCAAGTCGCAGCACCTCAATTTCGGCGAGTTCTCCTCCAAGTTCGCCAAGGCCGCCAAGCTCGCCCCCTGGCTGGCCGAGCCCACCGTCATCGCCTCCGACCCGGGCACCCACCCGGAGCCGCAGGCCGAGGCCGGGGTCGACGTGTACGCGTTCACGCACAACGAGACCTCCACCGGTGTCGCCATGCCGATCAGGCGGGTCGCGGGCGCCGACGAGGGCGCGCTCGTCCTCGTGGACGCCACCTCCGGCGCCGGCGGCCTCCCGGTCGACGTCGCCGAGACCGACGTCTACTACTTCGCCCCGCAGAAGTCCTTCGCCTCCGACGGCGGCCTGTGGATCGGCGTCTTCTCCCCGGCCGCGATCGAGCGCGCCGAGCGCGTCCACGCGTCCGGCCGCCACGTCCCGGAGTTCTTCAGCCTCCCCACGGCGATCGACAACTCCCGCAAGAACCAGACGTACAACACCCCGGCCCTCGCCACCCTCTTCCTGCTCGACCAGCAGCTGGAGTGGCTCAACGGCCAGGGCGGCCTCGCCTGGTCGACGGCCCGCACGAAGGACTCCTCGACCCGTCTGTACACCTGGGCCGAGGAGTCCAAGTACGCCACCCCGTTCGTCGCCGACCCGGCCAAGCGCTCGCAGGTCATCGGCACGATCGACTTCGCCGACGAGATCGACGCGGCCGCCGTCGCCAAGGTGCTGCGCGCCAACGGCGTCGTCGACACCGAGCCCTACCGCAAGCTCGGCCGCAACCAGCTGCGCATCGCGATGTTCCCGGCGATCGACCCGGCGGACGTCGAGGCGCTGACGAAGTGCGTCGACTACGTGATCGAGAAGCTGTAGGGGCTCGGCGACCCTGCCCGGCAACTCCCGTAACAAGCTGCTGGTTTACCCGGAAGGCATGATCAAGGCAAAGCCTTCCGCGGGCAGTTGAGTCTCCTTCGTCGCACACCGGACACTGTGTGCCCCATGCGACGAAGGAGATCCACGCGCACATGAACAGACCGATACCGGGCACCGTCGAGGTAGGGGTGCGCCACATCCTGAGCGACAAGGTCACGGGTTTCCTCGTCCGTACCCGGCGCATCACCTGGAAGGACAACGTCTTCCGGGTACGCCGGCCGCAGTCCGGCAAGCAGACCGTGGAGCTCACCTGCCCCGTCTGCGACGCGTCCCTGCTGGCCGAGGTCCGCACCGAGGCGCACGCCCGCCGGACCAGGGTCGTCTTCGGCGTCCTGGCCGCCCTCTGCGTGATCGCCTTCTTCGCGGCCTTCGCCTACGCCGTCCACGAGGGCGGCAAGACCCTGCCCGAGGGCCAGTCGCTGCCGACCCTGTTCCCCGTCAGCATCGTCTCGATCTTCGTCACGTTCGCCGTCACACCCGCGCTCTTCATCCGGAGCCGCGTCTACAACGGCGTCAGCCTGCTGGACGCCCCCAAGCCACGCCGCCGGCACGCGGTCAGGCCGGTGCGGGGCTGAGCGCCGGGAGCGACGAGGGGCGCCCGGTGCGGGTGCACCGGGCGCCCCTCGGGCGTTCACTGCCCGTCGACGAGCTTCGCGTACGCCTTCGCGTCGAGCAGCCCGTTGGAGGACGCCCCGCCCTTGGCCTTGATCCTGAAGAGCCACATCGCGTAGGGCTCGGCGTTGACCTCTTCGGGGCTGTCGACGACGTCCTCGTTGATCGCGACGATCTCGCCGTCGAACGGACTGAAGATGTCGGACGCCGCCTTGACCGACTCCACCGTGCCGACGGGTTCACCCGCCTGGATCTTCCTGCCGACTTCGGGCAGCTCGAAGAAGACGATGTCGCCGAGGTTCTTCTGGGCGTGGTCGGTGATGCCGACGGTCATGCTGCCGTCGGCCTCGGTGCGGATCCACTCGTGGTCGTCGGTGTAGCGGAGGTCGGCGGGCACGTTGGACATGTCAGCTCCATCAGCCGTCGTGGTGCGGTGTCCGGCCGCCCCTGTCGACGGCCGGCGGGAACAGCCTGCGGCACCGCTCCCCGGAGCCGTGTATTTCGGGCATCACGGTCCGCCACCCGGGTGACGCCCACCGCACCACGCCACCGCACCACGCCGCCGCTTCACGACGCCGTACAGGTCACCGCCGGCACACCCCCACCCCCGGGAGCGCCCCCGAAGCCGAAGCTCGCCGACCCGCCGGCCGGGATCGCGCCGTTGTGGGAGGCGTTGACCGCCGTCACGGTCGCCCCGCTCTGGGTGTACGACGCGTTCCACATGTTCGTCACCTGCTGCGACCGCCCCACCTTGCTCTCGGGCAGGATGCCTGGCCCCAGGGGCCGGGGTGAATGCCCGCTCCCGCCAAGCGGGGCAGAAGAAACCGAACCACCGTCAGGGTGATTCAGCGTCAACGCCTATGACGCTGAGGGTGGCCATGCACAGGCGGTGGTAATGGGGGGTGAGATCGGGTGGCTGGTGGCCTGTCGGGGCGGCTGGCGGGAGCTGTCACTCGCTCGGGTGATGCTGGTCGATGGTGTGCGCGGTTGGGGAACGTGCGGGCTAGGTTCGCGGCATGTCACGGTTCCGGATGTACCCGACGCCCGCGCAGGCGGAGCAGATGATCCTGCACTGCGCGCACGCACGCTACGTCTGGAATCTGGCCGTCGAGCAGCACGGGCACTGGAGGCCGGGCCGCAGGTCCGCGCCCGGTTTCGCCGAGCAGTGCCGTCAGCTCACCGAGGCCCGGCGGGACAACGAGTGGCTGGAGGCCGGGAACGCGGACGTGCAGCAGCAGGCCCTGAAGGACTTCGCCACAGCCAAGAACGCCCGTTTCACCTCCGGCTTCGGCGAGCCGACCTGGCGCAGGAAGCATGAGCACGAGGGCTTCCGCGTCATCGGTACCGACCGCGTACCCGAGTACGAGCCGGACGGCAGCCCCAAGCTGAACCAGAAGACCGGTAAGCAGGTCATGGGCCGCTCCGTGTGCGTACGGAAGCTCAGCCGACGGTGGGCGCAGGTCAAGGTGCCCGGCTGTGGCTGGGTCCGTTTCCGCCTCAGTGTCAAGGGCAAGGGCGCGGGGCTTCCCGCTGCGAAGACGTTTCGCGTCACCTGCCGCAGCGGTCAGTGGCATATCGCGTTCGCGGTCATCCCCGAGCCGGTCGACGCGCCAGGCACGGGTGAGGTCATCGGTATCGACCGGGGCGTGAGGATCACGGCGGCCCTGTCGGACGGGCGGAAGCTGAACTGCCCTCAGCTCACGGTCAAGGAGCGGGCACAGATCCGCAAGCACGAGCACCGCGCGGCCCGGGCTCCGAAGGGCAGCGCTCGCAAGGCCGCCGCGTACGCGAGAGTCGCCGGACTCAAGGCCCGTGAGGTGAACCGGCGAAAGGACTGGTGCGAGAAGACCAGCACCATGCTCGCCCGCAGCTACGACCTGGTGCGGTTCGAGAAGCTGAACATCAAGAACATGACCCGCTCCACGAAGGGAACCGCGGAACAGCCCGGCAAGAAGGTCAGGCAGAAGGCCGGGCTGAACCGGGGCATCCTCGCCCAGGGCTGGGGCCTGCTGAGGCGGCGCACAGAGCACAAGGCCCCCGGCCGGGTCGAGGACGTTCCCGCGCCTTACACGAGTCTGCGGTGCAGTGCCTGCGGATGGATCGAGAAGAAGTCGCGCAAGAGCCAAGCCGACTTCGTCTGCGTGTCCTGCGGGTTCACCTGCAACGCGGATGAGAACGCAAGTATCAACGTCGCGGCAGGACAGGGCGGAATCCCCCGCCCCCGGCCATCAGCCGGTGCCGGAGGGGCGACAGCGGCCACCAGCCGTTCGAGCACCCGTGAACCTCAACCCACCCGGGTTGAAATCCCCGTCTCTTAAGACGGGGAGGATGTCAATGGAAGGAGTCGGCGCCCCACCTCAGGGCGCCGGGGAACTGACCGTGGCGGTGACGGCGCCGATCACGCCGGTGCTGCCGACGGTGACCGAGACCAGGATGGACCGGACCGGGTTGGGCGGCACGACGGGCGAGATCAGCAGGAAGGGGGGCCTGGCCGTGAGCGTCGTGGTCGCCGCCGCCGAGAAGGGCTGGTCGTCCCGGTGCGCGCCGACGAGGTCGTACGTCCTGTGGCTGGTGGCACCGGTGCCGGAAGCGTCGTCCAGGCTGCTGATGATCTGGGCGGTGCCGCCGCCCGCGGCGTTCGGGATGGTGACGACGGTGACGTCGAGGGTGCCCGTGAGGGTGATCTTCTCGCTCGGGCCGGTGAAGGTGCCGCTGATCGGCAGCCTGAACGAGCGGAACTGCGGGAGGGGGACAGCAGCGGCGCGGGCCGTCCGGGCGGGCTCGGAGGTGGCGGACGCGGCGGAGGCGGTACCGGCAGCCACTGGGACGGTCAGGCTCAGGGCGGCCATGAGCAGGCAGATGTTCCCGGCCAGACGCGGGGCGGTGCGGCGCATGGGTGTTCCCATTCCGTGAGGCGGTACCCGGTTCACCCTGTCGGTGCCCCCGTCCCGCAGGACGGTTCCCACCCTGCCCTGACCCGGGTAGGTCCGCCCCGCGGGTGACCCGGAAGGGTGACGTCCGGCGCCGGGTCAGTGCCGGCGTGCGGAGGGGCGGCGCAGCCGCCGCAGCCCGAAAAAGGCGAGCACGGCGGCCCCGATCACGATGGCACCGGTCTTGGCCCCACCGCCCGCGAACCCGCCGTCGTCCTTGCCCGCGGCCGAACTCCCGCCGCCCGACGACGGCGACGCCTTGCCCGACCCGCCCGGCACGTCCTGGGCCTGCACCGGGCTGTCGGCGCCCTCGCTCCCGTACATCAGCTTGGTGCCGTCGGCGGAGTAGGTGATCGACTCGCCCTGTTTCTGGAGCGGCACGTCGAGCCGCCCCTCGCGCTTGATCTTCCCGCCGTTCCAGTCGTAGTAGATGCCGCCGAAGTAGCCGCGTACGGCGAGTTGCGTGCCGTCGGGTGAGAAGGCGGCGTCGGTGGCCCACAGGTCGACGGCGGCGACGGGCTTGAAGATGTTCGTACCGGTCGGGGAAAGGGTCGCCGGGCCCTCGTACAGGTGCCCGCCGTCCTCCTTCTTGTCGATGATGTACACCCGCCCGGTCTTGGGGTGCACGACGAGCGACTCGGCGTTCCGGGCGCCGTTCGCGTACTTGACGACGTACTGCGTGGCCCGGACGGTCTGGTCGACCAGTTTCCTCGGCTCGGGCAGCCGGTAGATCCAGACGTAGGGCCAGCTGCCGTCGAGGTTGTCGCCGATGTCGCCGACGTAGATCTGGTTGTCCGGGCCGATGGAGATGGCCTCGACGTCACGGGGCGTACCGACCCCGCTGAGCGTGATCCTCGCGACGGTCTTCCCGGTCGCGCTGTCGACGGCGTAGATGTACGGGCCGTCGCCGCTGTCGTTGTGCGTCCAGTAGATGCCGGGGTGCAGGTGGGAGGCGGCGAGGCCGCTGGACTCGGCGATGCGCGGGTCGTTGATCGTGAATCCCTTGTCACCGGCGCCGGCGGCGGCGGAGGCGGGTGCGGCGGCGAGGGCACCCGTGAGCAGGACACCGGCGAGGAGGGCGAGCGATCGTGGACGCATGGGCCCAAGCCTGCCATCCCGCGCTGTGTGCGAACGCGGCGGACGTGTCGGTCCTCACACCCCGCCGCTCGCGCTGATCGTCCATCATGAGCGGATGCTCAGGTTCATGCCCGTCGGGGACTCGATGACGATCGGCAGCGCGGGCGAGCACACATGGCGGTACCGCATGTGGCAGCACCTGTGCGAGACGTACGGCGGCCCGTTCACGCTGGTCGGCCCCCGCGAGACGCTGTACGACAAGCAGGCCGACGCGCCCACCTCGTACGCCTACGCCGACCCCGGCTTCCCCCGCGGCCACCTGGCCGGCTGGGGCGAGGGCTGGCTGCACATGGCGCCGCTGATCGGGGAGGCGGTGCGCTCCTGCCGCGCCGACGTCCTCCTCGTCTCCCTCGGCCTGATCGACCTGGGCTTCTACACGAACGCCGAGCAGACGGCGGCGAACGCACGGACCTTCGTCACGGCGGCGCGGGAGGCCAACGCGGGCATCCACATGGTGCTGCTGCCGGTGATCCCGAACGTCCGCGCGACGACGGACGAGCCGTTCGCGGAACAGGTGACCCTGTTCAACGAACTCCTGGCGAAGGCGGCGGCCGACCTGGACGAGCCCCGCTCCCCGGTCCTCATGGCCGCGCCGCCGGAGCCGTACGACATCCGCACGGACACCTACGACGGCACGCACCCGAACGCGAGCGGCGAGCACCGGATCGCGGGGGCGTTCGCGGAGGCGATGTGGCAGGGCTGGGACCTGGGCGGGGAGTACGCGGCCGGAACGAGCTGACCGAATTCGGCCGCTTCCCGGTCACCCTGCGTATCGTTGAACCGCGCGGCTGCACTCGTGCGGAGGGCAGCCGGGGAGGAGCGCCAGGATGACCGTCCTCGAAGACAGGATCGCGATGGCCAAGAGCGACGACGAGATCACGCTCGACGAGCTGTTCGAGCAGATCGAGAAGATGCCCGCCCCCGAGGGATACAAGGTCGAGATCGTCGAGGGGACCGTCTTCATGTCGCCACAGCGGGACACCCACTGGGAGATCATCGCGGACATCTACGAGCAGTTGCGGACCAAGTATCCCCGGAAGCGGGTCAAGTCCGACGTCCGTATCGACTACCCGGGGCACCTCAACGGGTTCGCGTCGGACGTGACGGTGATGGCCGCGGACGCCGCCAAGACGGACAGCGGGCTCTGGCGGCATCAGGACGTCGAGTTCGTCGCCGAGGTCATCTCCAAGGGCACCGCGGCCAACGACTACGGCCTCAAGAAGACCGCGTACGCCGTGGCCGAGGTCCCCGTCTACCTGATCGCCGACCCCTACCAGCGCCGCTGCCACGTCTACACCAACCCCAAGGGCGACGACTACACGACCGAGACGCGGGTGGACTTCGGCACCGACATCGATCTGACCGGCACGGTGGTGAACCTCGTCCTCAAGACCGACGAGTTCCCGAGCGACTAGCTCTCCCGCCGGGGAGCCGGCCGGCGACTCCGGCACCGCGGGGCGCGCTTGCCCGGTCGACGTGGGCCTCCTCGCGGAACCTACGGCCAACTGACTCCAGGTCCTTGCTTAGAGCGCACTCCACGCCGTTGGCTGGGTGACCATGAAGTACACGCAGCTCGGACGTACCGGACTCAAGGTCAGCCGACTCGTCCTCGGCACCATGAACTTCGGCCCGCAGACCGACGAGGCCGACAGTCACGCGATCATGGACGCGGCTCTCGACGCCGGCATCAACTTCTTCGACACGGCCAACGTGTACGGGTGGGGTGAGAACAAGGGGCGGACCGAGGAGATCATCGGCAACTGGTTCGCCAAGAGCCCCGTCCACCGCGACAAGGTCGTGCTCGCCACCAAGGTGTACGGCAACATGGCCGCCGACGGCGACGCCTGGCCCAACCACGACAAGCTCTCCGCGCTGAACATCCGGCGCGCGGTCGACGCCAGCCTCAAGCGGCTGCAGACCGACTACATCGACGTCTACCAGTTCCACCACGTCGACCGGCGGACCCCCTTCGAGGAGATCTGGCAGGCGATCGACACCCTCGTCACGCAGGGGAAGATCCTCTACGTCGGCTCCTCCAACTTCCCCGGCTACAAGATTGCCCAGGCCAACGAGATCGCCGCCCGGCGCGGCGGGACCATCGGGCTGGTCAGCGAGCAGTGCCTCTACAACCTCGCCGAGCGCCGTGCCGAGATGGAGGTCATCCCGGCCGCGCAGGAGTACGGCCTCGGGGTCATCCCCTGGTCGCCGCTGCACGGCGGACTGCTCGGCGGTGTGATCAAGAAGGAGGTCGAGGGCGGGCGCCGGGCCACTGGCCGGGCCGCCGACTCCCTCGCCAACACCACCATCCGCGCCCAGATCCAGGCCTACGAGGACCTGCTGGACAAGCACGGCGTCGAGCCGGGCGAGGCCGCCCTGGCCTGGCTGCTCACGCGTCCGGGGGTGACCGGCCCGATCGTCGGCCCCCGGACCGCCGAGCAGCTGGAGTCGGCGCTGCGGGCCGTGGAGCTCGAACTGAGCGCGGACCTGCTGGACGGCCTGGACGAGATCTTCCCGGGCCCGGGCCCCTCCCCGGAGGCCTTCGCCTGGTAACACCGCAAGGGGCAGCGCCCCGTAAGGGGCGCTGTGGGCACCCCCGGCCGAAGGCTGGGGGAGGAGCTGAGCGACCAGCCACCGACTGCCCGCAGCCGAAAACCGGCCGCAGTTCCCCCTGCCCCAGCCGGCCCTCACCTCATCGCAGAGGCCACGGCAACCACCACGAACAACAACACGAGCGCACCGGCCATGATCCGGTTCCTGGTCTTCGGGTCCACGGCAACGAGCCTAACCGGCCGCCCCCAGCTCCCAGCGGGCGACCACCTCGTACCGCGGCTGCTCCCCCGGCACCCCCGACGTCGGCAGACTGCTCCGCACCAGCGCCAGCTCCCCGACCGTCCAGGTCCGGCTCGCGAACTCCGCGAGCAGCGCGACGTACGGCCGTACCTGTACCGCGTCCCGGCTGCGGGCCACCGTCAGGTGGGCCTTGTAGCGGCGGTGCTCCCCCATCGGCAGGCCCGCCTTCCGGGCCGCCGCCTCCGTGCGGTCGGCCAGCAGGCGGAGGGTGTCCAGGTCGCCCTCGGCCCCGGCCCACAGGGCCCTGCCGTGTCCGAACTGCCCGCCGCCCGCGACGGCCAGCGCGAAGGGCGGGGTGCGGTGGGCGGCGCGGGCGAGGCGCTCCGACAGGGCCGGTACGACGTCGTCGTCGACCTCGCCGTAGAACGCGAGCGTGTAGTGCCAGCCGGGGCGGCCGGTCCAGCGCAGCGCCTGCGCGCCGGGCAGCCGCTTCAACCGGTCGACCTCGGCGGCGAGTTCGGCGGCCACCTCCGGCGGGGGCAGCACGGCTGCGAAGAGTCTCATGGAGGCAACCCTGCCAAAAAAACGATTGCGCGCGGGACGTGCGGCGGCGTGAATCGCTGCATGGAGAGTATGGAGAGCACGGAGACCAACGGGAAGATCAGGATCCGGGACGGCCGCGCCGACGACATCCCGGTGGTCCTCGGGATGTTCGACAGCGCCGTGGCGTGGCTGGCGGCCCAGGGGCGGACCAGGCAATGGGGCACCACTCCCTGGTCCGAGAACCCGAAGGCGGTGGAGATGATCACCCGGTACTTCGCGGAGGGCAGCCCCTACATCGCCGAGTACGACGGCGTCCCGGCCGCCACCCTCACCCTCACCGACGCGCCCGGCCCCTACCTCGCGCCCGTCGACGAGCCCGAGCGGTACATCCACATCCTGGCCTCGGACCGCCGGTTCAAGGGCGCCGGCACCGGCGCCGCGCTGCTCGCCCACGCGGCCGCGGAGACCCGCCGGGCCGGGATCTCGCTGCTGCGGGTCGACTGCTACGCGGGCGACGACCGCAAGCTGGTCGCCTTCTACGAGAGCAACGGCTTCACCCCGACCGAGACCTTCGCCGTCAGCGTGCCGGGCGACGACGACTGGCCGGGACAGGTGCTGGCCCGGAGGCTGTAGTCCGCCTCCGGGCCGGCTCCCACCGCCGTACCTGCCTCAGGCGGCCGGCGCGAGCTCTTCCTGCTGTTCTCTCGGGACGAAACGGACCCGCGGGTGACCGCCGTGCCAGCCGACCGACAGGCGGAGGTTGCCGACCCGGGCCAGGACGAGGCCGATGCCGATCGCCGCGGCCGCGGCGATCGCACCGCCGACGGCGAGGCCCGCCCGGACGCCGTAGGTGTCCGTGATCCAGCCGGCGATGGGGGCGCCGATGGGTGAGCCGCCCATGAACACCATCATGTAGAGGGCCATCACCCGGCCCCGCATGGCCGGGTCGGTGCCCATCTGGACGGTGGTGTTGGCGGTGACGTTGACCGTCATGCCGAACATGCCGATCGGGACCATGAGCAGGGAGAACAGCCAGAGGGAGGGCGCGGTCGCGGCCACCAGCTCCAGGCCGCCGAAGGCGACCGCCGCCGCGAGCATCACGCGCAGCTTGGCCGTGCCGCGTCTGGCCGCGAGCAGGGCGCCGGCCAGGGAGCCGGCCGCCATCAGGGTGTTGAAGAGGCTGTAGGAGCCGGCGCCCGCGTGGAAGACGTCGTCCGCGAAGGCGGAGAGGTAGACCGGGAAGTTGAAGCCGAAGGTGCCGATGAACCCGATCAGGATGATGGTCCAGGTCAGGTCCGGGCGGCCGGCGACATAGCGCAGGCCCTCTCTGAGCTGGCCCTTCCCCTTCGGGGCGCGCCGGACGACGTGCAGGTCACGGGCGCGCATGAGCAGCAGGCCGACGAGGGGGGCCACGAAGGACAGGCCGTTGAAGAGGAACGCCCAGCCGGTGCCCACGCCGGTGATCATGAGGCCGGCGACGGCCGGGCCGACCAGGCGGGCGGACTGGAAGTTGGCGGAGTTCAGGCTGACCGCGTTCTGCAGCTGGTCCGGGCCGACCATCTCGGAGACGAAGGACTGGCGGGCCGGGTTGTCGACGACCGTGGCGAGGCCGACGGCGAAGGCGGCGAGGTAGACGTGCCAGACCTGGACGTGGCCGGAGAGGGTCAGCAGCGCCAGCGCGACGCCGGTCAGGGCCATCGAGGTCTGGGTGACGAGGAGGGCGCGCCGCTTGTTGAGGCGGTCGACCAGGACGCCGCCGTAGAGGCCGAAGAGCAGCATCGGCAGGAACTGCAGGGCGGTGGTGACGCCGACGGCGGTCGCGGAGCCGGTGAGGCTGAGGACCAGCCAGTCCTGCGCGATGCGCTGCATCCAGGTGCCTATGTTCGAGACGACCTGGCCGGCGAAGAACAGCCGGTAGTTCCTGACCTTCAGCGAGCTGAACATCGAGGACCTACGGGCTGCGGGGGTAGTAGGGGCGGTCGGTGCGGGGGCGGAAGGTGTTCCGGGTCCCGTACTCAAACGGATTCGCCTCCTCCTTCTATCGGCTGTTACAGGTGTGCGAGCTTCTCCAGCACGGGGGCGGCGGCGCGGAGTTTCGCCCACTCGTCCTCGTCGAGGCCGTCGACCAGGCCGGCCAGGAACGCGTTGCGCTTGGCGCGGCTCTCCTCGAGCATCGCCTCGGCCTGTTCGGTCTTGGTGACGACCTTCTGGCGCCGGTCCTCGGGGTGCGGCTCCAGCCGGACCAGGCCCTTGGCCTCCAGCAGCGCCACGATGCGGGTCATCGAAGGCGGCTGGACGTGCTCCTTGCGGGCCAGCTCACCGGGGGTGGCCTGGCCGCAGTTGGAGAGGGTGCCCAGCACCGACATCTCGGTGGGGCTCAGTGACTCGTCGACCCGCTGGTGCTTGAGCCGTCGCGAGAGTCGCATCACGGCGGAGCGGAGGGAGTTCACGGCGGCCGCGTCGTCGCCATGGGTAAGGTCCGGCATGTTCTTTAGAGTAACTCATTACTCTGCCTAAAGACCACTCCGCCGCGCCGATGTGCCCGTGACCTCGGCCACTGAATCCGGGGGTCTGGGGGCACCCCCAGAAAACATCGCATCACCCTTACGAGTGAGCCGGATCCGGAAAGTGACGCACCGGGCGCGCGAATGTGGCGCCCTCGTATGCATGGGGACCAGTGTGCTCAGCCTGCGTATAGACGGGGAGCTGCTCGAACGGCTCCGGTGTCATGCGGCGAAAAGAGGAATGAGCGTCCAGGACTACGTGGTCCGGACGCTCATTCGGGACGACTTCGACGAGCGGTTCTCGGCCGCCGTCGAGGAGACGGAGAGGTTCTACGGCAACCAGGTGAAGGTCACCTGACCGCGGGAGGTCACGTGAGGCCGAGGGCCGGCATCAGGTAGTAGAAGGCGAACACCGCCGAGACCACGTACATCGCGACCGGGATCTCCCTGGCCCGGCCGGCCGCCAGGCGCAGCACCACGAAGGTGATGAAGCCCATGCCGATGCCGTTCGTGATCGAGTAGGTGAACGGCATCATGACCATGGTCACGAAGGCCGGGATCGCGAGCGTGTAGTCGGCCCAGTCGATCTCCTTGATCGACCCGGCCAGGATCAGGAAGCCCACCGCGAACAGCGCCGGGGTGGCCGCCTGCGACGGGACCATCGTGGCGACGGGGGTGAGGAACAGCGCCACGGCGAACAGGCCGCCCGTGACGACGTTGGCGAAGCCGGTGCGGGCACCCTCGCCGACGCCGGCCGTCGACTCGACGAAGCAGGTGGTGGCGGAGGACGAGCTGGCACCGCCGACCGCGACCGCGACACCGTCGATGAAGAGGACCTTGTTGATGCCCGGCATGTAGCCCTGGGCGTCGGTCAGCTTGGCCTCGTCGCTGACGCCCATGATCGTGCCCATGGCGTCGAAGAAGCAGGACAGCAGGACCGTGAAGACGAAGAGGATGCCGGTCAGCACGCCGACCTTGCCGAAGCCGCCGAAGAGGCTGACCTTGCCGAGCAGGCCGAAGTCCGGGGTGGCGGCCGGGTTGCCGGGCCACTTCGGGACGGTCAGGCCCCAGGTCGTCACATGCGCGACGGCGTTGATGACCAGCGCGAGCACGGTCATCGCGACGATCGAGATCAGGATCGCGCCGGAGACCTTGCGGACGATCAGCGCGAGGGTCAGCAGCACGCCGAGCACGAAGACGAGCACCGGCCAGCCGTTGAGGTGACCGTCGGCGCCGAGCTGGAGCGGGACGGTGGTCTGGGCGACGTCCGGGATGCGGGTGACGAAGCCGGAGTCCACCAGACCGATCAGCATGATGAACAGGCCGATACCGATCGAGATCGCCTTGCGCAGGCTGTAGGGGACGGCGTTCATCACGCGCTCGCGCAGACCGCTGGCGACCAGCAGCATCACGACGATGCCGGCCAGTACCACCATGCCCATGGCGTCCGGCCAGGACATCCGGGGGGCCAGCTGGAGCGCGACGACGGAGTTCACGCCGAGGCCGGCGGCGAGCGCGATCGGGACGTTGCCGATGACGCCCATCAGCAGCGTCGTGAAGGCCGCGGTGATGACCGTGGCGGTGACCAGCTGACCGTGGTCGAGCTGGTGGCCGTACATGTCCTTCGCGCTGCCGAGGATGATCGGGTTCAGCACGATGATGTACGCCATCGCGAAGAACGTGGCGAAGCCGCCGCGCACCTCGCGGGCCAGGGTGCTGCCCCGCTCGGAGATCTTGAAGTAACGATCCAGCGCGCCGTACGCGGGGGTCGCACCCGGCTGTTCGGGGGCGGGGGCCTGAGTGGAAGCCGGGCTCGACATTGTAGGTTCCTACGATAAGAAGTAGTCAGACACAAACGGTTTCAGTATGAACGTATGATGTCTAGATCGCTATCTCCGCGCGTAGACCCTTGGGGTGCGTATGCTGAGCGCCATGGCGAAGTGGACCCCCCAGCACGAGGCACCGGAGCCCCTCGAGGGCCCTGTCGTCCCGACGATCATCGGCGGCACGATCATCTGGTTCGTCCTCTTCCTGGCCCAGCTCCCCTTCTACGGCTGGTACTCCGACCACGGCCACACCTGGTGGATCTGGACCTGCCTGGCCGGCGGCGGCCTCGGCCTGATCGGCGTGTACTACGTGAAGCGACGCGACGCGGCGATCAAGGCGCACCGGGCGACGGCCGAGTAGGCATTCACCGCGAGGTAGGCATTCACCGCGAGGCCGGCCAGAAGCGCCCCCTCGGACGTCGGGCGGAACCGAAGGGAACACACGCCGGCCTCGCGCCCTCGAACACCGGACGACCCGACGGGAACGCGGAGCAGGACTCGACCGTGGACGCCGGGTCGGCCGGAGGCCGGCCCCGCTTTTCGGGGGACCGAGTCGGGCGGGCGGGTGGGCAAAGGGTCCCGGTGTCTACAACCTGCGCACGACTTCGGTCCTCCCCTGGTCGGATCTTCCGGGCACTCGGCAGGTGAACCCGCAAATCCGCACGTACCGTCGAATGCATGCAGCACATCGACGCGGGCGCCGAGCTCGACCCTGTGCATCCCGTACCGTTGCCGGCGCCCGTGCGGGCGACCGGCCTGACAACCGCCGAGGTCGCGGAGCGGATCGCGCGCGGCCAGGTGAACGACGTACCGGTCCGCAGCAGCCGCTCGTTCGGCGAGATCGTGCGCGCGAACGTCTTCACCCGGTTCAACGCGATCATCGGCGTGCTGTGGCTGATCATGCTGGTCGTGGCGCCGATCCAGGACAGCCTGTTCGGCTTCGTGATCCTCGCCAACACGGGCATCGGCATCGTGCAGGAGTGGCGGGCGAAGAAGACCCTGGACTCGCTCGCGGTGATAGGCGAGTCGCGGCCGACCGTGCGCCGGGACGGGGCCGCCGTCGAAGTGAGTACGAGCGAGATCGTGCTCGGCGACCTGATCGAGATCGGTCCCGGCGACAAGATCGTCGTGGACGGGGTCTGCGCGGAGGCCGACGGCCTCGAGATCGACGAGTCGCTGCTCACCGGTGAGGCCGACCCGGTCGTCAAACACCCCGGCGACCAGGTGATGTCGGGCTCCTTCGTGGTGGCCGGCGGCGGCGCCTTCGCCGCGACGAAGGTCGGCCGGGAGGCCTACGCGGCCCAGCTCGCCGAGGAGGCGTCCAGGTTCACGCTCGTCCACTCCGAGCTGCGCTCCGGTATCTCGACCATCCTCAAGTACGTGACCTGGATGATGGTCCCGGCCGCGATCGGCCTGGTCGCCACGCAGCTGGTCGTGAAGAACAACGGCCTCAAGGACGCCGTCGCCCGCACGGTCGGCGGCATCGTCCCGATGGTCCCCGAGGGCCTGGTCCTGCTCACCTCCGTCGCCTTCGCGATCGGCGTGATCCGGCTCGGCCGCCAGCAGTGCCTGGTCCAGGAGCTCCCCGCGATCGAGGGTCTCGCCCGGATCGACACCGTCTGCCTCGACAAGACCGGCACCCTCACCGAGGGCGGCATGGACGTCACCCAGCTGCGGGCGCTGGACGGCGTCGACGAGACGTACGTACGCAAGGTGCTGGGCTCGCTCGGCGAGTCCGACCCGCGCCCCAACGCCTCCCTCCAGGCGATCATCGACGCCTACCCGGACAGCGAGGACTGGCGGTGCGTGGAGTCGCTGCCCTTCTCCTCCGCCCGCAAGTACAGCGGGGCGACCTTCAGCGAGGGCGACGGGGAGCTGAGCACCTGGTTGCTGGGGGCGCCGGACGTGCTCCTCGGCGCCGACGACCCGGCACTGGCCGAAACCGTTCGCCTCAACGAGCAGGGACTGCGGGTGCTGCTGCTCGCCCGCGCCGGCCGGGACCTCGACGACCCGGGGGTGGCGCAGGGCGCCGAAGCCACCGCGCTGGTGGTCCTGGAGCAGCGGCTCCGCCCGGACGCCGCCGACACCCTCCGCTACTTCGCCGACCAGGACGTCCGCGCCAAGGTCATCTCCGGTGACAACGCGGTGTCCGTCGGCGCCGTCGCGGCGAAACTCGGCCTCAGCGGTACGACGGTGGACGCACGCCGGCTGCCGGCCGAACGGGACGGGATGGCCGAGGCACTCGACTCGGGCACGGTCTTCGGACGGGTCACCCCGCAGCAGAAGCGGGAGATGGTGGGCGCGTTGCAGTCCCGCGGGCACACCGTCGCCATGACCGGCGACGGCGTGAACGACGTACTCGCCCTGAAGGACGCCGACATCGGTGTCTCGATGGGCTCGGGCTCCGAGGCGACCCGGGCGGTCGCCCAGATCGTCCTGCTCAACAACAGCTTCGCCACGCTGCCCTCGGTGGTGGCCGAGGGGCGGCGGGTGATCGGCAACATCACCAGGGTCGCCACGCTGTTCCTGGTCAAGACGGTGTACTCGGTGCTGCTCGCGTTGCTCGTGGTCTGCTGGCGGGTCGAGTACCCGTTCCTGCCCCGGCACCTGACGCTTCTGTCGACCCTGACGATCGGCATCCCGGCCTTCTTCCTCGCCCTGGCGCCGAACAAGGAACGGGCCCAGCCGCACTTCGTCCGCCGGGTGATGCGGTACTCGGTCCCGGGGGGTGTGGTGGCCGGCGTCGCGACCTTCGTGACGTACCTGGTCGCCCGCCACTACTACACGGGGACCGGGTCCCTGGACGCCGAGACCAGTGCCGCGACCCTGACCCTGTTCCTGGTCTCGCTGTGGGTGCTGGCGATCATCGCGCGGCCGTACACCTGGTGGCGGGTGGCGCTGGTGGCGTCGATGGGCGTGGCCTTCGTGTTCGTACTGGCCGTGCCGGCGCTGCAGAGTTTCTTCGCGCTGAAGCTGGTGGGGGTGGCGATGCCGTGGACTGCCGTCGGGGTGGCCGTGGTGGGGTCGGCGGTGCTGGAGCTTCTTTGGAAGTGGGTGGAGCGGAGGTTCCCGGTGTGATGCGGTCTGAGGGGACTGCGCGGGCCCGGTGGGGGCTGGTCGCGCAGTTCCCCGCGCCCCTTAGGGGCGCTGCCCCTAAGGGCGCTTCCTACTGTACGTCGACGTAGTCGCCCGTGGCGCTGACCGCCGGGCTCGTCGAGGAGCCCGCGAAGGAGTAGCGGTAGTAGCCGTCGACCGTCGCGGTGGTCGTCGTCTTCAGGGCGCCCGTGGAGGAGGCCTTGATGGTCTTCAGGGTGGTGTAGGTGGTGGAGCTCTTCTTGCGGAACTGAAGCTTCACCGACTGGCTGCCGTAGGCGCCGTACTTGTGGGTGTCCCAGTTGGCGCGGGTCAGGGAGCCGGTGACCGTGACGGTCTTGCCCTTCTTGACCGGCTCGGGGGTGGCGTTGACCGTCAGCTTGGTGGCGCGCAGGATCTTGGTGGTGCCCAGGCCGCCGACCCACTTGACGTTGCTGTCCTTGTCGGCGGCGATGCCGCCGAGGGTCCAGGAGCCCGCCTCGGAGTTGTCCAGGTCCCAGTCCCCGCCGACCGTGAAGACGAGGGTGGCCTTGCAGTTGAGAACGGTAGAGGAAGCGGCGGTGCAGGTGCCCTCGTCGTCGGTGGCGAAGAGGTCGCTCGGCGACGTCACGGAGCTGCCGCGGTAGAGGACCGGGCCGGTGGCGAAGTCGGTCGCGGGCAGGCTCGCCGCGTGCGTCACGGTGTACGTGACCGAGAAGGAGGTCTTGGCCGTGCCGACGACCATGCTGCTGCCCTTGTTGACCTTCATGTTGGAGAAGGTGACGTCCGGCGAGCTGCCGGCGGCGTGCGCGGCGGGGGCGACGAACGCCGAGAGGGCCAGGGCGCCGGAGACGGCGGCCACAGTGGCACGAATGCGCATGAATTCCCCAGTGGGAACAGTGGGCGCGAGGCCCAAGTGATCTAGGGAGTCTGTTGACTCGGGTGATCAGATCCACGAGGGGTGAGCGAGGTTGTACGAGAGAGACGTAATCCGGCCAGATTTTGCTTCCTTTGCGACCGGATTACGTCTCCTTGGGATTACTCCCGGTGCCGCTACTTCACGTCGACGTAGTCACCCGTCGCGTTGACCGCCGGGGTCGTCGCGGTGCCGACGAAGGAGAAGCGGTAGTAACCGTCCACCGTCGCCTTGGTGGTCGTCTTCAGCGTGCCGGTCGAGGACGTCTTGATGCCCTTGACGTTCGTGTACGTGGTGCTGCCCTTCTTGCGGAACTGCAGCCGCACGGACTGGCCGGTGTAGCCGTGGTACTTGCCGTCCTCCCAGTTGGCGCGGGACAGCTTGCCGGTGACCGTGATGGTCGCGCCCTTCTTCACCGGCTCCGGGGCGGCGTTCACCGTCAGCCTCGACAGGCGCTGGACCTGGGTGCTGCCGAGGGCGCCCTGGTCGGCGTACCCGACCTTGGTGATGTCGAAGTCGGCGCTGGCCGGGTCCTGGCCGTTGTACGCGATGGCCAGGGCACCGGCGTGCCAGAGCCCGGCGTCGGAGTTGAACAGCTCTCCGTCACCCGGGTAGATGTCGATGTTCCCCTTGCAGCTGGCGGTGGTCGCCGAGGTGGCCGTGCACTTCGCCGGGTCGTCGCCGATCAGGAAGTTGGCCGGGTCGTCGTAGGAGCCCTTGTAGATGTAGGCGCCCGAGAAGAAGTCCGCGGCGGTGATGTCGACATCGGCGCCGTGGGTCAGCGTGTAGGTGACCGACGTGGCGACGTGCGCGGTCGTACCGACCTTGACCGCCTTGGCGATCTTGACGTTGGAGAAGGTGACGTCCATGGCGTACGGAACGTCGTCGTCCGCGGTGGTGGCCGTGTACGCGGTCTTGCCGGACGCCGAGTGAGCGGCCGCGAAGAGCTTCGCCGCGTCGGTACCGAAGGACGAGCCGCCGGCGGCGTGCGCGGCCGGCATCGCGAAAGCGGAGAGTGCCAGGGCGCCGGAGACGGCGGCCACAGTGGCGCGTGTGCGCATGCGTTCCCCCATGGAAGTGATCGGGGAGTCTGGATGACTCGCCCGATCAGACCTCCGCCGGCAAACCAAGGTTGTACGGGATTTGAAAGTTCTGCGCTGAACCTGTGGCGGGTGGGTTCTGTCGTGCGACGGCTCAGTCGAACCAGCGGTCCCGCGCCAGCTCCTCCGTCCGGGACGGGTCCTCCAGAAGGGCCGCCACCTCGAAGCGGCGCGGCCACTGGCCCGCCGCCCAGGCCAGACCGGCGGCCACGCCCTCCAGGGTCGCGGCGTGCAGCACGCCGTCGCCGGTGAGGCGCCAGTCGATCTCGACGCCGTCGACGACCAGCTCCTCGTGCTCGACGTACGTCTGCGGGGTGCGCGGGCCGAGCAGGACGTGCACCGCATCCGGGACGTCGTGCTCCGTGCCCTCCGAGTCGACCGAGCCCGTCACCGACTCGCTCAGCCGCCGCACCTGGAACAGCTCGGCCAGCTCGGCGGCCCGGGACGGCCGCACGGGGAGCAGGGGGACACCGGAGGTGAAGGGCAGGAGGTCGGGCGAGTCGACGACCACCGCGTCCGCCGCGTCCACGACCTCCACCCGGCCGTCGGTCACCGCCCGCACCTCGTCGGGAAGGGTCACCTGCTCCGGGTCCAGGTCCGCCAGCGCGCCGTACAGCGCGTGCAGTTGGGCGCCGCTGACGGAGCGGTCCGGGTCGGCGAGGCGGTCGAGCAGCTCGGCGGCGCCGCCCGGCTCGTCCAGCAGGGCGGCCACCGAGGTCCGTACGCCCAGCGCGCGCAGCACCTGCTCGTCCTCGAAGCCGGTCGCGTCGGCCTCCTCGTAGAGGCCGCGCAGCAGCGGGTCGCCGCCGGCCGCCAGCAGGCCGGCCGGGCGGCGGCCGTCGAGGACCGGGTGCCCGCGCAGCCACCACGCGGTGTACGGCCGTACGACCTCGTGCGTGCCGTCGGGCAGCAGGATGCGGACCGGCTGGGTGAGGGCGTCGCGCAGCGGCGGCTGGGCGAGCAGGGCGAGGGCCTCGGGCCAGCGGTCCTCGTCGACGAGGTCCAGGTCGCGGACGGCGATCAGCTCGGTGGCGACCGGCGGGACAGGGGTGTCCGGGAAGCGGTCGAGGATGTCCTCGCACCAGACGTCGACGGCGTCGAGGAGGCCCGCGTCGTCGGGTTCCGCGAAGTCGCCCTCGCGGGGCTCCAGTTCGTCCGGGTCCAGGACGACGTCGGTGGCGCGGACGAGCGCGAAGTTCGCGAGCACCCCGCAGGCGGCGAGCGGTCCCTCGCCCCACTTCTCGGCCAACTCGGCGTCCACGGAGGCCAGTTCGCCCTCCCTGATCACCCGGGCGAAGGAGCTGCCGGGGAAGACCAGTTCACCGGCCGGGGCCAGCTCGCCGTCCTCGTCGGGGAGTGCCAGCGCGCCCAGCCACGGCTCGTCACCGGGCTCCAGACCGGCGTCCCGGACCAGCGCGAGCACGGTCTCCGCCAGCTCCTCGGCGTCCGGGGCGTCCTCCTCCCAGAGCGCGCCCCCCTCGTCGTCGAGCGAGGCCGCGACCGCGGCCCGTACCTGCGGGGTGGTGAGGACGGCGCGGGGGCTCGCGGGCAGGGCGCCGAGCTTCTCCAGGAGCGGGTGGGCGGCGTCCTGGTGGGCGACCTTGAGACCGAGCCGGGCCAGCACCTCGGGGTCGATGGCGGCCGCGTCCGCGGTGGGGAGCAGAACCTGCCGGGGACCGATCGTGGTCCGCCCGTCCGCCAAGGGCACCGGCAGGCCGGAGAGCCGGTCCGGGTCGACGCCCGCGAGGCTGTCGTAGAGCCGCCACCACCAGTCCGGGTCCTTCTCCAGACCGGCCAGGCGGTCGACGGCGTCGGCGAGCGGCAGCCGGGCGACGGACAACGTCCGCAGCTCGACGCGGCGTTCGAGACCGGCGGGCAGCAGCGTGGGCAGCACCTCGGCGAGGACCCGGACGGTCTCCGCCCCCGCCCCCTCCACGATCTCGGCGTCGCGCGGCCGCAGCGCCTCCGGAAGGTCGGAGTCGTCGCTCTCCACGGCGGGCGGCAGGAACGCGGTGCGCGGCAGCCGCTCCAGGATCGCCTGGCGCAGCGCGCCGTCCAGCTCGCCCTTGCCGAGCGGGCCGGGCACCAGGTGGATGATCCCCTCCCCCACCGGCCGCCAGTCGGCGAGGAGTTCGGCGTACGCGTCGGCCGCGCGCTGCACCAGGAAGTCGGTGAGCGGGCCGGGGGCGGCGTGCCGCCGGGTGGTGTCGAGGGGGAAGGAGGCGATGAGCAGGGCGGGCACGCCGAGCGGCTCGTCGCTGGGGGTCGGGGCGTGCACGACGGCGGCGGTGCGCGGCCGGTCGGGGGCGCCCTGCGCGTCCGTGGGCACGGCCCAGGTCAGCGACCAGTGCGGCCGCAGCCGCTCCTCGACCGGGCGGTCGGCGAGCAGGTCGGGGGTGAGCGGGCCGTGCGCGGAGACGGTACGCCAGCGGGTGGTGCCCTGCTGGGAGTCCTCCACGACGGTGAGCGGGCCGTCGGTGCGGCGGCGCAGGGTGCGTACGGTGTCGGCGGTCTCGACCACGACCTCCTCCAGCCCGGGGAGGGCGAGGAGCACGGCGTCGTCCACGGCGTCGAGGAGGCGCTCGGCGAGATCGGCGGCCGCGGTGTCCCTCAGCGGCAGGATCACGACCGTGTCGTACGGGTCCGGGGCGGTGCCCTCGGCGGCGAACGGCAGCCGGAGCAGCGGCACATGGCCGTCCCGGCGGCGGATCTCGTCCCCCAGCCCCGGGCTGTGCCGGGCGGTCTCCTCGGCCAGCTCCCGCCCCTCGGCGAGGGACCAGCGCACCCCGCCGTGCCGCCCCACTACCGCGGGTTCGTCGGTCACGGCCAGCACGGCGGCGAACCCGACGCCGAACCGCCCCACCGCCCCTTCGCTGTCCCCCCGCTTCGCGGAGGCGCGCAGGGTGGAGAGGGACTCGACGCCGGCCGCGTCCAGCGGGGCGCCCGTGTTGGCGGCGAACAGGACGCCGTCGCGGAGGGTGAGCCGGAACCGTCCGGGCACACCGGCCCGTGCCGCCGCGTCCGCCGCGTTCTGCGCGAGCTCCACGACGAGCCGGTCCCGGTACCCCCCGAGGACCAGGTCCTCCTCGGCGTTCGCGTCCTCCCGGAACCGGGCGGGGCTGGTGGCCCAGGCGTCGAGGACACCGCGGCGCAGGCGGGCGGTGCCGAAGGGGTCGGCGCCCTCGGCGGCGGGCCGCACGAACTTGCTCACGTTCACTCTCCAAGTCGACGTGAGGACGAAGGTACCGCGCGCCGGGGGGTCGCCCGTCCGACCAGCCGACTCGCCTGGCCGAGAAACGAACGACTGGTCGCGGCGCCAGGCGCTCGGCGGCTGCGGGAGCTGTCCCAGGGGGCGGCCCAGGGAGCTGTCCGGCACCCCCGAGCGGCACGGGGCGGTGCGCAACGCGCGTCCACCGCCGCACGGGCGCGACCGGCCACGACGGCGCCGCGGGCGACCGACGACACATCGCGGCACCATCCGACCGATCGCCCGACCCGGCGCCCCGAGCCGATTGCCGCCCCCGAGGCTGCCGTACCTTGGCGCCCAGAATCGGGCTCGTCGGCGCGTTGGTGGCTGGGTGGCGCGTCTCCTCGACATGCCCGATGGAGACATCGTCCTGTGCGCCGGCGGCCCCTTGGGCACAGCCGTCGGCCAGACCGTCTCAGGCGCCCTCGCCGAGTTCCACGGCACGCAGGGCGCCCTCCTGACCGCCCTCACGGCGGCGGCCGGCGCGCTCCTGCTGGCGGCCGGGACGGTCTCCGGCACTGCCGTGGCAGAAGGCCCGCAGCCCGGAAACGCGGGCGTCGGTCGCGAGGGACGCCGCCCGCTGAAGAAGGACGAAGAGAAGAAAGAACCCCCACCAGGGCCGCTCCCGCGAGCGAATATGCCCAAGTGGGCCGTATTCGAGGCAGGTTGTCGGCGAGGGCCTGCCCCCCCAGGAAGAGAACCTCTTCCCGATGGATACGAAAGACCCTGGTGCGCACCCAGCGCGCACTCCTGCGCCCAGCCCCGCGTTGCCGCCAGGAAGCACCCGAACCGAGGCCCGGCGGGTCTACGTCGTCCAGGCCACGTACCTGGGCCTCTGAGCCGCCCGCACATCGCGGGCGGCTCGGCCGAAGCGGTGTCGGCTACGAGTGGCCCAGCTCCGCCGACGTCTCGTCCTCAGTCGCCGGTACCGAACCGGAGTCGGAGGCGGGGCGGAGGGGGAAGGGGTCGACTCTCGTCTCGTCGATGACCGGCGGGGCCGGCTGGGGCGGCTTCGGCATGACCGCGGCCTCCGAGTGGCCGCCGCAGCCGTAGGAGAGGGAGACGACCCGGCCGTCGGCCGGGGAGAACTCGTTGGCGCAGACGCCGAAGGCCTGGCCGAGGGAGCCGCCGATGGGGGTGAGGAAGCCGCAGCTCACGCAGGTGGCGGGGGCCGCCTGGGCCATGGGGGTCTTGGCGCCGTACGCATCCTCCCAGCGGTCGGCGGCGATGTGCAGGCCGTAGCGGGACAGGACCCGGGCGCGGCGCATGCCGAGTTCCTCGGCGACCGAGGCGATGGTGCCGCGGGAGGGGACCGTCGGCAGGTGCGCGGGCGTGCCCGCGGTGACCTCGGCGTCCTCCGCCTCCGCCAGCTCCTCCATCTCCGCCGAGATCGGGGAGTTCGGCTCCGGTCCGTCCTCGCCGGTGTAGCCGGGCTCCAGGCGGAGGTCCTCGGCCTCGGTGGGCAGCAGGTCGCCGGGGCCCATGTCGCCGGGGCGCAGCCGCTCGCTCCACGGCACCCACTCGGGGGCGAGGAGGGCGTCGGGGCCGGGGAGGAGGACCACCTCGTCCAGGGTGACGACCTTGGCGCGGGAGGCGCGGGCCACCGTCACCGCCCAGCGCCAGCCGCGGTACCCCAGTTCCTTGCACTCGAAGAAGTGCGTGACCACGCGATCGCCCTCGGCCACCGCTCCGGCGTGCTCGCCGACCACCCCCGGTGCGGCGGCCTCCTCGGCGGCCCCACGGGCGAGGTCGACGGCCTCGGCGCACAGACGGTCGGGGGTGCGGCTTCGCGTTGTCGCTGCGCTCACAGGTATCGCTTCTCTCCTACGCCGTCTCACGAGTGCGGTTGCCTCCGGCGGTGGGGCGGACGGAGCGGACCTGTGGGCCGCATCGACGTCCGCGTCCGATCGCGCTCGGGCGCACCTATGCCATCCATTCTGCTTTATGGCTGAGATACGCACGCTACCCCGTCGCCGGTGGTGGGGGACAGTCCGGCGTGCGAGCGGGGTGGGGGAGAGCCGACGGGGGTGGGGCGGCGGAGCGTTTCGGAGTGCGGGTGGGGGTGCGTTTCGGGGGCGCCGACGGGGGCGTGTTCTGAGTGCGGGTGGAGGTGTGTTCTGGGGTGGTGGCCGGTTGTGGGACGGGTGCGGGTGGGTGGGGGCTGGTCGCGCAGTTCCTCCCCCGGCCTCGGCCGGGGGTACCCCCAGCGCCCCTGGCGGGGCGCTGCACAGCCGCGTCCTACCTGGCTGCGGGCAGGCGTGCCGCAGGGCGGCACGGGTGGGCGCTGGGGGTCCCCCCGGCCGAAGGCTGGGGGGAGGCACCCGGCCGGCGCCGGTGAGCAAAACCCCCCTGCCCCAGGCGTCCCTGCGACTCGCTTGGTCACAAAGTGCACTAGGAACTGCACTCTCAGGGCACTATGAAGCACGTGGCAACCGCGAGGTCACCCCAACGCACTGTCGGGGTCGGTAGCGGTGCGGGCCGGATGCGCGGTGCCGTCCGCTCGGTCGGCCGTGCCCTGCACCTTCCGGTGACCGGTACCGCCCGCGGCATCCGCAAGGCCACCCACGCGCACGGCGCCGGCGAGTCCGGGCTGGGGAAGCTGATCGAACTGCATGCGGTCAACGGCGCGGGGGACGTGATGATCACCGTCGCGCTCGCCTCCACCGTGTTCTTCTCCGTGCCCACCGACGAGGCCCGCGGCCGCGTCGCGCTCTACCTCGCCATCACCATGGCGCCCTTCACCGTCCTCGCCCCTGTCATCGGCCCGCTGCTCGACCGGCTGCCGCACGGCCGCCGGGCCGCGATGGCCGGTGCGATGCTCGCCCGGGCGCTGCTCGCGCTGATCATCGCGGGCGCGGTGGCCGGCGGCGGCCTGGAGCTGTATCCGGCCGCGCTCGGGGTGCTGGTCGCGTCGAAGGCGTACGGCGTGGTGCGCAGTGCCGTCGTGCCCAGACTCCTGCCGCCCCGGTTCTCGCTGGTGAAGGCCAACTCGCGGGTGACCCTCGCCGGGCTGCTCGCCACCGGGGTCGCCGCCCCGGTCGGGGCCGGGCTGCACGCGATCGGCGACCCGTGGCCGCTCTACGGCGCCTTCGTGATCTTCGTGGCGGGAACCTTTCTCTCCTTCTCCCTCCCCCCGAAGGTCGACTCCGCCAAGGGCGAGGACGTGGCGCTGCTCGCCGCCGACGAGGAGCACCTGCACGGCCCGCTCCGCAAGGAGACGAGGCGGCCGGGACTGCGGACGGTCGGGCCCGCCGTCACCCACGCCCTGGGCGCCAACGCCGCGCTGCGCTGCCTCTCCGGCTTCCTGATCTTCTTCCTGGCGTTCCTGCTCCGCGAGCACCCGCTGACCGGCGAGAGCGCGGCCGTGTCACTCGGGATCGTCGGGGTCGCGGCGGGCGCCGGCAACGCGCTCGGTACGGCCGTCGGGTCGTGGCTGCGCTCCCGGGCGCCGGAGATCATCATCGTGGCGGCGGTGGCCCTGGTGCTCGGCACGGCGATCGTCGCGGCGCTGTTCTTCGGCGCCTTCCTCGTGGCGGTGCTGGCGGCGATGGCCGGTTTCGGGCAGGCGCTGGCCAAGCTCTCGCTGGACGCGCTGATCCAGCGGGACGTGCCGGAACTGGTGCGCACGTCCGCGTTCGCGCGCTCGGAGACGCTGCTCCAGGTGGCCTGGGTGTTCGGCGGCGCGGTGGGCATCGTGATGCCGCTGAACGGCACCCTGGGACTGGTGGTCGCCGCCGCGATCGTGGCGGCCGGCTGGCTGGCCACCCTGCGCGGCCTGCTCAGCTCCGCCCGGCACGGCACCCGCCCGCGAGTGGCGTAACGAACCGGGCACGCCGTACCCCACATGGGGAGACGGCCCGGAGCGCCCGATAGCCTTCGGCCATGACCACGCTGCAATCCCGCTCGCGACGCCGCCGCGTCGTCGCCGCCGCCGGCGCCGTTTCCGCCGGACTGCTCGTCCTGTCGGCCTGTGACAAGCCGACGCCGATCGCCACGATCACCGTCGGTACGAACTCGGTCAACTCCGAGGCCACCTGCTACAACGACGGCAAGGCCCTGGACACGGAGTCCCTCACCAAGTGCCTGAAGGACACCGGGATCAAGTCCATCAAGGTGGACCCGGACGACACGGTCCGCTTCGGCGTCGACCCGAAGATCGCGGACAACGGCTGGACGATCCTGATGAACGGTCAGGCGCTCACCGACTCCAGCACCAAGACCTACCGCACGATCCCGGGCAGCGTGTTCTTCAACGCCCAGTACGGCGCCTCCGGCAACTCGACCCTGGTCTCCATCAAGGAGGGCGACAAGTCGGTGCTGGGCCTGTGGTCCTTCAAGCTCAAGAAGGACGCCTGACCACGTCCGCCGCGCGGATCCTCGTAGCCACCGCGGTCCCGGCGGAACGGGACGCGGTGGCCCGGGCGTTCACCCGTCCGAAAGAGGTACGGCTGCCGGCCGCGACGCTGCTGCGCACCGCGGGGGGGTACGACCTCCTCGCCGCCGGGGTCGGTCCGGCCCTGGCCGCCGCCGGCACGGCGACCGCCCTCACCGCCGCCGCCCTCGACGACCGCCCCTACGCGCTGGTCGTCTCCGCCGGGATCGCCGGCGGTTTCCAGCCGGAGGCCCCCGTCGGCTCCCTGGTCGTCGCCGACGAGATCACCGCGGCCGATCTGGGCGCCGAGACGGCCGAGGGGTTCCTGCCGGTCACCGAACTGGGCTTCGGAACCGTCAGTCACCGCCCACCAAATTCACTCGTACGAGTTACGGCTCAGGCCACCGGAGCCCGCCCTGGAGCGGTACTCACCGTCTCCACGGTGACCGGAACCGCCGCCCGCGCGGCCGCACTGCGGACCCGGCACCCGGGCGCCCTCGCCGAGGCCATGGAGGGCTTCGGCGTCGCCGAGGCGGCCGCCGCGCACGGCGTGCCCGTGCTGGAACTGCGCGCGGTCTCCAACCCCGTCGGCCCCCGCGACCGTGCCGCCTGGCGCATCGGCGACGCCCTGGCCGCCCTGACCGAGGCCTTCGGGAAGCTCGTGCCCGCCCTGGAGAGTTGGAACGCACATGACCACCGCTGACCCGTTGCGCATCGCGTACTCGCCCTGCCCGAACGACACCTTCGTCTTCGACGCCGTCGCCCACGGCCGGATCCCGGGCGCGCCCGCGCTCGACGTGACCTTCGCGGACATCGACATCACCAACGGCATGGCCGAGCGCGGCGAGTCGGACGCGCTGAAGGTGTCGTACGCCGTGCTGCCGTACGTCCTCGACGAGTACGCGCTGCTGCCCTGCGGGGGCGCGCTGGGGCGGGGCTGCGGGCCGCTGGTGCTGACCCGGGAGGCCGGGGCGGACCTGACCGGCCGTACGGTCGCCGTGCCGAGCGAGAAGTCGACGGCTTACCTGCTGTTCCGCCTCTGGGCCGCCGACACCCTCCCCGGTGGCGTGGGCGAGATCGTCGTCATGCCGTTCCACGAGATCATGCCGGCCGTGCGGGACGGGAAGGTCGACGCGGGGCTCGTGATCCACGAGGCGCGCTTCACGTACCAGAACTACGGCCTGCACAAGCTCGCGGACATGGGCGAGCACTGGGAGAACACGACGGGCCTGCCGATCCCGCTGGGCGCGATCATCGCGAAGCGCTCGCTGGGCGCCGAGGCGCTCACCCGCCTCGCCGACTCGATCCGTGCCTCCGTCCACGCGGCCTGGGACGATCCCGAGGTCTCCCGGCCGTATGTCATGGCGCACGCCCAGGAGATGGACCCGGCCGTCGCCGACCAGCACATCGGTCTCTACGTCAACGAGTTCACCTCGGAACTCGGCGAGGACGGTTACGCGGCGGTGCGCGGACTGCTCACCCGCGCGGCTGCCGAGGGACTTGTCCCGCCCCTCGGCCCGCACGCACTCGATTTCCCCTAGAAAAACGCACGGGACTTACCCGCTTCCGAGAGGCATATGCCTCTCGCACGGCTACACGTCCAGCTGGTCCGCGACCGCGCGCAGCAGCCCGGCGATCTTCGCGCCGGCGGCCTTGTCCGGGTAACGGCCGCGCTCCAGCATCGGCGTGATGTTTTCGAGCAGGGTCGTCAGGTCCTGCACGATCGAGGCCAGCTCGTCCGGCTTCTTGCGCTGGGCGGCGGCGACCGACGGGGTGGGGTCGAGCAGGACCACGGACAGCGCCTGGTCACCGCGCTGACCGGCGACGACGCCGAACTCCACGCGCTGGCCCGGCTTGAGTGCGTCGACCCCGTCGGGGAGAACCGAGGAATGGACGAAGACGTCACCGCCGTCGTCGCGGGAGAGAAAGCCGAAGCCCTTCTCGCTGTTGAACCACTTGACCTTGCCGGTAGGCACGTCTGTCCTCGTCCTCGTATCTTGTCGGAAACTGCTCGGAAAACTTCTGAATGCAACAGCTCTGGAACGGGCCTTGATAGCACTCGGGCGGGTCGACCACGACCCGCCGGTACCAAGGCTAATGGTCTTCGGGCGCGTGACAAGACGTCGCCCGGTTGTTCCTTCGGGCAGGGAACTACCCTGGTCGAGTGCGTGACAAAACCCAAGCGAATTCCGCCGGGCCCGGTGACCGACTGGTCCGTGCCGGAGCCGTGGTCTTCTTCATCGGTACGGTGGCCACACTCGTCACCGTGATACCGCTGTTCCTCGGTACGAAGCCTTTTCCGACGTACATGTACCTGCTGAGCATGCTCATGGGCGTCGGCTTCCTGGTCGCGGCCGCCGGAGTGCTCCAGTCGGTCGCGGCCGGACGCCGTCAGGCGCGGGAGGCGTCCTCCCGGTAGCCGGCCAGCCAGGCGGGCAGCTCGGTGAGGTCGGCGAGCACCACGTCGGCGCCGGCCGCGCGCAGTTCCCCGGCGTCACAGGGCCCGGTGGCGACCGCCACCGACAGGGCTCCCGCCTTGCGTGCCCCGCGTACGTCTCCGACGTGGTCGCCGACGTACGCGCCCGCGGCGTGCTCGCGCAGCGCCACCGCCTTCTGCTCGGCCCACAGGTCGCCGACGACGGCGTCCGGGACTATGCCGAGGTGGCCGAGGTGCAGCTTCGCGTTGGGCTCGTACTTCGCGGTCACCACCACGCTCTTCCCACCGGCGTCCCGCACGGCCGCGATCGCCTCCCGCGCACCCGGCATGGCGGGCGTCGCCGCGATGGCGATCTCCGGATACATCGCCCGGTACAGATCACTCACCTCCGCGATCCGCTCGGCCGGAAACCAGTGGATCAACTCCTCGGCAAGCGGCGGCCCCAGCCGGGTCACCGCCAGATCGGCATCGATGTACGTCCCGGTCCGCTCGGCGAGCGCCAGGTAGGTGGCGTGAATTCCGGGACGGGAGTCGATGAGCGTCATGTCGAGATCGAAACCGACGGTGAGGGGGCGAGGAGTCATATGCGCCATTGTGGGGGGTGGCCGGGGGTGGGGGCTGGGGTGGGTTGGAGGCGCTCGCGTGGGTGGGGGCTGGGGCTGGGGTGGGGACGCTTACCGGCGCTTGCAGGGTGCCTCCCCCGGCCGAAGGCTGGGGGAGGAACTGCGCGAGCAACCCCCACCGGCCCGCGGCCGCCCGACAACCGACCGGACCTCCCCCTACCGCGTCCTCTGCGACCGCCACACCACATACACGGCCGAGGCCAGCGCAGCGCCCCGTACCACCCACGGCCATGTCTCTCCCACCGCACCGCTCATCTGTCCCTGGGCGATCGGCGCGCCCCACCGCCCCGCACTGCGTCCCCACAGCCACACCAGCCCGGCCGCGACGGACAGCCCCGGTACCCACATCACCGCCAGCTTCGTCTCCGCCGGGGTGAGCCGCCGGGAGCCGTAGGCGATGGCCCAGCCGAGGACGAGCGCGAACCAGTTGCCGAGGACCGCGCCCACCACGAGCGCGGCGGCGGCGAGCAGGAGGAGGGGGTTGCTCCAGCCGGTGGCGGGGCGGGGGACGACGCGGAGTCTGCGTCGTCCGGACGGCGCGGCCTCCTCCACGGCGGGGGCGGCCTCCTCCGGCTCGTCCTCCGGCGGCTCCGCCTTCCGCAGCCGCGGCCTGCTGAGCAGCTCCGGGATCTCCACCCCGCCGACGAACCCCGGCACCCCGTCGCCGTCCCCGAACGGGCTGCTGTCCACCCGCCACCAGTCCGGCGGCGCCGCCGCGCCGTCCGGCTCCGCGGGCCGGGGGCGGGGTACGACGCGCCGCAGGTGCTCGGCCGGTGCCGCGGGCTCCGCGTCCCGTTGGACGGGGACCGCGCCCGACGGCGCCTGCGGTGCGGCGCTCGCCGTCGTACCGCCCGCCGCCTCGACGACCTCGTCGGGCGTGCCCAGCCGGTCCAGGATGCGCCGTACCGCGGCCGGACTGTCGACGGTCGCCTTCGCCCGCTGCCGGTCGATGTCGTTGCGCAGCCCGGAGACCAGTCGCATCCGCTCGGCCGACGACAACTGGCGCTGGTGCGCGATGTCCCCGACCCGGCTCAGATACTCGTAGACGACCTGATCGCTCTCGATACCCACGAAGTCCCCTCCGGGGCCGGTACGTTGCCTTGGATTACCCCGCCGGAACGACGGTAGCGCAGGCCACGGCTCATGTCGGCCTGCACACCAGCGGGTAGCGGGTCTCGGAGCAGGGGCGGTTGCCGTACTCGCGCAGGATGTCCTTGCCGCCCTGGTCGGTGAGGTGGCGCAGGATGGCGGCGATGGAACCGGCGGGCGGTTCGCCGTAGGTGCAGGCGTACTCGGTCTGCCGGTACGGGTAGGTGCCCTGCTCGACGCCTTCGAGGGTGGGCGGCAGGCCGCCGACGTCCAGTCCCCCGAATCGCCGTGTCCACCGCGTTGTTGACATCGCGCGGCGGTCAGGGAGCCCAGGGTGACGACCGGGTGCCGGGTGTTGCCGGAGGTGCCGTGATCCTCCCGCTGTAATCCATTCGCCGGACATCTCCGCAACGTTCCGTTCGCCCCGTGGCTGCCCCTTACACAGCAACGGCCGCGGGACAGGTGATCCCGGTGCCCGGCCCGCACCCGCTACCGTGGGTCGGATGAGCAACCCGGCCACCCCGCCGCGTTCCCTCGCGGAGGCGCTTCGGGCCAGGGACGACGCCTCCCTGGCCGTACTGCTGCGTGCCCGCCCCGACCTCATCACCCCCGTCCCCACCGACCTGACCCAGCTGGCCACCCGGGCCGGCACCCGCGCCTCGGTGCTGCGTGCCCTGGAACGGCTGGACCGCTTCGCCCTGCAGACCGCGGAGGCGCTGGCGGTGGCCGGCGACCCGGCGTCGTACCAGGAGCTGCTGGGCCTGATGGCCGGGGACGGCGGGGATGCGGCCGTCGCCGGCGAGCTGCCGCGGGCCGTCGCCGCGCTCCGCGACCAGGCGCTGGTGTGGGGCGACGACGACCGGCTGCGGCTGGTGCGGACCGCCCGCGAGGTGCTCGCCCCGTCCCCGCAGCACCCGTCGCCGACCGGTCTCGGCCCGACCGTGCGGGAGGCCACCTCGGGGATGTCGCCGGGCCGGATCCAGGAGATCGTGGCCGCCGCCGGGCTGCCCTCCACGCACGACTCGGTCTCCGCGGTGGACGCGCTCACCAAGCTGTTCGGCCACCGGAAGAAGATGGCGAAGCTGCTCGCCGCAGCGCCCGCCGAGTCCCGCGAGGTCCTCGCCCGGCTGGTCTGGGGGCCGCCGTACGGGCAGATCACCCCCGAACCGGCCGCGCACCTGCGCTGGCTGCTCGACCGCGGCCTGCTGCTGCCGACCGCGCCCGGCACCGTGGTCCTCCCCCGCGAGGTCGCCCTGCACCTGCGCGAGGGCCGCGCCCACCGCGAACCGGAGCCCGTGCCGCCCGCCGTCGAGCCTGCCGCCGCCCACCGTCCACAGGTTGTGGACGCGACCGCGGCCGGGCAGGCCTACACCACCCTCGCGACCGTCGAGGAGCTGCTGAAGGACTGGGACGAGGGCGGTCCCGCGGTGCTGCGGGCCGGCGGCCTGAGCGTCCGGGACCTCAAGCGGACGGCCGTCGCCCTGGACGTGCCCGAGCCGGTCGCCGCCTTCTGGGTCGAGCTGGCCTACGCGGCCGGGCTGCTCGCCTCCGACGGCGAGGCCGACGAACGCTACGCGGCCACCCCCGCCTACGACGAGTGGCTGGACCGCCCGCCGGCCGAGCGCTGGGCCCAGCTGGCGGAGGCCTGGCTCACCGCGACCCGCACCTCCGGCCTGGTCGGCGGCCGGGACGCCAAGGACCGCGCCCTGTCCGCGCTCGGCCCCGGCCTCGACCGCTCCGCCGCCCCCGAGGTACGGCACCGGGTCCTGGCTCTCCTCGCCGCGCTCCCGGAGGGCGCCGCCCCGGCCCCCGAATCCGTGCTGGCCCGGCTGCGCTGGGAACGCCCGCTGCGCGGCCCGCAACAGCACGGCGACGACCTGCGCACCCGGCTGGCCCGCTGGACCCTGTCCGAGGCCGAGCTGCTGGGCGTGACCGGGCGCGGGGCGCTGTCGGCACACGGCCGCGCGCTCCTCGGCGCACCGGCCGCGGAGAAGACGCCCGGGCAGGCCGCGGAGCCGTCCGGGCCGGGCGACAAGCTCCCGGTGCACCGGCACCACCTCTCCCCCGCCCTCGAACCCCTCTCCCCGCCCGAGCAGGCCGTCGCCACCGCTGCCGCCGGCCGGCTGCTCGCCCCGCTCCTGCCCGAACCCCTCGACCACGTCCTGCTCCAGGCCGACCTGACCGCGGTCGCCCCGGGCCCGCTGCGCCGCCCGCTCGCCGACGCGCTGGGCATCCTCGCCGACGTCGAGTCGAAGGGCGGCGCCACGGTCTACCGCTTCACGCCCGCCTCGGTCCGCCGCGCCCTGGACGCCGGCCAGACCGCCTCCGACCTGCACGCGTTCCTCGCCACGCACTCCCGCACGCCGGTCCCGCAGCCGCTCGCGTACCTGATCGACGACGTGGCCCGCAGACACGGACACCTGCGGGTGGGCGCGGCCTCGGCGTACGTCCGCTGCGACGACGACACCGTCCTCAACGAGATCATGGCCGACAAGCGGGCGTCGGGTCTGCGCCTGCGCCGCCTGGCCCCGACGGTGCTCGCCACCCAGGCCGACCCGGCCGCCCTCCTGGAGGGCCTGCGCGCGATGGGCTACGCGCCCGCCGCCGAGTCCGCCGAGGGCGACGTCCTGATCACCCGCGCCCACGCGCACCGCACCCCGCCCCGTACGGCCCCCGAGCCGGTCCCGGACGGCCCGCCGCCACCGGACTCCACCCTCCTCGCGGCGGCGATCCGCGCGATCCGCGCGGGCGACCTCGCCGCGACCACCCCGCGCAAGTCCGCCGGGGCCGCCGGGGCCGCCGTCAGGGGCGGCGAACTCCCGCGCACCACCGCCGCCGAGACCCTGGCCACCATGCAGGCCGCCGTCCTCACCGGCGACACCCTCTGGATCGGCTACGTCAACGCCGAGGGCACCGCCAGCCAACGCGTCATCGCCCCGATCCGCGTGGAGGGCGGCTTCGTCACGGCGTACGACCACACGGCGGACGAAGTCCGCACCTATCCCCTGCACCGCGTGACGGGCGTGGCAGAGCTCGCGGAGGACTGAAGCGCCCCGCTGGGGAAGCCGCGATGTGCCGTCGTTCGGCTGCAGCTGCGTCGTGGCTGGTCGCGCAGTTCCTCCCCCAGCCTTCGGCCGGGGGTACCCCCAGCGCCCCTTTCGGGGCGCCTCACTCTCGGGCCAACAGTCCCGCGCCGGTGCGTCGGAGGACTGTCCGCGGCGCCGTCGCGGCCGGTCGCGCCCACGCGGCGGCAGCCGCGTATCGACACGGCCCCGCGCCCCTTTCGGGGCGCTTCACAGTTCGGCGGCCCGGCTAGCAGTCCCGCACCGGCGCCCCGGCCGGCAGGCCGAAGTGGGCGCGGGCCGCAGCCCGCAGACCGGCGGACGGCATCTCCCGGTCGAGCCGAGCGGCAGCGTAAGGGCGGAAGTGGGTCTCCTCCCACTCCCCGTAGCCCTCGCCGTCCGGCGGCTCCTGCGCGGAGAGGACCCGGAAACCGCCGTTCGCCGGATCCCGTACCAGCCGGACCACCTGCGGTGTCTGCGCGCCGCTGCACTCGACCAGGGTGCCGCCCTCAGCGCCGTACTCCAGGCACAGCGTGTCGATGCCGGCCCGCACCCGGCCCCCGCTCTCCTCCAGTTCCAGGGCCTCCGCCCGGCAGAACCAGCGAGCCCCGAGCGCGGGCTCGTCGGTCTCCGCGTACCCGGACCCGGTCATCTCCGTCACCAGCCGCGCCTCGATCGCGGGACGCACCTGGGCCCACAGCCCGGCGTCCACCGCGCTCGACCCACGCGCCCACACCCCGGTCGCCACCAGCACCACCACGGCCCCCGCGCCGGTACCCCAGATGCGTACGGACGTCACCCCAGCCTCCCCACCGGGGCCACGCCCGTCCGTGGCCCCCTCGGACATGACACCCGAAACGGACCCAAGGTTGCACCGGACGATCAGGCATCTCCAGAAGCCGGTCACCGGCGGTGCACGTTCCGTCGAACGGCGAAGGTGATCGTTCGCGTATGAGGCACACTGGAACTTTGGCCCGTGACGATGGCCGCCATGGCGATGGCCGCACGGGCCGAACGGAAAGGGTGCAGCGCGTGAATGGTCCGTTGATCGTCCAGTCCGACAAGACCCTGCTCCTGGAAGTCGACCACGAGCGGGCCGACGACTGCCGCCGGGCGATCGCGCCCTTCGCCGAGCTGGAACGGGCGCCGGAGCACATCCACACCTACCGGGTGACCCCGCTGGGCCTGTGGAACGCGCGGGCGGCCGGGCACGACGCCGAGCAGGTCGTGGACGCGCTGGTCGAGTACAGCCGCTATCCGGTGCCGCACGCGCTGCTGGTCGACATCGCCGAGACGATGGACCGGTACGGGCGGCTGACGCTCAGCAAGCACCCGGCGCACGGACTGGTGCTCACCACCACCGACCGGCCGGTCCTGGAGGAGATCCTGCGCTCCAAGCGGATCACCCCGCTGGTCGGCGCCCGGATCGACCCGGACACCGTCGCCGTGCACCCCTCCGAGCGCGGGCAGATCAAGCAGACCCTGCTGAAGCTGGGCTGGCCTGCCGAGGACCTCGCCGGGTACGTGGACGGGGAGGCCCACCCGATCGAGCTCGCCGAGGACGGCTGGGCGCTGCGGCCGTACCAGAAGCAGGCCGTGGAGAACTTCTGGCACGGCGGGAGCGGGGTCGTCGTCCTGCCCTGTGGGGCCGGGAAGACCCTGGTGGGCGCCGGGTCCATGGCGCAGGCCAAGTCGACGACCCTGATCCTCGTCACCAACACCGTCTCCGCGCGGCAGTGGAAGCACGAACTGGTGAAGCGGACGAGTCTCACCGAGGACGAGATCGGTGAGTACAGCGGGACGCGGAAGGAGATCCGGCCCGTCACGATCGCCACGTACCAGGTCCTCACGACCAGACGGAAGGGCGTCTACCCGCACCTGGAACTCTTCGACTCCCGCGACTGGGGTCTGATCGTCTACGACGAGGTCCATCTGCTGCCGGCTCCTGTCTTCAAGTTCACCGCCGACCTGCAGGCGCGCCGGCGGCTGGGGCTGACGGCCACCCTCGTGCGCGAGGACGGCCGGGAATCGGACGTGTTCTCCCTCATCGGGCCCAAGCGGTTCGACGCTCCGTGGAAGGAGATCGAGGCGCAGGGCTACATCGCACCCGCCGACTGCGTGGAGGTGCGGGTGAACCTGACGGACTCCGAGCGGCTGGCCTACGCCACCGCCGAGACCGAGGAGAAGTACCGCTTCTGTGCGACCACCGCGACCAAGCGGAAGGTCACGGAGGCGATCGTGAAGCGCTTCGCGGGGCAGCAGATCCTCGTCATCGGCCAGTACATCGACCAGCTCGACGAGCTGGGCGAGCACCTGAACGCCCCCGTCATCAAGGGCGAGACCTCCAACGCCCAGCGCGAGAAGCTCTTCGACGCCTTCCGCGAGGGCGAGATCAGCGTGCTGGTCGTCTCGAAGGTCGCCAACTTCTCCATCGACCTGCCGGAGGCGACGGTCGCCATCCAGGTGTCGGGCACCTTCGGGTCGAGGCAGGAGGAGGCACAGCGGCTGGGACGGGTGCTGCGCCCCAAGGCCGACGGCCACCAGGCCCACTTCTACTCCGTCGTCGCCCGCGACACGATCGACCAGGACTTCGCCGCCCACCGGCAGCGGTTCCTGGCGGAGCAGGGGTACGCCTACCGGATCATGGACGCGGACGAGCTGCTCGCGGAGGGCTGAGAGCCGCCTGGCGGGGCGGCGCCGGGCCGACTGTCCCGCAGGGTGCCGCTCCGCCGTCGTAGGGCGACCGCGGCGCCCGCCAGCAACGCCAGCCCCAGCAGGGGGTACGGCGATGCGCACGGCTGCTGCCACCCCGGCAGGTGCAGGTCGCGGTCGCCCGCGTGGGGCACCAGCCACATCGTGCGGGCCGTGAAGACCGGTGCCGCCGAAGCCGCGAGGAGGGTTCGCCCCTCGGCCAGCAGAACCGCCAGCAGCGGGACGCACCACACCCAGTGGTGGGACCAGCTGATCGGGCAGACCAGCAGGGCCGTGAACGCGGTGAGCAGGATGCCCCAGCGGTCGGAGCCGTGGACGCGACGGGCGCGGGTGGCCAGCCACAGGCCCGCCGCCGCCACCAGCGCCGCCGGGAGCACCCAGGCCGGGCCCGGTGCCGCCGTGCCCGTCGCCCTGGCGACCAGGCCCTGGAGCGACTGGTTGTCGATGATCCAGACCTTGCCGACCCGGCCGGTCTCGAACAGGCGTCGCGTCCAGAAGTCCACGGTGGCCGCCGGGAGGAGCAGGGCGCCGAGCAGGACCGTGCCCGTGAAGGACGCCGTCGCGGTGGCTGCCTCCTTTCTGCGTGCGGTGAGGAACAGGTAGGCGATGAAGATCGCCGGGGTGAGCTTGACACCCGCCGCGATGCCCAGGGCCAGGCCCTTGGCGCGGGCGCCCGGCGGGCGGATGAGGTCCCACAGGACCAGGCCGGTGACCGCCAGGTTGACCTGGCCGAAGAGCAGCGTCTGGAAGACCGGCTCCAGCCAGAGGGCGAGTGCGGTCGCCGCGCACAGCAGCGGGAGGGGTGCCGCGCGGCCGGCCAGACGGGCGGAGAGGGCGAGGAGCCAGGCGAGCAGGAGCGCGTTGCCCGCGAGGAACAGGGCCTTCAGGGCCGGGACGGGGATCCCGCTCGTCGGGACGAACAGGACCGCCGCGAAGGGCGGATACGTCGCCGGCAGCCGCCACTCGGTGACCGTGAAGCCGTACAGATCACCGCCGTGGACCACGGCTTCGCCCTCGGCCCGGTAGACCAACAGGTCGGCCATCGGGGCGCGGAGCAGGATGCAGAGGGCGGCGAAGGAGCAGAGGGAGACCGTCAGTAAGGAGAGGGACAGGAGGAGAGGCAGAGGTGAGCGGGAGGAGGCGGCGGGGGGTGACGTCACCGTCCGGTTCGGCACGGGGGTGACCCTATGCCGTTACTTGCGGCGTATGCCTGCTTCCTCGCCGTACTCACCGAGTATCGCGACGCTGAACGCCGCGCTGACGAAGACCTTGACGGCACGCAGGGCGTCGCCCAGGCGGTGGTGGGGTCGGGGGACTCCGTCGAGGGCTGTGGCGCCCGGGGGACTGCTGGGGGCTGGGTGGATGGTTGCTGCGCTCATGTCTCAATGGTGGAACTTCGGGCGTCGGTACGGCATCGGTCCACGGGTCCAATTTCCGGCATCCCCCGGTCCACCCCCCGATGGACGCCGTCCCCCACCTCCGGCCCACCCTCGGGGTGACGCATCCCCTAGGGGTCGCGGGGCGGGTGCCACAGGAAATCCATTGGCCTCCCCCACCCCCACCTCACTACAATCTCCGCTCTTGCCCGCCTCCCACCCCGGAGTGCCGCCCACCCGTCTCCCACCGCCACCCTCAACCGAGGCCCTACGGGCCGCCCCTACGTTGCCGGACGGAAACCGGTCGGCTGATCGCCACCTGTGCGCCACCGCCACCCACACCTGAGCGCCATCGACTCGCAGGCCTTCGGAGGCACCCCCTTGTCCACGCCCGCCCACGACCCGCTGACGGACCCGCACCCCGACCCCCTCTCCCGCGAACGGTCCCATCTCGCCGAGTCCCGCGCCGCCCTGCGTGCCATGCGCGAGGACGTCGAGTCGCTGGACATCAGCGACGTCACCGCGAACTGGGTCAACTCCGAGGTCCTCGCCCGCCAGATGGAGGAGCGCATCAAGGCGCTGGCCGACCTCAGCGACACCCCGCTGTTCTTCGGCCGCCTCGACTACCTGCACGCTCCCGGCGCCGACCAGGCCGAGGGTGCGTACGGCGAGCGCTTCTACATCGGGCGCCGGCACGTGCACGACCACGACGGCGACCCGATGGTCATCGACTGGCGGGCGCCGGTCTCGCAGCCGTTCTACCGGGCCTCCAAGAAGGACCCGATGGACGTCGCGCTGCGCCGCCGCTTCGGGTACACCCGCGGCGACATCACGGCGTACGAGGACGAGCACCTCTCCGACCCCGCCGAGGCCGCCCGCACCAGCAAGCTGCTCCAGCAGGAGATCGAGCGCCCCCGCGTCGGCCCGATGCGCGACATCGTGGCGACCATCCAGCCCGAGCAGGACGAGATCGTGCGCAGCGGGCTCGGCGGAACGGTGTGCGTGCAGGGTGGCCCGGGGACCGGGAAGACGGCCGTCGGCCTGCACCGGGTCGCGTACCTCCTCTACGCCCACCGGGAGCGGCTGGCCCGCACCGGCACCCTGGTCATCGGGCCGAACCGCTCCTTCCTGCACTACATCGAGCAGGTGCTGCCCGCGCTGGGCGAGCTGACCGTGCAGCAGGCGACGGTGGACGACCTGGTGGCCCGTGACGTCGACATCCGCGGCACCGACGACGCCCCCGCCGCGGTCGTCAAGGGCGACGCCCGGATGGCGGAGGTCCTGCGCAGGGCCGTCTACGCGCACGTCACGCCGCCCACCGAACCGGTCGTGGTGGTGCGCGGCTCCCGGCGCTGGCGGGTCCCGGCGTACGAACTGGAGGACATCGTCCGCGAACTGCTGGACCGGGGCATCCGGTACGGCGCCGCGCGCGAGGCCCTGCCGCAGCGCATCGCGCACGCCGTGCTGGTCCAGATGGAACGCGCGGGAGAGGCACCCGACGACCGCGTGCAGGACTCGGTGGCCCGCAACGCGGCGGTGAAGGCGGCCGTCAAGCAGGTCTGGCCGCCGGTCGACCCGGCGAAGCTCGTGCTGCGCCTGCTCACGGACGCGGACTTCCTCGCGGAGCACGCCGCCGGGATCCTCGACGAGGACGAGCAGAAGACGATCCTCTGGGCGAAGCCGGTGCGCGGCGTCAAGGCGGCCAGGTGGTCGGTCGCGGACGCGGTGCTGATCGACGAGACGACGGACCTGGTCCAGCGCACCCACTCGCTCGGTCATGTCGTCCTCGACGAGGCGCAGGACCTCTCCCCCATGCAGTACCGCGCGGTCGGCCGCCGCTGCACCACCGGTTCGGCGACCGTTCTCGGCGACCTGGCGCAGGGCACCACGCCCTGGGCGACGCGGAGCTGGGCCGAGGCCCTGTCCCACCTCGGCAAGACCGACGGCGTGATCGAGGAACTGACGGCGGGTTTCCGCGTCCCGACCGACGTCATCACCTACGCCTCCCGGCTCCTCCCGCACATCGCCCCCGGCCTCACCCCGGTCGCCTCGGTCCGTGAGAACCCGGGTTTCTTCGCACTCCGGCCCGTCACGGACATCGCCGAAGTGGTCGCCGCGTGCGAGGAGTTGCTCCGCAACGAGGGTTCGACGGGCCTGATCGCGGCGGACGCGCGCGTGCCCGAGCTCGCGGCGGCGCTGACGGCGGCGGGCATCGGCCACCTGGCCCCCGGCGAGGAGACCACGGCCGAGACCCGCCTCACCCTGGTCCCGGCGTCACTGGCCAAGGGCCTGGAGTACGACTACGTGGTCCTCGACGAGCCCCAGGCCGTGGTCGACGGCGAACCGGACGAACGCACCGGCCTGCGCCGCCTGTACGTGGCCCTCACCCGAGCCGTCTCCGGCCTGATCGTGACCCACACGGCCCCGCTGCCGACGCAGCTGGCCTGAGCGGCGCCCTCCCCGGAGGGACGGCGGGGCTGGTGGCGTGCCACACGAGGATCGTCGCCGAGTGCGAGTACGTGGGGGCTGGCCGCGCAGTTCCTCCCCCAGCCTTCGGCCGGGGGTACCCCCAGCGCCCATTCGGGGCGCTGCCAGCCCCCCCAGCGAACTTGGCCTGCCCCGCTCAGGCGGACTCCGTGCGGGCCCCGCCCGCCGCGCCCGCCCGGTGCGCTCGGCGGCCGAACTGACCGTGCTCAACCTGCTGCGGGTGCGGGGCCGGACGCTGCTGGGCGCGGCGGGGCTGGCGCTGGGCGTGGCCGCCTTCACGGTGCTGCTCGCCCTGGCGCTGGCCTTCCGGGGCGAGGTGGCCGGGTCGCTGCTCGGCAGCGCCGTGGTGGATCCGGGGGCTGTCCCGGATCGCCCCCGCCCACCTGCTCGCCGCCGACTGAGCCGGTCCGGCCCGTCACGATCCCGGCCCGTCAACGGGGCCGGGGTCGGTCCTCCTGCGCCGATCAGCGCGGTACCGCGGCCCCCGCCCCGTCCAGCACCCGGCGCCAGGACCGCACCGCCTCCTGCGACACGGCCCCGTCCCAGCCCGCCGGCCGGGCCGCGCCGCCGATGTGGAAGGCCTCGATGCCCGCCGCTCGCAGCTCGGCTACGTGATCGAGCCGCAGGCCGCCGCCCACCAGGAGCGTCTGCTCGTACCCCGGCTCGCCGCGCCGCCCCGCCTCGGCCAGCAGCCGGGGCAGCCCCTCGTCCACGCCTTCCGCGGCCCCCGCCGTGAGGTAGGTGTCCAGGCCCGGCAGGTCGGCGAGCTGCTTGCGCAGGGCGTCCCGGTCCGCGGCCCGGTCGATGGCCCGGTGGAAGGTCCAGCGGCAGCCGTCCAGCCCGGCCACCACCCGCTCCACCGCGTCCAGGTCCACCCCGCCCTCCGCGTCCAGGAACCCGAGCACGAACTGGTCGGCCCCGGCCGCCCGCAGCTCCCCGGCCACCCCCACCAGACGGTCGGCGTCGCCCGCGGCGAACCCGTCCGCCAGCCGCAGCATCACGCGCAGGTCGATGTCGACGGCGGCCCGGATCGCGGTGAAGGTCCGGGGCGGCGGGGTCAGCCCGTCGGCCGCCATGTCGGTGACCAGTTCGAGGCGGTCCGCGCCTCCGGCCTGGGCGGCGACCGCGTCCTCGGCGTCGAGGGCGATCACCTCCAGGACTGCACGCGTGCTCATAGGGCCCCTTCCGTGGTGTTCCCCGTGCACCCCGGCCGCCTCCCACAAGAGGTCTAGTCCGGAGGTCTAGTCCAATCCAGGGTACGCGGGGAACACCGACGGCCGCGAGACCACCCCCGTCACACACCGGCCGTATTCAGCCGTAGAGGTTCAGCTCCGCCGCCTCCGCTCCCATCAGCTCGTACGACGCCCCGTCCGGCGACCGCCCGGTGTACAGCCGTACGAGCGTCGCCGCCTCCCCCATGAAACGGGCCGGGGTCCGGGTGCCGCTCGTCTCGCCCAGTTGCAGCGGTTCGTCGACGTCGTCCAGGTCGGCGTGGAGCCGCAGATGGCCCCGCTCCCGGGTCACCCGGGCCAGCAGGGAGAGCGCGTGGGGCAGGCCCGCGCCCGTGTAGGCGCCGGGTTCGCCGAGGGTGTCGCGGACGTCACCGGCGTGCACCCACTCGCCGAGGGCGATCCGGTCCAGCGCTCCGTCGGCCCGTCCCGCGATCACGTCCCCGGCCTCGGTCATCCCGCGCTCCAGCTCGTCCAGGACCCGGGCGTTGGACCAGCCGGCGCGCTCGGCGATGTCCCGGTCGTTCGACTCGGGCGAGAACGCCCCTGGCTCGAAACGGCTCTCCACCACCCGGACCAGCGCGGCCGAGCAGTGGGCGAGCACGTCCCGTACCGTCCACCCGGGACACGCGGCGGTCGGCAGCGCGAAGTCCGCGTCCGGACGGGAGCGGAGGAGCGGGATCAGCGTGTCGCGCTCGACGGTGAGGAGTCGGCCGGGCAGCAGGGGGTCGCGTACGTGGTCAGCAGCAGTCATGGCTCCCACGCTAGGGGGATGTCGGCGGCGGGCGGGAGAATGGGCGCATGGCCGATCTCCGCGATCTCCGCTCCCGCTGGCGGGACGCCCTCCTCATGGCGCGCGACGACGACTCCCGTCACCCCGACCCCGACCCGTACGCCGACGAACTGCTCCGCCGCTGGCAGGAGCCCCAGCGCCGGTACCACACGGTCGCCCACCTCACGGCGGTCCTCGACCGCATCGACGTACTGGCGGAGTACGCGGACGACCCGGACCTGGTCCGGCTGGCCGCCTGGTTCCACGACGCGGTCTACCTGCCGGACCGGTCGGAGAACGAGGAGCGCTCGGCCCGCCTCGCCGAACGCGCCCTCCCCGAGGCCGGGATCTCGGCCGGGAAGACTGCCGAGGTGGCCCGCCTGGTCCGGCTCACCGTCACCCACGACCCGGCCCCCGGCGACCGCGACGGCGAGGTCCTGTGCGACGCCGACCTCGCGATCCTCGCCGCCCCGCCCGCCGCGTACGCCGCCTACACCGCCGAGGTACGCGAGGAGTACCACTTCGTCCCGAACGACGCCTTCCGCACGGGCCGTTCCGCGATCCTGCGCCAACTCCTGGACCTGCCCCGGCTGTTCAGAACGCCGTACGGCCGCACCGAGTGGGAGCCGACCGCCCGCTACAACCTCGCCGCGGAGCTGGAAATGCTGTCGACCGCCGACGATCCGGCGTCCTAGGGTGCGGCCCATGCGTGAAATGGGCGGGGACCAGGTGGAAGAGGCCGTCGCGGGCTGTGCGGCCGCGCTGCGGCCCGCGGTGGCGAGGGACTGGACGGAGGTGCCGGCCGGCCGGCTGGACTGGAACTGCCACGACACGGCGGTCCACGTCGCCGACGACCTCGTCGCGTACGCCGCCAACCTGGCCGGGCGCGCCCAGGACGCGTACGTGCCCTTCGAGCTCAGGCTCGACGACGGGACCGACAACTCCGGCCTGCTGCACGTGATCGAGACGACCGGCGCCCTCCTCGCCGCCGCCGTCCGCACCGCCTCCCGCCAGGTCCGCGCCTTCCACCCCTTCCCGTTCGGCAGCGCGGACCGCGCCGGCTTCGCCGCGATGGGCGTCGCCGAAGTGCTGCTCCACACCCACGACATGGCCACCGGCCTCGGGCTCCGCTACCGGCCCTCCGAGGAACTCGCCGAGTCCGTCCTGGCCTGGCTGTTCCCGCACGTCCAGCCCGGCCCCGCCGCCTGGCCGACCCTGCTGTGGGCCACCGGCCGCGGCGAGCTGCCCGGCCGCGCCCCGGTCACCGACTGGCGCTGGCACAACAACCTGGTCATCCCCGCCGAGCGCCTCGACCTCGTCGGCATCCGCCCCGCCCAGGCCCGTGACCTGCGCATCGGCGGCGACGGCGGCTTCGAGTGGATCGACGGCGGCCCCTACGAGGGCACCCGCGACGCCGCCGGCTTCCTCCTCAAGGCGTACGAAGGGGGCGTCCACCGACCGGAGTTCGGCGTCTTCGCCCTGGTCCGCCGGGCGGACGGCCGTGCGGTCGGCGGCATGGGCTTCCACTCCGCCCCGGACGAGGAGGGCCGGGTGGAGATCGGCTACGACCTGGTCGAGGCCGCCCGCGGCCACGGCTACGCGACGGAAGCGCTCCGCGCCCTGGCCGACTGGGCCCTGGCCCGCGACGACGTACGCACCCTGTTCGCCACCGTCGAGACCGCCAACACCGCCTCCCAGGCGGTCGTCACCCGGGCCGGGTTCGGCAAGGTGGGCGAGGGCGAGAGGGAACTGGCCTTCGCACTGCGGGCGGAGTAGAGCGGCGTAGGGGCGCAGGAGGGCCGTTACCGGCGGGGCACGTCGCTCTTGCGCCGGCGCAGCCCCGCCCCGTGCAGCAGCCGCACCACCTCGCGGCTGCTGACCTCCACGGCACCGGCCCGGACCGCGTCCGGGTAGCGGTGCGAGGGGATGTCGTAGTGGTCGCGCTCGAAGGCGCGGCGCAGTACGCCCATGTCCTCGGCGAAGGCGTGCAGTTCGGCGTACGAGACATCGCTGACCAGGTGGGACCACATCCGGCCGTGGCCCGGCCAGTTCGGCGGATCGATGTACACCGTCATGAGAACTCCGTCATGAGGAGGCCGTCCCGCCCTCGAGGGAGCTGCCGAGGGAACCGACCGAGGCGACCTTCACGCCCGCCTTGTGGCACACCCAGTGCGGGTCCGGGCCGAGTTCCGGTTCGACGTCCAGGGCGTGCGGGTCGCCGGAGCCGCATACCGGGCACAGCGGCCAGCGGCCGTACCGCTCGAGGAGCGCGTCCTGTACGTCCTGGGCCACCAGGCCCGCCACGTACCCCGCGCCCTCCGGCCACTGCTCGACCCACCAGCGGCGCTGCACGACGGAGTCCTCGACCAGCGAGACCACGTCCGCCTCGGCTACCTCGCCCGCGACCAGGTCGGCGAGCACGAGGGCGCGGGCAGCGTGCAACGCCTGTTCCAAAGGGCTTACCGGGTCCATGGTCCTATTGTGCGCGGTCTTGACCGGTACCCGAACCGAAAATATCTTTCAAGGGTGACCGAGAACGTGAAGGAAATTTTCGGCGGCCGCGGAAGCGGCGGTGCGCCGCCGGCTCCCGCCGCCCTCGCGGCCAAGGTGCGGACCTTGGCGCCCTCCATGACGCGTTCCATGCAGCGCGTCGCCGAGGCCGTCGCGAGCGACCCCGCCGGCTGCGCGGCCCTCACGGTCACCGGCCTCGCGGAACTCACCGGCACCAGCGAGGCGACCGTCGTCCGCACCGCCCGGCTGCTCGGTTACCCCGGCTACCGCGACCTGCGGCTCGCCCTCGCCGGGCTGGCCGCGCAGCAGCAGTCGGGGCGGGCGCCCGCGATCACCACCGACATCGCCGTCGACGACCCGATCGCCGACGTCGTCGCGAAGCTCGCCTACGACGAGCAGCAGACCCTCGCGGACACGGCGGCCGGTCTCGACACGGTGCAGTTGGGGGCCGCCGTCAGCGCGCTCGCCGGGGCGCGGCGGACCGATGTGTACGGCATCGGGGCGTCGGGGCTGGTCGCCCAGGACCTCACGCAGAAGCTGCTGCGGATAGGGCTGATAGCGCACGCCCACAGCGATCCGCATCTCGCGGTCACCAACGCGGTGCAGTTGCGCGCCGGGGACGTGGCGATAGCGATCACGCACTCCGGGTCGACCGGGGACGTCATAGAGCCGCTGCGGGTGGCCTTCGAACGGGGGGCCACGACCGTCGCGATCACCGGGCGGCCGGGGTCGTCGGTGACGCAGTACGCCGACCACGTGCTGACGACGTCGACCGCGCGGGAGAGCGAGCTGCGGCCGGCGGCGATGTCGTCGCGGACCGGGCAGTTGCTGGTGGTGGACTGTCTGTTCGTGGGGGTGGCGCAGCGGACGTACGAGGCGGCTGCGCCGGCGTTGGCGGCGTCGTACGAGGCGTTGGCTCATCGACACCGGAATGTGCCTCGATAGACCGTGGGACTGACTGTTGTGGGACGGCTGCGGGCCCGTAGTGGCTGGTCGCGCAGTTCCTCCCCCAGCCTTCGGCCGGGGGTACCCCCAGCGCCCCTGGGTGGGTGCACTCGTCCGCGTTGGAAAGAGCCGTCTGCCGATGACCACCGAACATCACACGCTCCGCACCGAACTCGAAGCCCTCACCACCGAGGCGTTCCGGCCCGAGCTCGCCGAGATCGACACGCTGCCCACCCTCGACATCGCGCGGCTCATGAACGGTGAGGACGCCGGGGTGGCCGGTGCGGTGGCTCTCCGGTTGCCGCAGATCTCGGCGGCCATCGACGCCATCGCCGCCCGGATGGCCCAGGGCGGCCGGCTGGTCTACGCCGGGGCCGGTACCGCCGGGCGGCTCGGGATCCTGGACGCCTCGGAGTGTCCGCCCACCTTCAACACCCGGCCCGGTCAGGTCGTCGGGGTCATCGCGGGCGGGCCGGCGGCCATGGTCACGTCCGTGGAAGGGGCCGAGGACTCGGCGGAGCTGGCCCGCACGGACCTCGACGCGCTCGGGATCGGCGCCGCCGACACCGTCGTCGGCGTCTCGGCCTCCGGCCGCACCCCCTACGCCGTCGGCGCCGTCGAGCACGCCCGCGCCCTGGGCGCCCTGACCGTCGGCCTCTCCTGCAACGCGGCCAGCGCGCTCGCGGCCGCCGCCGAGCACGGGATCGAGGTCGTCGTCGGCCCCGAGCTGCTCACCGGCTCCACCCGCCTCAAGGCCGGCACCGCCCAGAAACTCGTCCTCAACATGCTGTCGACGATCACGATGATCCGGCTCGGCAAGACCTACGGGAACCTGATGGTCGACGTCCGCGCCTCGAACGAGAAGCTGCGGGCCCGTTCGCGGCGGATCGTGGCGCTCGCCACGGGCGCGTCCGACGACGAGATCGAGGCGGCCCTCACCGCCACCGACGGCGAGGTCAAACCCGCCGTCCTGGTGATCCTGGCCGGTGTCGACGGGCCCACCGCAGCCCGCCTTCTGGAGGAGACCGGCGGTCATCTGCGCGCGGCGCTCACCGCGACGGGCGGCTGACGCGCACGCTCGGGGGGTGCAGAGATCGTCGTACGACACCGCCGCCGCGCTGCTGCCCCTGGTCGGCGGCCCCGGGAACGTCACCTCCGTCGCCCACTGCATGACCCGGCTGCGGCTGGGCATCGCCGACCGGGAGGGGGTCGACGCGGAGGCGGTGCGGGCGGTGCCCGGGGTGCTGGGAGTGGTGGCCGACGGGGACACCCTCCAGGTGGTGATCGGGCCGGGTGCGGTGGTGGCGGTGACCGCCGAGTTCGAAACGCTGCTCGGCGTCGCCGCGACGGCCCGGCGCGCGCCGGACGGCCTCCGGTCCGCCGACGGTGCGGACCTCGCCGCCCGTGGCGCCGAGCTGAAAGCGGCCCGTGCCCGGCGCAACGCGACCCCCCTCAAGACCGCCCTCCGCCGTATCGCCGACGTCTTCGTGCCGCTGATCCCGGCCCTGATCGGCTGCGGGGTCCTCGCCGGTCTGAACGGACTCCTCGTGAACGCCGGTTGGCTGCCCTGGCTCACTCCCGCCCTCGCCGCCGTCGCCTCCGGCTTCATGGCCCTGATCAGCGTCTTCGTCGGATACAACACGGCGAAGGTGTTCGGCGGGACACCCGTCCTCGGGGGCGCGGTCGCGGCGGTCGTCGTCTATCCGGGCGTCGCGAAGGTGACGGCCTTCGGGGTGCCGCTCGCGCCCGGTCAGGGCGGGGTCCTCGGGGCCCTGGCGGCGGCGCTGCTCGCGGTCGGCGTCGAGAGGTGGTGCCGGGGGCGCGTCCCGGACGCCCTCGACGTGCTCCTCACCCCCACCGTCACCGTCCTCGTCGCGGGCCTCGCCACGCTCTACGGGCTCATGTACACCGCCGGTCTCGTCTCCTCCGCCATCGGCACCGCGGCCAACTGGCTGCTCGCCACCACCGGCCCGTTCGCGGGCCTGGTCCTCGGCGGCCTCTTCCTCCCCCTCGTCATGCTGGGCCTGCACCAGGCCCTGATCCCCATCCACACCACCCTCATCCAGCAGCAGGGCTACACCGTGCTGCTCCCCCTCCTCGCCATGGCGGGCGCCGGCCAGGTGGGCGCGGCCCTCGCCGTCTACGCCCGCCTCCGCCACCACACGCAGCTCCGTACGACGATCAGGTCGGCGCTCCCGGCGGGCCTGCTGGGCGTCGGCGAGCCCCTGATCTACGGCGTCTCGCTCCCCCTCGGCCGCCCCTTCCTCACCGCCTGCGCGGGCGGGGCGGCGGGGGGCGCCTTCGTCGGGTTCTTCGCGGTCCTCGGCGACCGGGTGGGCGCCACCGCCATCGGCCCCTCGGGCTGGGCCCTGTTCCCCCTGCTCACGGGGAACAGGGGCCCGGCCCTGGCGGCGGCGGTCTACGCGGGCGGCCTGCTGACCGGCTACGCCGTGGGCTTCCTGGCGACGTACGTCGGCTTCAGCGGCGCAGGTGTCCCGGGTGACCCGGGTGACCCGTCACCGCGGCGATCCGGGTGACGACGTCAGCGGCGCCCGAGTGGCGGCGTCCGCGAGGATCGCCCGGAGCCGCCCCATGCATTCGGCGACGAAGGCGGGGAAGGTCCGCCAGTAGTAGGCGACTCCGCTGACACCGACGGCGATCGCCCAGGCACGGGCCCGCGCCCAGGTCGGATCATCGATGCCCATGGCGTCCCAGTAGGCCTGTCGGGCGTCCCCCGGCAGGTCCCAGAGCACGGAGTGCTCGGCGTCCGGATGGCCGACCGAGAGAGACCCGAAGTCGATGACCGCGTGCAGCCTGCCCTGCCGGACCAGGAGGTTGGTGGGCTTGAGGTCGCCGTGCAGCCACACGTGCGGACCCCGGGGCTCAGGCAGCGCGAGCGCCGCCCGCCACAGCCGCTCCAGGGTCTCGACATCGAGTTCGTCCCCGGCGACCTCACGGCATTCCTCGAAATACGGACCGACCCAGTCGTCACAATCCCGCAGGCTGCCTCCGCGGTACCAGCTCAGGTCATCCGCGCGCACAGCCCCCATGAGGCCGATGCCGTGCAGCTCCCGCACGACGGCCGCCAGGTCGGCGCCGAAGGCGGCCCAGTTCCGGACGGTGTCCGGACCGGCCTCGTCGCCGTCGATCCACCGGTAGACCGACCAGCGGGCCGGGTACGCGCCGGTGGGCGTCCCGGCGTGGACGGGCTCGGGAACGGGGCACGAAAGGGAGGGCGCCAGGCGCGGCAGCCACTCCTGCTCCTTCCGCAGCGCCCGGCCCTTCTCCACGGTCCGGGGCAGACGCACCAGCAGGTCGTCGCCCAGCCGGTACATGGTGTTCTCCGTACCCGCTCCGACACGCGACAGGGGCAGAGCGGCCCACTCCGGGCGCTGAGCCGCCAGCAGGGTCCGGATCAGCATCTCGTCGACCGGAATCTCACCCTCATGAAGAGTCACGTCGGCAGTCTCACCTCCGGGCGGCACCCGAAGCCAATGACATTTCCTCAACCCGGCAGCCGCGCAGTCGTGTTCGCCCGTCGCACCTGCGCCCGCAGCACGTCGTCCGCCGGCGCCGGCTCCAGCGACTCGGGCGGGCAGTCCCACTCCCGCCCACCCGCCACGGGCCGCAACCGCACCCTTCCGCGGACGTGCCCCCTGACCTCGCCGATCCGCCCGTCCCGTACGTCCGTCACGAACGTCCCGAACGGCGGCCGTTCCCCTCGCACCACCGACGCGAGCCGTTCGGCGACGCGCACGTTGCACCGCCCGAGCTCGACCAGCGCGAAGGGCTCGTCGCTCGCGCCCGTCACGGGGTCGACGCAGAGCGACGGCAGTACGACACCGGCACCCCGCAGGGCCGACCGCAACGTCTCCACAACCTCTTCGGTGGGTCGCAGCACCATTCCCTACCTCCACGCTGAGTTCCCGGTTCGCCACACAGCGTGTCGGGAGCGCCTCTAACCTGGCCAGATACGGCATCCCAACAGCTTCGGCTGTTGAGACAGGGAGTGGCCCATGTCAGGACCCAAGGACCTGGACCCGTCGTCGTCGCCTCGCGCGCTGCTGGGGGCGGAGTTACGGCATGCGCGCGAGCGGAAGGGGATGAGTCAGGCGGAGTTGGGCCAGTTGGTGTTCGTGAGCGGTTCCTACATCGGGCAGTTGGAGGGAGGGACTCGGCGGATGTTGCCGGACCTCGCCCGCCTGCTGGACGAAGTCCTGGAGACGGACGGATTCTTCAAGCGGAATTGCAAGGCGGCGGCCGGGTCGAAATACGAGGATCACTTCGCAGACGTCGCGGAGGTCGAGGCTCAAGCCACGGCGATCAGGGAATACGCACCGCTCCTGATTCCCGGGCTGTTGCAGACGCCCACGTATGCCCGGATCGTGAACCGCGCCTACGCTCCGACCGCGTCGGAAGAGACCATCGAGGAGTGGACGGAAGGCCGGATCGAGCGGATCCGCCTGCTTGACCGTCCGACAAAACCGTTGTTGTGGGCCGTGCTCGACGAGGCGGCGCTGCGCCGGGAAACCGGCGGCCGGGCAGTCATGGCGGAAGCCCTGCGCCACATTGCCGACCTGTCCCGTCGCAACCGGGTCATCATGCAGGTGCTGCCGCTCAGTGCGGGTGCGCACGCGGGCATGGCGGGAGCCCTCAAGCTGATGGAGTTCGAGGATGCCCCTCCGCTGGCTTACCTCGAAGCGGTGCGCAGTGGGCGCCTGGAGGATGACCCCGCCACGGTCACCCAACTGAGGTTCCTGTTCGATCTGCTCGTTGCCTCCGCACTTTCGCAAGAGAAGTCGCTAGCCCTGATCGAGGCGTTGGCGCAGGATTACGCCCATGAGGTACACCCCTAACCACGACCTGAGCGCGACCACGTGGATCAAGTCGAGCTACAGCCAGGGCGGCGGAAACTGCCTCGAAGTCACCGCCGCCCACCCCACCCTCATCCCCGTCCGCGACTCGAAGAACCCCCTCGGCCCGAAGCTCGTGTTCCGGTCGGCTGCCTGGTCGGCCTTCGTGGCGGACGTGAAGGGGAACGCCCGATGACGAAGTGACCCCCGAGGCAGCGATCAACACCCGTTGTCAGTGGCGTCTGGGATGGTGGCGTTACAGAGATCGGCGGGCTGGAGGGGGCGCGGGATGACGGGGCCGGATGACGGGGCGTGGGCCGGCATGGACTACCAGGGCTGGCTGGACCACGCGGACGTGACGCGACGGCTCGATGCCGGGGCCGATCCGGAGAGGTGGGGTGCTGGAGACTCACGGCCCCTGCACCGCGCGGCGGTTTTCGGCTCACCCGAGGTCGTCGCCGAACTGGCCCGCCGAGTCGCCGATGTGGACGCACTGGAGAATGAAACAACCGCCTTGTGGGACGCGGTCGTCGCGGGCCGTACCGAGAACGCGCGAGCACTCGCCGCCGCCGGGGCCGACCCGCTGTGGACCGGGTTCGGCGGCTGGACTCCGGCGCGACTGAGTCTGGCCGGGCCGGAGCCGGACCTGTTCACACCGGCCGAGGGCCAACCCCCTCTGACGGACACCGAGTGCGCCATGACGGAGGAGAGCCGGAGACTTCTCGCGGCGCTCGGCGAGTTCCACTACGAGGGCCTGGGGCTGGCCTGCGTCGCCGGGATCGACGCCGAGGAGGCGATACGTCGCCTGGAGGCGATGCCGGCCGACGCCCAACTGGTGGAAGACCTGCTGGAGAACCCCTACGAGTACGAGCCCGACGACACCCTGCTACTGGTCGGCGTGACGACCGTGCCAGGCGGCTGTGTACTCACCCAGCCCTGGGGATACGGCCCGTCGATGCCCGGCCTCCATGCCCGTCTTTCCCCCGGCACCCTCTCCTACGGCCTCTACGCCAACCCCAAGAGCGGCAACCAGGGCAGCATCCACCGTGATGGCGCCTGCGAGGGCTGGGACCTGCACCCGGGTGGCGGCCCATACGCCGAGGACAGCCCGGAGGAGGCCCTGCTCTCGTACCTGTACCACTACAAGGCCGTGGCCTACTCCCTCGCCCGCACCGGCCTCCGCCCCACCGACGCCCGCGCGGTCATCGGCCCACCGGACCACTGGGTCGAACTGCCCGAGCGCGACTACTGGGCGATGTGAGAAAGGTCCCCGAGGCTGAAGCGTCCAGCTCCGAGCCCTCTTTTCACGGAATGGGTGAGGGCCTCAACCCACCCTCCCACCCCACAAGTTGACGGGATGCACTCGGCTTGCCACGCACAGTCACGATCGTCTAGCGTGCCCGCATAACGAACGAAACAGCCCCCGCCAGGCGCTACCAACACCTGCGGGGGCCTGACCAACGAGATCGGAACAAGCGATCCCCATGGCTGACAGCCAGCTTAGTGCTACCCCCTCGCCCGCGCACGGCGCCCCGCACCCCATGGCCAACCCCGGGTACGGAAAGCGGTCGGCGCCCGGCCAACACCGGCGCTCCAAGCAAGACTTCGCCCACCTCCCACCCCGCGAAGCCGCCATCGCCGCGTACGTCGACCGGCTCCCCGACGGTGCCGACATCTCCGTGAAGACGCTGGCCAAGCACCTCCCTTACGGTCAGTGCGCGCTCCGCACCGCCCTCAACGCCCTCCAGCGGGCGGGGCACTTGAGGCGGGGCCGGGAACATCTCGCCGGCTCCGCGAGCTGTCGCTGGATCACCCGATCGTGGTGGTCCCGTACCGCACGCGACGATGACTGGTGGGCGGCGTTCACGCGCGGTGCCGTACCGGAGCCGGAGCAGCCCCCGGACGCGCGCCGCGACCGCCCCACCCGCTCCCGCGCCCACATCCTCCTGGCCGCCCTCGGCCGTACCACCCCGGCCCTCTCCCTCTCCCAGGCCGACTGCGCCGCCCTCGCCCCACTGCTCACGGAATGGTTCGCCCGCGGAGCCACCGACGAGTACGCACTCCAGGCCCTGACCTGCGGCCTCCCCTCCCCCGTCCACCACCCCGCCGCCCTCCTCCGTAAACGCCTCACCGACAAACTGCCGCCCGAGCCGGTACGACCACCCGCTCGCCCGCCCCTCCGCATCCTGGAGTGCGCGAAGTGCGGGACACCGGGCCGTCCGGAGGCCCTGCCGGGCGGTGTCTGCGGCGCATGCCGGGGTGAACATCCCCCCGGCGGCCCGGACACGCTCCTGTCGCCTTCCGAGGTCCGGTCCCGCGTCGCGAAGATCCGTGGCGCGATGAACGAACGACGAGAGAGGACACCCGGATGACGGCTCCCTCGCACACACTGCACGCACCCGCAGGTGTGTACAGTCTTCCCATGGAGACGTATCCGCTTGTGGAAGCCCGGAACCAGCTCGGCCAGCTTGTCGGCCGGGTCCGGCACGGGCAGGAGCACATCCTGATCACCGAGTACGGCAAGCCTGCCGCCGCGCTCATCCCCATAAGCGAGCTTGAGGAACTTCAGCGACTTCGCGACGAAGCGGACATTGCCGAAGCACGTGCACGGGAAGCCGCTCAGTCCGGGCCCTCGATGGCACACGACGAGTTCATGGCGCAGTTGGAGGAAGAGGACCGCCGAGGAGTCGCTTCGTGATCCACTCGGTGGTGTGGGAACACCACGCCATGAACGAGTTCCGACGGCTCCGGGCGCTCGATCCCGTGGGTGCCAAGGCGACGGCCGCAGCGGTCCGAGCGCTCGCTGAAGAGCCTCGTCCCGAGGAGGCTCACGCACTCGGAACATCCGGGTACTACCGCCTGCACGTCGGCACCTGGCGGGTGCTCTACCGCCCGGACGGCGAGACCGTCACGGTATACGTACTCAAACTCGGCCGCAGCACCTGACCTCACCACCCGACGTTCCGACAGCGATGTCAGCGCCGTATGCCACGCTGGTCCCCATGAACCACTCCCAGCTCACCGCCCTGGGCCGGGCCCTTCGTCTGCTCGGTGAGCACGGGGAGGCCCTGACCGGAGACACGACCGACGGCAAGTTGCACGAGGTCAAGGACGACCTGCGGCGGGCGCTCGACCTGCTGGAGGAGAGCGTCAGCAGTGCCGCGCCGACCACCAGGTGCGCCGAGCATCCGCAGGGGCCCGTGGACGAGAGCGCCCCCGATCTGTGCCTGCTGTGCGAGACACGGCGGCGGGCCGCGCGGCGGTCGGAGTTCGCGGGTGGGCCCCGGCCCGTGCCGGAGGAAGCCGCCGGGCCCGCCATGTCCCGGTACGGCGTGCGCGCCGACCGGCCGCAGCCGCAGCAGCGCTGGCTCCCGGAGGCGTGGAACGGCCGGGAGTGGGAGCTGTGCGGCACCCCCCGGCGCGACCGGCGCGAGGCGGAGCTGTACCTCGCCGCCCAGCGCCGCGGGTCCCGGCCGGCGATGGCCTACCGGCTGGTCCATGAGTTCACCGACTACGAGGTGCTCCGGGTCTGGGGCACTCCCGTGCACGTGGACATCGAGCCGCTGGGCAATCTGTAGCGGCCGGTGCCGCCATCCAGGCACTGAACGCCCGAACCCTTTGTGCCGGAGCGCCCGTCCGGGTACCTGAGCGGAGACACACACGCGGAAGGGGTTCGGCGGGATGAGGATCGATCTGACGGGGCGCACGGCACTGGTCACCGGCTCCACGCAGGGCATCGGCGCGGCGATCGCCGTCGGCCTGGCCCGGGCCGGGGCCCGGGTGGGGGTGAACGGCCGGGATGCGCGACGCGTCGAGGAGAGCGTGGCCCGGCTGAAGGAACAGGTGCCCGGGGCCGATCTCGTGCCGGTCGCGGCGGACGTGACCGGCGAGGAGGGCGCCCGGCGGACCGCGGAGGCACTGCCGCAGGTGGACATCCTCGTCAACAACCTGGGGATCTTCGGCGCCGAGGACCCCCTGCGGATCACCGACGACGAGTGGCGGCGCTACTTCGAGGTGAACGTCCTGGCCGCGGTGCGGCTGACCCGCCTCTTCCTGCCGGGCATGACCGAACGCGGCTGGGGGCGCGTCCAGTACATCGCCAGCGACTCGGCGGTCGTCATCCCCGCGGAGATGATCCACTACGGCATGTCGAAGACCGCGCTGCTCGCGGTGGGCCGCGGCTTCGCCAAGCAGGCCGCCGGTACGGGCGTCACGGTGAACTCCGTGATCGCCGGTCCCACCCACACCGGAGGCGTCGAGGACTTCGTCTACGAGCTCGTCGACCGCGACCTGCCCTGGGACGAGGCCCAGCGCGTCTTCATGCGCGAGCACCGGCCCCAGTCACTGCTGCAGCGCCTGATCGAGCCGGAGGAGATCGCGAACATGGTCGTGTACCTCAGCTCCGACCAGGCCTCGGCCACCACCGGTGGCGCCCTCCGGGTGGACGGCGGCTACGTCGACTCCATCCTGCCCTGACCTGTCCCGGCAGGCGGACGCCGCTGCCTCTTCCGGAACTCTCTGACTAAAGTCAGAGAATGGATGCTGCACAGATCGACCAGGTACGGCGGTTCAACCGCACCGTCACCGAGCGCGTGGGCGTGCTCCACGACCGCTATCTGGGCCGTGACCGGCCGATCGGCGAGGCCCGGCTGCTCTGGGAGATCGGCGAGCGGGGCGATGACGTGCGGCGGCTGCGGGAGCGGCTCGGGCTCGACTCCGGATACGTCAGCCGACTGCTGCGGTCCCTGGAGGCGGATGGACTGGTGGCGGTGGAGCCGCAGCCCCAGGACAGGCGGGTACGTACCGTGCGGCTGACCGAGAAGGGCCGAGCGGAGCGAGCCCTGCTCGACGACCGCAGCGACGACCTGGCCGGTTCGATGCTCCAGCCGCTCAACGCCGAGCAGCGTGCCCGGCTGGTCGCGGCCATGGCCGAGGTCGACCGGCTGCTGACCGCCGGCACGGTCACCCTGGACGTCGTCGACCCCGACCATCCCGACGCCCGGCACTGCCTGCTGGCCTACTTCGCCGAGTTGCAGGAGCGCTTCGACACCGGCTTCGATCCCGCGCGCAGCCTGCTGCCCGACGCGGGCGAACTCCGGCCGCCACGCGGCCTGTTCCTGGTCGCCCGGCTGCACGGCGAGCCCATCGGCTGTGCGGGGGTGAAGCTGCCGCCCGGGGCACCGGCCGAGATCAAGCGCATGTGGGTCGCCCCGCAGGCCCGCAGGCTCGGTCTCGCCCGCCGGTTCCTGACCGAGCTGGAGGCGCAGGCGGCCGGGCACGGCTACGACACCCTGCGCCTGGACACCAACAAGACGCTCAGCTCCGCGATCAACCTCTACCACTCCTACGGCTTCCAGGAGGTCCCGGCCTTCAACGACGAGCCGTACGCCCACCACTGGTTCGAGAAGCGGATCACCGCACCGTCAGCCGAGCAGCGGTGAGGGGCTGAAGTCGTACCCCTCCCACAGCCGCCTGCTCGTCTCCTCCGGGTACGCCGTCACCGTGGGGGCCGTGTCCAGGACCTGGGTGGTGCGGGCCACGGTGTCGTAGGCCGGCCAGCCCGGGTCGCCCGTGGCCGCGAAGGACGTCCACGCGGTGCGGAAGCGGGCGGAGAGGGCCCTGGCCTCGGGGGTGACGCCGGTGCCCGCCCAGAGGAGGTTGGCGAGGTCCGCCTCGAACGTGCCGAAGAGGAGCGGGATGTCCAGGCCGTGGCAGGCGCCGAGGAGGCCGTCGTTGCCCGGGGCGCCCCAGGTCAGCTCGTAGAGGTGGGCCCGGCCGCCGCCCGCGGTCTGTGCCTCCGCGAGACGCAGGGACGGTATGGCGAACAGCCAGTCGGTCTGGACCCGTTCGTACAGGTCGCTCGGCGAGGCGTCGGGGTGGGCGGCGCGGTAGGCATGGTCGCCCGCCGCACCGCCCGGTGCGAACAGGCGCAGGGCGCCGGTCGCCTGCTCCTCCGTGATCTTGCCGTACATCCCGCTCATGACCAGGAAGAGGCGGAACTCGTCGCGGTTGTGACCGACGAGGAGGTCCACGTCCCGGGCGGAGCCGGAGGCCAGGGCCTGCCAGGGGGTGCTGGGGAGCACCTCGCCGTCGACCACCGGGGAGAACGGGGTCACCGTCGGCGCGATCTGGCCCCAACGGTCCACGTACTGGGGCATCTTGGCACCGAGCGCCTGCCCGGCCCCGGTCAGCCGGCGCGGGTCGGTGGTCGCCAGGTCGGCCACCGTGGGGCGCAGGCCGGCCTCGGCCGCGAGGGCCCTGCCGATGTCCTCGGCCAGGTCGGGGGAGAAGAAGGTGCCCGGGACGCTCTGCGCGATCGCCCGCCGGAACAGCCCGCGCGCCCTCGGCATCGCCAGCAGGGACGCCACCGACCCGGCGCCCGCCGACTCGCCGAAGACCGTGACCTGGTCAGGGTCGCCGCCGAACGCCCGGATGTTCTCCCGCACCCACTCCAGCGCCGCCACCTGGTCCAGCAGGCCCCGGTTGGCGGGCGCCCCCTCGATCTGGGCGAAACCCTCCATGCCGACGCGGTAGTTGAGGGAGACCACGACCACGTCGCCGTCGCGGGCGACGTGCTGGGCGTCGTAGCCGGGACTGCCGGAGTGGCCCAGCTTGTAGGCGCCGCCGTAGATCCACACCATCACCGGACGGCGGGCGGCCGGGTCCGGGGCGGGCGTCCACACGTTCACCGTCAGCCAGTCGTCGCCCTCGGGGGCCTCCAGGACACCCGTGCGCCCCTGGATGCCCAGGTCCTGCGGGGGCGGCGGGCCGAAGGCGTACGCCTCACGCGTCCCGTCCCACGGGCGCGCCGGCCGCGGCGCGGCGAACCTGGCCGCTCCCACCGGAGCTTCGGCGAACGGTATCCCCCGGAAGACCGCCAGGCCGTCCTCCCGCAGGCCGCGCACGGCACCGGCGCCGATACGCACGACGGGACCCTCGGTGGCGGCCTTCTGCCCGGCGGACTCGTTCGTGATCATGATCGCTCGCTTTCGACGGCTGGTTGCTGCCACTTCCTGCGACTGACCGCTGCCGGTTTCACAGCCGGTCACTGGTGAAACGCCCGGCACTTCGCACGAGTGCCGAACACACCTCACCCGTTGGAGTGAATCCAGGTCAGCCGTGCCGGGCCATGAACGCCCTGGCCTCCGCCTCGCCGATCTCGTACACCGTCTCATGCGCCCGTGGATCGCGCGCATGGAAGGTGTGGAACATCGGGCTCGCCGGACCGCCCAGCTCCACCAGCGAGGCCGACGCCCCGCGCACCGCCCGCTCCCCGCCGGGTGCCACGGTCAGGTCTACCCGGTTGACCACCCCGGGCGTCACCCAGACCGGCACCGACTCCAGCAGCCCGAAGAGCTGGGTGTGGTAGTGGCCGGTCAGGATCACCCGCACGTCGGCGCCCCGGACCACGGCCGCCAGGTCGCCGGGATCGCGCAGCCCGAAGAGCTGCTGCATCGGCGACATCTCCAGGGCGACGGGCGGGTGGTGCAAGGCAAGGACCGTGCCGTGCTCGGCCGGGGTGCGCAGCACCTCGCGCAGCCACTCCAGCTGGGGCGCGCCGAGGCGGCCGTGGACCTTGCCCGGTACGAGGGAGTCCAGGGTGACGAAGCGCAGGCCGCCGACCGTGCTGACCGCGGCCCGCTCGGCCGAGTCGAAGGAGAGTTCGGCGCGGTCGGTGCCGTCGGCGTTCAGATGCCCGCTGCCCAGCACCTTGGCGAAGGCCTCGCGCTCGTCGTGGTTGCCGGTGGTGCACAGGACCGGGATGTTCCGGTCCCGCGCGAAGGCGCCGATCAGTGTGCGCAGGGCGGTGTACGCCTCCACCGCGCCGTCGTCGGCGAGGTCGCCGGTGACGACGACCGCGTCGAGGCCTTGGAGATGGCGGAGTTCGTCGAGCATCAGCCGCAGCGACGCGGTGGCGTTGACGCCCCGCGCGTTGGGGGCGTCGGTGCGGTCCAGGTGGGTGTCGGAGAGATGCAGGATCCTCATCTTCCGCAGGTTAGGGGCGGTCGCGGATGCGGGCCAGGGAAAGGACCGTCAGCGGGCCGGGCGCCACATGCCGGTCACGGTCCCGCCGCCCGGCATGGTGATCCCGGCGCACGGGGTGAAGCCGACGCTCTCGTACCGGCGGTTGTTGGCGGGGTTGGTCGACTCCAGATAGGCGGCCGCGCCCACGGCGTCGAGCCGGGTCAGGGTGTCGGACAGGAGGGCCATGCCGAGTCCCTTGCCCCGGTGGTCGGCACGGGTGCCGAGGATGGTCAGGTGGAAGAAGGGTTCGTCGGGGTGGGCCGCCCCGAAGCTCGCCTCGGCCGCCTCGACCGCACGCGCCACTCCGGCTCCCGCGACCCGCTCCATCAGCCTGGGCCGCTCCCGCTCCTCCTCCTCGGTCAGCTCGACGCCGCCCGCCGGGATCCACACGGCCACCGCCTCCGCGCCCGGCGTCACGAATGTCCACGGGTAGCGCAGCGCCGAGGTGGCGTAGACCCGCCACAGCACCGCCGCCTGCTCGGCCCGCCGGCTCTCGTCGGGGAAGACCGGACCCCACACCGGGTCGTGGAAGAAGGCACTGGTGAGGGTGGTCACGATGGCGTCGAGATCGGCGGGGGTGGCCAGGCGGAAGGCGTCGCTCATGGGGTCGAAGGTAACCGGGAAGGCCCAGGCCGAGAAGTGGCCTGTCCGCGTGGCAGGGACGGGGACGACGGCACCCGCGGCCGTCACAAGCACATAACGAAGTACGCGCGCCAAGTGGGTTGACCCGCACCCCCCTTGAGACGTTCGGGCAGGTCAGCGCCGCGCCTTGGGACCGCTCCCGGGAGATGCACTCACAGGTTCCTGACGTCCCATACCTCAACAGTGAGCCGCCGACCGGAGAGCCGAGCCGTGACGAGACACGCGAGACACGCGGGACACGCGACCCGTGCGACGGGCGAGCGCCGATGAGCGGCCTGCTCAGGCAGTTGCGCGTCTCGCTGCTGATCACCCTCGGGATGTCCGCCTTCACCGCGGCGGGGGACCTGCTGGACGGCCTGGTGCACGGCGACTTCCTCGCGACCCTGGGCGACCGGGCCTCGGAGGTGGTCATCGTCTTCACCCTCGTCGCCCTCGTCCACTCCGCGATCTACGGCGTGATGCACGTCGGGCGCCCCGAGACGCGCGAGGTGCGGGGCGTCTGGGCCGGGGTGGGGGTGCTGATGGTGCTCGACGTGGTCCCGCTGTTCACGACGGGACATGTCGTACTGGCCCTCATCCCCCTGCTGGCCACCGTCGGCGGCTGGGCCCTCGGTGAACACACGGGCGTGACGGCGGACGCCGCGCCCTGGGGCGCCCTGCTCTTCGGCCTCCTGTCGCTGCCGGTGCAGCTTGTGGTCGCCGTGGTCATGAGCATCGCGGGGTGGCTGTGACCGTCTCCGCGGACACCGCCGCCGCGTGGGCCACCCTGCTGACACTCGCGGGTCTGCCCGCGATCGGCTACGCGCTCTTCACCAGGCTCACCGGCCGGGGGCGCGGAGACGCCGCCCCCTGGCGGGTTCAGGACGATCCCACGACCTGGGTCGGGGCGGGTGCGGCGGTCGCGGGCCATGTGCTGGCCGTGGTCGCCGTGGTCGGGGAGTGGGGCAGGGTGTTCGGTTTCCTGACGACGGCGTACATGGGCGGTTGCGTCGCCGGCGCGTTCGTCTATACGTACGACACCTGGGTGCGCGGGGGTGAGCAGCGCCGGAGCGCCCTGCGCCCCGTGCTCCTGCTCGTGGTGCCCTACGCGGTCGCCCTCGGGTTCTTCGGCCGCATCGCCGGCTGACCCGAGGGCGGACCGGACGCGGTCAGCTCAGGGTCTTCAGCGCCGCCCCGTCGAACGGCTTCAGTTCGTCCGCCCGGCCGGCGAGGACCTTCGCCGCCCACTCCGGGTCCTGGAGCAGCGCGCGGCCGACGGCGACCATGTCGTACTCCTCGCGCTCCAGGCTGTCGAGGAGGTCGTCGATGCCCTTGGTCCCGGAGCCCTCGCCGACGAAGGCCTTGAGGAACTCGCCGTCGAGGCCGACCGAGCCGACGGTGATGGTGGGCCTCCCGGTGAGCTTCTTGGTCCAGCCGGCCAGGTTGAGGTCGGAGCCCTCGAACTCGGGGAGCCAGTAGCGGCGGGTGGAGGCGTGGAAGACGTCGACACCGGCGGCGGCCAGCGGGGTGAGGATCGCTTCCAGCTCCTCCGGGGTCTCCGCGAGGCGGGCGTCGTAGTTGTCGGACTTCCACTGCGAGTAGCGGAAGATGACGGGGAACTCCGGGGAGACCGAGTCGCGTACGGCGGCCACGATCTCCGCCGCGAACTTCGTGCGGGCGACCGGGTCGCCGCCGTACGCGTCGGTGCGGCGGTTGGTGCCCGCCCACAGGAACTGGTCGAGCAGGTAGCCATGGGCGCCGTGCAGCTCGACGCCGTCGAAGCCGATGCGCTCGGCGGCGGCCGCGGCCTCGGCGAACGCGCGGATCACGTCGTCCAGGTCCTGCTGGGTCATGGCCCTGCCCTCGCCCTCGGTGCCGTCCAGGCGGACGCCGGAGGGGCCGACGGCGGGGGCGTCCGCGAACGGCGGCTGGCCCTGCTGGCGGACCATGCCGATGTGCCACAGCTGCGGGACGATCGTGCCGCCGGCCGCGTGCACGCCCTCGGCGACCTTCGCCCAGCCCGCCAGCTGCTCCTCGCCGTGGAACCGCGGGACGCGGCTGCTGCCTCCGGCCGAGTCGTGGCCGACGTACGTCCCCTCGGTGACGATCAGCCCGACACCGGCGGCGGCCCGGCGCGAGTAGTACGAGACCACGTCCTCGCCGGGGACGCCGCCGGGGCTGAACTGGCGGGTCATCGGCGCCATCACGATCCGGTTGGGGACCGTGAGCCCGTTCAGGGCGATGGGGCGGGAGAGGATCTCGGCCGCGCGGGAGGCGGGGGGCGTGGTGACGGTCACGTGGGGGGCTCCTCGTGAGTAGGTCGAGTACCTGGGGTGGTGGCACCCGAGTTCGTAGACCGAACGGTATGTGCACACGCATCGAGTGCGCATCCGTGCACAACGATCTGTCCGGACGCGCACATTCCCGCTCCGACGCCGAAGCCGTGTGACCCCCGCCACGAAGCGCCGCCCTACCGGGTGGCGGCCCCACCGGCGCCCTGCGAGCATCTGCAGATGCTGACGCTCGCCGACGATCTCGGCCACCTTTCCTATGTCGTCGACGGTGACGGGCCGCCGGTCGTGCTCGTGCACGCCGGAGTGGCGGATCACCGCATGTGGGACGCGGTCGTGCCCGCCCTCTCGGCCCGGCACACGGTCGTCCGGTACGACCTGCGCGGTTTCGGCGAGTCCGCGCCCCCGACCGGGCCGTTCGACGAGACCGACGACCTGCGGCGCCTCCTGGACCACCTCGGCCTCGAACGGGTCCGGCTGGTGGGCGCGTCCTGGGGCGGCCGGGTGGCCGTGGAGTTCACGCTCGCCCAGCCGGACCGGGTGCACTCCCTGGCACTGTTCGCCCCGCCCTGGCCGGGATACGACTGGTCCGCGGAGATGGTCGCGTACGACGAGGCGGAGACGGCCGCCCTGGCCGCGGGCGACCTGGACACCGCGGTCCAGGTCAACCTGGACATGTGGCTGCGCGGGCCGGCCCGCGGGTGGCACGACGTCGCCGCCGGACTCGCCGACGAACTCCGCGGCCCGCTGCGGACGTCGCTGGTGAACCAGGACGTTGTGGGCAGGCACTCCCAGGGCACCACGGCCGGTGACATCACCGCCGTCTCCGTCCCCACCCTGGTGGGGATCGGCGGGCTCGACACCGCCGACTTCCGGGACATCGCCCGCCGGTACGCCGCCGGAATCCCGGACGCCACCCTCGTCGAGTTCGCCGCCGCCGGACACCTCGTCGCACTGGACACACCCCTCGAACTCACCGCGGCGCTGGGGCCGTTCCTCGCGCGCTAGGCGCCGGCCGGCGGATCAAGTCGCTGGAAAGCAGCGGTAGCCGTCTCTGAGGGAGGGCGTGCCAGACCCCGCGTCTGCGGCAGGATCCACCGGACCGCCCCCGGCACAACGGCCGAAGCCCGCCGGGCACAGCGAAGGGCGGCACCCCCTGTCGAACAGGAAGTGCCGCCCTCGGTGCTGCGTCAGAACATCCGAGCCTCAGGCTCAGAAGTCCATGTCACCGCCCGGCATGCCGCCCGGAGCGGCCGCGGCGGCCTTCTCCGGCTTGTCGGCGATGACGGCCTCGGTGGTGAGGAACAGCGCGGCGATGGAGGCGGCGTTCTGCAGGGCAGAGCGGGTCACCTTCGCCGGGTCGATGATGCCCTCGGCGACCAGGTCGACGTACTCGCCGGTCGCGGCGTTGAGGCCGTGACCCGGGGTGAGGTTGCGGACCTTCTCCACCACGACGCCGCCCTCGAGGCCGGCGTTGACGGCGATCTGCTTCAGCGGGGCCTCGAGGGCGAGCTTCACGGCCTGCGCGCCGGTCGCCTCGTCACCCTCAAGCTCCAGCTTCTCGAAGACCTGGGAGGCCTGCAGCAGGGCCACGCCACCACCGGCGACGATGCCCTCCTCGACGGCCGCCTTCGCGTTGCGAACGGCGTCCTCGATGCGGTGCTTGCGCTCCTTGAGCTCGACCTCGGTCGCGGCACCGGCCTTGATGACGGCGACGCCACCGGCGAGCTTCGCCAGGCGCTCCTGGAGCTTCTCGCGGTCGTAGTCCGAGTCGGACTGCTCGATCTCGGCGCGGATCTGGTTGACCCGGCCCTGGACCTGCTCGGTGGAGCCGGCGCCGTCGACGATGGTGGTCTCGTCCTTGGTGATGACCACCTTACGGGCGCGGCCCAGCAGGTCGAGGGTCGTGTTCTCCAGCTTGAGACCGACCTCCTCGGAGATGACCTCGCCACCGGTGAGGATGGCGATGTCGTTCAGCATCGCCTTGCGGCGGTCGCCGAAGCCCGGGGCCTTGACGGCGACGGACTTGAAGGTGCCGCGGATCTTGTTGACGACCAGGGTCGACAGGGCCTCGCCCTCGACGTCCTCGGCGATGATCAGCAGCGGCTTGCCCGACTGCATGACCTTCTCCAGGAGCGGGAGCAGGTCCTTGACGGAGCCGATCTTCGAGTTGGCGATCAGGATGTACGGGTCGTCGAGGGACGCCTCCATACGCTCCATGTCGGTGGCGAAGTACGCCGAGATGTAGCCCTTGTCGAAGCGCATACCCTCGGTGAGCTCCAGCTCCAGACCGAAGGTCTGGGACTCCTCGACGGTGATGACGCCTTCCTTGCCGACCTTGTCCATGGCCTCGGCGATGAGCTCGCCGATCTGGGTGTCGGCGGCGGAGATGGAGGCCGTGGAGGCGATCTGCTCCTTGGTCTCGACGTCCTTCGCCTGCTCAAGCAGCGCACCGGAGACCGCCTCGACGGCCTTCTCGATACCGCGCTTCAGGGCCATCGGGTTGGCGCCGGCGGCCACGTTGCGCAGGCCCTCGCGGACCAGGGCCTGGGCGAGAACGGTCGCGGTGGTCGTACCGTCACCGGCGACGTCGTCCGTCTTCTTGGCGACTTCCTTGACCAGCTCGGCGCCGATCTTCTCGTACGGGTCCTCCAGCTCGATCTCCTTGGCGATGGACACACCATCGTTGGTGATCGTGGGGGCGCCCCACTTCTTCTCAAGGACGACGTTGCGGCCCTTGGGGCCGAGGGTGACCTTGACGGCGTCGGCGAGCTGGTTCATACCGCGCTCAAGGCCGCGCCGCGCCTCCTCGTCGAACGCGATGATCTTGGCCATGTGAAGTGGTCCCTCCAGGACTGGGGGTGAGTCTTCGGACCGCGCCCGCGCCCGCGACGGACGGCTCGCCGACCCGTGGGTTCCTTGCCCCACCCGGCCTGCGGGCCTCACCGACCCGGTCCTTCGTTGTCACTCTCACCTTCAGAGTGCTAACGCCAATGATTAGCACTCGCCCATGCCGAGTGCAAGCGCCTCCCGGGGATCGGCCCCCGGAGTCAGGCCCTTGCGGGCATGCGCCGGGCATGCCGAAGGGCCCGTGCCCCGGGAGGCACGAGCCCTTCGAAGAAGTACAGAAGAACGTCGCTGTCAGTCGGCGCGTGCTTCAGCCGGTCGCCAGCCGGACCATGTCCGCCTGCGGCCCCTTCTGGCCCTGCGAGATCTCGAAATCGACCCGCTGACCCTCTTCCAGGGTGCGGTAGCCGTCCATCTGAATCGCGCTGTAGTGGACGAAAACATCCGCACCACCGTCGACCGCGATGAAGCCGTACCCCTTCTCCGCGTTGAACCACTTGACGGTGCCCTGAGCCATGCCTAACTCCCCTATTACTGGCCCTTGCACAGATCCACACTTCGCGGATCCGGGTCAGACCTCACCCCCCATTGGTTGGGGGCGTGCGCCGGAACGCGTCGACCGCGGCTGAATGTATCTGTCCAACTGCCGTCTGCAACAGGTCAATCGGACGAGAATTCTGGACGGAAGGGGTCCGGAATGTAGCAAGAATTCGGCCGAATTCAGGGCAAGTCGGGCCCCGTAAAGGCCACAAAAGCCGCATATAACCCGCACACTTTGGCTACTTCTTGTCGGGCTCGCGGTATCGAATACAGGGCTCCCGACCTGGAGATCGGGACCGCTTTCCCCAACTGTACCGCGCTCAACCACACAGAATTGCCCCCTCCGCTTCTCTCACGGAGGGGGCAATCAGATGAACAGTCGGTGATCGGCGTTACCGAAGGTAATGTTCGGTCATTCGATCAGCCTGTCAAGCAGGTCGGCAGGTCAGCCGCCCGCGACGGCCGGGATGATGGAGACGCCGGCCCCGTCCGGGGTGGCGGTCTCCAGGCCCTGCTCGAAGCGGACGTCGTCGTCGTTGACGTACACGTTGACGAACCGGCGCAGCTTGCCCTGGTCGTCGAGAACCCGCGCGGAGATCCCGGTGTGGTTCTTCTCCAGGTCCGAGATGACCTCGCCGAGAGTGGCGCCCTCGGCGGCGACTTCGGCCTGACCACCGGTGTAGGTGCGCAGGATGGTGGGGATGCGAACGGTGACGCTCACGTTTTTACCTCCGGTCTGGGCAACGCCCTATTTCTCGGGGGACTCAGGCGAGCCCGGCCTCGCGGAAAGACTCCAGATTCGGGCGAATGGTCGCGGTGAGTCCAGTCCCCGCCACTGCGTCCAGCGTCTTCAGCCCATCACCGGTGTTGAGTACAACGACCGACTTCGCCGGATCAATCAACCCATTCTCAATGAGCTTTTTGGTGACTCCAACCGTCACCCCGCCGGCGGTTTCCGCGAAGATTCCCTCGGTCCGCGCGAGCAGCTTGATGGCGTCGACGACCTGCTCGTCGGTGACGTCCTCCACCGCGCCGCCGGTGCGCCGCGCGATGTCGAGGACGTACGGCCCGTCGGCCGGGTTGCCGATGGCGAGGGACTTGGCGATGGTGTTCGGCTTCTGCGGGCGGACCACGTCGTGGCCCTCCTTGTAGGCCACCGACACCGGCGAGCACCCCTCGGCCTGGGCACCGAAGATCTTGTACGGCTTGTCCTCGACGAGCCCGAGCTTGATCAGCTCCTGCAGACCCTTGTCGATCTTCGTGAGCTGCGAGCCGGAGGCGATCGGGATGACCAGCTGGTCCGGGATCTCCCAGCCGAGCTGCTCGCAGATCTCGTACGCCAGGGTCTTGGAGCCCTCCGCGTAGTACGGCCGCAGGTTGACGTTGACGAAGCCCCAGCCCTCGCCGGCCGAGTCGCCGATCAGCTCGGAGCAGAAACGGTTCACGTCGTCGTAGTTGCCCTCGATGCCGACGAGCTCGCCACCGTAGATCGCGGCCATGACGACCTTGCCCTGCTCCAGGTCGTGCGGGATGAACACGCAGGAGCGGAAGCCGGCCCGGGCGGCGGCGGCGCCGACCGCGCCGGCCAGGTTGCCGGTGGAGGAGCAGGAGAGGGTGGTGTAGCCGAAGGCGCGGGCGGCCTCGACGGCCTGGGCGACGACGCGGTCCTTGAAGGAGTGCGTCGGGTTGCCGGAGTCGTCCTTCACGTACAGCCCGCCGGTCACCCCGAGCTCACGGGCCAGGTTGTCGGCCTTGACGAGCTTGGTCCAGCCGGGGTTGATGTTCGGCTTGGTCGCCACGTCCGCGGGGACGGGCAGCAGTGGCGCGTAGCGCCAGATGTTCGCGGGACCCGCTTCGATCCGCTTCCGCAGCTCCTCGGTGTCGTACGCCGAGAAGTCGTACGCGATCTCCAGCGGGCCGAAACACTCCTCGCAGGCGAACACCGGGCCGAGCGGCACGCGGTGACCGCACTCGCGGCAGCTGAGGGCTGCGGCGGGGCCGAGGTCGACGGTGGAATCCGTGGTGCTTGCAACAGTCTGCACAGCCATGTGAGGCGAGGCCCTTTCTCCTCATCTTCCTCACGACGCATCTCGCCGTGAGACGGATTTGGCACCTTCCCTAGTCGGGAGCCTCGCGGACGATCGACACTGATCGGCGATCTACGAGAACCGACTGGAGGGTTGCCGGGGCTTCAACGGGCCGTATCCCTCTGCCCCTCTGGATGAGCGGTATGCGGTTGTCGACGCCGGGTGACCCCAGGACATGCGATGGTCATCGGCGTTGTTCAAGACTGTAACCGAAGGCCAGGACAGTTGAGAGAGTCGTCCGTAACGCGAGATGGATCACACGTCGTCGTGTGGCCGTGACAGTGAGGAGCCGCTGACCGTGCTGGAAGAAGTCGAGCGCTGGCTGGCCACCCGCTCCTGGTCCGTATCCGATCGTCCGCTGCACCGGATCATGGCCGCCAAACGGTCCTCCGGGCAGACGGTCAGCGTCGTGCTGCCCGCGCTCAACGAGGAGGAGACCGTCGGCGACATCGTCGCGATCATCCGCCACGACCTCATGCAGCAGGTGCCGCTCGTCGACGAGATCGTGGTCGTCGACTCCGGCTCCACCGACCGCACGGCGGCCGTCGCCGCGGCGGCCGGCGCCCGCGTCGTGCACCGCGACGCGATCCTGCCCCGCATCCCCGCCGTACCCGGCAAGGGCGAGGTCCTCTGGCGCTCCCTCCTGGTCACCACCGGGGACATCGTCTGCTTCGTCGACGCCGACCTGCGGGAGTTCTCCTCCGACTTCGTCACCGGCATCGTCGGCCCGCTCCTCACCGACCCGGACGTGGACCTGGTCAAGGCGATGTACGACCGCCCGCTCGGCGGCGCCGCCGGACAGGGCGGCCGGGTCACCGAGCTGATGGCCCGTCCGCTGCTGAACATGCACTGGCCCCAGCTGGCCGGCTTCGTCCAGCCGCTCGGCGGCGAGTACGCGGCCCGCCGCTCGCTGCTGGAACAGCTCCCCTTCCCGGTCGGCTACGGCGTGGAGCTGGGCATGCTGGTCGACGCCCTGCACCTGGTCGGCCTCGACGCCCTCGCCCAGGTCGACGTCGGCGTCCGCAAGCACCGCCACCAGGACGGCCAGGCCCTCGGCCGGATGTCCGCCGCGATCTACCGCACGGCCCAGCTCCGGCTGGCCCGCGGCCACCTGATCCGCCCCTCCCTCACCCAGTTCGAACGGGGCGAGGACGGCTTCGAACCGCGCACGTACTCGGTGGACACGGAGGAACGGCCGCCGATGGTGGAGATCACGGAGTACGCCGAGCGCAAGGTGGCGTGACTTCGCCGTACGGCCGTATACGGCGGCGCGTCGGGCGCGGCCGTACGTTTGAGCGTTTACGGGCCGGGCTAGGTTGTGGCGTATGTCTTCCCCCATGGCTTCCACCGGCGGTGCCGAGGTGCTGGTCGCCTCGAACCGCGGCCCGGTCTCGTACGAGCTGCGCGAAGACGGTTCGCTGCACGCCAAACGGGGCGGCGGCGGGCTGGTCTCAGGGCTGTCGGCCATCGGGTCGGACGCGAACGCGGTGTGGGTGTGCGCGGCACTGGGCGACGGTGACCGGGAGGCGGTGCGGCGGGCCGAGGGCGGCAGGCTGCCGGCCGGGGAGACCGGCGGGCAGCAGGTCCGGATGCTCGACATCGACGCGGACGTCTTCGCCGACGCGTACAACGGCATCGCGAACTCGGTCCTCTGGTTCGTCCACCACATGCTCTACCAGACCCCGCTGGAGCCGGTCTTCGACGCGGAGTTCCGGCGGCAGTGGGGTTCGTACCAGGCCTACAACCGCGCCTTCGCACAAGCGCTGGCGCAGGAGGCGGGCCAGGGGGCGGTGGTGGTCATCCAGGACTACCACCTGGCACTGGCCCCGCGGATGCTCCGCCGGCTCCGCCCCGACCTGCGCATCGGCCACTTCTCCCACACCCCCTGGGCACCGCCGGACTACTTCCGGCTCCTGCCCGACGACATCGCGGCGGAGCTGCTGAGCGGGATCCTGGGCGCCGATCACGCGGCGTTCCTGACGCGGCGGTGGGCGGACGCGTTCGTCGACTGCTGTCATGCGGTGCTGGGCCCGGGGATCCCGGCCGCCGATCCGTCGTCCGGCGGGACCCGGATCGGGGTGCACGGGCTGGGTGCCGACGCGGACTTCCTGCGGAAGCGGTCGCACGAGCCGGACGTCGGCGAGCGGATGGCCGCTCTTCGGGAGGAGATCGGGGAAGGGCGGAAGACGATCGTCCGGGTCGACCGGACGGAACTGTCGAAGAACATCGTGCGGGGGCTGCTGGCGTACCGGCAGCTGCTCGACGACCGTCCCGAGTGGCGAGAGCGGGTGGTGCACGTCGCGTTCGCGTACCCGTCGCGGCAGGACCTCGCCGTCTACCGGGACTACACGGCGGAGGTGCAGCGGGTCGCGGACGAGATCAACGCCGCCTACGGGACGCCCGGTTGGACGCCGGTGGTCCTGCACGTCAAGGACGACTTCGCACGGTCGCTGGCGGCGTACCGGCTGGCCGACGTGGCGCTCGTCAACCCCATCCGGGACGGGATGAACCTGGTCGCCAAGGAGATTCCCGTGGTGTCGGACGAGGGGTGTGTGCTCGTGCTGTCGCGGGAGGCCGGGGCGTACGAGGAGCTGGGCGAGGACGCGGTGGTCGTGAACCCGTACGACATCGGAGGGACGGCCGACGCGTTGGCACTGGCGTTGGCCATGCCGGTGGAGGAGCGGGCGGAGCGGTGCAAGAGGCTGGCCGCGGCGGCTACGGCATTGCCGCCGGCGGCCTGGTTTCTTGAGCAGTTGGGGGCGTTGGGGGGGTAGGCCGAGATTCGGCTGCGGGCCGGTGGGGGCTGGTCGCGCAGTTCCCCGCGCCCCTTACGGGGCGCTCAATGCTGCCAGGCTTCTCAGCAGGCGTACTACCCCTTCCGGGCCCTCCACCACCAGGTCGGAACGGTCCGCCAACTCCGTGACCTCCTCGCTGCCGCTGCATACCGACAGGCCCGGGACGCCCTCCTCGCGGAGTTTCTCCACGGCGGCGAAGGCGGGGATGTCGCCCAGGTCGTCGCCGACGTAGAGGATCGCGCCGGCGTTGATGTGCCGTGCGTACTCGCGCAGGGCCACGCCCTTGTCCATGCCCGGGGGACGGAGTTCCAGGACGAGGCGGCCCGGTTCGACGATCAGGCCGTGCCGGGTGGCGAGGTCGGTGAGGGGGGCCCGGAGGGTTTCGAAGGTGGCCTGGGGGTCGGGGGCGCGGCGGGTGTGGACCGCGATCGCCCGGCCCTTCTCCTCGGTCCAGGTGCCGTGCACGGCTCCGGCGCGGTCGAGGAGTGCGGGGAGTTCGGCGCGGACGGCGGCGATGCCGGGGTGCGGGGGCGGGGCGGTGAGCTCGCCGGTCGCCGCGTCCCAGCGTTCGGCGCCGTAGTGGCCGAGGACGACGAGGTGTTCCAGGCCGGGTACGCCCGCGAAGCCGCCGTAGCGGACGGCCACCTCGGCCGGGCGGCCGGTGACGACGGCGACGGCGGCCACCTTCGGGGCGAGCGCGGCCAGCACCGGTACGGCATCCGGGTGGGCCCGCGCCTGCTCGGGGTCGGCGACGATCGGCGCGAGGGTGCCGTCGAAGTCGAGGCCGACGAGGGCGGAGCCGGGCTGCGCGAGGAGTGCGGCGAGGCCGTCACGCCCGGCGGCGGTGCGCGGCGTCGGGAGGGGTTCCGTGATGTGGGTTCCCATGCAGCCGACAGTATCCGAGCGCGCCCCTTCAGGGGCGCGGGGAACTGCGCGCCCAGCCCCCACCGGCCCGCACATCCGTCTCCACCGAACGGGGGCCGAAGGGGGCACAGCCCCCTGGAGGACGGGACGGGTAGGGGCGGCGGGGGCGCGAATCCCCGGCTCAGCGCTCCGAGCGGCGCGCCTCCCGTACCCGCCGCAGCCGGTTCACCGTCACCGGATCATGGGCCAGCGCCCGCTCGTCGTCCAGCAGAGCGTTCAGCAGCTGGTAGTAGCGCACCGGAGCCAGGTCCAGTTCCTCGCGGATCGCGCGTTCCTTCGCGCCGGGGCTCGCAAAGCCCCGGCGTTCGAGGGCGAGGACGGCCTGCTCGCGCTCGCCCAGTTCATGCCGGTCCATGGCGAGAACGGTAGCGCTCAGCCGGTCGCCGCCGCCGTACGGCTGTCCGCCGTCGCCGCCTCGGCCTGGATCCGGGTGAGGACGCCGGTCGGGTCGCCGGTCGGGCTCACCGCCGTACCGATCTGCTTCTTGATGTCGGCGCTGATCGCGGCCCAGGAGGTCTTGCCCGCGGGGTAGAGCTCCGAGGTGGGCAGCTGCTCCAGGAAGGGCCGCAGCTGCTTGTCCTCGGCCCGCGTGGAGTCCGTCATCGCCTGGGACGCGGAGGTGGTGACGGGCAGCAGGCCGTACTCGCGGGAGAAGGCGAGGACGTTCTTCTCGCTGTAGACGTAGTTCAGGAAGTCGCCGATCTGTTTGGCGTGGCCGTTCTGCTTGAACGCCGCCATCCAGTCGGCGACGCCCATGGACGCGGTGCTGGTGCTCTGGCCGGCGCGGGCCGGCATCGGGACCGCGCCGAACTTCACGCCCTTCTTCTCGGCCTGCTTGATCAGCGTGGGGTGGCCGTTGAGCATGCCGACCTGGCCGTCGGCGAAGGCGGTGAACGCGGCCGCGCGGTTCAGCTTGCCGGGGGCCACCGGGCCGGTCAGGCCCTTGCCGACCAGCTCGTCCTTGAGCCAGGTGAGGGTGTCGATGTTCTGCGAGGAGTCGATCGTGTACGTGCCGGTGTCGTCGGTGTAGCCGCTGCCGCCGCTGAGCAGCCACTGCATGGTCTCCGCCTGCGCCTCCTCGGGGCCGAGCGGCAGCGCGTACGGGTACTTCACACCGTCCGCCTTGAGCGACTTCGCGTCGGCCTCGAGCTCGTCCCAGGTGGTGGGCGCGGTGGTGATGCCGGCCTGGGAGAAGAGGGTCTTGTTGTAGAAGAGGACGCGCGTGGAGGCGGCGAAGGGTATGCCGTACTGCGCGTGGTTCCACTGGCCCGCCTCGGCGAGCTGGGAGGGGAAGTCGGCCTGGACCGGGATGGAGAGCAGGTCACCGGCCTCGTACAGCTTGCCGGCGGCCGCGTAGTCGGCGTACGCGCCGATCTGCGCCAGGTCGGGGGCCTTGCCGGCGGCGACCATGTCCTTGACCTTGCGGTCCACGTCGTTCCACGAGTAGACGGTGACGTCGACCTTCACGTCGGAGTGCTGCGCCTCGTACGCCGCGGCCAGCTTGTCCCAGTACTTCTGGGAGCTGTTGGCGGCGGAGTCTCCGTAGTCGGCGGCGACGAGTCTGAGGGTGACGTCCGAGGAGCCCGTCGTCCCGCACCCACCGAGGACCGCCGTCATGCCCGTTGCGGACACCACCGCGATCATTCCTGCCCTACGCCGCCGCACGTGTACTGCCCCTGTCTAACTGTCTCGCCGTTCAATATGTGGACCCATAAGGTCTACACCACGCAAGTGGACTAGACCTCTCCCGGGTAGACGGGCCACACTGTTCCCGTGAGACATGTCATCGCCCTGGACGTGGGCGGCACCGGAATGAAGGCCGCACTGGTCGGCCCGGACGGCGAGCTGCTCCACCGGGACCGCCGGGCGACCGGCCGGGACCGCGGCCCCGACGCCGTCGTCACCGCCATCCTCGACTTCGCCGCCGAGCTGCGGGCGTACGGCGAGCAGCACCTCGGCGAGCCGGGGTCCGCGGCCGGGCTCGCGGTCCCCGGAATCGTGGACGAGCGGGCCGGCGTCGCGGTCTACGCGGCCAACCTCGGCTGGCGCGACGTCCCGCTGCGCGCCCTCCTCGCCGACCGCCTCGGCATCCCGGTCGCCCTCGGCCACGACGTCCGCACCGGCGCCCTGGCCGAGGGCAGGCTCGGCGCGGGCCGGGGCGCGGACCGCTTCTTCTTCGTGGCCCTCGGCACCGGGATCGCGGGCGGCTTCGGCCTGGACGGCCGGGTGGAGTCGGGCGCGCACGGCTTCGCGGGCGAGATCGGCCACGTCGTCGTACGGCCGCAGGGTGCCCCCTGTCCGTGCGGGCAGCGCGGCTGTCTGGAGCGGTACGCGTCCGCGGCCGCGGTGAGCGAGGCGTGGGCGAAGGCCTGCGGCGACCCGGACGCGGACGCGGCGGACTGCGCGAAGGCCGTCACGTCCGGCGACCCGAACGCCGTCCGGGTGTGGGACGAGGCGGTGGCCGCCCTGGCCGACGGCCTGGTCACGGCCCTCACCCTGCTGGACCCACGCGTCCTCATCATCGGCGGCGGCCTGGCGGAGGCGGGAGACGTGCTGTTCGAGCCCCTGCGGGAGGCGGTGCAGCGCCGGGTGACGTTCCAGAAACTGCCGACGATCGTCCCGGCCGAACTGGGAGACACGGCCGGTTGTTTGGGGGCGGGCCTGCTCGCCCAGGACCTGTTGACGACGACCACTCCGGAGGTAACCCCCTGATGGCTGCGAAAGAGCCGCACTACAGCGCCCCTTCAGGGGCGCGGGGCAGTGTCCAACTTGCGGCTACCGCCGCGCGGGCGCGACCAGCCCCCACGGACCCGCAGCCCGCAGACCACGGACTGGTCCTCTCCGGTGCCCGGGTAGTCCTCCCCACCGGAGTAATCGAAAACGGCCGACTCGCAGTCGACGGCACGAAAATCGCCGCCGACGGTCCCGAGAACGCCCAGGTCATCGACCTCACCGGCCACTGGCTCCTGCCCGGCTTCGTCGACATCCACAACCACGGCGGCGGCGGAGCCTCCTTCAGCTCCGGCACCGCGGAGCAGATCCTCACCGGCGTCCACACGCACCGCACCCACGGCACGACCACCCTGGTCACCTCCACCGTCACCGACGACATGGACGTCCTGGTCCGCCAGGCCGGTCTCCTCTCCGAGCTCGCCGAGCAGGGCGACATCGCCGGCATCCACTTCGAGGGCCCGTTCATCTCCCCGTGCCGCAAGGGCGCCCACTCCGAGGCGCTGCTGCGGAACCCGGACCCGGCGGAGGTCCGCAAGCTGGTGGACGCGGCGCGCGGGCACGCGAAGATGGTCACGCTCGCCACCGAACTCCCCGGCGGCATCGAGTCGGTACGACTCCTCGCGGAACACGGCGTGATCGCGGCCGTCGGCCACACGGACGCGACGTACGAGCAGACCGTGGAGGCGATCGACGCGGGCGCCACGGTCGCCACCCACCTGTACAACGCGATGCCGCAGATCGGCCACCGCGCGCCCGGTCCGATCGCCGCGTTGCTCGAGGACGAGCGGGTGACGGTCGAGCTGATCAACGACGGCACGCACCTGCACCCGGCCGCGCTCCAGTTGGCCTTCCACCACGCGGGTCCGGACCGGGTCGCGTTCATCACGGACGCGATGGACGCGGCCGGCAGCGGTGACGGCCGCTTCCTCCTCGGCCCGCTGGAGGTCGAGGTCACCGACGGGGTGGCCCGGCTGGTGGACGGCGGTGCCATCGCGGGTTCCACGCTGACGCTGGACCGCGCGCTGCAGCGGGCGGTCACCGTCGACAGGCTCCCCGTCGAGCACGCCGTCGCCGCCCTGTCCGCCAACCCGGCGCGGCTGCTGGGCCTCTACGACCGCGTCGGCTCCCTGGAGCCCGGCAAGGACGCGGACCTGCTCGTTCTGGACGCGGACTTCACGCTGAAGGGCGTGATGCGCCGGGGTGCGTGGGTGATCGCACCCGAACTGTCCTGATCCATCCCCCTGTTGAGAGACGGCGACCCTAGGCCGGTCGCCGTCTCTTTGGCATGATCGAGGCCCCCCAACCGATGACACGGGCATACACGAGGGAGGTCGCCCGGTGATCCTCACCGTCACGCTGAACACCGCTCTGGACATCACCTACCGGGTCGGCGCCCTGCGCCCGCACACCTCGCACCGCGTCTCCGCCGTGACCGAACGGCCGGGCGGCAAGGGGGTGAACGTGGCCCGGGTACTGGCCGCGCTCGGGCACGAGACGACGGTGACCGGGCTGGCGGGCGGGGCCACCGGGCGGGCCGTGCGGGAGCACCTCGCGGAGACGCCGGGAGTGGTGGACGCGCTGCTGCCGGTCGCCGGGGCGACCCGCCGGACCATCGCCGTCGTGGACGAACTGACGGGTGACACGACCCAGTTGAACGAACCCGGCCCGCAGATAGCGCCCGCGGAGTGGGGTGCCTTCCTCGACCGCTACGAGGAACTGCTCACCGGCGCCTCGGCGGTGGCGCTGTGCGGCAGCCTGCCGCCCGGGGTTCCGGTAGGGGCGTACGCCGGGCTGATAAAGACCGCGCGGTCCGCCGCCGTCCCCGTCCTCCTCGACACCAGCGGAGAGCCACTGCGACGCGGGGTCGCGGCCCGCCCCGACCTGGTCAAGCCGAACGCCGACGAACTGGCCGAACTCACCGGCTCCCACGACCCGGCCCGCGCCACCCAGGACGCCCGCCGCCGCGGCGCCCGCGCGGTGGTCGCCTCCCTGGGCGCCCAGGGCCTGCTGGCGCTCACCCCGGAGGGTCGCTGGCGCGCCACCCCACCCACCCGAGAACACGGCAACCCGACCGGCGCAGGCGACTCGGCGGTCGCCGGCCTGCTGTCGGGCCTCGTCGAACACCTCCCCTGGCCGGACCGCCTGACCCGCGCGGTGGCCTTGTCGGCAGCGACGGTTCGGGCCGCGGCGGCGGGCGAGTTCGACCGGGGGACCTACGAGAAGCTGCTTGGCCGGGTTGCCGTAACCAGGGATGCCGGCGCGGCTTAACCAAGCAACTATGGCCGACATCCGTCGACAAAGACCAATTCTTAGAACATATGATCGCCAGCGACCAAAGATCTACCTGTCGCTAAGGGAATACATGCGTAAATCGTCGACCATCAGGCGACTCGCTGCTCTGTGCTTGGCCTCCATGGGACTCGTCGTCTCCTTGAGCTCTACCGCGTCGGCCGATCAAGCAGGCGTCTGGATGACCGATGGTCATTACTTCAACATCCGAAGCAACGCCAGCACCTCTTCGACCGTGGTCCACACGATTACTGACCCTAACGCCAGAGTTCCCTGCACTACGACCCCGTGCACGCGAGACAACAACGGCGGCTCATACACGTGCTGGTCGGGAGGCCCTTCCGGCAACGACTGGGTCAAGGTGAAGTGGGACGGTAAGACGGGTTGGGTAGCCATCCTCTGCGTCGAAGGCGGACGCATTTGAGCCACGGCGGCGACCGCCACGCACTGTTCGATAGCCGTCGGGCGCCAACTGCTCCGACGGCTATCGAACAGTGCGTGGCGGACCGCGTCGAGTGATCTGGCGGCGTCGGCAACGCGAAGTCGGTCGCTACTTAGTGAGGTAGAGCTGGTCCAGGACGGCGTTGCACTGGTTGCCGTCGTTGCAGGCGACGGCAATCGTGTTGGTGCCCTGGTTCAGGCTGACGTTGGCCCACGTGGTCTTCCAGCCCTTCTCCCAGTCGCCTGCGGGAGTGTTGCCGAAGTTCTTCATGTTCAGCGGCTGGGAGTTGGCCTCGCCGTTGACCAGCAGGGTCGCGTCGGCGTCCGAGCCGGGGACGCCATAGCGTACGTACAGCCTGTAGGTGCCGGCCTTTTGAATTCCGTCGACTGTCCAGGTGACCTTGGCCCCGACCTGGTTGAAGCCTGTCACGTAAATGCCGCCGTCGGCCTTGGCGCCCTTGAACTCGGAAGCCGTGGTGGTCCCGCCCTCCAGGCGCAGCGCCTTGGCATCTGTCTTCGGCAGTTCACCCGCGGCCGACACCGAACTCGTGCTGGACGGCGAAGGTGAAACGCTCTGCGACTGGTTCGGGGAGGTGGAGGCGCCGCTGCTCGCCTTGTCGTCGTCCCCGTTGCCGTTCATCATCGCGACGCTGATGCCGATGACGACGGCGGCGACGACCGCGACGGCGCCGATGAGGAGGCCCTTGGTGTTGGGGCCGCGGCCGCGGCCCGCGGGCGGCATCGGCGTGCGGGTGGTCGGGGCGCCGCCCGGGAAGGTCTCCGGGGCCTGGTAGGCCGCGTTCGGCTGCTGGCCGTAGCCGGCGCCGGGCTGCTGCGGGATGGTCTGGCCGCCGTACTGCGGCTGCGGTGCCTGCTGCTGGCCGCCGTACGTACGCTCGCCGACCGAGCGCACCCTGCTGACCTGATGCGGGTAGCCGTAGCCACCGGAGCCGGACGGCGGCTGGGCCCCTCTGGCCTGACCATCGGCATAGAGGTAGCCGAACGGGTCGTCGTCCTCGGGCGTGCTCGCGCCGTTGTCGGCGGACGTCATCGAACTCCTCCTGTGTAGACACCGGCGGCTCGGGCCGCGGGTTGGGCACTCCGCTCCTCTACGCGGACCGAATAGCCGTAGCCATCCGCACGCTGGAGCAGGCTTACATGCTGAGAGCCAATACCCTGTACAACGCCTCGTCGAGTGCGGATGTTGAAGCGCCCTGACGCTCGAACTGCGACTCGGCCCACATGCGTGCCGACCTTCTTCCCCGACGGCACGACGGCACGCACCAGATCACCTGTCTGAAACCCGTGATGGCTCTTGATCCTGGGCAGTGCCAGCCGTGGGAAGCCATACTTGTCGGTGCGGGTGCGCGCGTAGCCGCCACGTCCGGTAGCAGTTGCGACCAGTACATGCGACGGGTAGCGCGCGATGTGGCAGCCGGGTCCCATCTCGCCGACCGCCAGTGCGTCAAGCGCATGCGTCTTGCCCAGTCCGCACCGCGTCCGATTGTACTTGGTCATCCCCCCGGACCAACAGGAAACCGGGTGGCCGAGGTCGTGAAGCCGCTCAGCAAGCTGCCACCGTGTGGCATTCATCACTGCCGCATTACGCAAGGGAGCCTTGGCCTGCTGCTCAACATGTACGACAGCCTTAGGTCGCCCCTTCAAGAACTCCTCGACCGGCCGGGACGCCTTGGCCTGGTTGCAAGACTCACAGGACAACGTGAGGTTCGAGACACGGTTCGTGCCACCGCTGGACTTGGGCTGAATGTGCTCAACCTGCAAGGGGACGCCACTCCTACCGCAGTAGGCGCAACGCCGTCCCCACTTCTCAAGCAGGTAATTCCGCAGCTCATACCCAGCAAGCGTTCCCTGCTGGTACTCGACTCCGGTCAGCTCTCGCCCAGCCGACATCGCATGCGTATCAAAAGCGACCCGCTCGATGTGGACTTCGGTCAGCGGGGCAAGCCGTGAGAGACGCTCCACCTGCGACCAGGTTGTATCGACCCTGTGCTGCAACGACGGAGGCAACCAACCGCGACTCCGACGGCGGTTGTCGAAGCGCGGGGCGCGGTAGTGTGTGTTGGCCACCCGACGTCGCCTCCGGTGGCTTGCGCGCTGTTCCATGCTCGCCTTGATGGCAGGGCCCCGGTGCTGCAGTTCCACGGCATACAAACCCCGCCGAAGAACAGTGGCTTCACCACTGCCGACGGACGGGCGTGTGATGTCATCCGTCACTGCGATGCCCGTCACCTTCGACCCGGGATCGAGCCGAATAGCGACGCCACTCACCTCCGAGTCATTAAGGAGACGGTCCTTGATGCGGATGGTGAACGGTGTATACCTAGCTACCGCTGCCCGGCCCTTCCGCAGCAACTCACGAGCCCGTGCTGGATGGCAGGGCATCAAGGGGCGTCCCCTGCGGTCAAGTACGAACACCCTGGGGGCGCCCGCACCGGCCCTCGGCAGCCGCTCACGCAGCCCGGGTATGCCCAGTGCCTCGTCATCCTGCATCAGGTGGTCCTTGTTGAAGGTGCCGTCGTCACCGACAGCGCATGCTCCCGCACCCAACAGTGAGTGCGCTGTGACTCCCGCACGCAGAGGTGAGCGCGTGCGGGTATCCCCTCGCCCATGTCCCGTACCGGTTCCCCTGCCCTAAGCGGGCAAGGCCCTGTACCCCGTTTCGTCCCTGCTCCCAGAGGTGTCTGCAGGTACAGGTTCCAGAGCAGGCCGCTGAGGAAGCACGGACTGGTCGGTCGGCACACCTGCACGGAACGTAGCCATCAAGGTCACCCCCTTATCGGATGGCTCGGGCTGGTCACTCAGAACCCGCCGCGCAATCGGCGACGGGCTTCAGCCGTCCGGCAGTGGAGCGAGTGACCCCTTGGTACTCCTCATTACAGACGAGCGTACCTGCCAGCAGTGACACGGGAGGCAGGTTCGCAGCTCACGCGGTCTTAAACCGGGAGTTAACCAGCCCGCCGATGCTGTTTGGGACGAGATCGTTTCTCTACGTACATCCGCTCGTCGGCGGATTTCAGGACTTCGTCCGCCGTCATGCCGCAGTGCGCCCACCCGATGCCGAAGCTGGCGCCCACCCGCACGGCCCGGCCCTCGGCGCGGATCGGCTGGATGATCTCGTTGCGCAGGCGTACGGCCAGGTCCTGGGCGTCGGCCTTGCCGAGGCCGTCGGCGAGGATCACGAACTCGTCGCCGCCGAGGCGGGCCACGGTGTCGCCGTCCCGGACGCCCCGGGTGAGCCTGCGGGCCACCTCGATGAGGACGGCGTCGCCCGCGTTGTGGCCGAACCGGTCGTTGATCGACTTGAAGCCGTCGAGGTCGCAGAAGAGCACCGCGAGCCCCTTGGCGCCGTCGTCGCGGCCCTCCTCGGGGGCGACGGTGTGCACGTGGTGGTCGTAGCCACCGTCGTACGACTGTGTTCCGCCCGCCGTGCCGGCGAAGTCGAAGCCGTGGCCGTTGGCGTCGTAGGCGGGGTGGCCGTAGGCCGCGTCCAGGGATTCCAGCTCGCCGGCGTGTCCGGCGCGCCGGCAGAGCCGGGAGGAGAGGCGGGAGCGCAGCTCCGCCGAGTTCGGGAGGCCGGTGAGGGAGTCGTGGGAGGCGCGGTGGGCGAGCTGGAGCTCGCGGCGCTTGCGTTCCTCTATGTCCTCGACGTGGGTGAGGAGGAAGCGGGGGCCGTCGGCGGCGTCGGCGACGACGGAGTTCCGCAGCGAGACCCAGACGTAGGTGCCGTCACGGCGGCCCAGGCGGAGTTCGGCGCGGCCGCCCTCGGCGGAGGTACGGAGCAGGGTGCCGATGTCCTCGGGGTGGACCAGGTCGGAGAAGGAGTAGCGGCGCATCGCGGAGGCGGGGCGGCCCAGGAGGCGGCACAGGGCGTCGTTGCTGCGCAGTATTCGGCCGTGCTGGTCGCCGCCCATCTCCGCTATCGCCATGCCGGAGGGGGCGTACTCGAAGGCCTGCCGGAAGCTCTCCTCGCTGGCCCGCAGCGCCTGCTGCTCGCGCTCCAGGCGGACCAGGGCGCGCTGCATGTTGGCGCGCAGCCGGGCGTTGCTGATCGCGATCGCGGCCTGGAAGGCGTACATCTGCAGCGCCTCGCGGCCCCAGGCGCCGGGGTGCCGGCCGTTACGCGGGCGGTCGACGGAGATCACGCCGAGCAGTTCGCCGCAGGAGCTGCCCGAGACGCCGGGCGTGTACATGGGGGCGAAGAGCCGGTCGGAGGGGTGCCACTCGTCCTCGAACCGCGGCGCGGGGCCGTCGGTGTACCACTGCGGGACGTCGTCGTCGTCGAGGACCCAGCCCTCGGTGTGCGGTATGAAGACGAGGTCGCCCCACTTCTCGCCCATGTTCAGCCGCCGCTCCCAGGACTCGCGGGAGCCGACCCGGCCGGTGATCAGGGCCTCGGCGGCGGAGTTCCCGGAGAAGGCGGCGACCACGAGGTCACCCTCGGCGGGGCGTACCAGGTTGATGCAGGCCATCTCGTAGTTGAGGGCGGTGATGACGCCGTCGGCGACGGTCTGCAGTGTGTCCGCCAGGCTGCGGGCCGTGTTCATGTCGGCCATGACCTGGTGCAGCTGTCGCAGGGACGCAAGACGGACGTAGGGCTCCGACTCGGTCTCCATGCTCGCCCTCCCCCCGAGACCTCGCAGCGAATCAAGGGTCTGCTTCGGCGCTACTTTTCCCCGCCACTGAATCACAGCGCGCTGCCCACTCGGTACACAGGGTCAACAATTAACGCCCCTTGTGACTCAAGTCACAGGAGAACGTGAACAATTGCGTGGAGTTTCTGCGTTTTCCCTGTGTGTTTACTGAACACAGCCTTTGTGGGTGTGCGCACATGATGCACGTTACGGCCTTTCACCGCAGCACACCCCGCCCTTGGTCCTAGGACCCGGCTCGGGCCGATGGCCGATGTGGCCGCACCGGGTCCGACACTAGCGTTTCCGGCGTGCTGAAGACTCCCTCCCCCGCCGCCGCAGAAGCCACCGGGCATGCTGTGGGGGTGAGCAACGAAGCGTTCAAGGCCGCCCTGTCCCGGCTGGCCGCCGGCGTGGTCCTGGTGACCGCGCAGGAGCCGTCACTGGACCCGGACGACCCGCTGGCGCCGGCCGGCGAGGACGTCGGCATGACCGCCACCGCGTTCATGTCGGTGTCCCTGGACCCGCCATTGGTGCTGGTCAGCCTGCGTGAGGGCTCCCGGATGGACGACCTTCTCGACGAACAGCCGCGGTGGGCGGTCTCCGTGCTCACCGAGAGCCAGCGGCACATCGCCGGCCGGTTCGCGATGAAGGGCCGCATCAGCGACCGGCTGCTCTTCGAGGACATCCCGTACGTCCGCGGCCGGGCCAGCGGCGCCCCGCTGGTCGGCGGCGCCCTCGCCACGCTGGAGTGCCGCACCGAACAGCGCGTCGCGGCCGGCGACCACACCCTCGTCATCGGCCGCGTCCTCACCGCCGAACTGCCGAGCGCGGAAGGCGGACCGCTGATGTATTTCCGGGGCCGCTACCGCCAGCTGGGATGAAACCGCGCGGTCCGTTTCCGTAAATTCCGTGGGCAGTTGCCGAACGGCCCTTCTAGAGTGCGCGGATGTCTTCTCCGCTCCGCCTCGAAGAAGTGACCACCGCGAATTTGGCGGCGGCACTCCGCATTCGCGTCCGGCCCGGCCAGGAACACAACGTCGAGCCGGTCGCCGTGTCCCTCGCCGAGGCGTACGTCCATCCGGCCGGGGTCGCCTGGCCGCGCCTGATCGTCGACGCAGACCGCACGGTCGGCTTCCTGATGGCCTTCCTCGACATCGACTGGCGCGCCGACGGCACCCTCTTCCGCTCCGGCCTGTGGCGCCTCACCATCGACGCGGCGGAGCAGGGCAGGGGCTACGGCCGGTTCGCGGTGGAGTCGGTGGCCGCGGAGCTCCGCCGCCGGGGCGGCAAGGAGATGTACGTCACCTGGCATGCGGGCCCCGACGGCCCCGAGGCGTTCTACCTGCGGCTGGGTTTCCGGAAGACCGGCGAGGTCAGCGGCGACCAGCCGGTGGGGGTGCTGGCCCTCTGAGCGGGGCGGGTGAAGCCCGCTGCCGCCCGGCGGCCTGCCGGCGGGGCGGGTGGACCGCCCACTCGGTCTCCGGAGCTGGCTACGCGGACGCGGCGGAGTGACCGGCCATCAGGTGGTCGACGAGCGCCAGCAGCACATCGCGGCCGTCCGCCCGGTCGCGGGCGTCGCAGAGCACCAGCGGCACCTGGGGATCGAGGGCGAGTGCCGCGCGGATCTCCTCCGCGGTCCGGTCGCGGACCCCGTGGAAGCAGTTGACGCCGACGACGAAGGGGATGCCGCGGCTCTCGAAGAAGTCGATCGAGGCGAAGCTCACCTCCAGCCGTCGGGTGTCGACCAGGACCACCGCGCCCATCGCGCCGTTGACCAGGTCGTTCCACATGAACCAGAAGCGCTCCTGGCCGGGGGTGCCGAACAGGTAGACCACGAGGTCGTCGCTGATGGTGATCCGCCCGAAGTCCAGCGCGACGGTGGTGGTGAACTTGCCGTTCACCCCCTCCAGGTCGTCCACTCCGACGCCGGCCCGGGTCAGGTACTCCTCGGTGTGCAGCGGGGCGACCTCGCTCACCGCGCCGACCAGAGTCGTCTTCCCGACGCCGAACCCGCCTGCGACCAGGATCTTCACCGCCAGGGGAGCGGTGTCCGCAAGGGCCGCCGTGTGGTCAGAGCTTGCGTAGTCCATCTCTCACCGCCTCGAGGGTGGTAGTCATGTCCGGAAGGCCGTCGGCCCGGGTGAGCGGCTGCGGCGAACGGGCCCACATGTAGCCGGAGTCGACCAGATCGCCGATGAGGATCTTGGTCAACGACACCGGGAGACCGAGCTTGGCGGCGACTTCCACCACTGCCTTGGAATCCCGGCAGAGCCCGAGGATCGTACGGTGCTCCGGCTGCATCCTGCGCACCGCGAGCGCCGCCTGCGTGGTGACCTCGGGGAGCGTCGTCACCAGCGTGATCAGCGTCAGATCCGCCCGCTCGGGGGTCGTGCGCCCGCTGGTGATCGTGTAGGGACGGACCAGTTGCTCGTCGGCGTCGTCGTCGTCGAACCCCTCGGTCCAGTGCCTCATCCGGCTCTCCCCGCGTCATCGGGTAGCGGGGTACGCGTGTCGGTGCCCAGCCGCCGGCCGACCTGCTGGACCAGGGTGTGCATCGCGACGCTCATCAACTCGGCGTCGACCTCCTGGGAGGCGGTCACCGCCAGGTGGGTGCCGCGGCCCGCGGAGATCACGAACAGCCACATACCGGCCATCTCGACGATGACCTGGTGCACCGGGCCGCCGCCGAAGAGCTGCCCGGCGCCGCGGGCGAGGCTCTGCTGGCCGGTGGCGATCGCGGCGAGCCGCTCGGCGTCCGAGCGGTCGATGGTCCGCGAACGGCTCATCACCAGGCCGTCGTCCGACAGCAGGATGGCGTGCCGGGTGCCCGTGACCTGGTCGACCAGGCCGTCCAGAAGCCAGTCCAGATCCGCGTCGGTGGCCGTCGTACGCTGCGTCATTCTCGATCATCCGTCCTAGGAGAGCCGGTCCGGTCGGGCGAGGCGGGCCCTTCACCGCTGCCTTCGCCGGAGCCGGTACCGTCACCGCTGCCGTCGTTGTCGCCGCTGCCGTGGCCGTAACCGCGGCCGATGTCGTGACCGGCTGCGCCACCGCCCCTGTCACCGGTGCCGTCGTCCGAGTCGCCGCCGCGGGCCAGCCGGGACTGACGCTGGAACGCGCCGATCGTGGCCCCGGACCGGCCGGGCCGGTCGGGGGACGTCCAGAGATCCGGCTCATCCGGTTCCGCCGGCCCCTCCGGTTCCGCCGGGATCTGGAGTTCGGGTGCCAGGCTGGCCTGGCGGACCCGCTGGGGCAGCGGCCGCGCCGCGGTCGGCGCGGCCGGGGATGCCTCGTCCTCGTCCGGAGGCCGGAGCGCGGGGGCGGTGACGTTCGCCATCGCGTGTCCCCTGGCGCGGGTGGGCAACCGCCCGCCCTCGTACGGCGCCCGTGGTCCGGCACCGGCGTCGTGCGGGTGTGGCCGCGGACCGGGCAGGTGCGGCAGGACCTCCGCGGGGAGTGCGACCGGCTGGGGTGCCGTGCGGGGCTCTTCCACCACCACCTGTTCCGGCAGCAGCACGACCACCCGGGTGCCGCCGAAGGCGGACGGCCGCAGCTCCACCCGCAGGCCCAGCCCCGCCGACAGCCGGGCGACCACGTACAGGCCGAGCCGTACGTCGTCGGCCTGGGTCATCACGTCGAGCTGCGGCGGCGCCTCCATCAGGGCGTTGGCGGCGGCGTAGTGCTCGGGTTCCATGCCCAGGCCGCGGTCCTCGATCTCGACCGCGACGCCCCGGCCGACCCTCGCGGCCCGTACCTCGACCGGGGTCGGTGGCTTGGAGAAGGCGGCGGCGTTCTCCATCAGCTCCGCCAGGATGTGCACGAGCGTGCCCACCGCCCGCTCGGACACCCACGGCTCGTCCTCGACGTCGATCGTGATCCGGCGGTAGTCCTGCACCTCGCCCTGCGCGGCGCGCAGCACGTCGAGCAGCCGGACCGGCTTGCGCCAGCGGCGCTGCGGCTGGCCGCCGCCGAGGATGACCAGGTTCTCCTCGTAGCGGCGCAACCGGGCGGTGAGGTGGTCCAGGTCGAACAGGCCCTCCAGCACCTCGGGATCCTCGTGCCTGCGTTCCAGCTCGTCCAGCTTGCGCAGCTGGAGGCCGATGAGGATCTGGGTGCGCCGGGCGATCCGCTGGAGCAACCGCTCGAAGCCGCGGTGCTGTTCGGCCTGCCGCACGGCGGTGGCCACCGCGCTGCGGCTGGCCGCGTTCAGGGCGCGCCCGAGCTCACCGAGCTCGTCGGGGGTGGGCTCGACCAGCCGGACCTCGCGGTCCACGTCGACGTCCTCGCCGCGCTCCAGCCGGGACACCACGTCGGGCAGCCGCTGCTGGAGTTCCGCGGCTTCCTCGCGCAGGGCGTGGATGCGCCGGCGCAGCAGGACGGTGAGACGCCAGCTGGCGAGGACGACCAGGATCACGGCGAGCAGGCCGGCGGCGCTGACGACGACCAGGGTCCACTGGAGCCGGCTGACGCTGTCGGCGGAGACCTTGTCGAGGTGCGCGACCCGGACCCGGACCAGATTCAGCAGCCGCGGGCGGTTGGCGTCCAACGAGGCGCGCCATTGGGTGTGGATCCGGCCGAGCTCCAGCTCACCCTGCGAGTGGTGAGGGCCGGCGACGATGACCTGCTCCTCCAGGCTGTGCTGGGTCTCCCACGACGTGGTGGACGTCATCTTCTTGTACGCGTCCAGTTCGGCACCGGTGAGGCCGAGGGAGACCCGCTGGAGCAGGTACTCCTGAGCGCCGACGGCATCGACGAACACGTCGTATTCACCGACCTGCAGATGCCCGGTCTGCCAGTTACGCCCGAGCAGGGCGTCCTCGCGTCCGATCCTGTCGATGGCGCCGTTGAGGTCGACCAGGGTGTTCGCCAGCAGGGCGACTTCGGCGTTGCTCCGGCGGCCGAGCGCGGTGAAGACGTCGATCAGCGAGTCCATGGCGCCGCCGTAGTAGTCGAACGCCGCCTTCTGGCCGGCCGACCCGGTGTCCACCGCCTTGCGCTGCGCGGCGAGCCGGCCGAGAACGCGCACGGTGCCGGACAGGGCCGTGCCGAGACCCTGCTGCCCGTGCGAGGTGCTCTCGTCCGCCACCGGGCGGAAGCCGGTCACCGCCTTGTCGGTCGCCGCACGCGCGGCGACCAGCCTGCCGCGGGTGGCGGGGCCGGGGTCGGCCAGCATCTCCGCGGTGAGCCGCCGCTCCTCGTCGAGGGACTGGAAGAGGACGGACGACGGCCGGCCCAGCGAGGCGCTCAGGTCGCCCTGGGCCTTCTCCGTCTGCCAGCGGGTGGCCAGCTGGTACGTGCTCAGGCCCCACAGGGGCGCGAGCGCGAGGCTCGGTATGACCACGAGGATGATCAGAACGGTACGCAGGGGCAGTCGACCGGAGCTGCCGGCCGCCCCGACCGGCTGTGAGAGAAGGTCAGCTGACGTCGGCGCAGCGTCCGATGGCTGGTTCTCGACGGCCCCACTTCTGGCCCGACTACCCCCAAACCTGCCAAATCCGGTCACCCTAGGGACACTCCCCCCACCGTTCGGTGCAGCCATGAGGAAAAAATCGCCAAACTCCGGCGACTGGTGGCAGATAGTAGCCACATCAATCGAAGTCCGTAAACGTTTTGCCCTCACCGCCCGGGTCCGCCGGACGGCGGAGCGAAGTCCTGGCCGGCCGGTCCGGAACCGTCGCCCGACCGCGACTGCGAACGACCGACAGCGACCGACGGCGACCGACGGGGCCATGGCCGAGGGGGCGATGATCCGCCCGATGCCCGTCCGGCCCTCCGGGCAGTCGTCGCGTGGGGACCACGGACCAGTCACCCGGCGGGATTTGAGCAGCTCAGCCGCTACAGGCGAGGCGTCGCCGCCCCGGCCCGCCATCGCGGGTCCGGATTCCGGCAGCGAGCAGTCCGTGGCAGGCTCGGCGACCCGTGGCCGAACACCGGGAACAAAGACTCGTTCTCGACTGCGCATGCCGGCTGAAGGACCGGCCGGAAGACCGCAGGGGCGGTGTTACGACCAGTCGCGGCCGGTGCGCCCGCGCTTGGTCTCCGAGCGCTGCTTCTTCTCCCGCAGCCGGCGTTCGTTGATCCCGCGCGGGATGCGGGTCGGCCGCCGCGGCTTGGGCGGTGGCGCGGTGGCCTCCGCGAGGAGGGCGGCGAGGCGGACGGCGGCGGTTTCGCGGTTGCGCCACTGCGACCGGTGCTCGGACGCCCGTACGACGATCGCCCCGTCGACGAGCCTCCCCGCCAGCCGCTCCAGTGCCCGCTCCTTCCAGACCGGCGGCAGCGCCTCCGTGTTCGTGAGGTCGAAGCGGAGCTCCACCTGCGAGTCACTGGTGTTGACGTGCTGCCCGCCGGGCCCGGACGAACGGGAGAAACGCCAGTTGAGCTCGGCCTCGGGGAGCGAGACGGAGCCGCGGATGACGTAAGGACCGGACATGTCCCCATGGTCGCGCGGCTGACCGGCGCACGTCACGCGAATATCGTTCATCACCCGTTCGGCAAAGAAAGTAAAGCGAGGTGGAACCTTCGGTACCCCTCGTGGCGTTCATACCGGTAGCTGTAGCTTCAAGCCCGTACGCCGCACGGCCGTACGCGAAACGAGGGAAAGGACTCCCGACCATGGCTGTAAGCCTCTCCAAGGGTGGCAACGTCTCGCTCACCAAGGAGGCTCCGGGCCTGACCGCCGTCACCGTGGGCCTCGGCTGGGACGTCCGTACCACCACCGGCACGGACTTCGACCTGGACGCGTCGGCCATCGCGGTCAACGCGCAGGGCAAGGTCTACTCCGACGCCCACTTCGTCTTCTTCAACAACAAGCAGACCCCGGACAACACGATCGTCCACACCGGCGACAACCGCACGGGCGAGGGCGCCGGCGACGACGAGGCGATCAACGTCAACCTCGCCGCCCTGCCCGCCGACATCGACAAGATCGTCTTCCCGGTCTCGATCTACGACGCGGAGACCCGCTCGCAGAACTTCGGCCAGGTCCGCAACGCCTACATCCGCATCGTCAACCAGGCCGGCGGCGCCGAGATCGCCCGCTACGACCTCTCCGAGGACGCGGCGACGGAGACGGCCATGGTCTTCGGCGAGCTCTACCGCAACGGCGCCGAGTGGAAGTTCCGCGCGGTCGGCCAGGGTTACGCCTCCGGCCTCGTGGGCATCGCCCAGGACTTCGGCGTCAACGTCTGACACGCGCTGCGCTGTGCGGGAGCCCCTGGCCGGGTGGTTGCGGCCGGGGGCTCCTGGTTGATCGCTCGAAGATGGATCGCCTAGCCATACGCGCTGCGAGAACGCGCTCCAAGTCATCCTCCGAGTAGGCAGGTTGCCAAGCCTCGAACAGCGCTCGCGCATGCTCGGGAGTCTGCAACAGGCCGTTGATGCTGACGACCTCGTACGCCCCGATCTCAACGGCCTGCCCCTCCAACTTGGCAAGCTCCCGCACCTTCTTCGGATACCGGACCCTTTTCACGTCCTCCCAGGTCGCCGAGATCAGCCCGCCCGCACCCAGCACCTCGTCCGCCCTGTTCAGCTACTCCTGCCGGGGAATCCGCTTCCCGCCCTCCACCTTGTAGACCATGTCCTCCCCGTAGCCGACCGCCTCCCCGAACTCGGCGGCCCGCATCCCCACCGCCTCCCGCCGCAGCTTCAGCTGACGCCCCACCGTCGCGATGACCGCCACGCCCCAGTCGTCGTCCGGGTCGACCTCCCAGCCCGGCTCGGTCACCTCGCCGCCGTCCACGCTCATCCCACGCCCCTTCGTGCCGTACCCCGGACCCGCGCCCCCGCCCCTACCCGTACGAACGCTCCCGACAGCCAGGACAGCACCGGACAAGCGCCGGACAGTCACCGTACGCAAGGGCCTCGTCACTGTTCACGGTATGCAGGTCCGGCCACGCTGAGTGACGTGAACGATGAAATCTCCACCCCCGTCCGCAACATGAGCCTGCGGTTCTCGCCCACGCCGCGAGGCGCCCGCCTGGCCCGTCTGCTCGCCACCGAACAACTGCGAGCGTGGGGGCTGCCGCTGGATCCGGCGAGGCAGATCGTCGCGGAACTGGCGGCGAACGCGGCGACGCACGGGCGGGTGACGGGACGCGACTTCGGCCTCCTCCTCTACGTCGTGGGGGACACGCTGCGGATCGAGGTCACGGACACCCGCGGTGACCGCCTGCCGCACACCCAACCCCTCGCACCGGGCGCCGAGTCGGGCCGGGGCCTGGTCCTGGTCCTGGTGGCGGCGCTCGCCGACAAGCGGGGCGTGGCACCGGGACTGTCGCCGCGCAAGACGGTGTGGGCAGAGGTCGGGGTGTCGCCGTAGCCCGGGAACGCGGGTTTCGGTCGCGAGGGACGTCATCACCAAAGGAACGAAACGGCGAGAAAGAACCCCGCCAAGCCCCACCCCTCCCGCCCGTCGCGCAGAGTCACTCCCGCGAGTGACTATGCCCAAGTGGGCTGGATATGGGACGGGTTGCGTGTCCTACGCTCAGCGCAACAACCGCAGAAAGACTTCGGCCCCCGCCGGGACGGCAATCCCAGTGCGAGGGCCTGACCACCTAGGAAGTAGCCCCTTCCCGATGGATACGAAAAACCCTAGCGCGCCCTCGTGCGCCGAGTCCCGTGTTGTCGCCAGGAAGCACCCGAACCGGGGGTCCGGCGGCCTCATGCACGACAACGTCCGCCACACCTCCCACTTCGTGGTCATCGGCAACCACCTCGCCCAGCACCCCACCCTCTCGGCGCTGGCCATCGGCCTCGGCGTGCACATCCAGTCGCTCCCCAAGGGCGCCCAGGTCGACATCAAGAGCCTGGCGGTCCGCTTCCCGTGCTCCTCCAGAAGGCCCTGGACCTGCTCGCGGACCTCCGCCGCCATGACTCCCGGTTGCTGCTGTCGGCCGTCGATGCCGACCATCTGGCCCCGGGAGTCGCCGCCTGGCTGGAGCGTGACATCGCCCCCGGCGCCGTACGGCACGCCCTGACCGCAGGCCTGCCGGCCGAACCGATCCACAGGCCCGCCGCCCTCCTGGCCCACCGCCTGACGGACCGGCTGCCCGCGCCGCCGCCCTTCCGCGCACCGGCTCCGCCACCAGCCGCGCCCACCCGGATCCACAACTGCGACGGCTGCGACCGAGGCTTCCGCTCCCCGGCACCCGGACTCTGCCGTGACTGCCGAACCGATCTCCCCGAGGAGACCTAGCATGAAAGCGACGATCCTTGCCCCTGGGCACAGACGAGGAGCGAGCGCCATGACCATCGCACCGGACAACGCGCGGCAGGGCGCCTCTCACCTCTACCGGGCCATGCGGGACTTCGTGCACTCCACGGACGACACCCTTCCCGGCAAGTTCGAGATCACCAAGGAAGGGATCGTCCTCGACATGATGTCGCCCTCGAAGCCGCACGAACTCACCGTGCTGCGCGTCCGGCAACGCCTGGAGAAGGTGATGCCGGACGCACTGGTGGCTCATACAGGGGAACCCGATGTCGAGGACGAGCCCGAGGGTGTCATGCGCCGCCCCGACGTGATGGTGATCAGCGATGCGGAGATGGAGGGAGACGGTTCCTTCGATCCCCGCTCGCTCATCGCCGCCGTGGAAATCGTCTCGCGCTCCAATCCGGACAACGACTGGGTCTCCAAGGTCCGCGACTACCCCCTGATCGGCATCCCCGTCTACGCGATCTTCGACCCCCGCACCGGCACCGGCGCCGTCCTCACCGACATCCACCCCACCCCCGACGGCCCGCGCTACGCGACCCGCAAGGACTTCGTCTACGGCGAGGACGTCACCATCGGCGACTGGACCATCGCGACGGACGGCCTGCCCCGCTACCCGCCTCCGGGTGAGTAGGGCCGGATAGGTTGCCCGCATGATCCTCGCCCCCGTCCCCCTCACCCCCGACCACGACATCCCGGCGCCGGTCCTCACCGAGCTCACCGGCCTGTACGCCTCCAACCGGGAGTTCCACGCGCTCAGCGGTGACTTCCCGGACCCGGACGGGATCCGGCCGGAGCAGGTGGCCGCCGCGCTGGCCGGCGAGCTGGCGAACCCGGACGTGGAGGTGCTGCTCGCGCGGGCCGAGGGGCGGCTGGTCGGGGCGGTCGTCACGCTGTCCCGGCATCCCGACCCGGCCGACCCGGATCCGTGGATCGGGCTGCTGATGGTGGACGCGCGGGCGCAGGGAGCGGGGTACGGACGGCGGATCGCGGAGGACGTCGAACAGCGGTTCCGGACGGCGGGGAGGGACGCCGTGCGCCTCGCCGTACTGGAGAACAACCCGAAGGGGCTCGCCTTCTGGACCGCCCTCGGGTACGAGGTGATCGACCGTCGCCCCGACCGGCAACGCGGCCGGCCGTGTGCCGTGCTGCGCAAGGAGCTGGGGGCGGGTGCCTAGGGGCGGGACGGCTTCCCCTCGCCGTACAGCCAGTCCTTCCAGATCCCGGTGAAGTCCTTCCCGGGCGCCGTCTTCTCCACGTACGCCGTGAACTCCGCCGTGTCCGCGTTGCCGTGGCGGTGGGCGGCCGCCCAGCCCTGGATGACGTCGTAGAAGGTGTCGTCGCCGACCTTCTGGCGGATCTTCTGGAGGACCATCGCGCCGCGGTCGTAGACGGGCCGGTCGGAGATGTGCGCTGCGCTCGACGGCTCGGCGGGCGGGAACGCCCACAGGTCGCTGTCGGCGGAGCCCGCGTAGAGCCTGTCGAAGGTCTGCTGGGCGGTACGGCCGCCGTGGTCCTCGGCCCACAGCCACTCGGCGTAGGTCGCGAAGCCCTCGTTGAGCCACATGTCCCGCCAGGTCCGCGGAGTGACGGAGTCGCCGTACCACTCGTGGGCGAGTTCGTGGACGAGCGTGGCGGTGTCGGGGGCGCCGGGGAAGACGGGGCGGTTCTGGGTCTCCAGGGCGTAGCCCGCGTCGTCCGGGCGGTCGACGACGGCTCCGGTGGAGGAGAAGGGGTACGGGCCGAAGTTGTACGCCTCCCACGCGACGATCTCGGGCAGCTTCGCCAGGACCGCGCGGCTCGCCTCCGCCTGGGTGGGGTCGACGGCCGTGTACACCGGCAGGCCGCCGGGGAGGGTGGTGCGGGTGATCGTGTAGTGGCCGACGGCGACCGTGGCCAGGTAGGTGGCCATCGGTTCGGCGGTGTGCCAGGCGAAGGTCGTGCGGCCGTCCTTCGTCGTCTCGCTCTTCAGCTCCCCGTTGGAGACGGCCTGGAGGCCCTCGGGGACGGTGACCGTGATGTCGTACGACGCCTTGTCGGAGGGGTGGTCGTTGCCGGGGAACCAGGCCATCGAGCCGACGGGCTCGCCGAGGGCCAGCGCGCCGTCGGCGGTGGGCAGCCAGCCCTCCTCGGAGCCGTCGGGGTCGGTGAGCGTCTCCGGGCGGCCCGAGTAGCGCACGGTGGTGGCGAAGGTCTCGCCTTTGTCCAGGTCGTCGTGGGGGCGGACGGTCAGCTCCTGACCCGCGCGGTTCCAGCGGGCCCGCCTGCCCTCGACGGTGACGTCGTCGACGTCCAGGCCCTTCAGGTCGAGGTCGAAGGCGGTCAGGTCCTTCGTGGCGCGGGCGGTGATGACGGCCGTACCGGTGAGCCGGCGGGTGCCGGGGTCGTAGGCGAGGGTCAGGCCGTAGTGGCCGACGTCGTAGCCGCCGTTGCCCGCCCTCGGGAAGTACGGGTCGCGGACGCCCGCGCCGCCCGGGGTGCCGTGGACGCCGCCGTCGCACGCGGCCGGCGCGAGGCAGAGCAGGGCGGCCGTGAGCACGAGCAGGGGCCGGGGCACGCTCGTGGTCGATCGGGGCACGTTCGCGATCGTAGGACGCCATGACACCATCGGCACGTGCTCGACATCGGATACGCCCTCTCCAACCGCTTCCCGGACCCGCCCCAGACGGACTACCGGCGCGTGGACGTCCACGCGCTGCGCCACGACCTGTTCTGCGGGGACGTCTACCTCGCGGACACCAAGGCGGACCGGGAACTGTCCACGGCCTGGGGATGGGTGCCGGTGCTGGACTTCGCGTGGGCGCTGTGCGACATCGCGGAGCGGCTGGACCGGGACCCGGCGGGCTCCCGGGCCGCGCGGCCCCAGCACGCGGAACTCGACTTCACCGAGTCCACCGACCGCATGCTCTTCGAGCGCCGCTTCGGCTGGGTGGACATCGAGGCGGACTGGATGCCGGCCGAGGAGCCGCCCCTCACCTTCTCCCACACCGAACTGCGCCGGGAGGCACGGGACTTCCTCCACGACCTGATCGCCGACCTCACCGACATGCACGAGGACCTGGCGGACAATCCGGCGATCTGGACGCTCCAGGCCCGTTTCCCGCGGGTGTCGTAGCCTTCCCGGACCTCGCCGGGCCCGTCCTGCCGGTTGAACGACCGCCGGGTGTATGGAAGTTGACCTCCTGTCGAGGCGGAAGTGACAAGTGGGGCCGGAGTCCGCGGAAGGCGTTCCGGCGGTCCCGGCCGCGCCTACGTTGACTCCGTGCGGACGCAGCAACAGGCAGGCGACAGCGGAAAGGACGCCTCTCCCGAGGCCTCCCGGACACCGGCCACCGCCACGCCCATCGGCTCCACCGTGCCCGTCGGACCCACGGAGCACGCGATGCTCGCCCTCCAGGGGAAGGCGGGGAACGCGCGCACCGCACTGGCGCTGCGGGACGCGAAGGGCAAGGGCGTCGCGCGGCCCCGGCCGGTACGCGGCAGGCCGGTGGCCCCCGTGGCCACCGTCGAGGAGGAACGCACCGAACCCGGCCTCGTGCTGCCCCCGTACCTGATGGACTTCCAGGCCGCCGGGCTGTCCACGGCGTACGGCCTGACCGGGCACGAGTTCGTGCGGAACGCGGTGGCCGCCGTCGTCGGGCACGGCGACGGCACGGTCGCCGAGATCGGCGCCGAGCTCGCCGGACGCCCCGAGTCGTTCTACGGGCAGGGCCGCGCCTTCGCCGTCAAGGGCAGGACCGGCAAGGAGTGGTACGACGTCACGGTCACCGTCTCCCGCGCCCCCGACGACCGGCCGCCCGTCTTCCACCCGGGGGACCTGCTCGCGAACACCGTCCCGGACCCGGACGGGGCGCCGCTCGCCGCGGTGGACGACACCGAGGGCAAGGACACCAAGGTCGACGTCCAGCACAACACCGCCACCACCGTCGCGACCACCGCGACCGGCAATTCCAGCAAGGGCGCCGGCGGCATGGCCTTCGGGCTCGCGCCCGTCGTACCGGGGCTCTGGCTGGGCGGCGCCGGCCTGGTGAACACGCAGCCCTGGCAGTCCTCCCGGGAGTCCCGCAGCCAGCGCAACGTGGCCGAACCCCGGGTGCTGCGCAGCGAGAAGGGCTCCGTCGAGGCACCGCGCAAGGTGCGGTACGGCGTACGGATCAGGAAGCAGGGCACCGAGCACGCGCAGACCTTCCACGGCTCGGGCGCCCTCACCCAGCGCGTGCCCACCGAACACCTGGTGCCGGCCGGCACCCAGGCCCCCGCCGCTCCGCAGGCCGTCGACGCGGACACCGCCCGGAGCGTCTCGCTCGCCGACTCCATGGCCCCGGTCGCCGTCACCGACACCGCCGCCCCGCACCAGGGCGGCGGCGGGCTCTTCGACACGGTCGCCTCCGTCCTGCACCCCTCGCTCACCGCCCCCGGCGCCCCCGGCCGCTCCCGCCTCTACGACGCCACCTCCACCGCGACCGTCCTGGAGGACATGCCCCGCCTGCTGCGCGACGGCGTCACCGGCGAGGACCTCGCCTCCAAGGACGGCAGCAGCACCGGCAGCTACCGCCTGCACGCCGAGATCACCGGCATGTCCCCCGCCTGGGGCACCGGCGGGACCCAGCTGCGCACCCATCAGCAGACCCAGCACACGGTCACCGAGAGCGCGGGCAAGGGACGCGCCCTCACCGGCGGCCTGGGCCCGGCCATCGGCGTCGGAGCGGTCGGCAGCGCCGCCGTCGTGCGGGGTACGGCCATGCCGGTCGCGGGGGCCCGCAAGGCGCGGTTCACCGTGGCCGAGCAGACCGTCTCCAGCCGCCAGGGCGCGGAGGTGCGCGGCGACAAGGTGCTCTACCTCGCGACCGTCCGGTTCACCGCGGAGGGCACGGGGCCGCGCTCGGCCGAGATGATCCTGCGCCCCGGGACCCGGGTCGCCCGGCACTCGATGCGGGTGTGGATGAGCCTGCGGGCCGACGAGGCACAGTCGCTCGGGCTGCCGCTGCCGCCCGGCACCGAGGCCGGGGAGTTCATCAAGAAGCCGAAGCGGACCGACGAGAACGGCGACGAGGCCGACGTCGAGCGGCATCTCCCGTTCGGCGCCATGGGCTCCAGCGTCGCCCTCAGCCAACTCGACACCCGCCCCATGGTCCGGGCCGTGCAGGAGCTGTTCGCGACCGATCCCCGGCTGGCCGGCTACCTGCCCCCCTTCGGTACGGACGCGGTGGCCTCGACGCCGGGCAAGGAGGAGGCCGCGCTCCAGCGGCGCAACCACCGCGAGCTGATGGCCGCCCTGTCCGAGACCAACCTGCGGGTCAACAAGGACCAGCTGACCTCCACCGGCATCCGGGTGCGGCTGCGCCGCAAGACCACCCTGCACTCCCACGACGTGCAGATCCGCGTCCGCGGGCAGCTCCGCGAGACCGGCTACCTCGGCGACACCGACGACTGGCTGGTCCGCAGCCACTCCGGCGTCACCGGCAACACGCAGAGCGGACGCGGCAGTTCGCGCTCGATCGGCGGTCTGGTGCTCGGGCAGGCCAGGCTCGTCCCCGGCGTCCTGACCGGCTCGGCCCGCTACGAGAAGCACAGCACCGGCACCCGCCGCAACCAGGCCGGCCCCACCACCCGCACCGACGTCCTCACCAACGGCTCCGACAAGGCCAGCACCTTCGGAGCGGCCCTGCGCCTCGACGTCGACGTCACCATGACCTCCCGGCAGCGCAAGCTCGGCCGCGCCCTCACCCCCGGCTCTCCCGGCCAGGACACGCCCGAGGCGAAGCGGCTGGCGGGACTGCACCTGGACGAGCAGGACGTACGGCTGGTCACGCCGACCGAGTTCACCCTCGACGAGGAGGGCAAGCGGCGGCAGGACGCGGTGGGCGGCCGGCGCCGGGCCCAGGCACCGCGCCCCGAGCACGCCGTCACCGCCGAGGGCATCGGCGACCTGGCCGGCCTCGTGCCCCGGCCGTCGGTCGGGCAGCCGCTGCGGGACTGGCAGCTGGTGGAGACGGTCGGCGACGGCCAGGCCGTCCGGGACCTCGCCTTCCAGCTGCTGTCCCAGGCGGCCGCCCGCAACAAGGGCGTCCGCGAGGATCCCGCGCTGCAGACCGAGGGACTCGCGCCGCGGCTGGCCATCGAGGAGCGGTTCGGGCCGCAGGCCATCACGGCATCGCTGCGGCAGGCCGCGTCCTCCGGGTGGGTGGTCAAGAACCTGCGCTATCCGCGCCGGCTCGCCGCGCTGAACGGGGCCGTCGGCACCCGGCTCTCGCTGACCAACCCGAAGTTCCTGCACCAGGGCGCGGGTCCCGGCACGGAGACCTTCGTGCTCGGCGGCCACCAGGCGGCCGGCCAGGAGGGGCAGGGCACCACCAGCACGTGGCAGTTCGGCGCCACCGGCTCGGAGAACGACGCCGAGTGGCGCCTGGGCCAGGGCCTGTCCGGGAACCGCACCACGAGCCGGGGCGACGCCCGGTCCGCGGCGCTGTCCGGCACGGTCGAGCGCAACGCCCACACCCCGAAGAAGGCGCCGCTCTACCTGGTCCAGTGCGACCTGCTCGTCACCATGGTCGCCGAGGTCAAGGTCACCGGCGGCGGCCCCTACGTGGCGACGGCCGCCCGAACCCTGCCGGCCGAGGCGGCGGTGTGGCTGACGGAGGCGCAACTGCCGGCGGCGATCCGCCGGCAGCTGAAGCTCGACCCCGAACCGGCACCGATGACGCCGTCGTCCCGGCAGCCGGGGCAGCGCCCGGCGGAGAACTCCCGGGCGGCCGAGAACTCCCGGGCGGCCGAGAACTCCCGGGCGGCCGAGAACTCCCGAGCGGCCGAGAGCTCCCGGGCGGGCGCCGAACGCGAGGGCCGGGAGCAGGCCCGCGCCACGGACACCGCCGGGTCCTCGACCTCGGCGCCGCCGCGCACCACCGGTCCGTCCTTCGCCCGTGCGCTCCCCCTCGGCTTCGGCATGGTCGAGAACCTGCCGAACTTCGTGCCGCTGCTGGCCCGGCTGCGCACCCGGCTCGCGGAGAGCGGACAGCAGAGCCTCGCCGACGACCTGCTGCCCCGGCAGCAACTGGCCGACCGCAACGACAACGTGCAACGCCTGCTGCGCGTCCTGGACCGCGACGGCAGCGCGGGACTGCTGTCCGGCGCGACGGACGGCGGGGTCACCGTCGAGCTGTTCGACGGCCGCAAGACCCCGTACTGGGCGGTGTTCAAGGTCAACCGGCTCGCCGACGGCGCCTACGACGGTGCGGCGGACGACGGCCGGGACATGGAGTACATCACCGCGGCCGTCGCCCAGCAGTCCGCCACCCACGACGAGGGCGTGTCGACCGGCCTGGAGGGGATCTTCGCCGGATCCGGCAAACCGGACGGCGGGGCCGGGCAGCTGAAGAGCACCGGCGGTGCGGCGGGGCTCGGCGCCGGCTCGGGCGGCTCCCGGCGCTCCGGCACGACGAGCCGCGGGCAGCTCGGCATGAAGACGGTCGCCGAGGCGAAGACCGCGAAGTCGTCGAAGATGCGGGTGCCGATCGAGGCGACCCTCGAACTGCACCGCGGCGACCGCCGGCTGGCGCTGGTCTCGCTGGGCCGCCAGGCGCTGACCCACCGCGTCCTGGACAAGGACCTCGCCGCCCTCGGCCGGCTGACCGCGCCCGGCCGCCGGCCGGTGGCCCCGGCACCCGGCCCGGGGGACGGCCGCCCGGCCGCGCTCGGCACCTGGCGCTCCGGCGGTGTGCGGCTGCCGATGGAGGCGCAGGTGAACGGCTTCCAAGGGGCACCGCAGGTACGGGAGCTGGTCAACTCCGCGGTCCGGGAGGCGGGCGGCGGCGACCGCTTCCGGTCCAAGGGCCAGGCCGCCGCGTACACCCTGCAGGAGGCCGTCTCCACCGAGTGGCTGATCGCGGCGCTGCCGCTGCTGACCTCGGCCGGGGCGGAGCTGCCGCCGGTACACGCCACCGGGGTGGAGGGCCAGGACCTGCGGGCGTCCCTGCACGCGCGGCTGCGGGACGGCCGGGTCCTGGGCGTCGGCGACAAGATGACCTTCGAGACGGTGGGGCAGAGCCACCTGGACGCCCCCCGGCCCACTCAGACGGACGGCCTGAGCTCCGCCGACCACGGCCGGTCGGCACGCGGCCTCGCGGGCGCGGGACTGCTCAACGCCGACGAGTTCCGCCTCAACCAGATGATGGGCAACGCCGGTGGCGCGGGTGGCGCGGCGGACACGGCGGTGAACGCGTCCGGCTCGATGCCGCTGCACAAACCCAAGTCCGCTTCGGTGCTGGTGCAGTTCACGCTGGACGTGCGGGTGGTGGCGCGGGTGGCCAACCGCGTCCGCTCCGGCCGTACCGGCACCGCCGTACGGGAGCTGACCCTGCCCCGGCCGGTGGTGATCCGGATGCCGGAACCGGCGGTCCGCCGCATGCTCGCCGCCCAGCCGGACCGGCTCCAGGATCCGGACGACCATCTGGGCCTGCGGAAGAAGGCGGCGTCGGCGCCTCCGGCGAGCTGAGTGCCTCGGGCGGTGCGCCTGCCGCGGGTAGGTGGGGGCTGGTCGCGCCCACGCGGCGGTAGCCGCACATCGACACGGCCCCGCGCCCCTGTGGGGCGCGCTGCCCTCGGGGTTGGTCAATCCTCCACGCGGATGCCCAGCTGTGCCGCCAGCACCGGGGCCAGGTCCAGGAGTTGGGACATGCTGATCACCGCTCCGGCCAGCCGCTCCACCCCTGTCGCGATCTCCAGGGACGCGGCGCCCCGCAGATCGACGTCCTTCATCGTCACGCCCCTGAAGTCGGCCGCCTTCACCGTGCAGCCGGTGAACTCGACGCGCTCCAGCACCGCGTTGCCGAAGTCCGGTTCCACCAGGACGCAGCCCTCGAAGACCACGTCTCTGAGCTTCGCGGTGCGCAGGTTGAGGTAGTCGATCTTGCCGCCGCGGATCACCACCCGCTCCAGGACGGAACCGTGCAACTGGGTGCCGCCCAGCCGGGCGTCGACCAGCTCGACATCGCGCAGGGTCGCCTCGGCCAGATCGGTGCCGACACCTCTTATCCCGGTCAGGACCGTGTCCAGCACGCGCGCGTGCCGCAGCCCCGTCTCGTCGAAGGCGCAGTCCGTCAGCGCACAGTCCATGAAGCGGGCGCCCGCCCCGTCCTGCCCCGCGAAGTCCGCCTCCCGGAACGCCTGCCCGTCGTAGTCCCCGTCCGGCTCCAGCTCGCCCCCGCCCCAGGCCTCCAGCTCGGGCAGCCGCACCTCCGGCCGCCGCGCGCCCTTCACCCTGCCTCCACCGGCCCCACCGGCCCCTGTCCTCGCCATGCCCTCCATAGTGCAGGCCCCCACTGACAATCACCGCGGCCCGCCCTCGGCCTCAAGCGCACTTGAGGCCGAAGAGTCGGAAGCGTCGAAGAGCCGGACCGCCGGATCGGCCATCACCTTTGCTCGGCGAGGGCGGCCGGCACCTCGTCTTCGGCTGGTCGGCGGAAGGGATCACCGCGCCCTGGAGACCCGGGCGACCATCGGAAAAGGTGGTCCTGGAACCGTGACCTGGCTCGTGCCTCGACCTGCGGGAACGGCCCGCACAATCCCGCCGATGACCTGTGGCCGACCGGCCAATTCGCACCATCCGCCTGACGTTCCGCAATCCGCTCGCTACTCTCCGGCCCTGTGAAGGCAACCGGTACGGATCCGCTCCGGTTCTCGCTGCTCGGCCCCCTGCGCGCGTGGCGGGCCGAGTCCGAACTGGAACTCGGATCGCCCCAGCAGCGCGCCGTCCTCGCCGGGCTGCTGCTGCGCCGGGGCCGCGCGGCCGGTCTCGGCGATTTGGTGGCCGGTGTCTGGGGCACCGACCCGCCGCCAGGCGCGGTCTCGGTGCTGCGCACCTATGTCTCCCGCCTCCGCAAACTCCTGGAACCGGAGCGGGAGACGGGCGAGCCGCCCCGGCTGGTGGTGTCCCTCGGCGACGGGTACGCCCTGCGCACCGACGCGGTCTCCAGCGACCTCGACACGTTCGAGGAGTACGTGGCCCGCGCCGAGCGGCACCGCGCGGCGGGCGACCCGGGCAGCGCGGCCGACCTGCTCCGCACCGCGCTCGGCACCTGGTCGGGCACCCCGCTCGCCGGCGTCCCCGGCCCGTACGCCGAGGCCGAGCGCACCCATCTGGACCGGCGGCGGCTGGGCATGCTGGAGACCAGGCTGCGCCTGGAACTCGAACTCGGCCGCCACGAGGCGGTACTGCCGGAGCTGGCCACGCTGCGGGACGCGCATCCGTTGCGGGAGAACGTGTGCGAACTGCTGCTGCTCGCCCTGTACCGCGCGGGCCGGCAGGCCGAGGCGCTGGAGGAGTACGCCCGTACCCGCCGTACCCTCGTCGACGAACTGGGCATCGAACCGGGGCCGTCGCTGCGCGCGCTGCACGCCAGGATCCTGGCGGGGGAAGGGGAACCGGAGACACCGGCCGCCCCGGGCGCCGTGAGCCCCGCCGGGGACGCGGCGGCCGGGCAACCGCCCCCGCAGGCATCGCCGTTGCCCACGGCGGCACTGCAACCCGCGCAACTCCCCGCCGACCTACCGGTCTTCACCGGCCGGCGCAGCGAACTCGACCGTGCCACCGCGCTGTTACCCGAGGACGGGCCGTCGGCCGGCGCGACGATCGTGCTCGTGGAGGGAATGGCCGGCACCGGCAAGACCAGCCTCGCCGTGCACTGGGCCCACCGCATCGCCGACCGCTTCCCCGACGGCGCCCTCTACGTCAACCTCCGCGGCTACGACCCCGGTGGCGCCGGCATGCCCCCCTCCTACGCGCTCCAGACGTTCCTCGTCGCGCTCGGCGTGCCCCCCGGCTCGGTACCGGACGGACTCGACGCCCAGGCCGCCCTCTACCGCAGTGTCCTCGCCCGGCGCCGGGTCCTGATCGTCCTCGACAACGCGCGGGACGCCGAGCAGGTCCGGCCGTTGCTGCCCGGCACCCCCGGCTGCCTGGTCGTCGTCACCAGCCGGTCCCGGCTCAGCAGCCTGGTCGCCGGGCAGGGCGCGTACCCGCTCACGCTCGGTCCGCCGACCCCCGAAGAGGCCCGCGAGATGCTCGTACGACGGCTGGGCCCGACCCGGGTCGCGGCCGAACCGGAGGCGGCGGACGCCATCGTCGGCCTGTGCGCGGGGTTGCCGCTGGCCCTCGCCATCACCGCCGCGCGCGCCGCCCAGCACCCCGGCTTCCGGCTCGCGGACATCGCCGACGAGCTGCGGGAGAACCACGGCGGCCTCGACGCGTTCGCCGGCGGCGACGCCGAGACGGACGCGCGGGCCGTCTTCTCCTGGTCCTACCGCGCGCTGCCGCCCACCACCGCGGAACTCTTCCGCCGGCTCGCCCTGCATCCCGGCCCGGACCTCACCAGCGCGGCCGCGGCCGCCCTGGCCGGGGTCCCGGTCAGGGCGGTCCGTGCTCTGCTGGCCGAACTCACCACCGCGAACCTGCTGATGGAGCGCTCCCCGGGCCGTTTCGTCTTCCACGACCTGCTGCGCGCGTACGCGACGGAACTCGCGGAGGCGGAAGCGGAGGCGGAGGCAGAGGCGGGTGCGGGTGCGGGGGTGGAGAGGGAGGCGGGGGCAGCGGCGGCGGACTCCGCGACCGGGCGCGCGCTGCTACGCCTGCACGACCACTATCTGCGCACCGCCCACCACGCGGCCGCCGTGCTCGGGCCGTTCCACGAGATGGTGCCGCTGCCCGAAGCCGTGCCGGGCAGCTCCCCGGCCCGGTTCGAGGACCGCAAGCAGGCCACCACCTGGCTGCGCACCGAACGGCAGGTGCTCGGCGCGGTCGTCGCGCACGCCGCGGCCCACGGCTACGACGAGCACGCCTGGCGCACGGCCTGCGCGCTGGACCTGTACTTCAACCGCCTCGGCTACAGCCACGACCTCGTCGAGATCAACGCCATCGCCCTGCGCGCCGCCCGCGCGCTCGGCGACCGCGTCGGCCAGGCGCACGCCCTGCGCGGGCTGGGCTACTCGGCGCTGCGGCTCGGCCGCGCGGAGGGCATGCGGCAGCTCGAACACGCCCTGGAGCTGTTCCAGGAGGCCGGCGACGGCTTCGGCGAGGCCCTCACCCGCCGTTCGCTGGCCTTCCAGACCAACCGGGCGGGCCGGCACGACGTCTCGCTCGGCCACTACGCCCGTGCCCTCGCGCTCTACCGGGAACTGGGGCTGCGCAACGGCGAGGCGGGGGTGCGCAACGAGGTCGGCTGGACGTACATCCTGCTCGGCGAACACGGGAAGGCGTTGCGCGCGTGCGAGCAGGCCATCGCCGTGTACTCGGAGACCGGCGACCTGTTCGGCCTGGCCTCCGCGGAGGACAGCCTCGGCTACGCGCTGCACCATCTCGGCCGGTACGAGGAGGCCGTCCCGCGGTTCGAGCGGTCGGTCGAACTGTTCCGGGAGATCGGCGACCGCTACATGGAGGCCGACTCACTCCGGCACCTGGGGGCCACCCACCGCGCCGCCGGCGACCCGGCTGCCGCGCAGGCGGCCTGGTCGAGGGCCGTCGCCCTGCTGGCCGAGGCGGGCAACCCGGAGGCGGAGGAGGTACGGGAGGACCTGCGCGCGCTGGGCGAGACCGGCGCGCCCGGCACCGGCCCGTCCGGTGCCGCGAGGGCGGCGGCGAAACATCAGGAGGGGTCGCGTTCGGCGTGACCACCGCCCGGTAAGGCGGGCCCGGTCCGGGGCGGAGGCGGGGGCGGCGGGCCCTCGCCCAGCGAGATCCCCTGTTCCTGGAGGGCCAGTTTGAGGTTGCGCAGGGCGTAGTAGACCCGGGACTTCACGGTCCCGTGCGGTATGCCGAGGGCCTCCGCGGCCTCCTGCGTGGTGCGGTCCGCGAAGTACGTCGCCTCCAGCGCCTCCCGGTGCGCGGGCGAGAGGGCGTCCAGTGCCTCCCGCAGCACCATCGCGGAGAGCATCCGGTCGATCTCGTCGGTCCCGGCCACCATGGCGGACGTCTCGCCGAGCCAGGCACTGCCGTCCACCTCCACCGGGCGGGCGCGGCGCGTGCGGTGGCCGTCGATGACGAGGTTGCGGGCCACCCGGAACAGCCAGGGCCGCACGGACACGTGCGCCGCGTCGGCGGGGTCCGCCCAGCCGTTCCATTTCTCCGCGTTCTTCCAGCAGCGCAGCAGCGTCTCCTGGACGATGTCCTCCGCACGGTGGCAGTCCCCGCCGACCAGCCGCACGACGTACGCGTACAGGGCGGGACCGTGCGCCTTGTAGAGGCCGTGCAGCGCCCGTTCCTCGGGCGAGACCGCGGCGGCCGATCCGATGACAGTCAGGTTCATGGGCGTTCCTCGGTGTGATCGACCCCCGTGGGCCGAGAAATTCCGTGCTCCGACGAGATGACCTGGGCGGGGTGCGGCGGCGAGAGCCGCTGCCGGTGGCCCTCAAACCGGTCCGAGTGTGCCGGGCCGGGATCCACGTTCCGTTGACGCCTGGTGTACGACCCCGTCGAGGTGCCGGCGGACCGCCGCCACCACCTCGGCATGGGTCGGCGGCAGCAGCTCGCGCCGCGCCAACTCATCCCACAGTCCGAGCAGTTCACGGCCGTGACCGTGCAGGGCCCGCGCGTCGTCGAGGGCGCCCCAGGCCGCGGCGGCACGGGCCACGGCGTCGGCGGCCCGCGGATCCCCGCCGCGGCAGCGGACCCGGGCCACGGCCAGCGCGAGCGCGACGGTCTGCCGCCGTCCGTCGCGCAGCCGGGCGAGCACGGATTCCAGCGCCCGCACCTCCCACACGTACGGATGCGTACCGCCGTCCACCTGCGCGAGCCGCCTCCGCAGGGTGCTCGCCAGTTCGTACGCCTGCTCCAGCTCGCGCACGGCCACGTCGTCGACGAGCCGCTTCATCCGAGCCGCGAGGGGGGCCGGGACGAGGGAGGCCGGGACGAGGGGGGCAGCGGGGCGGACGGCCGCCGGGGGCGCGGGCGTCGGGGGCGGCGGCGGGGGGTCGGGCGTCGGAGGCGGGGGCGTGGGCGCGGGCGTCGTGGGGAGGACGTGGCTGGAGCCGTCCGGGGCGACCTCCAGGTGGAAGCGGGTCGCGCCGGGGCGGTCGTGCACCCATGCCGTGACCGGTGCCCCCCGTTCCCGTGCCTGCCGTTGGAGCAGGTCCAGGACCAGTTCCTGGACGGACCGGCCGGCTTCGGGGAACAGCGGCACACCGTCGACGAGCGCCGCTCCGTCGTCGGAGAGGAACACGTCGACTTGACCGCCGTTCTCCCGGTCGCCCCCGTGGTTGGTCTCCATGGTCGTACTCCTCACTTCACTGGGTGTCAGGAGCGGGCGTCGCGGCGGCGGGCGGCGGGGCGGGCGGCGAGGTCGTCGACGGTGGTGGCGTGACGAGGCCCTCGTACTTGGCCAGCAGGGCCCGCACCCCGGCCACGTAGCCCTGGGCCTCGTTGGTCTTCGGCACGCCCCGGGCCTGACGGACGGCGTCCAGCCCCTGGTCGTAGCCGACCAGGGCGAGGTCCAGGACGGAGCCGTTCGCCGCGCCGCTGTCGATGAGCTGCTGGGCCTGGCCGGCGAGATCGCACAGGAAACGGCCCTGCGCGAGGATCGAGTCGGCCGGATCGAGTGCCGACGTCTTGCCGTTGCCGTCCTCGTCCTCGCCGAACCGCGCGAAGACCGCGGGCGGCAGCTGTGAGATGCCCTGGGAGCCGTCCGGTCCGACCAGGGTCCGGTTGAAGTTCGACTCGCGCTCGATCTGCGCGGCGATCACCGTCGGCCCGATCGCGTCGCACAGCGCGCCCGCCTTCTGGATGGGGTCGACGAGATCGGCGGGGACGGCGGCGGGGTCGAGCTCCCCCTTGCCGTCGCCCTGGAACACCGCGATCAGGTCGTCCGCGGAGGGCTGTCCGCCGCCTCCGCCGCCCCCGCCGAACGCCGTGATCAGCGCGATCAGGGGCGCCAGGATCACCCCGAAGCCGCCGATGACGATGATCACGATCACCCCGCCGAGCAGCACCACCGGTGACAGCAGGCAGCCGCAGCCGGATGCGGCCAGCGCGTTGCGCACGGCGGCCGAGGCCGCCCCGTCGGCGCCGTCGCCCGTTCCCTCTTCCGAACCTGAACTCATGTGTGTGCCTTCTCCCTTCCGGCCGTCCGCCGTGGAACCGGCCGCCGGTGCCTTGAACCGTCTGGGGTGACCGTGCGTTGTGAGGTCCAACGGACTCGTGAGACTCAAACGGGCCGGAAAGCAAACCGGTTCAAACCATGGGAAACCGGATGGGCATCAACGACATGAGAGACAAGGCGGCACGCGCATGACCGCTCCACCGACCACTCCGCCGGGACCGCAGTCCTGGGTACGCGGCCCGACCGCCTACGGCGGAACCGACGCCCCCACCACCTCCGTTCCGGTGCCGGTGCCGTTGTCGACACCGGCAGCACCCGCACCGGCCGCCACAGCAGCGCCCGCACCGGAACCCATATCGGCGTACCTGTCGGCACCCGCACCGGAACCCATGCCGGCATACCTGTCGGCGCCCGCACCGGCCCACGTGCCCGCGCCCGAAGCCGCACCCGAACCGGCCCCCGTGCCCGGCGCGCCCGTGCAGAGCCGCCGGCATCGGCGTCGGACCGGGGCGCCGCCCCCGGCGGTGCCCGATCCCGCGGCCTCCTGGAACGCGCCGCCGGAGTCCGAACCGCCCCGGACCGGCCGCCGCGCACAGCGGACCGTGTGCTGGGTGAAGGCGCACGGCGGGGCCGGTGCCAGCACGCTGGCGGGGCTCTTCGGGGGCATGGACGCGGGGAGCCGGTGGCCCGACCCGGCCGCCGGCGAGCCGAGCCGCCTCATGGTCGTGGGCCGTACCAACGCCGACGGCCTCCAGGCGGTGGCCCAGGTCCTGAACGCGCTGCGCGAGGGACGCGCCCCCGGGGGCCTGGACCTGCTGGCGCTGGTCCTGGTCGCGGACGCCCCGGGACGGCTGCCGTTCAGTCTGGCCCGCCGGGTGCGGATCATCGGGTCGGTCGCGCCGGTCCAGCGGGTGCCGTGGGTGCCGGCCTGGCGGGTGGGCGACCGGCCGAAGACCCTGCCACGCGAACTCTCCGCACTCGCCGAACTGATCGGCATACGCCCGGAGGACGAGGAGGGCGGCCGATGACCACGACCGCCCCGGCCACCCTGCCCCTCACCCTGGCCGCGTTCGACCCGGGTGCCGACGGCGACCAGATCCTCGGCATCCTCGCCTGGTCCGCGTCCGCCTGCGGCGTCGCCGGGCTCATCACCGTCGGCATCCAGATGGCGCTCCAGCTCCGCCGCGGCGACCCGGGCGAGGGCGGCGAGCATTTCCGGGGCGTCTTCTTCGTCCTGCTGGGCTGCGTGATCGCGGCCTCGGCGGGCCCCCTGGTCGCCGCGCTGGGCGACCTGTCCATCTGACCCCGCCCCACACCCGTACCCGCGGTGACGCGCCCCCGCACGCCCACCTGTACCCCTTTCATCAGCCTTCATCCGCTTTCATCATGATTCACGGAGGGCATCATGAGCACACTCCTGCACTCGGCCTCGGTCCTGCTGGCCGACGGCGCGGTACCCGACCCCACCCGCAACGCACCCGACCAGCTCACCGGCAAGGTCAACACCGTGCTGGGCATAGCCGCCTGGGCGGGCACCGCGGCCGGTGTCGCCGGCGTGCTGATCACCGGCGCGATGATGGCCATCTCCCTCAAGCGCGGGGAGAGTTCGGAGCACATGGGCCGGCTCGGCATGGTGCTCGGCGGCTGTGTCCTGGTGGCCACCGCCGGCCCGCTGATCCAGTTCGTCTTCCAGTGAGCCGGCGGGAGACGACCCTCATGCGAGACCATGCGAACGACCGTCAGGACGGCTTCGGCGTCCCCTGGCGGGACGAGACCCCGGTACGACGGGAACCAGCGGGCCTGCACCGGCGCGGCCCACGCGCGAACAGCCGCGGCCCGCGCGAGGACATCCTCGGCTCACGCGACGAGACCCGTGTCCCGCGTCCGCAGTGGGCCGAGGACGGTCCGCGCCCGTTCTGGCGGCAGCGCAGCTGGCAGCTGTCGGCGGGCTTCTTCGCCGTCGTGCTGTTCGTGGCCGCGGTCGTGGCGCTGACCCGGGGCGGCGGCTCGGGCAGCGGCGGCGGCCCGGTCTCGGCGCGCGGCGGGCAGGTGGTGGCCCTGCCGACCATGCACGGCGCCCGCCCCGAGGGCTGCGCCACCGGCGACGACACCGGCGACGGGGACACCGCGCCGCCCACGGCCGTGCCCACCGACGTGCAGTGGCGCGACCTGTCCGGCACCCGGGTGCCGGTCTCCGCCTCGGCGGGCCCCACCATGACGACCGGACCGGTGTGGTGGTGCTTCGCGCACACCCCGACCGGCGCCGCGCTCGCCGCGCACGTCATCCCATCCCAGATGAGCGGGCCCGCCTGGCGGTCGGTCGCCCGGATGCAGGTGGTCGCGGGCCGCGGCCGTGACCTGTTCGTCGCCCAGCGCGCCACGGTGCCCGACACCCCCCAGGGCGCCTCGGGTTCCTCGGCCGCGTACGCGGGGTTCTCCGTGCTGTCGTACCAGAAGTCGGCCGCGACGGTGGCGCTGCTCATCAAGACGGCCAGCGGCTACGCCGCCACGAACGTCGGACTGCGCTGGGGCGACGGCGACTGGAAGGTCGAGGCCGCCGCCGACGGCTCCCTGCACACCCCCGTCCGGACCGTCTCCGGCCCCGGCGGTTTCCTCCTGTGGGGAGCGTGAGATGGCGGCGACCTGTACCACCGGCAACCCGATCGCCGACGCGGCCAAGGGCTTCTTCGACTTCCTCGGTGACCCCATCGGCACGATCGTCGCGGGGATCGCCAACACCGTGCTGTCGGCCGCCATCTCGGTGTTCGGCAGCCTCACCACCGCCATCCCGACCCTGGCCGGGGAGGACTCGGCCCGCGCGGTCGACGACCAGACACAGGGCATCGTGGTCTACCTCGCGGTCGGCTCACTGCTCTTCGCCGCCGCCCGGATGGCCCTGGAGCGGCGCGGGGACGCGGGCCGTACCGCGCTCAAGGGCGTCATCCGGATGATCCTGGTCGCGGGCGCCGCCACCACCGTCCTCACGGCGGCGGCCCGGCTCTCCGACCAGTACGCCGACGAACTCTTCGCCCAGGGCGCGCAGAACCAGCTCAACAACTTCGGCTGCCAGAGCGACATCGAGTCCTTCCTGCTGCTGATCCTCGCGTTCCTGCTGCTGGTCGCCGGGATCGTGCAGACCATCCTGCTCTTCGTGCGGCTCGGCGTGATGATCCTGCTGCTGGGCACGCTGCCGCTGGCCGCGGCCGCCTCGATGACCGACTGGGGCGGCGGCTGGTGGCGCAAGCACGTCGGCTGGATGATCGCCTGGCTGCTCTACAAGCCGGCCGCCGGACTCGTGCTGTTCGCCGGTTCGGCGATCTTCACCGCGGGCGGCCAGGGCGGGGCGGACGGTACCGGTGACATCAACCAGCGCATCGCCGGTATCGGCGTGATGCTGCTGTCCGCGATCGCGCTGCCCGCGCTGCTGAAACTCGTCGTACCCGCCACGGCCGCGCTCGGCAGCGGCAACGCCATGTCCGTGGCGATGTCCACGGCCGGCTCGCTCGCTTCGGGCGCCCGGTCGGTGGGCGGCGGCAGCAGCGGTGGCGGGGCCGGCCAGGCGGGCCCCTCGGGCGCGGCGGGCACCGGCGGCGCGAGCGGCGGCAACGGCACGAGCGGCGGCAACGGCGCCGCGGGTACGACGGGTTCGGCCGGCTCGACCGGCTCCGGGGGGTCCACCGGATCCGCGGGTGGTGCGGGCTCCGCAGGCGGTGCCGGGTCCGCGGGTGGTGCGGGCGCGGCCGGTGCGGCCGGTGCCGCGGCGGCGGCAGGGCCCGCGGCGGCCGCGGTCGCCGCGGCGCAGTTCGTCGGCCGGGTCGCCTCCGGCGCCGTCCAGGACGCGGACGGCGACCGGGGCCACAACAGTTGAGCCCGCAGCCGGGTTCGCTCCACGTCACACACCACGCCCCACACACGACGCACCACAAGTCGCACCCTGCACTTCGCACCTCACACCTCACACCTCACACCTCACACCTCACACCTCATACCTCGCACCTCACACCTCACACCTCACACCTCACACCTCACACGAGAAGGAGGCCCCCCCTCCCATGTCCACGGAAGCCGTCACCCATCCCACCTACGGGAACTGGCGCCGTCCGCGCAGGCCGGGTCTGGGTCCGCTCGGGCTCGTCGGCACCTTCGGTGTCTTCGGCGGGCTGATCCTGACCCTGCTGGTGTCGCTGATCTCGCTGACCGCGGCGCTGGTCGTGCTCGGACCGCTGCTGCTGTTCCTGGTCCCGCTCGCCGTCCGGACCCAGGACGGCCGCAACGTCTACCAGCTGATGACCCTGCGGATCGGCTGGCGCCGCCGCAAGCGCAAGGGCGCCCACCTCTACGTCTCGGGCCCGCTCTCCCGCCGTCCCGGCGGCCGGTTCCGCCCGCCGGGGCTGCTGAACAAGGTCACCATGCACGAGGGCCGGGACGCCTACGACCGGCCGTTCGGGGTGCTGCGGCACGCGGCCCGGAGCCAGTACACGATCGTCCTCGGCTGCGACCCCGACGGCGGCTCCCTGGTCGACCCCGACCAGGTCGACGTGTGGGTGGCGATGTGGGGCGACTGGCTGGCCCGGCTCGCCCACGAACCCGGGCTGCGCGGCGCGGCCGTGATCGTGGAGACCGCCCCCGACCCGGGCACCCGGCTCGCCAACGAGGTGCTGCCCCGTATCGCCCCCGACGCCCCGCCCGCCGCCCGCGCGGTGATGGAGGAGGTCGTCCAGCGCTATCCGAGCGCCTCCTCCGAGATGCACACGTACGTCACCCTCACCTACGGCGTCCCGCCGGGCCAGAAGCGCACCCCGGACGACGTCCTCACCGACCTCGCGATCCGGATCCCCGGCCTGCTGAGCGGGCTGGTCGGCGCGGGCGGCGGCGCGGCCTACCCGCTGTCGGCGGAGCGCATCGCCGAGGTCGTCCGCGTCGCCTACGACCCGGCGGTCGCCCCCGACGTGCTCAACGCCCGCGCCCAGCACGGCGGTACCGGCCTGGAGTGGGAGGACGCCGGTCCGGCCGCCGCGGTCGAGACCGTCGGCAGCTACCGGCACGACTCGGGCGTCTCCCGGACCTGGCTGCTGACCCTGGCGCCGCGGGGCACCGTACGGTCCTCGGTGCTGCGCGGGCTGCTGGAGGCGGCGCCCGGCACCCGGCGCAAGCGGGTCGCCCTGGTCTACCGGCCCATCGACCCGGCCACCTCGGCCCGGATCGTGGAGTCCGACCGGCGCAGCGCCCAGTTCATGGCGACCTCCGGGCGGGGCATGGTGCAGGCCCGCGCCGCCTCCGAGGTGCGCGCGGCCGAGCAGGCGGCGGCGGAGGAGGCGGCCGGTGCGGGGCTCGTCGAGTTCTCGCTGATGCTGACGGTCACCGTGGACTCGGACGCGGAACTCGCCGACGCCGGAGTGACCGTGCGCAACCTGTCGGCCGCCGCGCGCGTGCAGTTGCGCGCCGCCGACCGGATGCAGGCGGCCGCCTTCAACTGCACGCTTCCCGCGGGGCTGCTGCCCTGGGAGCAGACCCTGGTTCCGCAGCAGCTGCAGGAGGCACTGTGAGCAGGCGCGACAGCGAGAAGAAGCCGGCCGACCGGCTGTACGTGCCGGCCCGCGGCTGGGCCGGACCCGGTGGCGGGCGCGTCGGGCACATGGACCCGCCGACCATGTGGCGGGCCACCACCGTGCAGGCGTGCGGCATGTGGCCGTTCGCGGCGGGTTCCGGCTCGCCGATGACCGGGGTGCCGCTCGGGCAGCACCTGTTCACCGGGGCCACGGTGTGCGGCGACCCGCTGAACTGGTTCACCCGGGCCCGGTACATCTCCAACCCGTCCCTGTTCATGCTGGGCATGCCGGGACTCGGCAAGTCCACGCTGGTCAACCGGATGCTGATCGGGCTCGCCGCGACCGGGGTCGTACCGCTGGTCCTCGGCGACCTCAAGCCCGACTACGCCGACACCGTGCGGGCGCTGGGCGGTCAGGTGATCTCCATCGGGCGCGGGCGGGGCGGCATCAACGTCCTCGACCCGGGCGCGATGGGCGCGGCGGCGGCCCGGATCGGCGGGGAGGCGGGCGAGGTCCTCAAGGCCGAGACGCACGGCCGTGTCCTGAACATGGTGGCGGCGCTGATCACCATCGTGCGCGGCCGTCCGATGGACGACCACGAGCAGTCGGTGCTCTCCGCGGTCCTGCACCACCTGCGCGAGCGCACCCCGGCCGGCCGGTCGGTCCTCCTGCCCGATCTGCTGCGGGTGCTGGCCGAGGGGCCGGACCGGGTGCGGGCGGTGACCCTGGACCGTGGCGACGACACCCGCTACCGGGACGCCGTGGACCCGCTGCACCGCTCCCTGCTGGGCATCCTGGACGGCCCGCTCGGCGACACCTTCGCCTCCGAGACGTCCACCAGGATCGACCCGGACGCGCCCGCCGTGTGCATCGACATCTCCGGCATCGGGGAGGCGGACACCCAGCTGACCGCCGCGGCGATGCTGGCCGCCTGGTCGGACGGGCTCGGCACGGTGGCCGCGGCGCACGCGCTGGCGGACGCCGGGCTGGCGCCCCGCCGCTGGTTCTTCACGGTCCTCGACGAACTGTGGCGACCGCTGCGGGCCGCCTCCGGCATCGTCGACCGCATCGACGCGCTCACCCGCCTCAACCGCTCGCTCGGCCTCGGCGACGCGAAGATCACCCATACCCTGAAGGACGCGGAGGCCCTGGGCACGGACTCGGACCGGGCCAAGGCACGCGGGTTCGTGGAGCGGGCCGGGATGGTGGTGTGCGCGGGTCTGCCGCGAGCGGAGATGGAGGAGCTGGGCAAGGTCGTGGGCCTGTCCCAGCGGGAGATCGAACTGGTCTCCTCCTGGTCGTCCCCGCCCGGCTGGGGCACGTCCGGCGACCACGAGGAGCCGCCCGGCCGGGGCCGCTTCCTCATCAAGGTCGGCGGCCGCCCCGGCATCCCGATCCGGGTCGCCATCACCGACGTGGAACGCCGACTCCACGACACGAACACCCGCTGGACACCGAACGGGGTGACGGCGCCCCGGGTGGTGGACCTCGGGGCGATCGGGGCAGGCGGAACGGCTGATGCCGGTTCCGGTGCCGCGGTGGAGGCCGTCTCCCAGACCGTCTCGCAGGCCCTCCCGCAGACCGTCCCGCAGGGCGCCCCACAGGCTGTCGTCCCGCAGGGCGCCGCGCCCCTGGACGACCCGCCGACCATGTTGCTCGGTCGGCTGCGGAGGCCCGCATGAGTGCCGGGCGGCCCTCCGCCGCCGTGGGCGGTCAGGAGATGGCGTCCTGGGCGATGGTCGCGGTGGCCGCCGTGTCCCTGCTGGTGTTCACGGTGCTGTGGTGCGGCGGCACCCTGGGCGCCGGGCTCAGCGGGCACGGCTGGAGCGCGCCGCCGTTCGCGCTGTCCACCGTCAGGGTGCTGGTCGCCGACGGCCCGGCCCGGCTGTGGCCCGGGGCGCCGCCCGGCGCGGTGTACGCGGGTCTGGTCGGACTGCCCGCGCTGCTCGCGGTGCCCGTCGTCATCGGCGTACGGCTGGTGACGAAGCGGCTGGCGCGGCCCTCCGGGCTGGCCGGACGCCGGGAACTGGCGAGCATGTGCCCGCAGGGCATCGCGGCCCGCGCCCGCGACCTGCGCCCCACCCTGAAGGGCCGCGACCACCTGCACCCGGACGAGACCGGCAACCTCCTCGGCGACCTCGACCCCTCGGGACCCGAACTCCGCTCCTCCTACGAGGACGTGGAACTGGACCTGATGGCCCCCCGGGCCGGCAAGTCCACCGGGATCGCGATCCCCCGGGTGCTGCGCGCGCAGGGCCCGGTGCTGCTGACCTCGAACAAGTCCGACGTGTACGCCGTCACCCGCGCCGCCCGCGCCGGGATCGGCACCGTGTGGACCTTCGACCCGCAGGGCATCGCGCACACCCCGCGCGGCATGTGGTGGAACATGCTCGGCGAGTGCACGACGATCGAGGGCGCCCGCCGGCTCGCCGGCCACTTCGTGGCGTCGGTCAACGACGACTCCTCCCAGAAGGACTTCTGGATCGCCGCCGCCCAGAACACCCTGACCGCCCTCTTCCTGGCCGCCGCGCGTGGCGGGGTCGACGTCCGCGAGCTGCTGGCCTGGCTCGCGGACCCGGCCGACCGCACCCCGATCGACCTGCTGCGGGACGCCGGACTCCCGGCGATGGCCGACCAGTTGCAGGGCACCGTCCGGGGCGCGGTGGAGACCAGGGACGGTATCTACGAGACCGCCCGGCAGACCGTCTCCTGTCTCCTGGACCCGGAGATCCTGGCCTGGGTGACCCCGGACCCGGACCTGCCCGAGTTCGTGCCGGCCGTCCACGTCCTCGGCCGCGACACCCTCTACCTGCTCTCCAAGGACGGCGGCGGCTCGGCGGCGGGCGTCATCGCGGGTATCGCGGACGCCACCATGCGGGCCGGTGTGGTGGCGGCGGAGCGGATGGGTGGCCGGCTGGACCCGCCGATGACGGCGGTCCTCGACGAGGCGGCGAACGTCTGCCGTATCTCCGACCTCCCCGACCTGTACTCGCACTTCGGCTCCCGCGGCATCAACGTCGTGACGCTGTTGCAGAGTTACCGGCAGGGGGCGCGGGTGTGGGGCGAGGCCGGCATGGACGCGCTGTGGAGCGCGGCGACCGTCAAGCTGCTCGGCGCGGGCCTGGACGACGCGGACTTCGTGCAGAAGATCTCCACCCTGGTGGGCCAGCACGACGTGCGCACCCCCAGCGTCTCCCGCAGCAAGGACGGCACCTCGCGGTCGTACTCCTACCGCCAGGAGTCGGTGCTGCCGCCGGACCGGATCCGCGCCCTTCCCAAGGGCACGGCCCTGCTTCTCGCCACCGGTGTCCGGCCGGCCCTGATCCGGCTGCGCCCCTGGTACAAGGAGCCGGACGCGGGCCCCGTCTCCGCGGCGGCGAATGCGGAGACGGCGGCCATCACCGAGCGGGCGGCGGCCCGGCTGGGGGGTCCGCCGGTACACCTCACCAAGCCGACGGAACAGACCAAGCCAGCGGAACAGAAGGACGCGGCCGCGTAGCGCCAACGCGGTTCGGGCCGGGAGCGGCGTTCCGCTCCCGGCCCGAACCGTTGCGTCAGCCCCCTCACCTCACTGTGTCAACACGGCCGCGGCGGCGATCCCGAAGGCCAGACTGGATGCCAGGAACCACCCCAGAGCCTGGTCCAACGCCCGCCGCCCGCTCTCCCTCAACGCCCTCACCAGGCAGTACGCCCCGACGCCGGTACCAGCGGCCGCCACCATCAACTCCCCGTTCATAGCCGTCCTTCCACGCCTCGGGGGACGAGCCTCGCGGCCCGTCCCCCACACCTCGTCCGATGTCACCGTGCTCGCTACACCGTCCTTCCTCCCGTGTTGCTGTTGGCGGGGGCGCTGTTGCTGCGCGCCATGGCCGGCGGCCCCGTCTGCGGGCCGTTCTGGGCCACGTCCTGGGTGTTCGGGATCTGCAGGTTGGCCATGTCCTGCCGGAGCGCCTGCATGTCCGGGGACTGGGTCCGGGGAGGTGTCTGGTCCGGAGAGTTGCCGGTGGTCGCCGGCCGCCGGTCCACGAAGGTGATCTTGACTGGTTGCTGGAGATCCGTCGCGATGTTCCGCTCGTTCGCCTTCTCGACTCCGAGGTTGGTGGCGTGGAGGAGGGTCATCTTCTCGCCCGGCAACTTCGACTGCCAGACGCCGTCCCTCTGCTCCCGCTCGTGCAGCGCCGCCGGGTTGTCGGGCTGGTCCTTCACCCGCCAGGAGTTCTGGGCTTCCTTGGTCACGCTCAGCGACGGAATCACCTTCACCCCGTTCACGTCGTACGCCCGCATGGTGATCTGGTCCCAGGCCTCCTTGGGGACCACCCGCGGCGGCATCGGCTGGTCCGGGCTGGCCTGGTAGGCGGGCTCCCCGTACACCATGTGGATACCGTCGTTGATGGCGTTGACGGCCATGTAGCCGATCACCATCTCGCGGTCCGGGTCCTGGGTGTTGAACTTGGCGCTCAGCCAGTTGTCCCGCTCACGCTGGTAGCCGGGGCCGAATTCCGGCCTCCCGATATTGATCGTCTCCGGCTTGACGCTGTACGTGTCGCTGTCGCTCGCGAGCGTGATGTGCCCGCCCTTTTCGGACATGCTCACCAGGGTGCTGTAGTACGATATCCACGCCTCAGCACCGGCTTTCATCACCTTCTGCCCATTCGTACCCTCCCGGGAGAACATGGCGTTGACGTCGAGATGGGGAGACATCGACGCTTCCAGGTCGGCTCCGGGGAACTTCTGGCCGAATGGCAGGCCGTCCGCCTGCATCATGTCCCGCACAAGCTGATTTTCCCCGTGCGAGAGGTCGATGATCTTGAATTCGGCCTTGTTGTACTTGACGGGCCAGGCGGCGGCCGCGTCGTATTCCGGGTGTTTCTCCACGTCGTTGAGTTCGTCCGTGAGCATATGCCGGTGCGACAGGTCGAGGGTCAGGCTCGTCTCCCTGGAGCCGATCAGCATCGCGGTCATGTCCTTGGCCGCAATATAGCCCTGATTGCTCATCTCCAGGTTGTAGATGTCGCGCAGGGTCTGCGCGTTGTATTTGCTCGGATCCAGGTTCCCGGCGAGCCATTCGGCCTCTTCGTAGGCGTGCCGGACCTTGAACCCGTTATTCTCGGCTTCCTGCCGGTACTCCGCCATCAGGGCCTCGCTTTCCAGCCTGCCCGTCTCCCCCGAACGCCGTCGGGGCAGCACCCACAAGACCTTCTCCGAGTCCGCAAAACGTTCGCCGAGTTCCCTGAGCCCGAACTTCGCGTTGTCGCTCATCGGACCGCCGAACCAGATGCTCTGAACCCGCTGCGGATCGTTCACCTCATCGAACGCCATGTGTGTCTCCTTCACTCTCCGACGAGTTTCCTGCCCGACACAACGGACCTCGCGTACACCGCGGTTCAACCCGGCTGAACCTCGCGGACCGCTTTCCCGTAGTGCCGACGACAGGACCTCACCGACCGGGAGTCACCTCATGGAAGAAAAACAGAAGAAAGCGGAGGAGGAAGAGGCGAAGAACCCCTTCATCCTCTATCTGAAAGGCGATGAGCACAGCGAAGCCCTGCATAAACTCACCCTCTGGGTGCGTTACCTGCTGCTGCCGGTATACGGCCGTGAAGTCACCTCCAACGCACCCTGGTGCACCAGCTGGTGGCAGCACGAGGAGGCCGTGGCCCAGCTCTACGGCCTGTGGATGGCCTGGCAGGAGCTGACCAACCCCAAGGCCGGGATGACCGGGCCCGCCGTGTGGCAGCGGGACTACCTCTCCCCGGTCATGACCGCACTACGCGACCCGTCCGGCCCCTTCGCGGGCTGCAAGGCCGGCGGCCACCGGAAGAAGGAGCCCCCGGGGATGGCCGCCTACCCGGCGTGAGCCGCCGTCACAGGGTGCGGGAGGGCGTCGGCGTGATCCGCTGCGGCAGTCGCACGGCGGGGTCCTCCCGGTTCCTGGTCACACCTCCGGTCAGCGACTCCGTGTTGACACCGCGCAACGCCGCCGCCTCGGCGACCGACGACGGCGCCGGGGGGTACGCGACCGTGTTCAGCGCCGGCCGGACCTCCTTCCAGGTGTCGGCGTCGTGCAGCAGGGCGTAGCCGAGTTCGTGCGCCACCGCCTGGTCACGCGGGTTCGGGCCCAGGTGCCCGGCGAGCACGTCGGCCAGCCTCAGGTCCCGGTACTCGCCCCGCAGCCCCACCCGGTCCGGCACGGTGAGGCCCTCCAACTCCTCCCGGGTGAACCCGCGCTCCTCCATCAGCCAGCGGCTGACCGCCTCCCGGTCCACGGCCCCGCCCGCCGCATGAGCCCGCACCTTCGCCCGCAGCCGTTCCGGCTCCTCGTAGAGGGGGACCAGGAGGTCCCTGACCCCGTCCGGGAGGGGCGTGTCGTCGTTCCGGAGCACGATGTCGGGGGTGGGGGTGGGGGTGGATCGCGCAGGGACCTGCGACGGGTACGGCACGCGCGGCACCGGCGGCCCTGACGACACCTGCGGCGTCTGCGGCGTCTGCGGCGTCCGGGGCTCTTGCGATACCTCAGGTGTCTGTGAAGTCCGCGGTGCCGTCTGTGCTGTCTGCTCTGCCGGCGGTGTCGACGGTGTCTGCGCCGCCCGCCCCAGTAGCTCCCCCAGTGCCCGCACCACCTTGTAGTAGCGCAGGTCCTCCTCCCCGCCCAACGCGTCGAGCAGGTTCTTCCGCCACCCCTCCCCCGCTCCCTGCCCCTGTCCCTTCCCCCGCCCGGCGGCCTCCGGTGCGAAGTCGACGACGTCGACGCGCCCTTCCTGCCGGAGGTCCACGAGGAGGTTCGCGTGCCGGGGCGCGACCCCGGCGACCCCCGCCTCCCGGACCGTCCCCTCCTCCTTCAACTCGCCGAGTACCGCCCAGGCCTCCTTGACCTGTTCCTCGGGCGCGTCGGGATTGCCGATCACCGCGGCGTCGAGGCGCCCGTCGAACCTCGCCGCGACCTCCTGGAGCCTGGCCTTGAGGTCGGCCCGGCTTTCGTCCGGCCGTACGTCGAACCGGTAGAGGACCTCGATCCCCTCCCGGTCCACCCCACTGTCCCGGACCGCCTCGGCCAGTTCGTCGGTCGTACGGCCGTAGCCCTCCGCCGCGTCGAACCGGCGGTAGCCGAGATCCACGGCATCCCGCACGTCCTGCGTGCTCCGCCCTTCCAGCCCGAACACGAGCCACGGCCTGTGCGCCATCCGAGCCCCCGCCTCCCCTCTCCACTGCCTTCCGGTGTCCCCGGCGCTCACTCCTGCACCGACACAACGGCGGACGCGCGGGACCCGGTTCACGTCCCGCTTGAACCGCGCGCCCGGGCCGGGCCGTTGACGTCACCACGACCCGAGACCACACGGTGAGACACCAGCAGGGAGTGCTCCCATGAACGGCACAGTCTCCAACTTCCACTACGGCGCCGTGACACCGATCACGGCCTATCTGATGGCCTGCCTGGGCTCGGCGCTCGGTCTGCGCTGCACCACACGGTCGCTGCGCCGCGCCCGGCCGGGCCGCAGGGCGGGCTGGCTGCTGCTGGGCGCGGTGTCGCTCGGCTGCGGCATCTGGACCATGCACTTCATCGCCATGATCGGCTTCGGCGTCGCGGAGACCCCTGTGGACTACGAGCCGAAGCGGACGATGCTCAGCCTCGCAATCGCGATCGTCGTGGTCGCCCTGGGCGTCTTCCTCGTCGGCTACCGGGGCACCGCACCCGCGAACCTGGCCGCGGCGGGCGTCTTCACCGGACTCGGCGTGGCCGCCATGCACTACGTCGGCATGGCCGCCCTGGAGATGCACGGGACCGTGCGCTACCGGACGGCGGAGGTGGTGCTGTCCGTGGTGATCTCGGTGGTCGCCGCCACCGCGGCCCTGTGGGCGGCGGTCTCGGTGCGTGGGGCCTGGCCGGCCTTCGGGGCGAGCCTGGTCATGGCGATGGCCGTGACCGGCATGCACTACACGGGCATGGCCGCCGTCACGGTCCGGCTGCACGAGGTCTCGCCGGGCGCCCCGTCGTCCGTGGGACTGCTGTCGTTCCTGCTGGTGATGCTGGCCGGACCGCTGGTGGCCCTGCTGGTGGCCGGCGTGATCGTGATGTTCGACCCGGACGTGGTCCTGGGCGACGGCCCGTGGAACACACCGGGCACGGGCCCCGGCCCGGTACCGGGTGCGAGGAGCGGTGGGCTGCTCGCGCCGCGGCCGCCGGACGGCATCGCGCCCCGGGCTCTGAGGTGACCAGCTCATCCGGAATGTCACTCACACACCCGCCGTTGCGATCGTGCGTGAATCGACTCATGGGATTTTTCCGGGGACTCGGCGGCAGGGTGTGGGCGTACGTCCGCAGCGCCCCCGGTACGTACATCTGGCTGGCGATTCTCTTCGTGACCACCGTCGCCCTGCACCACATGTCGCCGCAGTTCGAGCAGCAGTTCCTGCGGCAGCGGTCCACCAACATCCGGGAGCTGTCGGACAACCCGGTGCGGGTGCTGGTCGCCAGCGCGATGTGGATCGACGGCGGACACTGGCTGCCGTACGCCTTCCTCTACACCGTGTTCCACGCGCCGGCGGAACGCTGGCTGGGCACGGTGCGCTGGCTGGTGGTGTGCGTGACCGCGCACGTCCTCGCCACCCTGATCAGCGAGGGCGCGCTGCTGAAGGGGATCCACGACGGCATCGCCCCGCACTCCGCGGTCAACACCCTGGACATCGGGGTGAGTTACGCGCTGGCCGGGGTGATCGCGGTGCTCGCGTACCGGATCGCGGCGCCGTGGCGGTACCCGTACGTCGTGGCCGTGCTGCTGGTCTACGGGCTGCCGCTGACCGAGTCGCCCACCTTCACCGACCTGGGACATTTCGTCGCCGCGCTGATCGGTCTCGGCTGCCGGCCGCTGACCGGAGGGCGCGGAAAAGCATGGAATCCGAAGGAGACACTGGCCGCCCTCAAGGGTTAGCGTCCAGGTCATGAGCACATCGGCAAGCGGTGTCGTCAACGGCGGCATCTCCTTCTGGTACGCGGACGACGGCCTCCCGGCGGTACGGGAGCCGCTCGCCGGTGACGCCTCGGCGGACGTGGTGATCGTGGGCGGCGGCTACACCGGCCTGTGGACCGCGTACTACCTGAAGAAGGCCGCCCCCTTCCTCCGGGTCACCCTGCTGGAGCAGAAGTTCTGCGGCTACGGCGCCTCCGGCCGCAACGGCGGCTGGCTCTACAACGGCATCGCCGGCCGCGACCGGTACGCCGCGCTGCACGGCCACGAGGCCGCCGTACGCCTGCAGAAGGCCATGAACGAGACCGTCGACGAGGTCGTGGCGGTCGCCGCGGCCGAGGGGATCGACGCCGACCTGCACAAGGGCGGGGTGCTGGAGGTCGCCACCACCCCGGCCCAGCTGGCCCGCCTGAAGGCCTTCCACGAGCACGAGCTGTCGTACGGCGAGAAGGACCGCGAGCTGTACGGCGCCGGGGAGACCCGGGAGCGGATCCGCGTCGCCGACGCGGTGGGCGGCACCTGGACCCCGCACGGCGCCCGGCTGCACCCGGTGAAGCTGGTGAAGGGGCTGGTGGCGGCCGTAGCAGCACTCGGCGTCGTCATCCACGAGTCCACGCCGGTGACCGAGATCCGCCCCCAGCACGCCGTCACCCCCTACGGCACGGTCCGCGCCCCCTACATCCTGCGCTGCACCGAGGGCTTCACCGCGAACCTCAAGGGCCAGAAGCGCACCTGGCTGCCGATGAACTCCTCGATGATCGCCACCGAGCCGCTGACGGCGGAGCAGTGGGCGTCGGTGGGCTGGGAGGGCCGGGAGACCCTCGGGGACATGGCGCACGCGTACATGTACGCGCAGCGCACGGCCGACGGGCGGATCGCGCTCGGCGGGCGCGGGGTGCCGTACCGGTTCGGGTCGCGGACGGACAACGACGGCCGCACCCAGGCCGCGACCGTCGAGGCGCTGCGCGAGATCCTGGTGCGGTTCTTCCCGTCCCTGGCGGGTGTCGGGGTCGAGCACGCCTGGTCCGGGGTGCTCGGGGTGCCGCGGGACTGGTGCGCGACCGTCACCCTGGACCGGTCGACGGGGCTCGGCTGGGCGGGCGGCTACGTCGGCTCCGGCGTCGCCACCACCAACCTGGCCGCCCGTACCCTCCGCGACCTCGTCCAGCTCGACTCCGCCCAGGCCGGCCGCACCGACCTGACCGAGCTGCCGTGGGTGAACCACAAGGTCCGCAAGTGGGAGCCGGAGCCCTTCCGCTGGCTCGGCGTCCAGGGCATGTACGCCACCTACCGCGCCGCCGACCAGCGCGAACGACTCCGCCCGAGCACCGGCTCCTCCCGGCTGGCCCGGGTGGCGGACCGGGTGGCCGGGCGGCACTGAGGCCCCCTCCCGCGCGGGCGCCCCCGGAAACCCGCCGAGGCCGTCCGTCGGACGGGCCCGCGGCCTGCGCCGCGACGACCTCCCCGAGCGCACGGTGTGTGCGGGCTGCCGCACCTGAGCTCTATTCATCCATGCCGCTTCTCAATGTCATGACGAGCGACTGTTGGACTTGTGAATCATCGATTCCTAGGCTCGCTCAGGCAGGCCTTCGGTGAGCGAAGCCCCCGCGCGAGACGACCGCGCGAGACGACTTCGTACGAGAAGGCTTGGGCCACCTGTCTTCTGTCTTCCACATCCGGAGGAGACGTTCGATGATGCAACGCACGATCGGCGGGCGGACGGTGTCGGCGATCGGGCTCGGCGGCATGCCGATGTCCATCGAGGGCCGGCCCGACGCCGGCAGATCGATCGCGACGATCCACGCCGCGCTCGACGCCGGTGTCACGCTCATCGACACGGCGGACGCGTATCACCGCGACGCCGGCGAGGTCGGACACAACGAGGAGCTCATCGCCCGGGCGCTGCGCGAGTACGGTCCGGGAGCGGGCGATGTGCTCGTCGCGACGAAGGGCGGTCACCTGCGGCCCGGTGACGGCAGCTGGACCGTGAACGGCGACCCGGCCCACCTCAAGCAGGCCGCCAAGGAGTCTGCCAGACGCCTGGGCGTCGAGGCGATCGGCCTCTACCAGTTCCACCGCCCCGACCCGCGCGTCCCGTACGCCGATTCCGTCGGTGCGATCCGTGACCTGCTGGACGAGGGCGTGATCCTCATGGCGGGCATCTCGAACGCGACCGTGCAGCAGATCGACGAGGCGAACGAGATCCTGGGCGGCCGACTCGCCTCGGTCCAGAACCAGTTCTCGCCCGGGTTCCGCTCAAGCCAGGGCGAGCTGGAACATTGCGCCGAACTCGGCATCGCGTTCCTGCCCTGGAGCCCGCTGGGCGGCATCGCCGGCGCGCCCGCGCTCTCGGCGCAGCACTCCGTCTTCCAAGAGGTCGCTGACGAGGTGGGCGTCAGCGTCTACCGGGTGACCCTGGCCTGGGAGCTCGCCCTCGCGCCCGTGGTGGTGCCGATCCCCGGGGCCTCTCGCCCCGAGAGCATCCGCGACTCGGCCGCCGCCACCGACGTCACGCTGACTCCCGAGCAGATCTCCCGCCTGTCGACGGCCTGAGACGCCCGATACCGGCACCACACACCGCTTACGGACAAGGAACCCACCGTGAAGACCTTCAAGCTGCCCGGCACCGAGATGGTCGTCCCGAACATCGTGCTCGGCCTGATGCGCATCCAGGACAAGAGCGACGCGGAGGTACGAGAACTCCTTGCCGCCGCAATGGACGCCGGCATCACCTTCCTCGATCACGCCGACGTGTACGGCAGCGAACTGCACGGCTGTGAGCGCCGTTTCGCCGAGGCCATGCAGCTGACCGCCTCGCAGCGCGAGAAGCTGATCATCCAGTCGAAGGCGGGCATCGTCCGCGAAGGCCCGTACTTCGACTTCTCCTACGAACACATCGTCGAGTCGGTGGACGGCTCGCTCAAGGCTCTTGGCACCGACTACCTCGACATCCTGCTCCTGCACCGTCCCGACGCGCTGGTCGAACCCGAGGAAGTGGCGCGGGCGTTCGACGAACTCGCGACGGCGGGCAAGGTGAGGGCCTTCGGCGTCTCGAACCACACGCCCCGCCAGATCGACCTGCTGAAGCGCCACGTCACGCAGCCGCTGGTGGCCAACCAGCTCCAGCTGTCGATCACACACGCTCCGCTCGTCGCGCAGGGCGTCGCGGCCAACATGCAGGGCTTGGAGCAGTCGGTCAGCCGCGACGACGGGCTCCTGGACTACTGCCGTCTGCACGACATCACGGTGCAGGCCTGGTCGCCGTTCCAGGCCGGATTCTTCGACGGACCGTTCCTCGGCTCGGAGCACCACGCAGGACTCAACGCCGTCATCGACCGCCTGGCGGCGAAGTACGGTGTGCCCGCGATCGCGATAGCGACCGCCTGGATCACCCGGCACCCCGCCCGGATGCAGGTCGTCATCGGTACCACCACACCGCAGCGCGTCACGGACGCCGCCCTCGGATCGGACGTCCCGCTGACCCGCGCCGAGTGGTACGAACTGTTCCGCGCCGCGAACTACATCGTTCCCTGACAGCCTCACCCAGAACAGCCTGGTGCCGGAGCGCGTATGCGCGGCCGCAGGCAGCGCCGCCAGTCGAAGCACTGGCGGCGCACGTGCTGGAGGAGCCCCCTGTCGGATTCGAACCGACGACCTTCGCTTTACAAGAGCGGCGCTCTGACCAGCTGAGCTAAGGAGGCGTGCGCGCACCGGGGGTGCGTGCCAGTGCAGTGTACCCAGGTCCCAGGCGGGGCCTGTCGAAAATTTCCGCGAAGTTCACAGGGCTCCAGGTACTGACATACGGGGTGAACGCCAGGTACCGTCCTGATCCAGTTCACTCGCGTGGCCTACCCGAGTGGACTACACCAACCACCTTCCTACAACGGATCGTCCGGCACGTTCCTGCCGGTAGAAGGGGGCCTCTGAGCCATGGCCACTGTCACGTTCGACAAGGCGACCCGGATCTACCCGGGCTCCACCAAGCCCGCCGTCGACGGCCTCGACATCGCGATCGAGGACGGCGAGTTCCTCGTCCTGGTCGGCCCGTCGGGTTGCGGCAAGTCCACCTCGCTGCGGATGCTCGCGGGCCTGGAGGACGTCAACGCCGGCGCCATCCGCATCGGCGACCGCGACGTCACGCACCTGCCGCCCAAGGACCGGGACATCGCCATGGTGTTCCAGAACTACGCGCTGTACCCGCACATGAGCGTCGCCGACAACATGGGCTTCGCGCTCAAGATCGCCGGCGTCAACAAGGCGGAGATCCGGCAGAAGGTCGAAGAGGCCGCGAAGATCCTCGACCTCACCGAGTACCTGGACCGCAAGCCGAAGGCGCTCTCCGGCGGTCAGCGCCAGCGTGTCGCGATGGGCCGCGCGATCGTCCGTGAGCCGCAGGTCTTCCTCATGGACGAGCCGCTGTCCAACCTGGACGCCAAGCTCCGTGTCTCGACCCGTACGCAGATCGCGTCGCTGCAGCGCCGCCTCGGCATCACCACCGTCTACGTCACCCACGACCAGGTCGAGGCCATGACGATGGGCGACCGGGTCGCGGTCCTCAAGGACGGTCTGCTCCAGCAGGTCGACTCGCCGCGCAACATGTACGACCGCCCGGCCAACCTCTTCGTCGCCGGCTTCATCGGCTCCCCCGCCATGAACCTGGTCGAGGTCCCGATCACCGACGGCGGCGTGAAGTTCGGCAACAGCGTCGTCCCGGTCAACCGCGAGGCGCTCAAGGCCGCCAGCGACAAGGGCGACCGCACGGTCACCGTCGGCGTCCGCCCGGAGCACTTCGACGTCGTCGAGCACAACGGCGAGGCCGCCTCCGCGCTCTCCAAGGACACCGAGGACGCCCCGGCCGGTCTCGCGGTCTCCGTGAACGTCGTCGAGGAGCTCGGCGCCGACGGCTACGTCTACGGCAGCGCCAAGGTCGGCGACGACCTCAAGGACCTGGTCGTCCGCGTCAGCGGTCGCGCGGTCCCGGAGAAGGGCGCCACGCTGCACGTCGTGCCGCGGCCGGGCGAGACCCACGTGTTCTCGACCTCCACGGGTGAGCGGCTCTCCGACTGAGCGATCCGACTGGTCGATCAAGCAGAGAAACCTCCGACCTGGGTGAATTCACCCAGGTTGACGGAAAGGGCCCCGCGACCTGCTGCGGGGCCCTTTCCGTTGCCCCGTTTTACCCCGGCAAGCGGGTGGTTTTCGAGCAGTGTGCGTCAACCCCGTACCCGAAACACGGCACTTCTCCATCCCCCGAACCGGTGACTAAATGTCGCCAAATCATTACCGCACGCTACCCTCACACGCGTGAAGCACTCCACCACCCCACAGACACGACGCGGCCACCGGGGCGGCCCTGCCCGCCGGATCGGCCGCACTCTCGCCCTCGTCCTGCCCGTCGTCCTGGTGCTCTCCGGGACCCTCGCGGTCACCCGCGTCAACTGGACCGGGTCCCCGCGGAGCTCGGTGCTCACCGCGACCGACGTGACCGACGCGCACGTCTCCTCCAAGGCCGTCACCCAGGCCCCGCAGGACGCGCTGCGCGAGCAGCTGATGACCGAGCTCCAGGACAAGAACCCGGGCCAGGTCCTCACCCACCTCCAGCAGGCGGTCAACGGCCACCCGTCACTGGCGAGGCACTGCACGTCCATCGCCCGTGCGCTGGGCCGGGCCGCGGTGCGGATGTACGGCGCCTCGCGCGCCCAGTCCTACGCCCGCCCGGTCTGCGACACGTCCTTCGCGTCGGGCGTGCTGGCCGCGCACAGCTGAGCGCAGGTGAACGCAGGTCGGTAAGCAGGTAACGGGTCCTTAAGGGACCTGCCTGCAACAGGAAGCCGCCCCCGGGGCGCGTCGTACAGTTCGGCCATGACCCATCCGAACGCCGCGTTGCGCCCCACTCAAGCCGTGGTCCTGGCCGGTGGCCAGGGCTCACGGCTTCGTCCGTACACCGACGACCGGCCCAAGCCCATGGTCGAGATCCCGGGCACGGGCACGCCGATCATCGGCCACCAGCTGACCTGGCTCGCCGAGGAGGGCGTCACCGACGTGGTGGTCTCCTGCGGCCATCTCGCCGAGGTACTGCAGAAGTGGCTGGCGACCGCCGACCTGCCGCTCTCCGTCACCACGGTGGTGGAGAACGAGCCGCTGGGCCGGGGCGGCGGCCTCAAGTACGCGGCCGCGCACCTGCCCCACGCCGACCGGCCCTGGTACGCCACGAACGGCGACATCTGGACGCGGTTCTCGCTGCGCGACATGGCCGACTTCCACACGGAGCGGGACGCGGTGGCAACGCTGGCCCTGGCGCGTCCGCGGATCCCCTGGGGCGCCGTGCAGACCGACGGCTTCGGCCACATCACGGACTTCATCGAGGCACCGCCGTCGACGTTCGAGATCAACGCGGGCGTCTACGTCTTCTCCCCCGAGTTCGCCGCGATGCTCCCCGAGCGCGGGGACCACGAGCGGACCACGTTCCCGCACCTGGCGCGGAGCCGGCAGCTGGCCGGGTTCCCGATTCCGCAGGGGGCGTACTGGCGGGCGATCGACACGGCGAAGGACCTGACGGAGGCGGCAAAGGAACTGGCCGCGCTGGGGCGGTAGGCCGAGGGGGGTGGCGGCGGCCGGTTCGTCGGCTGCGGGCGAGTGGGGGCTTTCCGCGCAGTTCCCCGCGCCCCCTTAAGGGGGTGCGACCGGCGTTCGTCGACTGCGGGTACGTGGGAGCTATTCGCGCAGTTCCCCGCGCCCCTCCAAGGGGGCGCGACCGGCGGTTCGTCGACTGCGGGTACGTGGGAGCTATTCGCGCAGTTCCCCGCGCCCCTCCAAGGGGGCGCGACCGGCGGTTCGTCGACTGCGGGTACGTGGGAGCTATTCGCGCAGTTCCCCGCGCCCCTCCAAGGGGGTGCGACCGGCGGTTCGTCGACTGCGGGTACGTGCGGGCTGGCCGCGCAGTTCCCCGCGCCCCTTCGGGGGGCGAAGCGACGTCGTCTGCTGCTGGTACGTCGTGGCTTGGCGCGCAGTTCCCCGCGCCCCTTACGGGGGCGGCTCGGCAGCGCCCCGTAAGGGGCGCGGGGAACTGCGCGGCCAGCCACGACGGTGCCGCAGTCGGCAGACGGCACATCGCGCCCCTTCGGTTTCGGTACGCCGCAGCCCCGCGCCTCTGAAGCGCGGGGCTGCGGCAGAGTGAAGCGGCTGTCTAGCCGAGGAGGCCGCCCACCAGGCCGGGCTGGCCCGAGGAGGAGGCGCCGCCGGAGGTTCCCGTGCCGGTGCCGGTGCCGCCGCCGCTGGTGGATGTGCCGCCGGTCGCGGTGCCGCCCGACGACGGGCCCGCTGTCGTCGGCGCCGGGGCGGTGTGCTGGGGCGGGGCCTGACCCGTGGTGCCCTGGGTCTCGCTGGGGGTCGTGGTGGTGGCGCCGCTCGTGGCGCGGTCGGCGCCCGGGGTGGTCGCCGCCTGCGAAGGGCTCGCCGTGGCGCCCCCGGAGGGAGCCGTGGAGGCCGACGGGGCCTTCTGCCGGGACTTGGCCGACTCGCCGGGCAGCGGGGAGCCGGGGAGGTTGTTGCGCGGCGCCTCGCCGGGGCCGGGGACGACCACACGGCTGGAGTCGCGGACCGCGCCGCCCAGGAGCGAGCCGACGAGGAGGGTGAGGCCGATGGTGATGCCCGTGATCAGGGCGCCACGGCGCAGCACGTACGCGCGCAGCTCCCAGATGTCGGAGCGGGGGCCGAGCCGTCGCCAGGCGCTGCCCGCGAGGCGGCCGTCCACGGAGTAGACGGGGGCACCCGCGATGATCAGCGGGGACCAGGCGGCGAGGTAGATGATGTCGGGGGCGTCGTACGCGGGGACGGTCTTCCAGCTGACGGTGACGATGAGCGCGGCGGAGAGCAGCGCGCCGACGACCGCGGCGACCCGCTGCCAGCAGCCGAGGACGGTCAGGACGCCCACGATCACCTGGAAGAAGGCGATGACGAGGCCGGAGCCGACCGGGTGCTGGAGGGCGAACTGGCGCAGCGGCTCGGCGACCTCCCAGGGGTGCAGCGTGTTGAGCCAGGTGACCATGGAGCCGCGCTTGCCGCCGTCGAAGTAGACGGGGTCGCAGAGCTTGCCCATGCCGGCGTAGATGGAGATGAAGCCGAGGAAGATGCGGAGCGGGAGGAGGACCACGCCCAGGTTCATCCGGCGGCCGGGGTAGTAGGCGTGCCGGGCCGGGTCGCCGTCGCCGTGCCGCCGGGCCGACCGCGACTCCTCGAAGTCCTCGAACTCGTCGTCGCCGTAGGCGGGTTCGCCGTAGGACGCGTCGCCGTAGGACGGGTCGTCGTAGGCGCTGCCCACCGCCGGCATGTTCGGGAGCAGCCGGTTCTCGCCGGAGGCCGGGGAGCGCGGGTGACCGACCAGGGGCGTCTCGACGGTCTGGTCGAGGGCGTCGTGGCGGTCGTCGACGCGCGGGATGACCCGGGTCGCACCGGCCGGTCCGGCGGGCTCCTCCGCGTGCCGGACGCTACCGCCCCGGACGGCCTGGAGCAGCCGGTGGGCGCCGGTGTCGTCGGGCGCGGACCTGCCGCTCCAGACGACCGGGCGGCGCCGGCCGGGTGCCGCCGCCGCTCTGCCCGCCGTGCCGACGACCGGGATGCGCGCGGTGTCCTCGGTGGCGCTCAAGTGCCGTGCGACCCGGGGGGATTGGGTACGCCGTGTCGATACGCCCAGCTGCACGCGGAAGCTCGCGTGGTTGACGATGACCTGCGCCGGATCGCTCGGCACCTTCACCATGCTCAGCGCGGGAGCGTCGTCGAGACCGGAATCGAATCCGGAGCGGAATCCCGACGAGCGGTCCCCCGTGGGCGTGCGGGGTGTTCTGGTGTCCACACTCATCTAACCGAGTGACGTGGAGTTAGGACACTGCTTTGACCGGCCGGATGTGTCCGGACCCCGTCAAGGATGTCCCGGACGCCGGAATTGACCCGCCCAGGTGAGGTTACGGATGTGTGTTCACCCGCGTCGGCGCGCCGCCTCGTACAGCACGATCCCCGCCGCCACACCCGCGTTGAGCGACTCGGCACCGCCCGGCATCGGGATCCGGACCCGGAAGTCGCAGGTCTCGCCGACCAGCCGGGACAGGCCCTTGCCCTCGCTGCCGACGACGATGACGACGGGCCCGCCGAGGGCCTCCAGGTCGCCGATCTCGTGCTCGCCGTCCGCGGCGAGACCGACGACCACGATGCCGGCCTTCTTGTACGACTCCAGGGCCCGGGTCAGGTTCGTGGCGCGGGCGACGGGCGTACGGGCCGCCGTACCGGCCGACGTCTTCCAGGCACCGGCGGTCATACCGGCCGCACGGCGCTCGGGCACGACCACGCCGTGGCCGCCGAAGGCGGAGACCGAACGGACGACGGCGCCCAGGTTGCGCGGGTCGGTGACCCCGTCCAGGGCGACGATCAGCGGGTCCTCGCCCTCGTCGTAGGCCGCCTCGGCCAGGTCCTCGGGGTGCGCGTACTCGTACGGCGGGACCTGGAGGACCAGACCCTGGTGGTTGAGGCCGTTGGTCATGCGGTCCAGCTCGGGGCGGGGGGCCTCCATGAGGTTGATGCCGCCGCGCTCGGCCGCGAGCTGGAGGGCCTCGCGGACCCGCTCGTCGTTGTCGATGAACTGCTGGACGTAGAGGGTGGAGGCCGGGACGCCCTCGCGCAGCGCCTCGACCACCGGGTTGCGGCCGACGACCATCTCGGACGTGCCCTTGCCGCCTCGGCCTCGCGCCACCGGACGGCGCTGGGCCTGCTTGGCCTTGGCCGTGGCGATGCGGTTCTTCTTGTGCCCCTTGCGCATCTCGGCGGGCGGGGTCGGCCCCTTGCCCTCCAGGCCCCGGCGCCGCTGGCCGCCACTGCCGATCTGCGCGCCCTTCTTGCCGGACATGCGGCGGTTGTTGGCTGCCATGAGTTACCCGTCTCCGTGAGCTTCGTTTCGTACGTACGTCTTATGCAGTGTGCCGCCCGGGGGGCCGGGCGGCACAGTCGATCTTCAGATCCAGGGGAGGTCAGGACCTGAGGGTCCAGCGCGGGCCGGACGGGCTGTCCTCGATCGCGAGTCCGGACTGGTTCAGCTGGTCGCGGATGGCGTCTGCGGTCGCCCAGTCCTTGCGGGCGCGGGCGGACTCGCGCTGGTCGAGGACGAGGCGTACCAGGGCGTCGACGACCCCGTGCAGGTCCTCGCCCTTGTCGGCCCCGCCGGACCAGTGCGCGGCCAGCGGGTCGAGGCCGAGGACGCCGAGCATGGCGCGGACCTCGGCGAGGCGGGCGACGGCGGCTTCCTTGTCGTCGGCGGCGAGGGCGGAGTTGCCCTGCCGGACGGTGGTGTGCACGACGGCGAGCGCCTGCGGGACGCCCAGGTCGTCGTCCATCGCCTCGGCGAACGCCGGCGGGACCTCGGGCGAGGGCTCGACGGCTCCCCCAGCCAGCTCCACCACGCGCTGCACGAAACCGTCGATCCGCGCGAACGCGGCCTCGGCCTCGCGCAACGACTCCTCGCTGTACTCGATCATCGAGCGGTAGTGCGGGGTGCCGAGGTAGTAGCGCAGCACGATCGGGCGCCAGTGCTTGACCATCTCCGAGACGAGCACCGAGTTCCCGAGGGACTTCGACATCTTCTCGCCGCTCATGGTGACCCAGGCGTTGTGCACCCAGTACTGGGCGAAGTCGTCGCCGAACGCCTTGGCCTGGGCGATCTCGTTCTCGTGGTGCGGGAAGATCAGGTCGAGGCCGCCGCCGTGGATGTCGAAGGCCGCGCCGAGGTACTTGTGGGCCATCGCCGAGCACTCCAGGTGCCAGCCCGGCCGGCCGCGCCCCCACGGCGTCTCCCAGCTGGGCTCGCCCGGCTTCACGGCCTTCCACAGCGCGAAGTCCCGCTGGTCCCGCTTGCCGGTCTCGCCCTCGCCCTCGGGCTGGCGGAGGTTGTCCAGCTCCTGGTTGGAGAGCTGGAGGTAGTCCGGGTAGGAGCGCACGTCGAAGTAGACGTTGCCGTCGGCCTCGTAGGCGTGCCCGCGCTCGATCAGGCCGCGCATCATCTCGATCATCTCCGGTACGTGCCCGGTCGCCCGGGGCTCGTACGTCGGCGGGAGGCAACCGAGCGCGGCGTAGCCGTCGTTGAACGCGCGCTCGTTCTCGTAGCCGATCGCCCACCAGGGGCGGCCCTGGTCGGCGGACTTGGCGATGATCTTGTCGTCGATGTCCGTGACGTTGCGGATGAACGTCACGTCGTAGCCGCGGTATTCGAACCAGCGGCGCATGATGTCGAAGTTCAGGCCGGAGCGGATGTGCCCGATGTGGGGCGCCGCCTGCACGGTGGCACCACAGAGGTAGATCGAGACACAGCCCGCGGTGAGCGGGGCGAAGTCACGGATCTGCCGGGCGTTGGTGTCGTACAGGCGAATAGTCACGGGACCTAGGGTAGTGGGCGGAGGGTGGTGGGTGGCACCGGTGCGTGAAGCGCCGTTGTCAGGTGCGGGTGCGCTGTGGCTTGTCGCGCAGTTCCCCGCGCCCCTGAAAGAATCCTGTCACGCCGTTTTCACGACCAACGCCGTTGCCACCGCCATAAGGCCTTCGCCCCTGCCCGGGAAACCCAGGCCGTCCGTGGTGGCCCCGGAAACCGACACTGGCGCCCCCGCCGCATCGGAAAGGATCTTCTCGGCCTCGTCCCGCCGCTTTCCGATCTTCGGGCGTGGGCCCACGACCTGTACGGCGACGTTCCCGATCAGGAATCCGGCGTCGCGGACGATGCGGGCCGCCTCCGTCAGCAGGGTCACCCCGGAGGCACCCGACCACTCGGGCCGCCCCGTGCCGAAGTGCTGCCCCAGGTCGCCCAGGCCCGCAGCGGAGAACAGCGCGTTGCACGCCGCGTGCGCGACCACGTCCGCATCCGAGTGGCCGGCCAGGCCCGGGCCCTCGCCCTCCCACTTCAGGCCGGCGCACCACAGGTCGCGGCCCTCCTCGAAGGCGTGGATGTCGGTGCCGATGCCGACCCGGGGGAGGATCACCTCAGAAGCCATCGTTGAGCCTCCTGCGGGCCAGGACCGCCTCCGCGAGGACCAGGTCGAGGGGGCGGGTGACCTTGAAGGCCTCCTCGTGGCCGGGGACGACCACGACCCGTTCGCCGAGCTGCTCGACCATGCTCGCGTCGTCGGTGACGTTGTCGGTGACCGTCTCGTGGGCGCGGACCAGGGTCGCGCGGTCGAAGCCCTGGGGGGTCTGGACGGCGCGCAGGCGGGCCCGCTCGGGGGTGGCGAGCACCGGCTCGGGGTCGCCGGGGGCGGCCGCCGGCTCGACCTCCTTGACCGTGTCGGCGAGCGGGAGGGCGGGGACGACCGCGGGAGCGCCGTCACGGACCGCCTGGATCACGGCGTCGACCGTGTCGACGGGGACCAGGGGGCGGGCGGCGTCGTGGACCAGGACGATGTCGTAGTCCGGGGACAGCGCGTCCAGGCCGAGCCTGACCGACTCCTGGCGGGACTCGCCGCCGGGGACGACGAGGAAGTCGGTGCGGTCGGGCAGCGCGTGGGCGTCGAGGAGGGACTTGACCTCGGGCGCGCCGTCGGGCGGGGCCACGACGACGACCAGGGAGACGGCGCGGGAGGCGGCGAGGGCGCGTACGGCGTGGATGAGCATGGGCGTGCCGTTCAGCGCGCGTAGCGCCTTGGGGGCGCCCGGACCGAGCCGTACGCCTCGGCCGGCGGCGGGAATCACGGCTGCCGTGCGCAGTGCGGTACGCGGTTCCGTACGCGAAGGACGCGAATCGTCAGACATCGGTTCCTGTCAGGTTTGTGTGCGGGCCTGGCGTGGGTATGGCCTGGGAAGTGCCGGGCGCGACGCCTTGACCGGACCCTTCCGTGACACTGGTCGAGCCAGCAGCCCGGGCCCGGCACGCCTAGTATCGGGGGTTCCCCGAGGGCGGACGCAAACATGCCGCAGCGCCCGGCGACAGGGAGAGTGTCATCGGGCACCGCGGCATTTCGGGTGTGCGGAGCTTCAGCGTGCTGAGCCGGACTGCGTCTGCGTCAGGACGCGAGGACCTCGTCGAGCAGGGCCTCGGCCTTGTCCTCGTTCGTGTTCTCCGCGAGGGCGAGCTCGCTCACCAGGATCTGGCGGGCCTTGGCGAGCATGCGCTTCTCACCGGCGGAGAGTCCGCGCTCGCGCTCACGACGCCACAGGTCACGCACCACTTCCGCGACCTTGATGACATCGCCGGAGGCGAGCTTCTCCAGGTTTGCCTTGTAACGACGGGACCAGTTCGTGGGCTCCTCGGCGTACGGTGCGCGCAGCACCTCGAAGACCCGGTCCAGCCCGTCCTGACCGACCACATCACGCACGCCGACGAACTCCGCATTGTCCGCTGGCACACGTACCGTCAGGTCACCCTGGGCGACCTTCAGCACCAAGTAGGTCTTGTCCACGCCTTTGATCTGGCGAGTTTCGATGGCCTCGATCAGCGCGGCCCCGTGATGGGGATAGACCACGGTGTCGCCAACCTTGAACGTCATGTGACAGGTACCCCTTCCGTGGCTATCCAGGGTAACACGGAAACCGGCGGTTCTGAATGGCGTTTTCGCAGGTCAGGGCATATCTCGGGGCTTGACAACAGCAACAGGAACGTGCTTCGCGGGCCATCCGGAAGCAGGTATTCGCAGGTGGGAGCGGCTCTCCGGGCGAGGAGAAACGCCCACGTTACACACGTCCGGACGCCCACCCGAGTGACGGAACGTCCCCATATGTCCACTTCCAAGCGTACGACTTCCGCTACTCCGTTCGGTTGCCGACGCCGGATCCCGGACGTTTCCGGAATTGATCACGGGTCCGGCCGAACGCCCGACTGAACGGTACGTGAAGCCGCACCTGAAGCAGTGCGTGATCAATTTTCCCGGCGGTCGCGCATTCCTTCACGGAAATTTTGCGCGTGGTGTTGCGGACGGGTTATGTGAATGCCGGACGGGCGTCGCTCCAAAGTGGCCGAAGGGGCACTTGCGGATGCCCGTGCGTACCCCCCGCGTGCGGCAAGCGAGGGGCTTGGGGAGGGTCGGGTGCGGCCGCGCGGGAACGGCTCGGTAACCTAAGGCCGCTGACAGACACTTAGGGCGGCTTTATAGGGGGCCGCCCGTGCGTTCAAGGAGTTGCCGCCGCCGTGAGCAGCAGCCTTCGACGCGGCGCCCTCGCCGCCTCCGCCATCGCCTTCTCCGTCGCCGCGCTCTCCGCCTGCGGCGCGGGCAACAACTCCCAGACGCTGGAGATCAAGCCGGACAACGCGGCGACGAGTGTCGGCGACATCAAGGTCCAGAACGCGACCGTGATCACCCAGCCCGACCTCACGTCGACCGGCCCGGCCGTGGTCTCCGCGACCATCTTCAACACCGGCACCGAGCCGGAGACGCTGCAGTCGATCGTCGTCGCCGGCACCGGCAAGACCGCCGAGCTGCACGCCACCAAGACGCAGCCGCTGACCATCCCCGGCGGTGGCCGGCTGATCCTGGGCGGCAAGGACAACGCCTCCGCGGTGCTGGGCAGCAGCCGCGAGGCGGTCCAGGACGGCAACGCCCAGAAGATCACCTTCACCTTCAGCAAGGCGGGTGACGTGAGCCTGCGCGCCTTCGTCGTGCCGGCCGAGAGCTACTTCACGGGCTGGGGCCCGAGCGCGGTGCCGTCCGCCTCGGCCTCCGCGTCCGCCTCGTCGTCGACCTCCGCCTCCGGCTCCCCGGCCGCGGGTTCGACGGCGAGCGAGAGCGCCAAGGCGGGCAAGAAGAACAAGGAGTCCGCGAGCGCCACCCCGTCCGACTCGGCCTCGGAGTCGACGAACGCGGGCTGAGCGTCGCCTGAACCAGCTGGGGCGGGAACCTTGGTTATCGGTTCCCGCCCCTGGCGTTGCCGAGCGTCTACGGCTCGAACTTTTGGTGCACCCTCAAGGGGATTCCCGCTTCACGGCATCGCGCCCGGATGCTCCGGGTCTTACCGACGCTCAACAGGCGTTTAGCCTCTCCGTCCACCCGACGGCGAGGGTTGCTCATCGTAGCCGGTCGGGGACTTAGGGCTCAAATTTGTAGCCCAGACCCCGCACCGTCACCAGGTACCGAGGCGCACCCGGGTCCGGCTCGATCTTGGCGCGCAGGCGCTTCACGTGGACGTCGAGGGTCTTGGTGTCGCCGACGTAGTCGGCGCCCCAGACGCGGTCGATGAGCTGCATGCGGGTCAGGACGCGGCCGGCGTTGCGCAGGAGCATCTCCAGGAGGTCGAACTCCTTGAGGGGGAGGTCGACCTTGGAGCCGGAGACCGTCACGACGTGGCGGTCGACGTCCATGCGGACCGGGCCCGCTTCGAGGGCGGCCGGCGTCACCTCCTCCGGCTCGCCCCGGCGGCGCAGGACGGCCCGGATACGGGCGACCAGCTCGCGGGAGGAGAAGGGCTTGGTCACGTAGTCGTCGGCTCCTATTTCGAGCCCGACAACCTTGTCGATCTCGCTGTCCTTGGCCGTCACCATGATGACGGGGACGTTGGAGCGGCCGCGCAGCTGGCGGCAGACCTCGGTGCCCGGCAGGCCGGGCAGCATCAGGTCGAGGAGGACGAGGTCGGCGCCGTTGCGCTCGAACTCGTCGAGTCCGTCGGGGCCCGTGGCCGCCACGGCGACCTCGAAGCCCTCCTTGCGGAGCATGTACGACAGGGCGTCGGAGAAGGACTCCTCGTCCTCGACGACGAGCACTCGGGTCACGGAAGGACCTCCGGGGCGGGAAGCGGTTCGTACGGGGATGACTCGGTGGTACCGGCCTCGTCTTCGAGGTCGGGGTCGGGGTGCTGCGATGCGCGATCGCGGGCCACGCCCGCCTCCGGCAGCCTGAGGGTGAAAGTGGAGCCCTGGCCTTCGGCGCTCCACACCGTGACCTCCCCGCCGTGCGAGGCGACCACGTGCTTGACGATGGCGAGGCCGAGGCCGGTGCCACCGGTGGCCCGTGAGCGGGCCGGGTCGACGCGGTAGAAGCGCTCGAAGATGCGCTCCTTGTCCTTGTCGGTGATGCCGATGCCCTGGTCGGTCACGGCAAGCTCGATCATGTCGCCGCCGGTCGCACCGACCCGGCGGGCGGCTATCCCGACCCGGGTGCGGGCCGGGGAGTAGTTCACGGCGTTCTCGACCAGGTTGCCGAGGGCGGCGGCGAGCTGGCCGCGGTTGCCCCAGACATGCAGGTCGGCGGTGCCGCCGGCGGCCATGGTGATCTGCTTGGTGCCGGCCTGGTGCCGGCACCGGTCGATCGCCTCGGCGACCAGCTCGTCGACCCGGACGGGCTCGGCGTCCTCCAGCGGGTCGTCGTTCTGCACTCTCGACAGATCGATGAGCTCCTGGACCAGGTTGGTCAGGCGCGTGGCCTCGATCTGCATGCGACCGGCGAAGCGCTGCACGGCCTCCGGATCGTCCGAGGCGTCCATGACGGCCTCGGAGAGCAGGGAGAGTGCGCCGACCGGGGTCTTCAGCTCGTGGCTGACATTCGCCACGAAGTCCCGTCGTACCGCCTCGATGCGGCGGGCCTCGGTGAGGTCCTCCACGAGGAGCAGTACGAGCCGGGAGCCGAGGGGCGCCACCCGTGCGGAGACGGCCAGGGCCTCGCCCCGTCCGGTCCCCCGCCTCGGGAGGTCCAGCTCGACCTGTCGTATCTCGCCGTCCCGCCGGGTGTCGCGGGCCATGGCGAGCATCGGCTCGATGGCGAGTTTGCCACCGCGCACGAGTCCGAGGGCGTACGCCGCCGAGCTCGCCTTGACCACGGTGTCGGCCTCGTCGAGGACGACCGCGGAGGAGCGCAGCACGCTCAGTACGGTGTCCACGCCCGGGGGCAGTACGGGGTCGGTGTGCAGAGAGGTCCTGGTCGGTCGCTTCTGGTCGCGTTCGCTCCAGCGGAACGCCAGCATGGCGATGACACCGGTGAGCACCCCGGCGATCGCTGCCGCTGCGGCGACCGCCGCGTTCACGTCCATGCAAACAGGTTAAGCAGGGGGTACGACATCCCCACAGTCCGCGAGGTGTCAGCTCGAACACTCGTCGCCCAGAGTTCACCTTGGAGCCAGTATTGGTTCATTTGGGGTGGCAGAAACGGACGCGTAGGGACCGGAACGTGGGAGCGTGGGGTTCGCAGCTGGTTTCGGCCACGGGCCCCGGCCCCCGGAACCCCTGGACCACGCATACGAGAGGGAACCCTGATGCGGGACGCGTACCACGAGGAACTCGATTCGATCGGCGACAGCCTGGTCGACATGGCCCGACTGGTCGGATCGGCGATCGGACGCGCCACGACGGCGATCCTCGACGGCGACCTCAAGCTCGCCGAGAGCGTCATCGAGGCCGACCAGAAGGTGGACGAGCTCCACCACGACCTGGAGGCGCGCGCGATAGCCCTGCTCGCCCGCCAGCAGCCGGTGGCGACCGATCTGCGGATCGTCGTCACCTCGCTCCGCATGTCCGCCGACCTGGAGCGCTCCGGGGACCTCGCCCAGCACGTGGCGAAGCTGGCCCGGCTGCGCTACCCGGCCAACGCCATCCCGCACGACCTGCACGCCACCATCCTGGAGATGGGCCAGCTCGCGCAGCGCCTGATGGCCAAGGCCGCCGAGGTGATCATCACCAAGGACGTCGACCTGGCCCTCCAGCTGGAGCAGGACGACGACGAGATGGACCTGCTGCACCGCACGATCTTCCAGCACCTGCTGGACGACCGCTGGCAGCACGGCATCGAGACCGCCGTCGACGTGACCCTCCTCGGCCGCTACTACGAGCGGTACGCCGACCACGCGGTCGCCGTCGCCAAGCGCGTCGTCTTCCTGGTCACCGGCGAGCACGCGGACGAGCTGCAGCCCGACATCCAGCCGGTGACGGGCGCCGAGGGGGCGTAACCGCTCGGGTGGGCGGGGCGCGCGAGGTGCGGGGCGGGCGCGAGGCACCCCCATGCGCCGCCGTGCGCTGTTGATGCGCCCAGTGAAACGGGCATGGAATGGGCAAAGGCACCACGCCCTGCCTCCAGGGCACCTAGGGACCTCTAGGAGGGATCCATGGCCGAATCCCCCAGCACCACGCCCGACCCCACCCAGCAGCACGAGACCGACCAGCCCGCCGAGATCAAGAACCTGCTGGTCATCGGCGCCTGCGGGTGCGGCTCGGGCTGCGGCTGCGGCTGCCAGTCGGGCAGCCCCTGCCAGTGCGGCTGAGCGGACACGTCAGCGCACGTCAGCTACGGCGAAGGGCCCCGGACTCAGGTCCGGGGCCCTTCGTACACCCTGAGGACGACCTCCGTGGTGGCTCGGATCAGGTCGTGGTCCAAAGGCTCCGTCTGCAGGTCCACTTCGACGATCTCGGTGCCGCTGTCGACCACCTCGTCCAGCCGCGCCACCACCGCCACCCCCGGGGCCACGATCTGGGGCACGTGCCCGCACAGCCCGACGGACTTCGGGTCCGGACCGACGTCCCCCACGCCGAAGCGGCCGTCGTCGAGCCGGTCGAGGCCCGATGCCACGATGCGATGGGCGCGCAGATAGGCCTTCATCGCCGTGCGGGTGCTACGGAAGGCGATGGCCAGTTCGGGATCGCTGCCGGTGGCCCCGCGGTCGGTGACGTAGTGCACGTCCCGCGCACCCTTCGGCAACGGCAGTCCGGTCACGTCGATCATCTGCTGCAACGGCACGTCGCTGCCCTCACAGGCCCGCGCGTCCCGGAAGGGGTACCCGTGCTGCCCGAAGGCGAGCCAGCCGCCGGTGCCGAGCGCGACGAGGACAACCGTGCCCATGATCCACCGAACCCGATGCCGCCCCACACCCCGAACGGTAGCGCGCGGGCCCGCTGCGACGGGCGCAGCATGAGAAGGAGCGAGACAGGAGGTGGCAGCCATGCCCCAGTTCATGGATGTCCATCATGGAATGACGGGTCTCACCGCCGACCAGCTCAAGGAGGCCCACGAGGCCGACCTCGCCATCGAGAAGGACGAGGGCGTCCACTTCGAACGGGCCTGGGCGGACCCGGACTCCGGCAACGTCTACTGCCTCTCCGAGGCACCCTCGGCCGAGGCGGTCAAGCGCGTCCACGAACGCGCGGGCCATCCGGCGGACGAGGTCCACCAGGTGCCGTTGTCGATCTGACGACGGGGAGGGCGACCGGGTACGCCTCGACGGCGTCGGGAGACCCCGCGCGGCTCGTCGGCCCATCGGCCCCTGGGCACGCCGTGGGGATCATGCGAGAGTGGCCCCATGACGCCGGCACCGGAAGCGGTCGACGGGGTCGAGGAACTCGCGGTGGACGGGCTGCGATGGCTGACCGGGGCGGCGCGGGAGGCTCCCGGCGGCGGGCTGGCCTGGACGACGAAGCCCTCGGACGACCGCCTCAACCCCACGCTCTACACCGGTACGGCCGGAGTCGTCCCCGTACTCCTCGACGCATGGCGCCACTTCGACGACGACTCCTACGCCGACACCGCCCTGCGCGCGGCCCGCAGTCTCGCGGACTCCGTCGACGGCTTCGGCGACGACTCCCTCTACTTCGGCCGTACCGGAATGGCACTCGTCCTGCGGACCGTCCACGAGGAACTCGGCGACGCGGCCGCCGGTGCCGCCGCCGACCGCGCGTTGCACCTCGTGCGGTCGCGCTTCGACGGCACCCGCTGGGGCGAACTGTTCGAGCTGATGGGCGGCAACGCGGGAATCGGCCTCGGCGCGCTCCTGTGCGGCGACCCCGAACTCGCCGTACTCGCCCTGGAGCCCTATCTCCGCACCGCGGAACGGACTCCGGCAGGCGTCAACTGGCCACACCGCACGGGTGTCGAGGCCCGTCTGCACCACATGTCGCACGGCGCCCTCGGCATCGTCCTGGCGCTCGCCCGCGTCGGCGAGGCGACCGGACGGACGGACCTGCTCGAACTGGCCCTGGCCGGCGCCGCGGACGTCGTATCGCGCGACCAAGCGGGGCCGGAGGGCTTCCTGGTACGGCACTCCACCCCTCAGTACCGCCCCGAGCTGATCGAGCCCTTCAGCTACGGCTGGTGCCACGGGCCGGCCGGGGACGCGCAGGTCTTCCGGCTGCTGCGGGACGTCACCGCCGACCCCGCCTGGACCGCCCTCGCCGACCGCTGCTGGCACACGGTCACCCACTCCGGCCTGCCCCGGCGGCTGCGCCCCGGCTTCTGGGACAACAACGGCCGCTGCTGCGGAACCGCGGGCGTCCTCGCCCTGGCCTGCGACCGCATCGCCGAGCAACAGGACGGGTACGACTTCGCCCACCTCCTCGTCACGGACCTCGCCACCCGCGCGACCCGCGACAGCGACGGCGCCCGCTGGTCCAACATCGAACACCGGGCCACCCCCACCACCCTCGAACCCTGCACCGGCTGGGCCATGGGCAACGCGGGCATCGTCCGCGAACTCCTGCGCTTCGTACGCCTGCACGGCGACAAGCCCACCCCCCACTCCACGTTCACCTGGCCGGACCACCCTCCGGCCTCCACCCACCACCACGGCGCCGCGCAGTTGCCGTGACCGGCGGGGCAACCCTGCCCCCGCCTCATGAGTCACACAGACGCCACCTGTTTCACATGCTTCTCATAGGCCCGGAAGGCGCCCGCTCTCTGTGATGACTCGTACCCGGCTGACCGTGACGGCCGCGACGGCCGTGTTCGCCGCCACCGGCGGCCTGATCACGGCCTCGCCCGCCTCCGCAGCCGTCACCTGCGCCTCTCCCGTCTGGAAGGCGCAGTACTTCGGCAACTCCACCTTCAGCGGTACGCCGAAGCTGACCGCCTGCGACTCCGCCATCGCCGAGAACTACGGCTACGGCGACCCGCCCGGCGTCACGCTCCCCAAGGACAACTTCTCCGTCCGCTGGTCCCTCACCCGGGACTTCGGCTCCGGCGGTCCCTTCCGGCTCTCCGCCGCCACGCAGGACGGCATGCGCGTCTACGTCGACGGCGTGCGGAAGATCGACCTGTGGAAGAACGTCTCCGTCACGGCCCGCAAGACCGTCGACCTGGCCGTCCCGGCCGGCAAGCACACGCTGCGCGTGGACTACGTCGCCTGGACCGGCACCGCCAACGCCGCGTTCACGTACGCCCCGCGCACCGAGGCCACCGTCGACAAGGTCAAGCCGCTCGCGCCGACCGGCCTGACCGCCGCGTACAAGCGGGACACGAGTCGAACCACCCTGCGCTGGGCCGCGAACAAGGAGATGGACCTCGCCGGTTACCGCGTGTACCGCCGGCTGAGCACCACCCAGTGGGCGAAGGTCAGCGGTTCGTCGCTGCTCGCCTCGCCCACTTTCGTGGACGCGACGCCCGCCACGGGCCAGACCTTCCTGTACGAGGTCCGCGCCGTCGACAAGGCGGGCCGCGAGTCAGCCGGCAGCCCCGACGCCACCGCTGTGACCGTGGACCGCACGGGGCCGGCGGCACCGACCGGTCTGACGGTCACCGGGGACGCCTGGTGGGCCACGCTGGCCTGGCACGGGACCGCCGACGCGGCGACGTACGAGGTGTACGCCGCCTCCGCGGCCACCGGCCCGTTCACGCTGCTGGGCACGACGACCGCGACGTCGTACCGCACCGACGCACCCGTGAACACCGTCCGCTACTACCGGGTCCGCGCCCTCGACGCGCTCGGCAACCCGTCGGCGTACGCCGGTGTCACCGGCGACGGCGTCGACCGGACGCCGCCGAAGTCCCCGACCTCCCTGGGCTCCGTGGTCCGCACCGACTACACCGACGTGCACTGGAAGCAGCCCGACGGCTTCGACGAGGACTTCTCCAACGGCGGGACCTACCACGTCTACCGCTCGCCCGGCCGGACCCTCGACCCCGCCGCGCTCACCCGCGTGACCTGCGCCCAGGGGAGCGACGAGACCGGCACCGGCGGCGTCTGCCACGACCTGGGCATGCCTGCGGGCACGTACGTGACGTACGCGGTCGCGGCCGTGGACCCGGCCGGCAACGAGTCGGCGCTGTCCGCCCCGCTCGTCGTCCGCACCGGCGACCGCGTCGCGCCCGGCCCGGTCACCGGTGTGAAGGCCACCCCGCGCGCCGACGGCGTACTGCTGAGCTGGGCGGCCTCGACCGACGACGACGTCGAGCGCTACGTGGTCTGGAACGGCACCCGCCAGTCGGACGGCACGGTCAAGTGGCTCAGCTCCACGTCCTGCTGGGAGGGCACGAGCGACCCGCTCGCGGTGCTGTGCGGCGACCTGCCGGACGGCGAGACGCACGTGTACGCGGTCGTCGCCAGGGACCGCTGGGACAATGCGCTGCCCCCGGACGACCCGAAGGTGTCGGTCGTCGAGGCCACCGAGCTGGACGTCCGGCCGTCCGTGACGGTCACCCGGGACTGGGACCTCGGCAGCATGGGCTACGACACCCTGACCGGCGGACCCGGCGCGGCCGGGCCGTCCATCAACTGGAGGTGCGACAAGACGGTCGAGTGCGACACCGTCGCGGGCTACCGGATCAACCGGTGGAACGCGGCCACCAAGTCGTACGAGCCGCTGCACACCGGACTGCTGCCTGCGGGGACCCGCGCCTACACGGACACCACCGCCGTGCGGGGGGCCACGTACTTCTACACGCTGGAGGCGGTGCGCGCCGACGGCGGCGTCGCGGGCACGCACGTGTGGAACTGCGTCTTCCAGGACCGGGTCTGACCGGCCGAGGTTCACCCCGGTTCACCTGCGCGATCTCACTTGGACGCGCGCACCGGGCGTCGGATCGTCCCGTCCGTCGAGATCCGGGCGGCGTGTGACCCGAAGTCGTCCTCCGAAAGGCTGGAGACGAGGTCGATCGCGTCGCCGCCCGGCTCCGGCGTGCCGGGCTCCACGATCTCGGTCGGGCGCAGGCGTCCGGACACGTAGGTGCCGTCGGCGCCGAGGGTGACCTGCAGCACGCCGCTGGTCGAGAGCGTGCCGCCGAGGCCGAGCACCTTGTAGCCGGAGAAGTTCCCCAGGCTGTAGGCGATCAGACGGCCCTTGTAGAACTCCATTCCCCGCATCACGTGCGGGCCGCTGCCCACGACGAGGTCGGCGCCGGCGTCGATCACCGCACGGCTGAAGCGGTAGCTGTCGCCGCGGTCCTCTCCGACGAAGTACTCGGTGCCGGGTTCCACGTGAGTGCGGTCCGAGCCCTCCGCACCGGCGTGCATCGTGACGACCACGATGTCCGCCATCTTTGCGGCGCGGGCGGTGAGCCGCTGTGCCGCGGGGATGTCCGTGAGGTCGTTCGCCCCTCGGTCGGGAGCGAACCCGACCAGCGCGACCCTGATGCCGCGCACCCGCTGGACGGTGATCTGGCCCAGGCGGCCGGTGAACGGCAGGTTCACGGAGCGCAGCGCGTCGAACGTCTCCCGCCGGCCCTCCGCCCCGAAGTCGTCGATGTGGTTGTTCGCGGTGTTCAGCACCGTGAACCCGGCCTCCTTGAGCCGACGGCCGTAGGACGGCGGGGCATGGAACGCGAAGCAGTTCGGACCCTCGATGTACTCGCACTTGCTGGAACCGCCGGTGGTGAGCGTGCCCTCCAGGTTCCCGAGCACCACGTCGCCGGTGAGCAGGTCGGCGACAGGGTCGAAGAACGAGGCGCCGTCATCCGGCGGCAGGTCGTCCGGCAGCGAGCCCATCACGATGTCTCCCACGGCGGCGATCCGCACGTTGCCGGTGGGGTGGTACGGCGGCGCCGGTCGCCCGGACGCCGTGGTCCCGGGCTTCCGTTGGGGTGTCCGGGCGGGGCCGACGGACGCCGCGTCCTCGGGGCCGGCCCGGAATGCGAACACCGCGGCGACCACCACGACAACGGCCCCGACCAGACCGAGAACGAACAGCCGCTGCCGACGCACCGGCTCCTGCCGCTCGCGCCGCCCGGGGCGCCGCCCTACGGACCTGATCATGCGCTCATGTTACGAAGCGACCACCCTTCCTCCACGGAGGGTGAACGGCTGGCGTGTTCCGGAGGCGGCGGCGACAGCCGGCCCGCGGTGCCGACCGGTGGCTTCCACGACCCTCCAGGTGTGCCACGGATGACCGTCGCAGGCTACTGGTCGGTACGGCAGTCACGGGATCAGGAGAGCCGCCCAGCCCCGTGAAGCGCGTCGAAAGCCAGCTCGTCGACGGCCGTGACTCGGTCCCGATCGGCATAGCGGAACCACGCCTTCTCGGCAATCTCCCTCGACGGGGTCAGCTCACCGCGGTGATCGGCGGTGTAACAGATCATCCGGAAAGGGCCGTGCCCAGGATGGCCCTCGCCGATCTCGAACGTGCCGAAGTGCGCCATGGAGCCGGGGTCGATCGCCGCCCGCAGTTCCTCGTCGATCTCCCGCACCAGGGTCTCGCCGTCGGACTCGCCCGGCTCACGATGACCGCCCGGGAGGTAAAAGCGATCTCTGCCGTGACTACGCGTCACCAACACCCGGTCGTCCCGAACCAGGATCCATGCCACCTTCTCCGGCACATCACTGCCATTCGCCATGGCTCGGGACCGTATCGGAGGGCATCGTCTGCGTCAGCACCGTCCAGCCTCAGCCACGCCGCCGGCGACGCCCGGCTGAGGAGGCCGTGCCGGCGAAAGCGCAGCGGTGAGCCTGGGGAACCACCGCTTCGTCCCGAAGCAGCTGGGGCGGGTGCCCGTTGGTCGCTGCTGCCGCTGGCCGGCCCGGGGCGGCCCGGAGACGGACCCGGGTGCGAGCAGGCTTACTCTCCTCCGATGGACGTCTCCCCCTGCTTCTGCCTCCTCTGCGCCCCGACGGAATGGGGCGGCCCCGTGTGGGAGGAACGCGACAGCCGCATTGCCCAGAGCGTCGCGGACTCCGGTTGGCACGTCATGGGCGTGGCCGGCGGTGATGCCCCCGGCGACTGGGGCTACTCGATCGGTCTGTGGCACACACTGCGCAGTCCCGAGGTAAGCGTGTTCGGCCTTCCGTCACAGACCGCGATGCGCGTGGCGAACGCCGCTGGGGCAGCGATACGGGACGGCAGCCCACTCGAGCCGGACCAGCGCCGGAGCGACGTCCTCAACGGCTACGACGTGGCGGTTCGGCCCGTGCATCCCAGCTGGTACCACGACTTCTTCGGGGCGGGCATCGACTTCTACCAGACACCGCCACTGCCCATCACGCAGCTGTTCTGGCCGGACAAGGCCGGGCGGTTCCCCTGGGAAGAGGGAGCGGACGAACGCTGCCGCACGCTTCAGCCACTGCTCTGGGTGCCAAAAGACGAGACCACCGGCCCATGGGCCGACATCACGTGAGGTCGGCGCGGCTGCGTATCCGGCCATGACCGCCTCGGGTACGACGTCGTAGAGATCTACAGGGATCGAGTCAAGATCGCCCGCGTTGAGGTACGCGTGAACGACCGGCAGCGAAAAGCCCCCACCCGCAGCTGAAGCGCAGGTGAGGGGCTTGACCGTTTCGCGTTACTTCTTCTTGCCCTGGTTCTTGACCGCCTCGATGGCCGCGGCTGCCGCGTCCGGGTCGAGGTACTGGCCGCCCGGGGTGACGGGCTTGAAGTCGGCATCGAGTTCGTAGGCGAGGGGGATGCCGGTCGGGATGTTCAGGCCGGCGATGTCGGCGTCCGAGATGCCGTCCAGGTGCTTGACCAGGGCGCGCAGGCTGTTGCCGTGGGCGGCGACGAGGACCGTGCGGCCGGCCAGGAGGTCGGGGACGATGCCGTCGTACCAGTACGGAAGCATGCGGACGACGACGTCCTTGAGGCACTCCGTGCGGGGACGCAGCTCCGGGGGGATGGAGGCGTAGCGGGGGTCAGCCGCCTGGGAGAACTCGGAGTCGTCGGCCAGCGGCGGGGGCGGGGTGTCGTACGAGCGGCGCCAGAGCATGAACTGCTCCTCGCCGAACTCGGCCAGCGTCGCCGCCTTGTCCTTGCCCTGGAGGGCGCCGTAGTGGCGCTCGTTCAGGCGCCAGCTGCGGTGGACCGGGATCCAGTGGCGGTCGGCGGCTTCGAGGGCGAGCTGCGCCGTGCGGATCGCCCGCTTCTGGAGGGACGTGTGGACCACGTCGGGGAGCAGGTCGGCGTCCTTCAGGAGCTCACCGCCGCGGACTGCCTCCTTCTCGCCCTTCTCGTTGAGGTTGACGTCCACCCAGCCGGTGAACAGGTTCTTCGCGTTCCATTCGCTCTCGCCGTGGCGGAGGAGGATCAGCTTGTACGGTGCGTCGGCCATGGGTCAGAGCGTAATCCACGTATTCGGGGCGGCGGGCGGGCGGCCGCGGGGCGTCCCAGGGGGCGGACAGTCGGCTGCATCTGTTAATTGACTGGCTCAGGCGAGCGACCTGTAAGTAAGTTCCACTCAGCACACGCATCACTTACATCCTGCCCTGGGGGAACCATGTCGTCCGCCGCCCTGCGACGCGCCGTCCGGGAGACCGTCTCCGGTCTTCCCCGGGAGTTCTGGTGGCTGTGGACCAGCACCCTCGTCAACCGGCTGGGTGCTTTCGTGGCCACGTACATGGCCTTGTACCTGACCCTGGACCGGGGGTACAGCGCCTCGTACGCCGGGCTCGTCGCCTCCCTGCACGGGCTGGGCGGAGTGGTCTCGTCCCTGGCGGGCGGGGTGATGGCCGACCGGCTGGGCCGACGGCCTACCCTGCTCGTCGCACAGGGGTCCACCGCCGCGGCCGTCGCGCTGCTCGGGTTCGTACAGGACCCCGTCGCCATCGCCGCCGTCGCCTTCCTCGTCGGCGTGGCCTCCAACGCCTCCCGGCCGGCCGTGCAGGCCATGATGGCCGACATCGTGCGGCCCGAGGACCGGGTGCGGGCCTTCTCCCTCAACTACTGGGCGATCAACCTGGGTTTCGCCGTGTCTTCCATGGGAGCCGGGTTCATCGCCGAGGTCAGCTACCGCGCCGGGTTCCTGATCGAGGCGGGGATGACCGCCGTCTGCGCCGTCCTCGTCTTCCTCCGGCTGCCCGAGTCGCGGCCTCGGCGGGCCGCCGCCGAGGCCGCCGAGGACAGCGAGGTCAGCCTGCTGACCGTGGTGCGCGACGGGCGGTACATGGGCGTGGTCGGGCTGTCGTTCCTCGTCGCCCTGATCTTCCAGCAGGGGTCGGTCGGGCTGCCGGTGGCGATGGGGGAGGCCGGGTTCTCGCCCGCCGACTACGGCATGGCCATCGCGGTGAACGGGATCCTCATCGTGGTGCTGCAGATCCCGGTGACCCGGGTCATCCAGCACCGGGATCCGCGGTCCCTGCTCGTCGTCTCGTCGCTCCTCGCGGGGTACGGGTTCGGGCTCACCGCCTTCGCGGGGTCGGTCGGGGTGTTCGCGCTCACCGTGTGCGTGTGGACGCTCGCCGAGATCGTCAACGCGCCGACCCAGACGGGGCTGGTGGTACGGCTCTCGCCGGTGCACGGGCGGGGCAGGTACCAGGGGATGTACACGCTGTCCTGGTCGGCCGCCGCGCTCATCGCGCCGCTGATGTCCGGGGTGGTCATCGACCGGTTCGGGGCGCGGTGGCTGTGGGGGGTGTGCGCGGTCGTGGGGACGGCGGCGGCTCTCGGGTACGGGCTGCTGATGCGGCGGCTGCCGGCGGAGCGGCCGGTGCCTGCGGCCGTGGCGGGGGCGGACGCGGACGCGGGGGTGCGGGCGGGTTGAGCGCGGGGCCTTTCCCATGGCCGCGGGTGGCCGCGGGCGGCGTCAGTCCGTGCAGCCGGGTACCAGGCCGACAGAGCAGTTGGTCGGGATGTTGCGGGTGACGGTCGAGTCCGTCACCGAGATCAGCCTGTTGGTGAAGACCCCGCCGGGTGCCACCGTGGAGGCGTTGTTGCGGACGGTGCTGTGGTCGAGGGTGACGGATCCGCTGTCGTTGGCGATGCCGCCGCCCACGGAGGTGCCGGGGCCGTTCGCGCTGTTGCGGAAGACGTCGGTGCCCTTGAGGGTGAGCCCGCCCGTGTTGTAGATGCCGCCGCCGCGACCCGAGGTGCCGCCCACGACGTTGCCGCTGACCTCGGACTTCACCAGCTTCAGGATCCCGCTGTTGGCGATCCCGCCGCCTCTGTTGCCCGTGTCGGTGTTGTTCGTGATCTTGCTGTCGTCGATCTCCATCGTGCCGCTGCTGACATAGACGCCGCCGCCGATCTTCACGCTCCCGGCTGCAGTGTTGCGCCGGACCACACTCGTGCCGACGAAGGTGTTGCCTCCGACCTCGGCGATCCCGCCGCCGGCGGTCCGGGCGTGGTTGCGGGCGAACTCGGAGTTCTCGGCGTACACGGACCCCGCGGTGTAGAGGCCACCACCCGTGTCCGCGTTGTTGAACGCCACGTAGCTGCTCCTGATGCGCGCCCAGGCGTTCGACGCCACCGCGATGCCGCCGCCGTTCGCCGAGGCGGTGTTGTCGACTACATCGACCTTCGACAGCGTGAGCCGACCACCGCTGGTGACGCGGATCCCGGCGCCGTCCCCGTTGACGACATATCCGCCGCGGACAGTGAGGTCCTGCAGGCGCAGGTCACCGCCCGGACCGACATCGAAAATCCGGAACGCGGCGGTATTCGCACCGTCACGGAGGATCGTCGCACCGTTGCCCCGGATCGTGAGGTCCTTGCCGATGGCCGGCAGGGCGGAGCTCAGGTGGTAGGTGCAGTCACGGCGGAGATCAAGGGTCTCGCCATTCCGCGCGTAGTTGATGGCAAAGGCCAGCGCGGCCCCGCTGCACGGAACAGTATCCGGCTCCGCCGCACTCGCCGTCCCGCCCGTCAGCCCCGTGACCATCGCCGCCGCGACCCCGGCCACACCGCAGAATCTGATGTATCGCATGACTGTCACATGCGACATCCAGCCCCGGCCGCAACAATTACGATGATCAGATCACCCGGTCACCGGACGAGATTCCTCCTGTCGGACGGCTGCCGGACGACTGCCGGGCGAAGGAGCGGGTCACGGATGCATCCGTGCCCCCTTCAGCACCTTGTCCACCGCGTTCCGCGGCCCGTACACCGCGAGCCCCACCAGGTCCAGCTCCGCCGTGGGTACGGCACGTACCGCCGCCCGGTTGTCCCGGTCGTTTCCGGTCGAGAACAGGTCCGCGGTGAAGACGGCCCGGGGCAGGGCGCGGCCCAGCGCCCGCTCGTGTGCGGCCTTCAGGGTCTCCTTGCCGCCCTCGAAGACCAGCACCGGCTGCCGGAACATCGGCAGGTAGGCGACCCCGTCGGCGTCCTCGTACGGCTCCCCGACCACCTCGGGAAGCGTCGCGCCCAGGCCGCTGACCAGGAACGCGGTGACGTTCAGCCGTTGCCAGGGCTCCAGGTCGTCCCGCAGCAGCACGGCGATCTTCGTGTCGAAACGGACGGCGTCCGTACGGGGAGTGCTCATGCCCCGAGACTGCCGGGCGCGGTCCGTCCGGGTCTTGTACGTTCTTTGCATGGCCGCCCGGCAGTCCGTCACGCAGGAAGTAACCGCCTGGCGCCCCAGTGTCCCGGGCGTCACCGAGGTCTTCCACGCCCGTTTCACCGAGTACGCGTACCCGATGCACGTCCATGACGCCTGGACGCTGCTCATCGTGGACGACGGCGCCGTACGGTACGACCTCGAACGCCACGAGCACGGCACCCCGGCCGACACCGTGACCCTGCTGCCGCCGCACGTCCCGCACAACGGCTCCCCCGCCACCGCGGACGGCTTCCGCAAGCGCGTGGTCTACCTGGACGAGAGCGTCCTCGGAGCGGGCCTGATCGGGCCTGCCGTCGACGGGCCCGACCTGCGCGACCCCCTGCTGCGGCAGCGGGTCGGACTGCTGCACGCCGCCCTCGTCCGCCCCGGCGACGAGCTGGAGGCCGAGAGCCGGCTCACCCTCATCGGCGAGCGGCTGCGGGGGCTGCTCCGCCCCCGGCTCACGGCCCGGGAACCCGCCGCCCCGGTCCCCGACCCGGCCCTCGCCCGCGCCCTGCGCGAACTCCTCGACGAGCGGGTCGCCGACGGGCTCGCCCTGGCGGAGGCGGCCCGGCTGCTGCACGCCCACCCCGCCCACCTGGTACGGGCGTTCAGCGGCGCGTACGGCATCGCACCGCACCAGTACCTGACGTCCCGCCGGGTCGGCCGGGCCCGCCGGCTGCTGCTCGACGGCGTACCGCCCGGCGAGACGGCCGCCGCCACCGGCTTCTACGACCAGGCCCACCTCACCCGGCACTTCAAGCGGCTGGTCGGGGTGACGCCGGGCCGCTACCGGGGCAGCGCGCGCTGAGCCTCGTACAGGTTCCGCGGCCTTACCGCGTCCCAGGTGCCGTACAGCTCCAGGCGGGAGTTGAGGTCGCCGGTGAAGTCCGGTACGTCGGTCTGGTCGAAGTCGGTGACCGTGTTGAGGCCGACCGTCGCGGAGTACGGGGCGAGGCCGTCGAGGCGCATCAGGCCCGCGCGGCCGTTGGTCACCCGGACGTTCCAGTGCGTGAAGCGGGCGCCGAAGAGCGGTCCGGCGTTGGCGTCGCCGCCGTGCCGGCCGTTGTTGTTCACGGTGATGTCGGTGCGGACGTTGGCGAAGGGCAGACCGCGGTGGGAGTCAAAGGTGCCCATCTGCATCTCGCCGCGCGACCACACGTTGTGGGAGGAGAGCCCCTCGACGTTGATGCCGTGCAGCTGGGTGTCGGCGGGGGCGGGGACCGTGCGCTGCTCGACGGTGAAGTCCTCGATCAGGTTGTCGTGCGAGCCCTCGCGGCAGAAGTAGGGGTGGTGCTCGCCCCGGCCGCCGACCCGGGTGCGGCGCAGGGTGCAGGCGGAGGCGGCGACCAGGCCGAAGCCGTTGTCGACGTTGCGGACGGTGACGTCGTCCACCCAGCAGTCGTACGCGCACTGCAGGACGACCCCGTTGTAGCCCTTGTCGAGGAGGTGCGGGGACTGCGGGGTCTCCATGACGTCGAGGGTGAGGCCCTCGACACCGGAGCCGGTCAGCTCGCGGACGTGGGTGGTGAACCGGGGGTTCCACTCGGGGCGGAGGTCCAGCGGCAGCGGACGTTCCAGCGTCACCCTGCGGCCGCGCACCGCCGTGACCCGGACGGGCCACTCGTAGGGGACGTACGACAGCAGCTTGGTCTTGTCCTCCCAGTAGTACGACGCCGGTCCCGGGCCGCCGCCGGACATGTGCTGGAGGAGGGTGTGGGCCGGGTCGTCGGCGATCCGGAGCAGGACCAGGCGGCCGGGGCACAGCCGGGAGGGGTCGGCGACGGTGACCGTCCAGTCGCCCTGCCGGGCGGGTTCGACGGGCGTCAGCTGCTCCCACTCGTCCCGCTTGTTGCCCGTCCAGCCCTCGAAGGGCCAGGCCTGCGCCTTGATCGCGGCGACCAGGGAGTCCCAACGGGGCTCGGGCGCCAGCCAGATGAGCCCGCCCGCCCAGGACCACGCCGACTTCGTGCCGCCGTAGCGTGAGCCGTACGGGCCGATCAGCTCGGTGAGGTTCTTCGTCGCGTACAGGGTCGTACGACCGCTGCCGGCGCCGCGCAGCACCACGTTGTCGTGGCCGATGCGGATGAGGCCGTCGATGCGGAAGGTGCCGGGCGGGATGGTGACCGTGCCACCGCCGGCCCTGGCGGCAGCGGCGATGGCACGGTTGATCGCGGGGGCGCAGTCGGTGACGCCGTCGGCGACGGCGCCGTACGTCCGGACATCGGCGACGACGGGGAGGCGGCGGATGCGGGCCGCCCCGGCCCGGCCGACGTAGGGGATCTGCGGGTGGGTGAAGGGGGTGCGCCGAAACTCCCGCCAGAGGAAGGGCACTTGTCCGTCGGAGGCGTGGGCCGTGCCGCCCGTCACGGCGGTCGCGGCCACGGCCGTGGCGCCGGCGAGCAGGGTCCGTCTGGTGATGGGGCCGGTCAGGGAGCCGGTCGTGCCGTGGTGGGCGGTGCTCATTCCGTACGTCCTTCCCATGGCGGCTTTCATGGTTGTGAACGACGTTCATATGTGCGTCGGCCGTGAGCATGCCATGGTGGCGCGGCACCTTGAAAGAGTCGTGCAGGCCCTAATCAGGTATGGACCTGAAGTCAGTCGGTGGAGCGTTCGATCAGGTGCGTGAACGCATCCAGGTTCCGCGTCGACTCGCCCCGGGACACCCGCCACGCGTACTCCTTGCGGATCGCGGAGGCGAAGCCCAGCTCCAGAAGGGTGTTGAAGGCGCCGTCCGCGGCCTCCAGGACCTGACCGAGGAGCCGGTCGAGGTCGGGGGCGGTGACGGAGGAGAGCGGGAGGCGGGCGGTGACGTAGACGTCGCCGAGGCGGTCGACGGCGTAACTCACGCCGTACAGCTTGAGGTTGCGCTCCAGGAGCCAGCGGTGGACGGCCGGCTCGTTCTCGTCCGGGTGCCGGATGACGAAGGCGTTCAGGGAGAGGGAGTGGCGGCCGACGATGAGGGAGACGGTCGTCTTCAGCTTGCGGGTGCCGGGGAGCTGCACGACGTAGGTGCCGGACTCGGGGCTCTCCCACTCCAGTTCGGCGTCCTTCAGGACACCCTCGATGACCTGCGCGGCCTGCCGTTCCTGTGCACCATCACCCATGGGCCGAGCGTACGCGACGGCGGTGGGACTGGGTCGCGGCCAGGTAGACGTCGGCGGTGGCGGCGGCGGCCGTGTCCCAGCCGAAGTACTGGGCGTGCCGGGCGGCGGCGGTGCCGAAACGGTCCGCCAGAGTGGCGTCGTCGGCGAACCGGCGCAGCACGCGCGCGTAGTCGGCGGGATCGTGACCGCGCACCAGGAAGCCGGTCTCACCGTCCCGTACGGCCACCGGCAGGCCGCCGACCGAGGCGGCGAGGACGGGGGTGCCGGCCGCCTGGGCCTCTATCGCCACCAGGCCGAAGGACTCGCTGTAGGAGGGCATGACCAGGACGGAGGCCGCCCGGAACCAGTCCGCTAGCTGCTCCTGGCCGACCGGCGGCCGGAACCGGACGACGTCCGCGATGCCGAGCCGCGCGGCCAGCTTCTGCAGGCCCTCCGGCTTGGCGAGACCGCTGCCGCTGGGGCCGCCGACGATCGGTACGACGATCCGGGAGCGGAGTTCGGGGCGCTCGTCGAGGAGCACGGCCACCGCGCGCAGCAGCACGTCGGGGGCCTTGAGGGGCTGGATGCGGCCGGCGAAGAGCGGGATCAGGGCGTCCTGCGGGAGGTCGAGGCGGGCGCGGGCCGCCCTGCGTCCGTCCGCCGGGCGGAAGCGGTCGAGGTTCACGCCGGGGTGGACGACGGCGACCTTGGCGGGCTCGGCGCTGTAGTGCCGGACGAGTTCGTCGGCCTCCTCGGCGGTGTTCGCGATGAGGCGGTCGGCCGCGGCCACGATCTGGGTCTCGCCGATGACCCGGGCGGCGGGCTCGGGGGTGTCGCCGTCGGCCAGGTTGGCGTTCTTGACCTTGGCCATGGTGTGCATGGCGTGCACCAGGGGGACGCCCCAGCGCTGGGCGGCGAGCCAGCCGACGTGGCCGGAGAGCCAGTAGTGCGAGTGGACGAGGTCGTAGTGGCCGGGGCGGTGGCCGGCCCAGGCCTGCATCACGCCGTGCGTGAAGGCGCACAGCTGGGCCGGGAGGTCCTCCTTGGCGAGGCCCTCGTAGGGACCGGCGTCGATGTGCCGGACGAGGACGCCGGGGGCGAGTTCGACGGTGGGCGGGAGGCCGCCGGAGGTGGCCCGGGTGAAGATCTCGACGTCGATGTCGATCGCGGCGAGGCGCTGCGCGAGCTCGACGATGTAGACGTTCATGCCGCCGGCGTCGCCGGTGCCGGGCTGGTGGAGCGGTGAGGTGTGTACGGAGAGCATGGCGACGCGGCGGGGCCGGCGGGCCCGGCGGAGCCGGGAGGCAGCCGACGGGGAGCGGCGCCCGAGCCTGCTGACGTACTGGCTCACGTGGCGGTCCTCTCTCGGTGCGGGCATGCCGGTGGGAGGGCATCGAGTGCCGTCCAACGGGGTGCAACGCGGAGGGGAGGATTCCCATTCCGAGGGTGGACGATTTTGCCGACACATTACCTTTGGTCGCTCAACCGTTCGAGGGTGGGATGCGTGGGGTGGTGCGGGTGGGGGGTCGGGTGCGGGTGGGTGGGGGTTGAGCGCGCAGTTCCCCGTGCCCCTGACGGGGCGCTTTACTCTCGTAGGCATGAATGCCCGCGCCGCGTCCCTCCCCCACTCTCGGCTTCGCTCGAGCGGGGGGACCCCCATCGTGGGAACGGTGACGCGCGGGACCACGAACCCCAATCGGCTGCGCCGGATGGACCGCTGGATCGCCGCCACGCACGGTGGCGCGCTGCGCCGTGCCCTCGACCCCGTTGCCGTCGACCTCGGTTACGGCGCCGCGCCCTGGACCGCCGTCGAACTCCTCGGCCGGCTGCGTAGCGTCGCGCCACGCGCGCGTGTCGTCGGGGTCGAGATCGAGCCCGCGCGGGTCGCCGCGGCCCGGCCGTACGAGCGCGAGGGGCTCGCCTTCCGGCACGGCGGGTTCGAGATCCCGCTCGCCGCACGGCCGTTGCTCATCCGGGCGGCCAACGTGCTGCGGCAGTACGACGAGGGCGAGGTCGCCGAGGTGTGGCGGCGGCTGTGCGGGCGACTGGCACCCGGCGGGCTGCTGGTGGAGGGGACCTGTGACGAGATCGGGCGGCGGCACGTGTGGGTCGCGCTCGGGGCGGAGGGACCGCGGACGGTGACCTTCGCGACCCGGCTCGGGTCCCTGGAACGCCCGTCCGGCCTCGCCGAACGGCTGCCCAAGGCGCTGATCCACCGCAACGTGCCGGGCGAGCCGGTGCACGCGTTCCTGCGGGACTTCGACCGCGCCTGGGCGGCGGCCGCGCCCTACGCGTCGTACGGCGCCCGGCAGCGGTGGATCCGGGCGGTGCGGGACCTGGCGGCCGACTGGCCGGTGACCGACTCCGCGGCGCGCTGGCGGCAGGGCGAAGTGACGGTGGCGTGGGGAGCGTTGGCGCCGAACGCCTGATGGGGCGGGGTGGGAACGATCTCGATGAGTCGTTCGTCACAAAGGCGGGGAGATCGTCATGCTCGGGGGGAAACCGGGGAGGAACCCACCTGCCGTTACCTCTGTCGCTTTGCGCCACGCCGTGGCACGATCCTCCACGTGCCACAAGTTACTGACGGTTAATCAGTTTTTTGGGGGGGCGGGTCATGGGACCGGACAAGCACACCGTCCGGCCGGGTCGGCGCGGGATCCTGGCGACGGCGGTGACGGTGGTCTGCGCGGTGACGGCGCTGGCGGCACCCGGCGCGGCGTTCGCGGCGCCCGGTCCGACCCCCTCGACCAGCCCCTCACCCAGCACCTCCGCCGCCGCCTCCGTGACCGTCCCGCCGGACAAGGACCTCGAGGCCGTACAGGCGAAGCTGGACAAGCTCTACCACGACGCGGCCGTCGCCACCGACGCGTACAACGCAGCCGAGGAGGCGGCCAGGAAGCAGTCCGCCGAGATCGTCGGCCTGGCGAAGAAGATCGTCAAGGGGCAGCAGAAGCTCGACGCGCTGAAGGAGCGGGCGGGCCGGGCGGCCGCCGCCCAGTACCGCACCGGCGGTCTGCCGGACACCGCCCAACTGGTGCTGAGCGACAACCCCTCCGAGTTCCTGGACGGGGCCGGGCGGGTACTCCAGGGCGAGCGGGCGACCAAGGCCCTGATCAGGGAACTGTCCCAGACCCAGCAGGACTTGAAGCAGTACGCGGCGGACGCGGCCGACCAGTGGAACAGGCTGGAGGCGGGCCGCAAGGCGAAGGCCGCCGCGAAGAAGAAGATCACGCAGCGGATCGCCGCCGCCGAGAAGCTCGAGTCGACGCTGGAGAAGAAACAGAGGGAGCGTCTCGCCGAGCTGGAGAAGGAGTCCGCCTACAAGGCGCAGACCGCCTGGCTGGACACCGGGATACTCGACGAGATCCACACCAAGGCGTCCGCGGCGGGCAAGAAGGCGGTCGCGTTCGCCACCGCCCAGCTCGGCAAGCCGTACGTGTGGGGCGCCGAGGGCCCGGACTCGTACGACTGCTCCGGGCTGACCTCGCAGGCCTGGGCGAGCGCCGGTAAGCCGATCCCGCGCACCTCCGAGGAGCAGTGGAAGCAGCTCAGGCACATCGACGTGAAGGACATGCGCCCCGGCGACCTGATCATCTACTACGACGACGCCAGCCATGTCGCGATGTACATCGGGGACGGTGCGATCATCCAGGCCCCGCGCCCGGGGCGGACGGTGTCGCTCGGCGGCGCGGGGTCGATGCCGATCCTCGGGGTGGTACGACCGGATGCCTGAGCGCCAAGTGGTTTAGGTGTGATATCCCTTTCGTGAGCTGGGCCATGTGACCCAGTGCACCGCAACGCCCGCTCAAACTCCGGCGGCACGTGACCTTCGTCATCCCTGTCGGACGGCCCTCTTGTCCAACTGCGGTACGGCAAACGGCATATGACGCTGGCCTGAGACAGAGCGACGCGGCTCACACCATTCCGCTGCGGCGCCCAGTACCGCTATGGTCCCCGTCGGGTGGGTCGAGGTCCCTCGCCCCGCCATGCCCTCGGGGGGAGGGAAGGAACCCAACACGATGCCCGTACCCGTACCGCGGCAGAGAGCGATCCCGGCCGTGGAGAGTGGTCAGGCGCCGGCCGCCGCGCCCGCACAGGGCGGCGGCCCCCTCAAGGAAGAGGCCAACCGCACGGAAGCCGTCACCCCGAACACCGGCGGCACCACTCTCACCCTGCTGCTGATCGAGGACGATCCGGCCGGTTCGCCGGTCCTGCCCGAGTTGCGGGACGCGTCCGGCACCTCGATCCGCGTCCGCACCGCCCGCAACCTCACCGAGGCCGAGCGGCTGCTGACCGACGACGTCCACTGCATCCTGCTGGACCTGGCGCTGCCGGCGCCGGGCGGCAAGGAGACGGAGGGCGAGCTTGCCGTGCTCAAGCACGTGCTGGAGCTCGCGCCCCGGCACGCCGTGCTGGCCCTCACCGCCTCCGGTGACGCCGAGCGCGGCACCGAGGCCGTGCGCGTCGGCGCGCAGGACTACCTCTTCCGGGACGAACTGGACGGACGGCTGCTGAGCCGCGCCATCCGCTACGCCGTCGAGCGCAAGCGTTCCCTCACGACCGAGCGCAAGCTCGCGGAGGGGCGGCTGCGCGCCCAGGAGAACCGCCGCCTGGAGCGGGGCCTGCTGCCCACGCCCCTCCTCGACGGCTCCTCGCTGCGCTTCGCCGCCCGCTACCGCCCCGGCCGCTCCCGTGCGCTGCTCGGCGGCGACTTCTACGACACCGTGCGCACGCCCGACGGGACCGTGCACGCGATGATCGGCGACGTGTGCGGGCACGGCCCGGACGAGGCCGCGCTCGGTGTGGAGCTGCGGATCGCCTGGCGGGCGCTGACCCTGGCGGGGCTGTGCGGCGACGAGTTGCTGTCCACGCTCCAGGAGGTGCTGGAGCACGAGCGCTCCGACGAGGAGATCTTCGCCACGCTCTGCACCGTCGACATAACGCCGGACGGGCGCCGGGCCGGGTTGTGCCTGGCCGGGCATCCGGCGCCGCTGGTCGCCCGGCCCGGGCGGCCGGCCGAGCTGCTGCCGTACGAGAACAACGGCCCGGCGCTGGGGCTCCTGAAGGGTGCGCGGTGGCCGCGGATGCAGGTGGAGCTGGGCGCCGAGTGGAGCCTGATGCTCTACACCGACGGCCTGATCGAGGGCCGGGTGGGCTCGGGCGGGGAGCGGCTGGGGCAGGACGGGATGGTCGAGATGGTCCGGCGGCAGCTGGCCTCCGGCCTGACCGGGGAGGCGTTGCTGCGGGCGGCCGTCAATGAGGTGCGGCAGCTCAATGGGGGCGAGCTGACGGATGACGTGGCCGTCGTTCTTTTGGATAGGGGCGTTTGAGAGCGGCTGCTCGCCGTAGGGTCTTCTGCCGTCAGCCGGGTGCGGGTGGTTCGTGGCTGATCGCGCAGTTCCTCCCCCAGCCTTAGGCCGGGGGTACCCCCAGCGCCCCTTACAGGGCGCCTCAGCGGCCGCCGTTGTAGGGGCCGTACGGGCCGTCGCTGCTGCTGCCCCCGCGGCGGCCTCGCCAGCCGCCGCCACCGCCCGACACCTGCTTGACCGCGGGGCGGACGTCGACGAGGTAGACGATGCTCGCCACCAGGCCCGCGATGGGGAGGATGGAGAGGATCGAGAAGAGGTAGCTGACGACCAGGGCGATGGCCAGGATGATCAGCCAGAACATCTTGTTCTGCTTGTCGGCCGCGCGGAAGGCGTCCTCGCGCCGGAACACGGCGTCGACCAGTCCGAACGCCGCCAGGGCCATCAGGACGATCTTCAGCAGTCCCAGGAACCCTGCGAATCCCAGCATCAGCATGCCGTCACCACCCGCTCTCTCCCGATCCCTACGCGGCCACCGTACCCGTAGAACGGACCGGGCACCCTCAAGGTGCCCGGTCCGTATGTTCCGCTGACGCGTGCGCCGGTTACTTGGCCGGCGGGGTGGTCTTCCTGACCGGGGTGGCCTTGCGGGGGGCCGGGGTCTTCTTGGCGGCCGGGGCCTTCTTCGTCGCGGCCGGCTTGGCCTCGGCGGCCTTCGGCTCGTCCGCCTTCTTCTCGCCCTCCTTGGCCGGGGCCGTCTCGGGCTTGCCCTCGACGGCGATGGCCAGGTCCTCGATCTCGTCGGCGGCCTCGCCGCGCCAGGTCTTCACGGCCTGCTCGCCGTGCTCGGCGACCTTCTCGTAGGTCTCGCGGGCCTTGACCGCGTACTCGGCGGCCACGCCGACCTGGCGCAGCGCGAAGTCCTGGGCGGACTCGCCGAGCTTCTTGAGGTCGCCGTCGAGGGAGACGATGAAGTCGTTGACCTTGGACTGGAGGCTGGCCTGCGCCTCCTTGGCCTTGACGCCGGCCTCCTTGGCCCGGGCGGCGGCCTTCTCCTGGACGGCCTTCGGGTCGGCCTTGCGGACCGCCTCGATCCGGGCCGGGGCCTCGGCACGCAGCTGCTCGACCAGGCCGGGGACCTTCTTGGCCTGCTGGAGGGCCAGGTCGGCGGTGCCGGCGGCGAAGTAGAGCGGGGTCGGGTCGCTGAGGGTCTTGCGCAGGTCGTCGGTGATGGCCATGGTGATGGTCCTCCCGTATTAAAGTTCGGCTGAGGGTTTTGTGGTCCGCGGCGCGGCGGTCGGCGCGCTTGGCCGGCTCATCCGGCCGTCCGCCGCGGATCGGTCTCGCTGTCGTCGGTGTCGCTGCCGACGTCGCTGTCGGCGTCGTCGTCCTCGGCGACCGCCCGGGGGTCCGTGTCGTTCGCGCGCTCCTCGCCCGACCCGAAGCCGTTCTCTTTCCTGAACGACTCGTAGATCTGCAGCAGCACCTGCTTCTGCCGCTCGTCGAGGGTGGGGTCGGCGAGGATGACCGCACGGGTCTCCACCTCGTTCAGATCCCGCTCGGCGTCGAGGATTCCGGCGCGGACGTACAGCGTCTCGGCGGAGATCCGCAGGGCCTTGGCGACCTGCTGGAGCACCTCCGCGCTCGGCTTGCGCAGCCCGCGCTCGATCTGGCTCAGGTACGGATTGGACACCCCGGCGGCATCGGCGAGCTGCCTGAGCGACAGCTGCGCGTTGCGCCGCTGTTCACGCAGATACTCACCGAGATTGCCGACGTTCAGCGATGCCATACCTCTACCCTGCCCCACCCTCGCTAACAATTGCAAGCACCTGCTTGCAAAAGTGTGCCGCGCCATACCCGGAAGCCACCTGGATGGCCGAGCGGGCCGACCGGCTCAGCAGGAGCCGGAGGCGGGTGAGCGGGGCGAGGACCCCGGGGCCCCGCTTCCATGGACCGCCAGCCAGTCCGCCAGCACCGCGAAGTCCGCGTCCGTCAGGCCGGACTCGTGGTCGACGCGGTGGAGGAGGGCGGGCCGGTGATGGTGGGCGGCGACCCAGGCGCGGTCGGCCTCGGTGAGCTCGTCGTCGAGCCAGACGAACGGCCGCTCCCCCGCCCACGCCACCAGCGGCCGGGTCTTCCAGTGCAGCAGGGCCGACGGCTCCTCCTCGTCCGGCCACTCCACGACCGGCAGCGGGGGCAGGCCCAGCCAGGGGGCGACGCAGGCGTTGGCGTCGTCCATCCACGTGGTGGCCCACACGAGGTCGCAGCGGAGGGCTCCCAGGCGGGGGCCGAGGGCGGGGTCGATGCGGGCGAGCAGGGGGTTGGGTGGGGTGTGGCCGGTCCTGTAGACCGGGTAGGGGCGGTCGGCGGGGGCGCCGAAGGGGATGAGGGTGCCGTCGACATCCAGGAAGAGGAGCATCGGGGACAGGATCGCAGAGAGTGCCGCCGTCCCTCAGAACGGCAACGGCCTCGTGTGCACCACGTCCAGACGGGACACCGCCCTTGTCAGCACCACGTACAGCCTGTGCAGCCCCCGCTCCTCACCCTCCACCACCGCCGCCGGTTCCACGGCCACCACGTGGTCGTACTCCAGGCCCTTGACGACGCTCGCCGGGACCACGGCCACCCGTGCGCCCAGTTCGTCCGGGCCCGCCGGTTCGATGCCGGCGGCGGTCAGCGCCTCGCGTACGGCGGTCACCTGCGCGTCCGCCGCCACGACTCCTACCGACCCCTCGTGGGCCAGGGCCTCCCGCACCGCGGTGACCGTCGTCGCGGGCACGTCCCGGGTCGGACGGATCGTCACCTCGCCGTCGCCGCGGTAGGACTTGGCCGGCGGTACGTCCGTGCCGAGGCGCTGCAGCAGCCGGTTGGTCAGGGCCACGACCGCCGCCGGGACCCGGAAACCGGTGGTGAGCGGGACGACGGCCGCCTCCGGCTTGCCCAGGTGGCCCAGTACGGCGGCCCAGCTCCGCGCCGACCAGGGTGTCGTGGCCTGGGCCAGGTCGCCGAGGACGGTGAGGGAGCCGAAGACCGCCCGGCGGGCGATCGCCCTGCACTCCATGGGAGACAGGTCCTGGGCCTCGTCGACGACGATGTGGCCATAGCCCTCGGGGTGTTCGACGAGCCCCGCGACCTCGTCGAGGAGGACCAGGTCGGCGGCCGACCAGCGGACCGACTTGTACGAGCGCGGCGGCCGGGCCCAGAGCAGGTCCCGCTGTTCGCCGGGGGTCAGCAGCCCGTCGGCGGCGGCCGCCAGCACCCCGCCGTCCGTGAGGAGTCCGGCCACCACCTCCTCCGGGCGCACCTTCGGCCAGACGGTGTCGAGGCAGGCGCTCATCGCACGGGAGCGTTCGAGGCGCCGGGTCCAGGCGGCGGGCTGCGGGCCCGCCCGCCGTTCGGCCTGGAGCTGTACGGCCCGCATCGCCCGCCCCCGCACCCGTTCCCGCCCGACGGCGTACGGCGGCTCCTCCTCCCGTACCCCCTCGACGATCCGCGTCAGCGCGGCGACGGAGACCCGCCAGGTGTACGTGCCGTCGGAGAGCGAGAGCGGGCTGACGGCGTCGGTGCGGACGTGCGCGTACAGGGCGCGGCGCAGGACCTCGGCCATCCGCGGGTCGTGCTTGAGGGCGGCGGTGCGGTGGGGGTCGGTGCCGGTGACCGGGTGGCGGCCGATCTCCTCCGGCAGGGTCCGCTGCCGTACGCCCGTCTCGCCCAGGGCCGGGAGGACCTCGGAGATGTAGGAGAGGAAGGTGCGGTTGGGGCCGAGGATCAGGAGGCCGGCGCGGCGGATGCGCTGGGGGTGGGTGTAGAGGAGGTAGGCGGCGCGGTGCAGGCCGACCGCGGTCTTGCCGGTGCCCGGGGCGCCCTGGACGCACACGGAGTCGGCGAGGCCGGCGCGGACCAGGTCGTCCTGGTCGGGCTGGATGGTGGCGGCGATGTCGCGCATGGGGCCGACGCGGGGCCGTTCGATCTCCCGGGTGAGGATGGTGCTCCCGGTGCCGGACTCCCCCCTGCCGAGCCGTTCGTCCTCCATCCCCGTGAGATCGGCGGAGTCACCGCGGCTGCCGGGCGCCCAGCCGAACCGCCGCCGTACCGCCACGCCCTGCGGGTCGTCGGGGCCGGCCTGGTAGAAGGCGCGGGAGACGGGGGCCCGCCAGTCGACGACGAGGGGCGGGGCGGTCGGCTCCTCGCTGATCCGCAGGCGGCCGATGCGGTAGCTCTGCCCGGCGTGCTCTCCTGCCGCGAAGTCCAGCTTGCCGAAGAACAGCGGGCCCTCCGGCAGCTCGCGCATCTCCTTGGCCCGGCTGCGCAGCCGGTACCCGAGCACTTCGGCGTCGGCACCGGACGCGGAGACGTCCTCGCCGGTGACGACGTGCTCGACGGCGCCTTCGACCATGCGGGCGAGGGCGGCTCGGCAGGTGTCGTGGTAGGCGCGTTCGACGTCGAGTTCCTGCTGCATGGGGACAGCGTAAACGAGAAAATGTAACCTAGTTAAATTTTTTACCCGACCTCAGTCAGTGTCGGTCATGGCCCGCTCCAACCGCCCGAACGCCCGCTCCGCCGCCCGGACCGCGTCCTCCCGCACGTCCTCGACCCGCTCCCCCGCCACGATCCGCCGCCAGTTGTCCTGCGCGAGGATCCGCTGTACGGCGATGATCTGGCCGGCCGCCAGCCTGGCCTCCAGGGTGCCGCCGAGGGCCTCGGCGAGCGCGGCCTCCGACCGCTCCAGGTAGGCGTACTGCCGGGCGACCAGGGTGGGGGTGCTGTTGAGCAGGGTGTGGAAGGCGAGCACCTGGGGGTGGTCGTTGAGGCCGGTGATCGGGTCGTTGCGCCCCAGCCCGTCAAGGAAATGCGCCCTCAGTACGGCGACCGGCGACCCGGCCCCCGCGACCAGCCGCGCCGCCTGCGTCTCGTGGTCGGCGATCCGGTGCAGGACCAGGTCCTCCTTGGCCGGGAAGTACCGGAACAGCGTCGGCTTGGAGATCCCGGCCGCGGCGGCCACCTCGGCGACCGACACCGCGTCGAACCCCTTCGCCAGGAACAGCCGCACGGCGATGTCCGACACGTCCTCGTACATCCGCCGCTTCTTGCGCTCACGCAGGCCCATGTCACCCATGCGCCCGAGCCTACGCAGCGCGGGTCAGGCCGACGGGACCTGTCGCCACTGCGGGAGCTTCGCGAGGTTCCACAGATCGTCGAAGTGCTTGGTCCAGGTCGCCACCGCCGCCCCGGCGACGCCCTCCCGGGACCACACGTTCAGGTCGGTCCGGTAGCCCTTGGGGTCGTAGTACTCGTCGCCCAGGTGGTGCAGCCGCATCCGCACGGACAGGTCGTACAGACCGTGCAGCACCTGCTGCCGGTTGAAGATGCAGATCTTGTCGCGCGGGATTCCGGGATACAGCCGGTACTCGCACTCGACACGCACCCGGCCGGCGGCCGTGAGCCGCTCCGCGAGCTCGGAGAGGATGCCGTCGTATTCACGGCACCGCTGCTCCATGCGCTTGCGGAAGTCGGGATCGTCCACGGGCACGTCCTGCTCCCCCACCTTGGAGGGAACCGTCATCGGCTGGCCGAAGTCCGGGACGAGCATGCGGACCAGCACCCTGCGGGTGGGGCCGGGATGGTCGAAGAGGTCTTCGAGGTGGTGGTACAGGGTGCTGTGAAGCGTCTCGCCCGTGTAGCCGAGAAAACTGATCTCGACCCTCCGCGCCTCGAAGGCCTCACTCACGAAGCTGCCCAGCTGACTGGAGTTCACCAGCGCCCGGGTCGGGGCGCGGACCGACGACGTCAGCTCCTTCACCTGGTCGTACAGGACGTAGCCGACCAGGCTCAGCAGGGCGCCGCCGAGAAAGGCCTTGCCCTCCAGGGCGTCCCCGACCGGCTTCACGAACTGGGCCGTGAGGCCGGTGACGAAGATGCCGAGCAGCAGGATGCGGGTCACCACCGGCTCCACTCGCTCCTGAAAGCGCTTCAGCCGCGATATCCCGTCCTCACCCGCCGAACCACCGTTCCGCCCCGACATGCACGCCCCCTCCGCGCAGCGCTGCCCGGCCCCGCGGACCCGTGGGCAAACGGGTATTCGGAGCACTCATGTTCTCTCTAGGCCAGAGCACGAGCAAGATGGGGATTGGCGGTGGCACGGGCCGGCAGGCCCAGGGAGGCGATCGCCGCCGCCAGTGTCATGGCGTACGAGTCCACGGCCCGGCGGACGTTGGGGGCGTCCAGGCTCGCTCCCGTGACCAGCCGGTCCAGGTCCACGTAGGCGGAACGGACGATCTCGATCCACCGGTAGACCCGCCAGTCCTGCTGCCAGGCATGGGTGTAGGCGTCCGGCAGCAGGCGTTCCCAGCGGCGGAACATCCGGTCCCGGATCTCCGGCCGGGTGGGAGTGAGGTGCATGTGCCGCACCAGGTCGTACAGGGGGTCGCCGACGACCGCCATCTCCCAGTCGATGATGGTCAGCGCCATGGCGTCGTCCCGGCGCACCAGGTTCCAGGGGTTCAGGTCACCGTGCAGGAGGATCGGCCTGCGATCGGTCACCTGGTGCCTGGCCAGTATCTGCCGCAGCCGTCCGGCATCCGGCAGGCCGAGTTGCCTGGCGTGTTGTTGCGACTCCTTGGGCAGGTTCTCCACCAGCAGGACGAGCTGTTCGCTCAGATAGCTGTAGAAGCTGTAGCCCGCTTCACCGGCGGCCGGATCGAGTCGGGTGTAGTCGACGTCCTTCAGCGCGCTGAGCTGGTCGACGAGCCGGTCCGCCTCGTGCGGCAGCAGTCCGTGCACCGGGTGGTTCGGGGGCCGGTCGATGTCGAACGGCCCTTCGTAGGTGTGAATGGCAAAGTTGTCTTTCCGGTACTTTCCCGGGTAGCTCTCGCCGAGGGCAAGCACTCTGGGTGCCGCCACCGAAACACCCGAGTTTTCGATGGCTCTGAGCACGGCATGCTCGCTGAGAAAACTGCGTTCGCGACGGAACACCTTTTTCACCTTGCGCCGCACGACGACGGGGAATTCGATCCCGGGAACACGAACCACCGAATTCAGGTGACCGGTTCCCTTGAAAACTCGGCCGGCTGGGGCCGCACCCTCGGCAAGCAGTGCTCCTCGCACCGCCCGATAGGGAAAATCCGGGCGCTCTGGAACACGCCTGTCCGGTTTCCAGTGCGCGGTACCGAAGCTGGAGAAGAGCCCCTTGCGGGCCTTTCCCCGGGAAATCCGCCACCGGAACAGAACGCTCTCGATCTCGGCTTCGCTGGGCAGCTGGCGCAGCCGCAGGGGCGCCTGGGCCGCCTCAAGGGCGCGGCGCACCGCCGACGTGGCCTCGTCGAGGCCCTTCTGGTCGAAGGATTCGTCGAGGGACATCGCGGCCCGCATCACGTCCGGGTAGACGGACTGCGCCTGCTCGAAGGCGACGTAATGGCGCAGGTCCTTACCCACGCCGATGACGGCTGCGGGCCGAGTCCATTCCATGGCTCGCGCCCAGGCCTCGATCACCTCGGACCACTGGTCGGCGGGGTACTGCATGCGCACCAGGTGGGTCGCGAGGTCGTGGAGGGGGTCGCCGTAGGTGGCGAGTTCCCAGTCGACGCAGATGAGTGACGGATGGCCGCCGTAGGTGACGATCAGGTTGTCCCGGTGCAGGTCCGCGTGGAGCAGGCTGTACGGCCGCCGGGCCATCAGCGGTACCCGCTCGGCGAACCGGGTGAGCGCGTCCTCCGGGATGCCCAGCGCCGCGAACAGCCCGCCGAAGGCCTGGAGGTTGGCCCGTCGGATCTGCTGGTCCGCACAGTGCGCCAGCGTCTGGAGAAAGCCCTGGCTGTCCTGACCGTTGCTGGGCCACGAGGCCGGCAGGCCCGGTAGCGTGGCCCGGCGCACCTGGGTCATCTGGGCGAGGAGTTGCGCGATTTCCTCGATGGTCAGGATGTCGACCGGTTTGCCGTTGCCGCAGACGCTGGACAGCGGCACTCCGTCCACATAGCTGTGGATGGCGAAGCCGTTTCCCTCGAAAAGGCATTCCGGAACATGCGGCAGCGCGGCCCTGACGGCCCTGAGGATCTCCGCCTCGTTCTGCCAGGTCCTGATCACCACCGGCAGCGCGTCGTCACGCCGGATGCGCACTGTCGCCGACATGCCGGGCTCACGACGCAGGAGCAGCGCCAGAGGGCCGGTCAGCGGCAGGACGTAGTTCTTGTTGTGGTGCCCGCTGTGCGCCTTGCCGTGTTCCATGGCATGGCCCACAACCTGCTGGTAAAGCGCATGACCTGCGCCGGGTTTGGCGCGTTCCCCAAAGGACATGGAGGGAACAGAAGGTGCGCCCACTGGCCGCTCCGGGATTGCTAGCGCTGGCTGGAAAGTACGGCAAACGGTAAACGCGGCGGACTGTCCGCACGACCAGAGGCGCAATCGAGTAGCCACAACGGGTGGGTTTGGTGCCCCGCTGCGTCAGGTCGTTCTGAGATCGGTGTGCTTGACCTTCTCATACGTAGGAACCGGAGCTGTTGCTCAGATAATGCGGGCATGTTAGCGCACCGCGGTTGCCCCCACCTTGGTCCGCCCAAGAGTTGACAGAAGCGCTACTCGGCGAGCAGGTTCCAAACCGACTCGAACCAGGACCGCATCTTCAGCACGAAGACCGAACCCGGCGAGTCCGGGACGGCGTCCTCGACGTGGTGCGTCAGCATGGCTCCCAGTCCCAGCACGTCGAGCGCGTCGATCTCCTCACCGCTGTCCAGGATGATGGGCCGTTCGATGACCTCATAGAAGCCGTGCAGCGCCTCTGCCTTGTTGATGACGTAGAGCTTGAAGGCCGGAACCAGCCGCACATGCCTGATCTGGACGTCGACGGACGGCACGAACCGCTCGGCCTGCAGGTCCCGCAACGCGGTACGCAGCGATTCCGTGTGCCGGTCGGTGATGGCGCGCAGCCGCTCTCGCAGCCGTGGATCGTCTTTGTCCTGCCTGATCACGGGATACGGCAGGTCGAGATGAGGATCAGGCAGGAGCAAGCGCACGACGATACTCCCGGGGGCGATGGCGCCGGCCCGGATCCGCTCCGCCTGGAGCCGGATGTGGGCGTCGAGGGACTCCGAGGTCAACGTGAAGACGTCCAGGGAGACTTCGGGCTGCTCGAACGCCTCGCTTATCAGCGGCCCCAGCATCATCACCTGCCGTGACCTGCTGGCCCTGGCCGTGGTGGACTGCACCCGCTGTATCTTGACGACCCGCGCCGGGCTGCCCTGGCGGGACTCGATCCACCCCTCGTTGCCGAGTTCGCGTACCACCCGTTGGACGGTGTCACGGGACACCCCGAACTCCTTGGCGAGCTTGCCCTGGGCCGGCAGTTCGGTACCCAGCTGGTACGTCCCGTCCACCATCCGGGTCCGCAGCGCCTCTGAGACCTGCCGGAACGCCTTGCCACCACCGTCACGTGCCTGCCTGGCCGCCATACGGCAAGCGTTCCTCTCCAGGTCCCCTGGCAAACACGATCCGTCAGGCACGAAGTCAGGCGAACCCGCCGGTTAACGGATCAACCTGCCTGGGCATGCCTGATATTGACCGGCAACCAGGCAGGTGGGCCCGGATGCTGCACGGTCGACCAGAGCTTGCAGGGGGCGGGCGCCATGGAGTTACGGGTACTCGGGGTCACGGTGCAGATCGACGACCTTGTGCAACTGGCCGTCTCCGTATCGAGTGTGGTCGGCGTCCTCGCGGCCTGGCGCCGCAGGCGCACCGCCTCCCGGCCGCCCAGCAGCCGCCGGACCCGTCGGCCCCGCCCGGCACCCCCTAGTGCCGCAGTATCTCCAGCAACGGCCACAAGGACCCCACCACATGCTCCGCGCCGGCCTCGGTCAAAAGCTTGGCTTTCCGTGCGTTACGCGCGTAGCCCAGAAACGGGACACCGGCCGTCCGGGCCGCCTGGAAGTCGGTGGGGGAGTCGCCGATCATCAGGGCCGCGCCGGGGGCGGCGCCCATCGCGCTGAGGGCTCGGTTGAGGCAGTGCGGGTCCGGCTTGAGGCGGTGCAGGTCCTGGGTGCGGCCGTAGATGTGCGGGGCGAAGCAGGGGGTCAGGGTGCGGTCGTCGAGGTAGGCGCGGACCACCCGGGGGGAGTTGTTGGTGGTGACCGCCATGCGCGCGCCGCGCGCCCGCCACGTCTGGATGAGGATGTCCGCGAACGCCGTGGGCATCGCCGTCGACGTGGCCCGCAGTTCCTCCTTGGTGAGACGTTCCTCCAGCTCCACGACCAGGTCGCTGCCGGGGTGCCTGCGGTCCACGGCGCGCAGGACGAGGTGCGGGTCGAGGGAGTCCCGCTCCGTCTCGGTGACCAGGCCGTGCAGGCCGCGGACCGCCAGCCAGTCGACCAGTTCGCCGGCCACGCCCGCCGCCGAGTGTCCCGCGAACAGCCGGCAGATCGGCCCGTCGAAGTCCCAGAGGACGACACGGGCGCTTCTGACCAGTTCCGCGATCTCTTCGGTCGTGTTCTTGCTCTTGGCTGCCACCAGTTCAGTCTGCGTCGTATCAGAAGTCACTAAGAGAGTGTCAGGTCCGTCGTGATGGTTTCCCAGAGGGCGTTGAACCACTTCTGCGATTGCTCCACGAACGCGGCGTCCCGTTGGCCGGTCCGCCTCTCGAAGGAGAAGAGGAGGGACTCCGAGCCGACGGCGTCGTACATGTCGAGCAGGCCGTCCTCCGTCTGCTCCTCGCGGCGGGTGACCGTGTAGTACGCGAACAGCGCCTCGGCGTCGTTGAGCAGGTACAGCTTGATCGGCGGGGTGAACGGCAGGGCCCGGAAGGTGACGTTCACGTCGATCTTGTGGGTGGAGCGCAGGCCCTGGAGGTTGTACTGGAGGACGTGGCCCTGGGCGTTGCGCATGCCGAGCCAGCGGTTGTGGACCGTGTCGTCGTCGCCGTCGACCGCCGTCGGGAAGGCGAGGGCGATGTCCCGGCTGGGGAGCAGGACGCGGACGTCGATGCGCTCGGGGCGGATCCGGCCTTCGTGGATCATGCGCAGGGGCTCGGCCAGCGCCGGCAGCAGGCTCTGGGCGGTCAGGCAGGCGGCGTCGATGCGGACGTGCGCGGCGGCGAACGCCTCCGTCATGCGGGGGCCGAGGCCGACCATCGTCGGCTGGGGTTCGTCCAGCGCCGCGGTCCGGGGCTCGGCGATGCGCGGCGGGCTGCCCTTGCCGACGTCGACGAGGTAGCCGTCGTCCTGCAGTACGCGCACGGCCTGGCGCACGGTTCCCCGCTCCACGCCGAACGTCTCGGCCAGTTCGGCCTGGGTGGGCAGGCGGTCGCCGGCCTTGAGGTCGCCCGAGCGGATGCGCTGCCGCAGGGTGTCGGCGATCTCCTGAGGTGTGCTGCCGGCGTTCACTGCCACGTTCTCCTGAGTCACGACCAAACGCTACAACTTTGATCCATCTGGCGGGAGTTGTTTGAAGGTTGTTTATAAGTAGTGGCCAACTGGGGACAACTTAATCAGAGTTGGTCACCAACTTGGTTGAGTTGGCGGAAGCCTTGCTTCCCGACTGATGGGGGGAACCACCATGCCCGCCGCCCTCGCTCTCCTCTCCGCCGTCTTCGTCATCGGCTTCGAGCAGATGGTCCAGTCGAAGTACGGTGCCACTGGCATTATCGGCCTGCTGTTGCTCACCGTGGGCATCAAGGCCAAGAGCCCGGCGTTCAGCTCCGCCGGTGCCGTCCTGCTCGCCCTGATGCTCGCCGGCCCCGCCCTGTAGGTACGGGGGCGGTCCTACGCCGTCAGGTGCAGCTCCGAACTGATCGTCTCCCACAGGGCGTCGAACCACCGTGTGGACTGGTCCACGAACGTGGTGTCCCGCAGCCCCGCGCCCTGTTCGAAGGCGAAGAGCATCGACCGCGTGCCCTCGGCGTCGTACGTCTCCAGGTGCTCGTGGTCGATCTCCCGCTCGTGGCGCCCCAGCGTGTAGTACGCGAACAGCGCCTCCGCCCCGTTGAGCAGGTACAGCTTGACCGGCGGGGTGAAGGGCAGCGCCCGGAAGGTGACGTGCACGTCGATGCCGTGCGTGGCGCGCAGCGCCAGCAGGTTGTGCCGCAGCACCTGGCCCTGTGCGTTGCGCTGGGCCAGCCAGCGGTCGTGCACCGCGTCCCCGGCCGAGGCGTCGGCCACCACCGCCGTCGGGAACGCGAGGTCGATGTTCCGGCTCGGCAGCAGCACCCGGACGTCGATCTTGGCCGGTTCCAGCCGCCCCGCGTGGATGAGCCGCAGCGGCCCGCCGAGCGCGAGGTTGAGCGAGACCGAGGTCAGGCAGAGCGCGTCGATCCTCACGTGCGAGGCCGCGAAGGCCGCCTCTATGCGCGGGGTGAGGGCCACCATGGTCGGCTGCGGCGGCGCCTCCGGGCCCACGGCGAGCCGTACCCGGCCCGGACCCGCGGCCACCGTCGCCGGAGCACCCTTCGACACGTTGGTGAGCAGGTGCTCGGACTGCAGGATGCGCAGCGCCTGCCGCACCGCCCCGCGCTCGACGCCGAACTCGTCGGCCAGCTTGGCCTGCGTGGGCATGCGCTGGCCCGGCCGCAGCTCCCCGGACCTGATCCGGGTGCGCAGCTCGTCGGCCACCTCGTGGTGTGACGCCTGAGGCCGCTGTGACCTCTTCCGTCCATTGACGGAGGCGTGTTCCGGGTCCACGGACAAACAGTACAACTTCCCGCCATCTTTCGGCAGTTCACGGGAAGGTGGTTATGAGTCGCATCCAAGTGGAGATAAGTACTGTGGAGTTGGTCACCAACTCCAGCGACATGGTCATACTTCCTCGACGGTTGGCCATCCGGGTTCCCTTCCGGAGGGGAGCCGGGAGCCCGGTCCACCTGGGCCGGCCGTCGGGGCGCGCGGCCAGCACAGTCACAACTGAACACCGACAACCGAACACAGGCAGACCCGCACAGCCACAACTTCACAGCTCGCTACGGATGAGCAGCACGGCTCAGCACAGTCACAACAGCACAGCCACAACAGCTCAGTCACAAGTGAACACAGGTGATTCAGGCACCGTCCCCGGGAGGAAGGAGCGCCTCAGAAGATGTCCGGGCACCAAGGCCGCCCGGACGCGCGCAACAGGGCGTCGGCCTCCCGGGCGGCGCCCACTCGCTCTTCCTGGACCCGTCCGAGGGCGTGCAACCGCGCCACGGACTGGTCACCGAGCCAGACGCTCGCCAGCTCGGCGATGTCGAGGGCGAGGTCGGGGGCGTCGGTGGTCGGGGTGCAGGACGCCCCATCGGGGGAGGCGTCCAGCCGGAACCGGCCGCCGGCCAGCCCCTGCCGGTCCGCCACCTCCAGGACCAGCGACCCGGCCCTGTCGTACGTCCGCGCCTCCAGGGCCCGTACGACGTCCAGGATCCGCACCCACAGCCAGTCCGCCTGGTTGGCGATCCGCGCGGCGCGCGGGTCGGGAAGGTAGTGCGGCAGCAGGTCGTCCGGCGACCGCCAGCCGCTCTTCACCCTGGTGATCCAGTCGATCGAGCACAGGTAGTGCCACAGCGCGCGCTCGGCCGCCGGGGTGGCGCCGAGCAGCCACTGCACGTCGGCGGTGTCGTACGGCTGCTTGCCCTGCCAGTTGTCGTCCGACTCGTAGGACGCGATGCCCTCCACCTCGCCGGCCGCCGAGCGGTACACCGCGAAGTAGGGCTCCTTCCACTCCTCGTCGAAACGGACCACGCCGGTGCGCAACTGCCACCACAGCTCGCTGCGGCTGACCGCGCCCGGGGTGCTGCGGCGGATGCGTTCGTGCAGGTCGGGGCCGAGCTTGCGGATGTCCTCGCCGTCGACCAGGTCGATCCGGCCGCCGTCCTCGGGGCGCGCCCAGCGCGGGTCCAGGCCGGTCCGCGGGACCTCGACCGTCCACTCCGTCAGCGTGGTCGCCGGGCCGAAGCCGTAGCGGCCGTAGATCCGGTACTCGGCGGCGATCAGGGTCGCGACCACGTCTCCGCGCTCCTTCGCCGCGGCCAGGTCCTGGCTCATCATGCGGGTGAGCAGGCCGCGGCGGCGGTGGGTGGCGGTGACCGTGACGTTGGAGATGGCGTCGGCGGGGACGGTCGCGCCGCCGACCGCGGTCAGCTCCTGGTCGAAGGAGCGGAACGTCGCGACGCAGCGGGGGCCGTCGAAGGCGCCGAGAAGTCTGCCCGGCACGAACTGCCTCCGGCGGGCGTCGAGTTGCTCTGCCGAGAGGGTGGGGCGCTGGAGGAAGCCGGTGGACAGGGCACGGTGCCAGTCGGCGAGTTCGGGTTCGGTTATGGGGCGGACTTCGACGGCGTCAGTCATGACAGCACGGTAGGTGTTGGGTGAGGGTGGTGCCGATTGAATTTCGGGTGCGGGCCGGTGGGGGCTGGTCGCGCAGTTCCTCCCCCAGCCTTCGGCCGGGGCTACCCCCAGCGCCCCCGAACGGTCAGCCTCAGGTCAGCAGATCGTCGACCTGGGCTTCGCCTTCCCGGTAGCGCCTCGTGATCTCCCCGCTCGAATCGTCCGCCGTCCGCTGCAGGCGCTGCCTTCGCCGCGACACCTCCTGCTCGTAGCCGACCAGGCGGCCCATCGCCGCCGTCAGCTCCGTGTCCGTGCGGGCCTGGAGGTCGGAGAGTTCGACCTCGGCCAGCATGTCGGCCGCCAGCCTGCCGTACTCCTCGTTGTGCGGGGTGCCGAGGGTGACGTGGCGGGCGGAGGAGCGGTGGCGGGCCGGGGCGTCCGTGAGGATCTCCGGGAGCCGGTCCACCACGGCGGCCGCGCCCGCCGGGGAGCGGCGGGCCAGTTCCGCGCGCAGGATGTCGATACGGCCCTGGAGCAGCCGCCGTACGTAGCTCAGGTCGGCCTCGTCGCGCTGCGCGTCCCGGCGCAGGACGCGCAGTTCGGGCAGGCTCAGGCGGGCCAGGTCGTGCTCCGGCGGCTCCGCCGGCAGCGGGATGTCCTCGCCGCGCTGTGCGGGCGGCCGGGGCAGGCTCTGCACGCTCTGCGTGCCCTGCGTCTTCAGTCGCCCGGTGCTCGGTGTGCTCATACGTCTCAACCGTCCCCTCGACCGGCTTGTGGAAGCATGGTGCCACCCCAAGTGGCCGCAATGTGACCGAGTGCCCCCGAACGGCCCTAGTTGGGACGTTAAGGATCCAAAATAGGCCCTTGCGAGGCGCATGTGGGCACCGGGCATGATGGTGCGCATGCGAGCGGTGGTACAGCGGGTGGACGGCGCGAGCGTCGTCGTGGACGGCGAGACGGTGGGCGCGATCGAGGGCGAGGGCCTGTGCGTGCTCGTCGGGGTGACCCACGAGGACACCAAGGAGAAGGCGGCCCAACTCGCCAGGAAACTCTGGTCGATCCGCATGCTGGCGGACGAGAGGTCGTGCAGTGACGTCGACGCGCCGCTGCTCGTGATCAGTCAGTTCACGCTGTACGGCGACGCCCGCAAGGGGCGGCGGCCGACCTGGAACGCGGCGGCGCCCGGCGAGGTGGCGGAGCCGCTGGTGGACGAAGTGGTCGCGCAGCTGCGGTCGCTGGGGGCGACCGTGGCGACCGGGCGGTTCGGGGCTCAGATGCGGGTGTCGCTGACGAACGACGGCCCGTTCACCGTCCTGCTGGAGATGTGAGCAGCGGAGAAGGAACCCGCGGCGGCCCTACGGCTCGACGATCACTTCCTGCGCCGCGGCCGTCTCCCCCGCGACCAGCCGGGCGTCCGCCGGGACGTTGCGCTTGACCAACGCCAGGGCCACCGGGCCCAGTTCGAAGTGGCGTACCGACGTCGTCACGAAGCCGATCTTCCGACCGTCCTCGCCCTCGTCGGCCACCCGGATCTCGGTCCCGTGCGGCGGCAGGTGCACCTCGCTGCCGTCCAGGTGGAGGAAGACCAGGCGGCGCGGCGGCTTGCCGAGGTTCTGCACCCGGGCCACGGTCTCCTGGCCGCGGTAGCAGCCCTTCTGGAGGTGGACCGCGGTGCGGATCCAGCCCAGCTCGTGCGGGATGGTCCGGTGGTCGGTCTCGAAACCGAGCCGGGGCCGGTGGTGCTCGACGCGCAGCGCCTCGTAGGCGAGCAGCCCGGCGGCCGGGCCCGCCTTCCCGGCGTACGCCTCCAGGTCGGCGCGGGGCAGGAAGAGGTCACGGCCGTACGCCGTCTCGCGCACGACGACACCCTCCGGGGCCTCGGCGATGGAGCCGGCGGGCAGGTGGACGACCGCGAAGTCGGCGGTCCGGTCGGCGACCTCCACCCGGTAGAAGAACTTCATCGACTCCAGGTAGGCGACCAGCGCCTCCTGGGTGCCCGGCTCGACGTGGGCCCAGACGGTCGTGCCGTCGTCGACCAGGTACAGCGCGTGCTCGATGTGGCCGTGCGCGGAGAGGATCAGCGCCTCGGTGGCCTCGCCGGCCGGCAGCTCGCTGACGTGCTGGGTGAGGAGCAGGTGCAGCCAGCTCAGCCGGTCCTCGCCGGTGACGGCCACGACCCCCCGGTGGGAGAGGTCGACGAAACCGGCGCCGTCGGCGAGGGCGCGCTGCTCGCGGAACAGGTCGCCGTAGTGCGCGGCGACGCCTTCGTCCACGCCCTCGGCGGATACCGCGCCGGGCAGGGACAGCAGGGGGCTCTTCATATGCATAAGCCTACGACTCGGTAATTGAACTCTGGACGGACGCGGACGCGGCGGATGCCGCCTTGGCTCTCTTCAGCGTGCAGTCCTTGCAACGCCCGAAGATCGCGAAGTGTTTCATGTCCGTCTCGAAGCCGAAGTCGCGCCGCAGCTTGGCGGTGAACTCCGCGGCCACCGCCACGTCCGCCTCGATCACGTTCTCGCAGTCGCGGCAGACCAGGTGGATGTGGTGGTGCCGGTCGGCGAGGTGGTACGTCGGCGCACCGTGCCCGAGATGGGCGTGGCTGACCAGCCCCAGCTCCTCCAGGAGCTCCAGGGTCCGGTAGACCGTCGAGATGTTGACCCCCGACGCGGTCTTCCTCACTTCACCGAGGATGTCGTCGGGGGTCGCGTGCTCAAGGGTGTCCACTGCTTCGAGCACGAGTTGCCGCTGCGGCGTCAGCCGGTAGCCGCGCTGCCTGAGGTCGCTCTTCCAGTCGGTGCTCACCACACCGAAAGTCTAGAACTACTTCCGAAATCCAGTACTACTTGAAGAACGCGATGCCGTCGTCCGGCATGTCGTCGGGGAGGGCCTTGGCCCAGCGCTCGACGTCCTCCGGGGTGACGACCTTCTTCAGGTGCGCCGACATGTAGGGGCGCAGCTCGACCTCGGGGGTCTGCTTCTCGCCGACCCACATCAGGTCGCTCTTGACGTAGCCGTAGAGGCGCTTGCCACCGCTGTACGGGGCGGAGGCGGCGGTCCGGGCGACGGCGTCGGTGACCAGGTCGATCTGGGGCTTCTGGTCGGCCATCTCGCCGTACCAGATCTCGATCACGCCGTCGTCGCGGACCATCGTGACCTCGACCTTGCGGTGGGCGTCGATGCGCCAGAAGCCGGACTCCGACTCCAGCGGGCGGACCTTGTTCCCGTCGTGGTCCAGCACCCAGGTGTGGGAGTGGTACTCCAGGAAGTCCCGTCCGTCGTGGCTGAAGGTGACCTCCTGGCCGAAGTTGCACTTCTCGGAGCCCGGGAAGTCGTGGACACCGGCGCCGGCCCAGCTGCCGAGCAGAAAGGCGAGCGGGACCAGGTCCCTGTGCAGGTCGGACGGAATCTCGATCATGGGTGGTGGTTCCTAGACTCGGGCTCGGACTCGGTTCAGCGCTGGCCCTGGTACAGCTTCTTCACGGCCAGCCAGGCGAAGGCGAGGACGCCGACGCAGACCAGGACCAGCAGGGTTTCGAAGAAGGCTTCCACGGGTGCTCCTTGAGCGAGGGCGGGCGTACGTACAAGAGCCGGGCCCCAGCTTACGCGGCCCGGGCCCGGCGCTCTTGGCGAGGTGTACCCCTGCGGGGTCAGTCCAGCAGCTCGCTCTGCAGGGTCACCGTCTGCTCGAAGGGGACGGCGGGCGCGCTGCCCTTCCGGGACTGGATGATCACGCCGACGGTGTCGCCGGAGGCCAGGTAGGCCTGCCGGGCCTGCCGGGCGCCGTAGGGCTTGAGCTCCGTGTAGGGCGCCAGCAGGACGTGCTCGATCCTGGCCGGGTCCGGGAACTTCCCGTCGAGTTCGTACTGGTCGCCGTCGCGCAGCGCGTAGGTCGGCGCGGCCTGGCTCATGAGCTTCCCGTTGAGGATCGCCTCCGCGACGGCGGCCGTGTCGAACTGCAGCAGGTAGATCCGGGTGTGCGTGCCGTCGGGGGTGGTCCAGCCGCGGGCCGCGATGTGCCGCAGGCCGTTGTCGACGAGCGTCTGGCGCAGCTCGTCGCGGTCGTCCGCGGTGGCGAACTCGGCGAGGAAGCCCTTCGTCGGCAGCCAGCCGTCCGTGCCCTTGAGCGCGGCGTCGGCGGTGGCGCCCTCCGGCGCCGGAAGGACCAGTTTCCGCAGGTCGGCGTAGTGGGTTCCGGCCGGGTTGCGGGTGTCGTCGTTCGGACCGGGGCTGCCGGAGGGCAGCGGGGGCTTCACGAGGACGGGGTACGTCCAGCGGCCGTCGGAGTGCGTGGCGAGACCGGGTACGTCGGTGCGGTCGAGCCGCGTGATGCCGTACGCCGTGCCGGTCCCGACGACGCCGAAGACGGCGACGGCGGCGACCCAGCGGAGCGTCGCCCGCAACAGCCGCCGGTCCTTCTTCACGGGCTGCGCGACGTCCGCGACCGGCACCGGGGCCGCGTCGGTGTCCGCGACCGGCACCGGGGCCGCGTCGGTGTCCGCGACCGGCACCGGGGCCGCGTCGGTGTCCGCGT
>NZ_JBVHTI010000007.1:58456-68572 GCF_055565975.1 Streptomyces sp. NPDC028289 | reverse complement strand
TCCGCGACCGGCACCGGGGCCGCGTCGGTGTCCGCGACCGGCACCGGGGCCGCGTCGGTGTCCGCGACCGGCACCGGGGCCGCGTCGGTGTCCGCGACCGGCACCGGGGCCGCGTCGGTGTCCGCGTCCGGGACCGGGGCCGCGTCGGTGTCCGCGTCCGGGACCGCATTCGGGTCCGGGACCGCGTTCGGATCCGTGTTCGTGTTCGTCTCGGTGGTCATACGGCCGCCCCCGGGTCCTTGATCCGTTCGAGCTGGGCGTGCAGCATGTCCGCCGCGCTCTTCGTGTCCAGCGGCTTGGCCGCGGTGGCCGTGGCGGCGACCAGGACGTCGCCCACGTAGCCGTAGCAGAGCATCGAGTCGAGCTTCTCGCCCGAATCGGCCGGCGGCAGGAAGCACGAGGTCGAGTCCTTGTACCCCGCGATCTCCGGGCCCTTGCGGAAGATGTCCAGCGAGTCGAAGAGCGTCCGCTCCGCGGTGGCGATGGAGCGGACCGTGGCCCGGTTCTCCATCTGCGCCAGCTGGATGTCCATCGTGTACTCGTCGCCGTCGGCACCGGCGGTGTGCACGTAGCTGCGCATCACGATGCCCTTGACCGGGTTCTTGTCGATCTGCCGGTCCATCTCCTGGCGCTGCGAACGCGGCAGGTCCTGGATCGACTCCTTGCGCAGCGCGGTGGCCTGGGCGCCGCTCAACTGCACGTCCGAGCCGAATCCGGCCAGGTCCGGGCCCCGCCCGTACCGGTCCTTCTCGTACGGCAGCAGCATCGCCCGCAGACCGGTCTCCGCCGCCGCCCGCGCCCCCTCGGAGTCCTTGGGCAGATTCCAGACCGGGGCACCGGGGTCGCGGTCCGCGGAACCCACGGTCACGACCGTGTACGCGGCACCCGCGACGACGGCCGCGGCGAGGACGCCGACGGTGGCGAAGACGGCGATACGACGCCGGGGCCGCGCCGCCGGGGCCGCAGCGTCGGGGGCGGGGGCGGGGAGGGGCACGTCGGAAACGGCCTCGGGGACCGTCGGCTCGGGAACGGCCACGGCGGCCGCCGGCTCGGGGACCGCCGGTTCGGGGGCCGCCGGCTCAGGAACGGCCGTTTCCGGCGCCGTGGTGTCGGGGTTCACGGATTGCTCGCTCACAGCCGCTCCATCTGCCGCTTCGCCAGATCCAGCACCTTCGTCCTGGAGATCGGCTTCGTGTCGCTGATCCAGATCTCCATGGCGATGTCCCCGCGCCACGCGTGCGCCTCGGCCGAGTACACGCTCACGCCGTACTCGCTCTTGGGCTTGTGGTGGACGTACGCCATGCCGTCGCCGGTGCCGGGGACCGGCCAGCTCTCGGTGTCCTGGGCCGCCGAGTCGGCCCAGAAGTACGCGTTCGACGCCGCGTCCTCGGCAGCCCCGTCGGACTCCTCCTGGCGGTACTGGATCAGCCGGATCTCGACGCTGTAGGTGCTGCCCTCCCGCCAGGTGGTGGCGGCCGCCCGCCGGAAATCGTCCTCGGCGATCAGGTTGCGGAAGGCCACGGCCGGCTTGTCGAAGGTCTCCGCGTACTCGGTCAGGTCCATCCAGCCGTCGGTCCCCACCGTGTACAGCCCCTTGCGCGCCCCGCTCGGCTTCTTCAGCAGCAGCTTGCGCAGGTCGCCGTCGACCTTGACCTTCCGGTCCTCGGCGGCCGACAGCGGTTCCGGACCGGCGCCCTTCGCCTGCGCGACCGACGGCTGGGAGAGGGACGGCAGGGCGGTGGGCGCACGGTCGGCCTGGACGAGGTAGCCGACGCAGGTGCCGGCCACGACGCCGAGCACGGCGGCACCGGCGATCAGCGCGGCGGTACGGCCCGCCCTCCGACCTCGTCCGGGCGGGGCTTCCGGAAGCGATTCCGGCGCTATTTCTTCTGGTGCTTCTGGCCGAGGTTCCGGCGGTGTATCTGGTACGTCCATTTCATCCCCCTGTGCACAAACGGGAGCACGGATTCCTTGATCCGCGCGCCACAGGAGACTCATGGTCCGTTCAATGAGTTGTACAAGGATTAATTACGATCAGGACACCGCCGCCAGCCAGGCAGCCGCCCCCGCCGCGAGCAAGAGCGTGAGGTTGAGGGCCACTTGGCGGTCCCCCATCCTCAGATGGACCCTGACCGCGCCGACTTGGAGTACGGCGAACCCGACGGCGGCGGCCGGGCCCAGCCAGGACGCGACGCCGGTCAGACGCGGCAGGACCAGGCCGACCGCGCCGAGAACCTCGACGCTCCCGATCGCCCGCACGGCCGGCATCGGCGTGCCGTCCACCCACGCCATCATCGGCAGCAGCCGCTCCCTGCTCCCCACGACCTTCAGCCCGCCCGCGTAGAGGTAGAAGAGGGCGAGCAGACCGGCCACCACCCAGTACGCGACGCTCATGAGGAGGTGGCCGGCTCGGTGGCGTAACGGCTCATGACCTCCGCGCTCGCCTGCGGGCTCGGCGGCTCGCCGGTGGCGAACAGGTCCCGCAGGTCGCGGAAGTACTGCACGTACAGGTCGGGGGTGAACGTGCTGAGCATGACGGCCGGTTCGCCGGTGACGTTGGCGAAGGTGTGCGGGGCGCCGGGCGGCACCATGACGAGGGTTCCGGCCGTGGCGTCGTACTCCTCGTCCCCGACGGTGAAGCGCACCGAGCCGGAGACGACGTAGAAACCCTCGTCGTGCCGGGCGTGCCGGTGCTGCGGCGGGCCGGGGGTGTGCGGCGCGAGGACCGACTCGGCGAGGCCGAGTCGGTGGCCGGTGGTACGGCCGTCCTCCAGGACGCGCATCCGGGTGGTGCCGAGCATCAGCACCTCGCCGTCGCCGGGCCCGACGACGGATACCGCGGGAGTGTTGTCGTGAGTCGTCATGGTCCGATTCGACGGCCGGGGCGGTCCGGCTGTCCAAGACCTGTTCCGCCGCCCCGATACCCGATCGGTATCGTTCCTGTATGGAGCGCATGGATCGGATCGAGCTACGGACGCTGCGCTATTTCGTGGCGGTCGCCGAGGAACTCCACTTCGGCCGGGCCGCCGCACGGCTCCATATGAGCCAGCCCCCGCTGAGCCGCGCGATCAAGGCGCTGGAGACCGAGGTCGGGGCGCGGCTCTTCGACCGGTCACCGGCAGGGGTCGCCCTGACCCCCGTCGGGGCCGTCCTCCTCGACGAGGCCCGCGCGCTGCTCGACCAGGCCGACCGGCTGCGCGTGCGGGTCGCGACGGCGGCGGGGACCGCCGTCCTGACCGTCGGCCTCCTGGGCGACAGCACGGATCCGGGCGTACGGCGGCTGGCCCGCGCGTACCGCGAACGCCACCCGGGCGTCGAGATCCGCATCCGCGAGACCGACCTGACGGACCCCACGTGCGGGTTGCACGCCGGTGCCGTCGACGTCGCCCTCACCCGCGCGCCGTTCGACGGAACAGGGCTGGTGGTGCGGGAGTTGCGGGCCGATCCGGTGGGGGCGCTGCTCCGTGCCGACGACCCGCTGGCCGGCCGGGAGAGCCTGGAGCTGGCCGAGCTCGCCGAGCGGCGCTGGTTCCGATTCCCGGAGGGCACGGACCGGCTGTGGCAGTCGTACTGGAACGGCGGGCAGGCGCGGGAGGGGCCGGTGGTGCGGGCCGTCCAGGAGTGCCGGCAGGCGGTGCTCTGGAACGGCACGGTGGGCATGACGCTGGCCGGCCACGACCCGGGAGACGGGCTCACGGTCGTACCGGTCGCCGACATGCCGCCGAGCCGGGTGGTGGTGGCGTGGGCGGAGGGGGACGGGAACCCGCTGCTGCGGTCGTTCGTGCGGGTGGCAGGGGCCGCATATCGCACCGAAGCGCAGTAGTCGAACGAGTATTCTCCGCAGTATACTCGCCATATGGCCGACACCACAGTCAAGATCGACGAAACCACCAGGGACATACTGCGGGGGCTCGCCGACGCACAGGGGCTCACCATCAAGGACTACCTGGGCCGACTGGCCGAGGAGAAGCAGCAGGAACGAGCCCTTGAGACTGCCACGGCGATCTTCCGTCGCGTGATCAGCGAACCCGGGGTCATGGAAGCGTTCGACGCCAAGTACGGCGGCCTTCCACCCCGCGCCAAGGACACCGGACAGGCGGCCTGACCGTGGAGCTGAACGTCGATCATCGCTGGTTCCTGGAGCGCCAGGAGGAGATCCTCCGAGGCGACCTGACCGTCAACGATCTGTCCATTCTCGTCGGCATGACAGCCAGGCACCGGGTCAACACCCCGCATCTGGACCACGCCAACCCGGACGCGTACTGGAGGGCCGCAACCTTCCTGGAAGAGATCGTCCTGCTGCGCCCGCTGCCGGCCCGCAACGAGTTCTACGGCTATGGCGTCGCCCTCGCGTATCTCGGAGCCTCTGGGGAGCACGTGGAGGCGAAGCCCGAGCTGTGGCAGGACGTCATCGATGACATCCGCGCGCTACGACTCGACTCGTACGGCATCGCCGAGCGGCTGCGCTCGTTCAGCCGGCCAGGGGACCCTGCTTGACCCCCTCCACGAAGGCGCCCCAGGCAGAGGCTTCGAGGAGGAGCGCTCCGCGTGAGGGGGCCTTGCTGTCACGGACGGGGACGAGGGAGGGGACGTCGGTGGCTACTTCGAGGCAATCGCCGCCGGCTGTGTTGCTGTAGCTGCTCTTGTGCCAGTCAGCGGTACGGAGGAGGTCGTCGGAGACTTCGACGCATTCACCGCCATCCGTGTTGCTGTAACTGCTCTTGCGCCAGGAGACGTTGCTCAGGTCGATGGCTCGCACGGCACTTCCTCCAACATCCGCAAGATGAACGTGCGTGACTTGGCAGGGCTCAGCGCCAGGTCACGTACGGCATCATAGGTGCGGTGCAGCCGCTCAACCCGGCTTGTTTCCTCGACCAGTTCACCCCATACGTCGTTTTCAGCGTAGGCCACGGTGCGCGCATCCGGCAGTCGCAGAAACATCACGCTGGTGTTCACCAGGCCGTGGAGTCCACTGCCGAACGGCAGCACATGCAGGGCGGTGTTCGGGCGCTCCGAAGCCTCCAGCAGGTGCTCCAACTGCGTGCGCCACTCTCGGGGATCGCGTAGCGAATTGCGGAGCACGGCTTCGAAAAGGATGACCCGAAACGGCGGCGCATCCTCCTCTTCCAGCATCTTCTGCCGTCCGATGCGCGCCGCAACCTGCTGTTCCAGCTCTTCACCCCTGAGGCCACCGGCTGCGAGCGCTTCGCGGACATATCCAGGCGCCTGGAGCAGACCCGGCGGCATAGCGACGGAGTAGTGCCACAAGCTGGTCGCCTCGGCCTCCAGGGCCATATAGCGCCGGTATCGCTCCTTGAATTGCGACGGGTCAGCCATGGCCAACTCCCACAGCGCCAGCAACAACCCAGGCGTCCCGTAGAACTGATCCAGCGCCTCCACGACCTCCGGGCTCCCCAGGGTCCGCCCGCTCTCCATCTTCCCGAAGTTGGACGCGTCCCAGCCCAGTTCCTCGGCCAGCCCCTTTAAGCTCACCCCCCTGTCCGCCCGCAGCAACCGCAACTCCTCCGCGAACCGCTGCCTCGGCTCCTGACTGCGCCCCGTCACCACGCGCCTCTGCGGCACCGCACCCCTCCCTGACTCCCCGTGGAATTTGTGGAATTAGCGCCGCCAGACGGGGAAGAACTGGTCCTTCTCGGCGTGCCGACCCCACCTCCCGGCCATCCTCGTAGCAGCCTCGACACGCAGAGTAGTCCAACTCTCGCATTTCGTATAGATGTTGGACAAAAGGAGCGAATGCCATGGAGCCCGGAACCCTGCTCTACGACACCGCAACCGACCAGGTCGGCGAGTACCGGGACCAGTCGGGGCCGTACGCGATGCTGCGTCCCGTGGGGGGAGGAAGAGAGTGGCAGGCGCATCCGTCGACGCTGCGGCCCGCCACCGACAGAGAGCGGCTCAGCGCAGGCGTACGGGCGGCGAACGACCGTACCCGGGCCGTGCCGCCGGATCCCGAGGACCTCAGCCGCCCGCCGTGGCCCGTGCCCGGCTGCACCGAGTGCACGCACCTCGACGACCGGCGGGAGACGGCCCGCGCCGCCCACGACCACAGCGCGGCCACCGACGCGAACGTGCTGCTGCGCCAGCACCAGCGGGCGGAGCACCCGTGACCCGCCGCGTCTTCCGGTACGTGCCGTACGTGATCGTGCAGGACGCGGGCGCGGCGCCCGAGTACGCGGCGCGGTGCGTGTCGGGGGCCGAGGAGGACTGCGGGGCCGAGTCGGGGGTGCGCGGGCATCCGGCGGAGGTGGAGGAGTGGCAGCGCAGGCATACGCAGGAGACGCGGCACATGCGCTATCGGCGCGTCTTCGCGGACTACGCGGTGCTGACCCCGGCGTGAGCTGTTCGGCGGGCGCCTGCCGTTGTCCGTCGGCTGCGGCGCACTCACGCCACCCCGGAGCCCTCGCCCGGAGGCCGACGGATCAGGTGCAGACAGACGACCGAGGCGACGAAGGTCCGCCGTTCGGAGGCGTCCAGGCGTGGCGTCATTCCGACGACGTACTGCTGCAACCCGAGCCATGAGTCGATGGTGCTCACCTCGACCCGGCCGAGGATCTCCGGCCCGGGGTCGCCGCTTTCCGGGTCGGCCTCCGTGAGGCGCCATTCGACCGACGCCGCACTCAGTCGCGTGAGGAGGAGTTGGCGACCTTGTTCCGTCCGGAGGCTCAACTGTCGGGACTTGACGAGTCCACGGGCACCGGCGGTGCCGATCTCCCGGTCCGCTCCGTCGGCGAAGTGGAACCGCACCGGCCCGAACTGCTGGAACGGCTCGACCCGGGAACGCTTCTCGATCCGGACGGCGACCTCTCCGGACGTTCTCGTCAGGACGAACTGCAGGTGGTCGATGTCCGTGACCTCGGCGAGCGGGGTCCCCTCCACGGTGGACACGGCCAGGGCGGGGCCCCGGTACGTGCGCCACTTCGAACGCTTCGGCTGCCCCACCACGACGGCTTCCAGCGCGAACAGATCGGGTTCCGTCATCGGTCGCCCCTCCCCCGCCCCGGCTTCCCCTCGACCGGGTACGTCCACTGTGGCCGAGAACCCGTCGGATCCCCACCCCTCGGGGGCACATCGACGCCTGCACCGCGTTCACCGTCTGATCAGAGCTGGTTCGAGCCGAACCGCCAGGGACGGAGCTTCTCGGGATTCCGTACCGCCCAGATGTGCCTGATCCGGTCGCCCGCGATCTCGAAGGCGAAGACGGTCGCGACGGCGCCGTCCTGCTCGGCGACCAGGCCGGGCAGGCCGTTGACCGTGCACTCCAGGAACGTGGTGCGGTGGCCCGCCACGCGGGCGATCTCGGCGTAGGCACGGGCGATCCGCTCACCGCCCACGATCGGGTCCAGGTGGGTGACGGCCAGCCCGCCGCCGTCGGCGGTCGCGGTGGCGTCGGGGTCGAGCAGGCCGATCAGGGCGTCGATGTCCTTGGCCTCCCACGCCGTCCGGAACCGCCTGACGATGCCGGCCTGCCCGGCGCTCGGGCCCGCGGGGGCCTGCGCGGTGCGGATGCGGCGGCGGGCGGAGGAGGCCAGCTGGCGGCAGGCCGCCGGGGTGCGGCCGACGATCTCGGCGACCTCGCCGAAGGGGTAGCGGAAGACGTCGTGCAGGACGAACGCGACGCGCTCGGCCGGGGTCATCGCGTCGAGGACGACGAGGAAGGCCATCGTCACGGACTCGTCGAGGGTGATCCGGTCGGCCGGGTCGGCTCCGCCGGAGCGCGCGGTGGTCCACTCCGTGGGCTCGGGCAGCGGTTCCGGGATCCAGTCGCCCACGTAGGTCTCCCGCCGGGCCCGCGCCGAGCCGAGCTGGTTGAGGCAGATGCGGCTGGCGACCGTGGTCAGCCAGGCGCCGGGCGATTCGATGGCCCGCCGCTCGGGCGCGGACATGGCGTACCAGCGGGCGTAGGTCTCCTGCACGACGTCCTCGGCGTCGGCGAGGGACCCGAGGAGCCGGTAGGCGAGGTTGATCAGCTGACGCCGCTCGCTCATGACCGCGCCGAGGCCCGGATCGCTCTGCGCGCCCTGCTCACCCTGTTCGCCCTGCTCGGCTCCCGTGGTCATGGCCGGTCCGTCTCCCTCGCTCGCCCGTGTGGCTGTGCCCCTACCCGGTACGACAGAACAGCGCACCGGAATGTCAGGCCGGCGGGCCGCCTCACATCCGGCGGGGCCGCGTTGTCGTACCGGTGAGGACGACGACAGGACGTCGACGACTAGGGGACTTTGATGAACGACTTCCAGGCCATCGCGGACCGCGTCGAGATCGAGGCGCTGCGCGGCGAGTTCACCGACGCGGCGATGATGCGCGACCGGCCCCGCCTGGCCTCGCTGTTCACCCCGGACGGTGCGCTGCGCATGCCCAACATCCCCGTCGAGCAGATCGGCCGCGAGGAGATCATCTCCGGGGGCGAGCGGCTGCAGAGCCAGTGGGACTTCTTCGTGCAGAACACACACCCCGGCACGATCCGGATCGACGGCGACACCGCGACCGGCCGCGCCTACATCCAGGAGATCGCCCGCACCCTCGACGGCCGCCAGGGTCTCAACTACGCCGTCTACCACGACCGTTACCAGCGCACCGCGGAGGGCTGGCGGTTCGCCGAGCGGGTGTACGAGGTCAGGTACCTCGACACCTCCCCGCTGGCGGGCACGGCGCCCCGAGCGGCGCCTGCCGCCTCCTTCGCCGACCCGGCACCGGCCGAGCGGCTGGAGCTGACGGCCGCCGCGCTGCGTGCCAACGGCTTCGCCGCCGAGATCCTGGACGACACCGCTGCCGCGCGCGCCCGCGTCAGGGAGCTGCTGCCCGAGGGCGCCACCGTGTTCACCGGAGCCAGCGAGACGCTCCGGCTCTCCGGCATCGACGAGGACATCAACACCGGCGGCCGGTACGACGCCGTCAGGCCGCGCGTCCTGGCCATCGACCGGGCCACCGGCGCCGACGAGATCCGCAGGCTGCTCGCCAGTCCCGAGTACGTCGTCAGCAGCGTCGCCGCGGTCACCGAGACCGGCTCGCTCGTTCTCGCCTCGGGCAGCGGCAGCCAGCTCCCAGCCAACGCCGGCGGGGCCGCCCACGCGGTCTGGGTCGTCGGCGCGCAGAAGGTGGTGCCCGACCTGAACACGGCGCTGCGCCGCGTCGAGGAACACGCCCTCCCGCTGGAGGACGCCCGTGCCCGGGAGGTGTACGGATCACCGAGCGCCGTCAACCGGCTGCTCGTCCTCAACGCGGAGCCCCGCCCGGGGCGCGGGACCGTGCTGCTGCTCCGGGAGGCCGTCGGATACTGACCGGACGCGGCGGGTCCTGGTCGGTGGTTACGCTTCCGGCATGGCGAAGAAGCTGGTGATCAAGGTGACGGCGGGGGCGGACGCCCCCGAGCGGTGCTCGCAGGCGTTCACGGTGGCGGCGGTGGCCGTGGCGAGCGGCGTCGAGGTGTCGATGTGGCTGACCGGCGAGTCCGCGTGGTTCGCCCTGCCGGGCCGCGCCGCCGAGTTCGAGCTCCCGCACGCGGCCCCGCTCCCCGACCTGGTCGACTCGATCCTCGCGGGCGGCACGCTCACCCTCTGCACCCAGTGCGCGGCCCGCCGGGACATCACGGAGAAGGACGTCATCGAGGGCGTACGGATCGCGGGCGCGCAGGTCTTCGTGCAGGAGGCGATGGCGGACGGGGCGCAGGCGCTCGTGTACTAGGGCGCCTAGGACCTCGGCCGCTTCTTGCCGTCCAGCTCGTCCCACCACTCGTCCGACTGCGGATCACCGGAGGGGTCGTCCCACCAGCGGTCGTCGGGTCCACGACGGTTCGCGACCATTGCGGCGACCGGGGGGATGACCATGGCCACCACGCACATCCCCACGGCGGCGGGGACGGACCAGATGCGTACGACAGCCCACGCCAGGACGAAGAGACCGATGCAGATCCCCATCATGACGAAGTAGACGCGACGGCGACGGGCCAGCATGCATCCAGGGTAGGTCGGCCGGGGAGGTTGAGCACGGGACGGACAGCGGGCGCGGGCCCGCTCAAGGACCGACGGACGGAGTCCGGCACAGCGTCACGAAGCCTGCGAAGCAGCGCGAGCGACGCGTCAAGAAGGGGCGACGCGACGG
>NZ_JBVHTI010000007.1:0-58357 GCF_055565975.1 Streptomyces sp. NPDC028289 | reverse complement strand
CGGGCCCGCTCAAGGACCGACGGACGGAGTCCGGCACAGCGTCACGAAGCCTGCGAAGCAGCGCGAGCGACGCGTCAAGAAGGGGCGACGCGACGCGACGGCGACGGCGACGGCGACGGCGACGGCGACGGCGACGGCGACGGGCCAGCATGCATCCAGGGCAGGTCGGCCGGGGACGTTGAGCACGGGACGGACAGCGGGCACGGGGAAGGCGAAGGGCCGCGCCGTCCGGTTGGAGAACCGGACGGCGCGGCCCTTACGGGTGTGCTCTCAGACCGCGATCGCGACCTCGGCCAGGCCGCCCTGCTGGGCGACGACCGTGCGGTCGGCGGTGGCGCCGGGGACGAGGGCGCGGACGGTCCAGGTACCCTCCGCCGCGTAGAAGCGGAACTGTCCGGTGGCGGAGGTGGGGACCTCCGCGGTGAACTCGCCGGTCGAGTCGAGCAGGCGGACGTAGCCGACCACGGGCTCGCCGTCCTTCGTCACCTGCCCCTGGATCGTGGTCTCACCGGGCTTGATCGTCGAGGGGTCCGGGCCGCCGGCCTTCGCTCCACACATGCTGATACTCCAGAGGTCTTGAAAGGTCGGTCTGAGGGATTTACTTGTTGGCGCCGAGCTCGATCGGGACGCCGACGAGGCTGCCGTACTCGGTCCAGGAGCCGTCGTAGTTCTTGACGTTCTCGACACCGAGCAGCTCGTGCAGGACGAACCAGGTCAGGGCCGAGCGCTCGCCGATGCGGCAGTACGCGATGGTGTCCTTGGCGAGGTCGACCTGCTCCTCGGCGTAGAGCTCCTTGAGCTCGTCGTCCGACTTGAAGGTGCCGTCGTCGTTGGCGTTCTTCGACCACGGGATGTTGCGGGCGGACGGGACGTGGCCCGGACGCTGCGACTGCTCCTGCGGCAGGTGGGCCGGGGCGAGCAGCTTGCCGGAGAACTCGTCGGGCGACCGCACGTCGACGAGGTTCTGCGAGCCGATGGCCGCCACGACGTCGTCGCGGAAGGCGCGGATCGCGGTGTTCTGCGGCTTGGCCTTGTAGGTGGTCTCGGTGCGCTCCGGGACCTCCTCGACCAGCTCGCGGGCGTCCAGCTCCCACTTCTTGCGGCCGCCGTCGAGGAGCTTGACGTTCTCGTGGCCGTAGAGCTTGAAGTACCAGTAGGCGTAGGACGCGAACCAGTTGTTGTTGCCGCCGTAGAGGATCACCAGCGTGTCGTTGGCGATGCCCTTCGCCGACAGGAGCTTCTCGAAGCCCTCCTGGTCGATGAAGTCGCGGCGGACCGGGTCCTGCAGGTCCTTGGTCCAGTCGATGCGGATCGCGCCTCGGATGTGGTTCTTCTCGTAGGCGGACGTGTCCTCGTCCACCTCCACGATCGCGATCTCGGGGTTGTCCAGGTTGTCCTGGACCCAGTCGGCGTCGACCAGGACGTCGCTGCGGCTCATGCTCTTTCTCCTCCGGGGCAGTTGCGGCGGGGCGTGCGAGTGCGGGTGGGTGCGCGTCGGGGCGCACGGATGCCCTCGGCGAAGGAGGGCAGGGGGGATGCGGAGGCAGTGGCCTCCGCCGTCAGAAGGGGCGACAGAGCATGGCGGCGACGCGGCACAGGTCGACTGCCCGCCGCTTCGTGAGATCCGCCTGACGCTTCATGGGCTCGATCGTAGGGACGGATAACCGGGCATGTCACCGGCATGTCGTATGGTGAGATGCGATCGTCCGAATTGTGGGACGCCCGGAGGCGTCGAGGCGTGGTTCCGGGGCGGCCGGGCGCCTGTATCGGTCACCACATCTACTGTACGGACACAGCCGTCTCGCGTGGTGGACCGGCGCCGGTGCCGCCGTGCCGCCTCCTACCCGGCCAGCTTGACGTTCGAACCCTTCACCGCGATCTCCACGCCGTCCTTCTCGGCCTGCACCTTGTCCAGCTTGATACCGCCAGGGAGCTGGTTGATGGCCTGCTGGAAGTCGGAGGCCTGACGGAAGCGGTCCTCGGCGAGGCTGACACCGGCGAGCTTGGGGAGGTTGTCGGCGTGCACCTGCACGGTGTTGTTCTTGACGGTGACCGTGCTGAGGACGTTCACCTTCTGGTGGGCGCTGACGCCGGGGACGGTGACGTCGACGGCGACCTTGATCTTGCCGTTGCCGCCGTCGGAGAGCCCGACGACCTGGCCGGTGAAGCCGAGGCCGAGGTCGGTGGGTGCGGTCTGGGCGTTCTTCAGCAGCTCGGCGTAGGAGATGAGCGCGGTGCCGGTGGCGGTCTGCGCGGTGGCGGAGCTGTAGTCGCCGGTGAAGGTGACGTCCTTCATGTCGGCGTTCAGGTCCTCGATGCGGATGGTCCTGCCGGTGGTGCCGGTGGTGGCGTCGTAGTCCTTGATGCCGACGTGCACGTCGTCGAGGGTGCCGCTCGCGACCTGGGTGAGGAACGGGAAGCCCTTGATGGAGACGTCGGGGGTGCTCGCGAGGTCCTCCGTCGTCTTCAGCTTGTCGGCGGCCTCGCTCTGGGCGAAGTGCACGGCGACGCGGTCGACGATCACGAAGAGGACGCCGAGGACTACGACGACGATCAGAAGGATTCGCAGTGCACGCATGTGGTCGGTTTCCCCCGGGGTCGGCTGCTCACGTCGGTCCCGCCACGCTAACCCTGCGGGGGCGGGCCGACGCGAGATTGTCGACCAGCTGTGACATCGGGGCCCTTGAGGGGAGCCGGTTCGTCTTCGGGCGCGGGCCGGTGGGGGCTGTCCGCGCAGTTCCCCGCGCCCCTTACGGGGCGCTGCCCAGCCGTTCCTCTCAGACCTCACCACTCCACGAACCGAGACGGGCGGGTGGGTGGGTGGGTGGGAAAGGCCTTTCGGCCTCGCCCCCGGAGGGGCTAGTGGAGGATCCACACCACCGGGGCCGCCGCCGTCAGCGGCAACGCCACGCCTGCGGTGAAGTGGACGAACCTCGACGGGTAGTCGTAGCTCGCCGCGCGGTGTCCGGCGAGGGCGCAGACCGCGGCCGACGCTCCGATCAGCGCACCCTTCGCGCCCAGCCCCGTCATACCGCCCACCGCGATGCCCGCACCGGCCGCGGCCAGCAGGGACACGACCACCGAGGCCGGGGTCGGCAGGGGCAGCGCCCGTGCCAGGACGGCCACCGCGACCGCGGCCGAGCCGACCGACACCGCGTCGGGGTCCGCGCCCAGGTACCCCGTCGCGATGATCGCCAGCGCGGAGGCGGCGACCGTGGCCATCAGGCCGTACATACGGGTGTCGGGGTCCGCGTGCGAGCGCAGCTGGAGGACGAGCGTGAGCAGGACCCAGATGCCCAGCGGGCCGAGAATCGCCGCCGGGGCCTGGTCGCGGCCCGCCACCAGGACCGCCACGTCCGCCGTGACCCCGCCCAGGAAGGCGAGCGCGATGCCCTGCCGGGCCGGCCACATGCCGTTCAGGCGGAACCAGCCCGCCGCCGTCACGGCCTGGAGGATCACCAGGGGGACGACGAGGGCGTACGACGAGATCGGCGCCGTCACCGCGAGCAGCAGGCCCAGCACGGCCGTGAGCAACGCCGGCTGCATGCCGGGCTCGATGATCGGCGAGCGGCCCTCCAGCCGGGCCCGCTGGGCGTCCGTGACGCGCGCGTTGCCGGCGAGGGTGGCGGGACCGTAGCCCGAGTCGGGTTCGGCGGGAGCGGGAGCAGGCGCAGGCGCAGAGGCGGCGGGAGGGGCGCTGTACGCCTGCGGCGGCTGCTGTTGTTGCTGCTGCTGCTGCTCAGCAACGTACGGCCGTTCGTACGACTGCGGCGGCAGGTACGCCGGCTCCGCGGCCTGCACCGGGGCGTGCGTCTGCGTCTCCCAGGTCTGGCCCTGCCACTGCTGCGTGGCGTACTGCTGCTCCTCGTACCCCCACTGCGGCTGCGCAGGGGGCTGCGCCTGCTGCTGGTAGGGGTCGTAGCCCTCGTACGGCTGGTTGGTCATCGCTCTCGCTCACCCTCCTGCGAACGGCGGGAGCACCTCGACCGTGCCGCCCTCGGCCAGCCGTACCGTCTCATGTCCGCGCGTGCCCACGGGGTCACCGTCGACGAGGAAGGAGCATCGCCGCAGGACCCGCGCCAGTTCCCCGGGGTGTCGCGTGCGCACCGCGGCCAGCGCCTCGGCGAGGGTGTCCGCGTCGTACGGCTCCTCGGCGATGCCGGCCGCGGCCTTCGCGGCGGCCCAGTAGCGCACCGTGACCTTGGGCATGCGGTTCCTCAAGAGACTCGATAAGAACAATCAGTCGGCTGTGTACCTGTGTACTGGGTCAGGCTAGCCCGCCCGGGACGCCGCCCAGTCGCCGATCCTGGCCAGCAGGGCATCGTCCGCCGCGTGTTCGGCGTGGCCCATGCCGGGCTCCAGCCAGAGCTCGGCGGCGCCACCTGCGGCGTCGGCCAGCATCCGGGGGTGGTCGACCGGGAAGTAGCCGTCGCTGTCGCCGTGCACGATCAGCAGCGGGGTCGGGGCGATCTTCGGCACCGCCTCCACAGGGGAGAGCGGCACCGGGTCCCAGTCGCGGTGGTGGATCCGGGTGTGGAAGCCGTAGCGGCCGACGAGACGGCCCTCCGGTCTGGTGACCAGCCAGTGGAGGCGGCGCATGGGGGCGGTGCCCCGGTAGTACCAGCGGGCGGGGGACGACACGGAGACGACCGCGTCCGCACCGGCGTGCAGCGCCGCGTGCCGCAGGACCACCGAGCCGCCCATCGAGAAGCCGACGGTGACGACGCGGGCGTGGCCGAGGTCCCGGGCCCACGCCACCGCCGCCGCCAGGTCGAGGACCTCGCGGTCGCCGACGGTGGTGCGGCCGCCGGACCGGCCGTGGCCGCGGAAGGAGAAGCTGACCACCGGCGCGTAATCCGTCAGGGCGGCCACCACCCGTCGTACGTGTGGCCGGTCCACGTCTCCCGTGAAACCGTGGGCCATGACGAACACCAGGTCGCGGGAAGGTGGCCGGGAGCCGTCGTATACGACGGAGGCGGGATCGTATACGGAATCGATGGAAATCCCGTCGTCCGTGCACAGAAACGTCCGCATAGAGGCGTTTCTGCTCGTCTCATATGTCGGACGAACGGCGGAACGTGCCACATGACCTGCCGGACCGATGCTCATGTGGGCTATTCTGCTGGGCAGAGGACTCGGGCAGCGCCGCCACCGGGTCCTTTTGTGCTTTCGGAAGGGCTGTATACGAAGCGGGAAACTCCAGGTGACCGCGGATGTACGGAACATCGGGAGCGCAGCGCAGTGTCGTTGCACACAGTCCTCGCAGGGACCGAGGAGGAACCAGACATATGAGTTCTCTGCTGCTCCTGACCAACGCCCTCCAGCCATCGACGGAGGTGCTGCCGGCCCTCGGGCTGCTCCTGCACAACGTGCGGGTCGCACCGGCGGAAGGGCCCGCCCTCGTCGACACCCCGGGTGCCGACGTCATCCTGATCGACGGCCGCCGTGACCTCCCGCAGGTCCGCAGCCTCTGCCAGCTGCTCCGCTCCACCGGCCCCGGCTGTCCGCTCATCCTCGTCGTCACGGAGGGCGGGCTCGCCGCCGTCACCGCCGACTGGGGCATCGACGACGTCCTCCTCGACACCGCGGGCCCCGCCGAGGTCGAGGCCCGGCTGCGGCTGGCCATGGGCCGGCAGCAGATCGTCGCCGACGACTCCCCCATGGAGATCCGCAACGGCGACCTGTCGGTCGACGAGGCGACGTACAGCGCGAAGCTGAAGGGACGGGTCCTCGACCTCACCTTCAAGGAGTTCGAGCTGCTCAAATACCTCGCCCAGCACCCCGGCCGGGTGTTCACTCGTGCACAGCTGCTCCAGGAGGTCTGGGGCTACGACTACTTCGGCGGCACCCGGACCGTCGACGTACACGTACGACGACTGCGCGCCAAGCTCGGCGTGGAGCACGAGTCCTTGATCGGGACCGTCCGGAACGTCGGTTATCGATTCGTTACGCCCGAGAAGGGCGACCGGGCCGGTGAGGCGGCCAAGGCGCACGCCGACCGGCCAAAGCCGGAGGATGCGGACGCATCGGCGGCCCTGGACGCGGTCGAGGTACCGGCGGAGGCGTAGTCGTCGTCCGGGCGAGGCGTGGCCCTCGCCCGGACGGGGCATTGCTTACGCAAGCGAAGCTTCGATTCGCCCTGCCCAGAGCGGGTCCATCCGCGTAGACTCCGCGCGTGGCCAAGGTGACTCGGGATGATGTGGCGCGGCTGGCGGGGACTTCCACCGCCGTTGTCAGTTATGTCATCAACAACGGACCCCGGCCGGTCGCCCCGGCCACGCGCGAGCGTGTCCTCGCGGCGATCAAGGAACTGGGGTACCGCCCGGACCGGGTCGCCCAGGCGATGGCGTCCCGGCGCACCGACCTCATAGGCCTCATCATTCCCGACGCCCGTCAGCCGTTCTTCGGCGAGATGGCGCACGCGGTCGAGCAGGCCGCGTCCGAGCGCGGAAAGATGGTGCTGGTCGGCAACACCGACTACGTCGGCGAGCGCGAGGTCCACTACCTGCGCGCGTTCCTCGGGATGCGGGTCTCGGGCCTCATCCTCGTCTCCCACGCGCTGAACGACCTGGCCGCCGCCGAGATCGAGGCCTGGGACGCCCGGGTGGTGCTGCTGCACGAGCGGCCGGAGGCGATCGACGACGTGGCCGTGGTGACGGACGACCTCGGCGGCGCCCAGCTCGCCGTCCGCCATCTGCTGGAGCACGGCTACGAGTACGTGGCCTGTCTGGGCGGTACGGCGGAGACGCCGGCCGTCGGCGACCCGGTCTCCGACCACGTCGAGGGCTGGAAGCGGGCGATGGCCGAGGCGGGCCTGCCGACGGAGGGCCGGCTGTTCGAGGCGCCGTACAACCGGTACGACGCGTACCGGATCGCCCTGGAGATCCTCTCCGGCCCCGCCCGTCCCCCGGCGATCTTCTGCTCCACCGACGACCAGGCCCTCGGCGTGCTGCGGGCGGCGCGGGAGCTGCGCATCGACGTGCCCGGGGAGCTGGCGGTGGCCGGCTTCGACGACATCAAGGAGGCGGCGCTGGCGGATCCCCCGCTCACGACGATCGCCTCGGACCGCCCTGCGATGGCCCGGGCGGCGGTGGACCTGGTCCTCGACGACGGTCTGCGCGTGGCGGGGTCGCGCAGGGAACGCCTGAAGACGTTTCCTTCCCGGCTGGTGGTGCGGGGTTCCTGCGGGTGCCAGTAGTACGTCGGCGAACTGTGCGCCGTGGTCGCTCGCGCAGTTCCCCGCGCCCCTGAAAGCAGGGCGATGCGCTGAGCGCCCCTTCAGGGGCGCGGGGAACTGCGCGGCCGGCCCCCACCGGCCCGCAGCCACAGGATCCACCGGACTCACAGCAAAGACTTCATGAACCCCGTCTGAGAACCGCCCGCGACCTGCGAGAAGGTTCCTTATATCGGGCAAACGAGCTTCTCGCGGCGTTCTCAGCGGGCACTCAGGGAGCTCTCATGGTCACGGGACAAGCTACTTGTCATGACCGAGAGCTTCCGCCGCAGCGGCGAGTACGAGAACCCGCAGGGTCCCCAGGGTGACGCCTACCAGGGCGCGTACCCCCAGCAGCAGCACGCCTCCTCCCCCGTCAACCCGGAGTGGCCGCCCCCGCCCACCCACCAGCCGGCGCAGCAGCCGGCGACCGACGGCGGCCAGAGCGGCTACGGCGGCGGTACGGCCGTACTCCCCACGGTCGGCCCCGAAGCGGAGCACATGGCGGAGCACCCGGCGGAGCACCCGGAGCACGGCGTGCACTCGGCGCCCAAGAAGCGCACCCGGGGCCCGATAGCCCTCCTCGCCGCGGTCGCGATCGTCGCGGCCGCCGTCGGCGGCGGCACCGCGTACGCCTTCCAGGAGCTCACCGGCAAGAACAACGTCGTCTCCAGCAGCACCACCACCAGCGTGGTGCCCTCCAGCAAGAAGGGCGACGTCGCCACGATCGCCGCCGCCGTCAGCCCGAGCGTCGTCGAGGTCAACGCGACCCTCAGCAACGGCACCTCCACCGGCTCCGGCGTCGTCATCACCAGCGACGGCGAGATCATCACCAACAACCACGTGATCTCCGGCGCCCAGTCCGTCAAGGTCTCCACCAGCAACGGCAAGTCGTACACCGCCGAGGTCGTCGGCACCGACAGCTCCAAGGACCTCGCCCTCCTCAAGCTCAAGGACGCCTCCGGCCTCCAGCCCGCCACCCTCGGCAACTCCGATGGCGTCCAGGTCGGCGACACGGTCGTGGCGATCGGCTCGCCCGAGGGCCTGACCGGCACCGTCACCAGCGGCATCGTCTCCGCGCTCAACCGGGACGTCACCGTCTCCACCGACGAGGGCCAGCAGCAGCAACAGCAGGGCGGCGGCAGCGGCCAGTGGCCGTTCTCCTTCGGCGGCCAGCAGTTCAACGGCGACACCGGATCGTCCACCACGACCTACAAGGCGATCCAGACCGACGCGTCCCTGAACCCAGGCAACTCCGGCGGCGCGCTGATCGACGCCAGCGGCGACATCGTCGGCATCAACTCCGCGATGTACTCGGCCAGTTCCGACTCCTCCTCGTCCTCCTCGGACGCGGGCAGCGTCGGCCTCGGCTTCGCCATCCCGATCAACACCGTCAAGTCCGACCTGGCCAAGCTGCGGTCGGGCTCCACCAGCTGAACCACCGGCACCAGAGCAAGGGAGCACGTCATGATCAAGCAGGTTTCGCACACGATGTCCGCCGACAGCCCGGCCGGTGTCAGCATGGCCCTTGCCGTGGCGTACGAGCTCCACGCACCGACGGAGGCCGTGGTGGCGCCGACCCCGGCCCCGCGCGCCCCGGAGTCCATGGTGGCTGCGCCCCCGGCCCCGCGCGCCCCGGAGGTCGTGCCGGCCCCGCAGCTGATGGGCCTGCGCACCTCGGCGGCCCGGCCGCACCAGCGCAAGGTGCCGCTGAGCCGCATGACCCTGGTACGCGGCTAAGCGCTCCGCTGGACGTGCCGCGATCTGCCGACTGCGGCGCCGTCGTGGCTGGTCGCGCCCACGCGGCGGTAGCCGCACATCAAATACAGCCCCGCGCCCCTTCGGGGCGCTGCCGAACCGCAGCGGACTTCGCCCGACCCACCTAGGGGCGTACCGCCCCACCAGCGTGCATACCCGACAGCCGAGAAACATGCGAGGCTGAGAGGCGTCCCGACCAAGACCCACCGCACCCCGAGGAACCGCGAGCGATGAGCCCCGCCGATGGCGACCGTGAACCCCAGCGCATCCTGATCGTCGACGACGAGCCGGCCGTACGCGAAGCCCTCCAGCGCAGCCTCGCCTTCGAGGGATACGAGACCGAGGTCGCGGTCGACGGCGCGGACGCGCTGGAGAAGGCGACCGCCTACAAGCCGGACCTGATCGTCCTCGACATCCAGATGCCGCGGATGGACGGCATGACGGCCGCCCGCCGCATCCGCGGCGCCGGCGACACGACCCCCATCCTGATGCTGACGGCCCGCGACACGGTCGGCGACCGCGTCACCGGCCTCGACGCGGGGGCCGACGACTACCTGGTCAAGCCGTTCGAACTGGACGAACTCTTCGCCCGCATCCGCGCTCTCCTCCGCCGCAGCTCCTACGCGGCCACGGTCGGCGACGGCCTCCAGGAGGACGAGGCGCTCACCTTCGGCGACCTGCGCATGGACCTCGCGACCCGCGAGGTCACCCGGTCCGGCCGCCAGGTCGAGCTGACCCGCACGGAGTTCACCCTCCTGGAGATGTTCATGGCGCACCCGCGCCAGGTCCTCACCCGCGAGCAGATCCTCAAGGCCGTCTGGGGCTTCGACTTCGAGCCCTCGTCCAACTCCCTCGACGTCTACGTCATGTACCTCCGCCGCAAGACCGAGGCCGGCGGCGAGCCCCGCCTCGTCCACACCGTGCGCGGCGTCGGGTACGTCCTGCGCCAGGGCGGCGCCGAGTGAACAGGCTCACCGCCCGCTTCCGCACCCTCCCGATCCGCGCCCGCCTGTCGATGCTGGTCGCGGCAGCGGTGGCGTTCGCGGTGGCGGCGGTTTCGGTGACCTGCTGGTTCATCGTGCAGGGGAAGCTGTACGACCAGCTTGAGAGCGACCTCCAGAAGGTGCGGGGGCCGGCGAACATCGTCGCCCAGAACGCCCTCATCGACTGCACCAGCACGGTTCAGGACACCAACGGCCTGCGGATCGGGTACGGCCAGGTGGTCAAGACGGACGGCACGTTCTGCCTCACCCACGACGCCACGGGCGTGATCAAGGTCAGTCAGGCAGACAAAGACCTCATCAAGGCGGGGGACACCAACACCCTGTACTTCAGCAACGGCACCGACGCGGACGGCAACCCGCTGCGCGTGATGACCCAGGTGTTCGCCACCGAAGGCGGCTCCCACGTCGGTCTGCTCACCGCTGTCCCCCTGAAGGGCACCCAGGACACCCTCAAAGACCTCGCCCTGATCCTCCTCCTCGTCTCCGGCATCGGAGTCGTCGGCGCCGGAGCCGCCGGCCTCGCCGTCGCCCGGGCCGGTCTGCGCCCCGTCGACAAACTCACGGAGGCCGTCGAGCACGTCGCCCGTACCGAGGACCTGAGCGTCCGCATCCCCGTGGAGGAGGAGTCGGACGACGAGATCGCCCGCCTCTCCCGCTCCTTCAACAGCATGACCAGCTCTCTGGCCAGCTCCCGGGAGCTCCAGCAGCAGCTCATCGCGGACGCCGGCCACGAACTCCGCACCCCCCTCACCTCCCTCCGCACCAACATCGAACTCCTCACCCGCAGCGAGGAGACGGGCCGCCCGATCCCCCCGGCGGACCGCAAGGCGCTGCTCGCCTCGGTGAAGGCGCAGATGACGGAGCTGGCGTCGCTGATCGGCGACCTCCAGGAGCTGTCCCGCTCGGAGGGGCAGCGCGGTGAGCGCGTGCAGATCGTGGCCCTTCAGGACACGGTCGAGGCGGCCCTGCGCCGCGCCCGCCTGCGCGGCCCGGAGCTGACGATCACGGCGGACGTCCAGCCGTGGTTCGTACGCGCGGAACCCTCCGCTCTGGAGCGGGCGATCGTCAACATCCTGGACAACGCGGTGAAGTTCAGCCCCGAGGGCGGCAAGATCGAGGTCACCCTCGAACGCGGCGTCCTCACGGTCCGCGACCACGGCCCTGGCATCGCCGAGGACGAACTCCCCCACGTCTTCGACCGCTTCTGGCGCTCACCGAGCGCGAGGGCCCTGCCCGGCTCCGGTCTCGGCCTCTCCATCGTGGCCCGCACGGTCCAGCAGGCCGGCGGCGACGTCACCCTGGCCCGCGCCGACGGCGGCGGCACGGTGGCGACGGTACGGCTGCCGGGTGCGCCTACGGCTCCGCCGGACTCGGTGTGACTGTCCGCTCAAGGCTGGCTGGGCTCACCACTCGGCTTCGGACATCATGCTCGTCAGTGGTAGTGATCATGTGACACCCGTAGAAAGCCCTGCCCGTCGGGAAAAGTCACGACCAGTGGCAGCGCCAGCTTCGCAATGCCATCGACCACGTGGCCGACGTCTGAGAGGCAGTAGGGGCAGATCCGTGCCACTCACGAGCACGGAAGCGCCGATCGCAGTGGCCGGACCTGGCACGGACCCTCCAATGACCGATCCGGACTTCGAAGACCCGGCGACCATCCGGTTGCCGTGATCGACATGCCGTGACCTGGCGAAATGGCTTCAGGTCACCCGTTCGAGCGGTGGCGGAACGGTCCGCCGGCGCCCGGCCCGGACCGGTTCCCCAGGCCACAGACGGCCGTCCTATCCTCTCCTCCAGTCGCGCACCCGTTCGGTGCGCCTGGGGAGGGGCACGGTTCGTGGACGAGGGTGGAGTCGAGCGGGAGTACCGGAGGCGGCGCAAGCCGCCTGTCGCGTACCTCATCGTGCCGGGGCTGCTGATGATGAACGCGTTCATCCAGACCAGCCGGGTCTCCCGCGACGGGGACGGAGGCGGAAACGGGTCCTGGTGGTGGCCGGTCTTCGCGCTGCTGATGGGCCTGACGATCGTACGGATCGCGCTGGAGCAGTTCCGGGCGCGCACCAGGGTCACGGCTGCCGGCATCACCGCGCAGGGGCCGGTGCGGGCGCGGACCTGGGCCTGGTCGGAGGTGTACGACATCCGGGTGGAGCAGGCGCCGCGCGGTTCCGGGCGGGCGGCCCCGCGGTGGCTCACCTACCTGTACGACTTCCAGGGCCGCCGCTTTTTGCTGTGGCACCTCAACGACTGGCAGCTGGACGACCCGTACGCCGAGGTCGCGGAGCTGTGCCTGGCCGCGGCCCCGCTGCGCAGCCTCACCTGGGAGCGCCGGCCGGACGTCGAGGAGCTGATCCTGCGCGGGGCGGCGCGTCGGAAGGCCGGGACGTGGGGGGCGTACGGCGCGATCGCGGTCTTCCTCCTCATGTTCGTGGCCGACATCTGGCTGATCGCCGTGGGGCGTCCGGACCATCCGTTCGTGCTCTTCGTGTGCGTGCCCCTGGCCTCGGGTGTCGCCCTGGCCGCCGTACTCGACCGGTACTGGAGCACCCGGCCGCCGCGCTCCCCGGCCCGGCAGCCGTAGCCCATCCACATCCCACCCCCAGGCCCGTCACAGCGCCTCGTCACACTTTTGTCGGATGGCGAGTCAGATGGCGAGGAAGATTTTGCTGGCCGACGACGACGCGGCCGTGCGGGACGGGATCGGGCGGCTGCTCAGGTTCGAGGGGTACGAGACGGTCCTCGCCGGGGACGGCAGGGTGGCCCTCGATCTCCTCGGGGTTGCGGAGAGCGAGCCGGACCTGGTGCTGATGGACGTCGAGATGCCGGGGCTCGACGGGCTTGCGGCCACCCGGCGGATCCGGGCGTCCGGGTGCACCGTGCCGATTCTCATGATCACCGGGCGGAATGCCGTGGGGGACCGCATCGTCGCCCTCGACAACGGGGCCGACGGCTACCTGGCGAAGCCGTTCGCCGCCGAGGAACTCCTCGCCCGGGTGCGGGCGTTGCTGCGGCGCAGTCCGCGGCGGGAGGCGGGGACGGAGGCGGGCGGCGGGGACCGGTTCCTCGGGTTCGGCGACGTCTCGATGGATCTGCGGTGCCGGACCGTGCACCGCGGGGAGCATGCCATCGACCTGACCAGGACCGAGTACGCGCTGCTGGAGTTCCTGCTGCGGCAGCCCGGGCGGGTGCTCAGCCGGGAGAAGATTTTGCGGGACGTGTGGGGCTTCGAGTTCGCGCCGACGTCCAACACGCTGGACGTCTACATCATGTACCTGCGGCGGAAACTGGAGAGCCGCGGCGAACCGCGGCTCATCCACACCGTGCGCGGGCTGGGGTACACGCTCAGGAACGGTGCTACCACCTGAGGATCATCGTCTCGTCCGGGACCGGCGCCGCCGACTCCGCCGCGATGGCCTCGGGGAGCGGGTGGGCCAGGGCCGCGTAGGCGCCGTCGCGGGCGAGGAGTTCGGCGTGGGTGCCCGCCTCCACCAGGCGGCCGCGGTCGACGACCAGGATGCGGTCGGCGTCGGGGGCGAGGGTGAGGTCGTGGGTGATCATGATGGTCGTACGGCCCGCCATGAGCTTGCGCAGGGGGGCGACGACCTGGCGGGCGGCGATCGCGTCCAGGCCGGCCGTCGGCTCGTCGAGGACGAGGACCGGGGCGGCGCGGAGCATCGCGCGGGCGATGGCGATGCGCTGGAGCTGGCCGCCGGAGAGCGCCGCCGTACCGGGGGCGATGTGGGTGTCGTAGCCCTCGGGGAGGGCGGTGATGAAGCCGTGGGCGGCCGCGTCCCGCGCCGCCTGCTCGATCTCGGTGTCCGTGGCGCCGGGGCGGCCGCACCCGATGTTCTCGCGGACCGTGCCGTTGAGGATCAGCGTCTGCTGCGGGAGCAGGGCGACGTTCTCGCGGAGGAACTCCAGGGGTACGTCGGTGAGCGGGACGCCGTCCAGGCAGATCACGCCGGCCGAGGGGTCGTAGAAGCGGGTGAGGAGCTTGGAGAGGGTGGACTTGCCTGCGCCGCTCCTGCCGGTGACCAGGATCAGTTCGCCGGGGCCCGCGGCGAAGTCGACGTCGCGGAGGGAGGCGCGGGGGGACTCGGGGTAGCGGAAGGAGACGTTGTGGAAGCTGACCCAGCCGCGGACCGGCCAGGAGCCGACGGGCCGGGCGGGGTCGGTGACGGCGGGCTCGGCGTCCAGGATCTCGCCGATGCGCTCCGCGCCCGCGGTGGCCGCGGTGAGGGTGAGGCCGAGCTGGCCGAGGTTGCGGATCGGCGGGTAGAGGTAGCCGAGGAAGGCGGCGAAGGCGAGGAGCCGGCCGAGGGTCATGCGGTCGGCGGAGATCTCCCAGACGCCCAGGCCGATGACGGCCAGGACGCAGAGGGTCTCGACGACCTCGACGAACTGGGCGTACATCTCGCTGAGGCGGGCGCCGCGCACGCTCGCCCGCATCCAGGCGCGGGCCTCGACGTCCAGGCGCTTCTCCTCGTCCCGGCGGCGGTTGTACGCCTGGGTGAGGACGACGTTGCCGAGGGACTCCTCCACCACGGAGGTGATCGCGCCGTCGGCGACCCGCTCGTCCTGGGAGGCCGTCCTGATCCGGCCGGAGAAGCGGCGGGCGGCGAACAGGAAGAGGGGCGCCAGCACGAAGGTGGCCAGCGCCAGGTCCCAGCGCAGCCAGAAGGCGGCGGTCGCGTAGAAGACGGCGGAGAACCCGGCGGCGACGGTGCCGACGACACCGGACACCACCATCTGCTCGATGGCCTCGACGTCACCGGTGAGGCGTTCCACCAGGTCGCCCTGGCGGTGCTTCTGGAAGAAGTGCGGGGGGAGGTCCTGGACGTGCCGGAACACCTTGGCGCGCAGCCGCAGTACGAATCTCTCGGCGGTCCAGGTGGCGAGCGAGTTGCCGAGGTAGCCGACCAGGGCGCCCACCGCGGCGACCAGGAGCCAGGCACCGGCCGGGCCCCAGAAGGCGGAGAGCGAACCGGCCTGGAGGGCGTTGTCGGTGAGGTCGGCGAAGAGCAGGATCGCGGCGGTCTCGGCGAGCGCGGACACCACGACACACGCGATGATCATCCACAGCCACCTGCGGTCGCCGCGGGTCAGCGGCCAGAAGCGGCGGAAGGCCTTGCGGGCTTCTCTCATGGTCGGCGACTCCCTTCAGGGGTCGTATGGGGGCGGACATGGCCGAGGCGGGGCCACCGGTGCGACCACGCGTAACCGGTGACCCCGCCTCACGGCGCGTCTCAGTGCTTGTCGCCGACGGGGCGCTTCGGCTCCGGCTTCTTCGGCGCGGGCTTCTTCGGGGCCGGGGCCGGCTTGCGGTGCTTCCTGACGGGGACGATCTTGTGGAAGCTCATGGTGGTGTTCCTCTCTCTGGCGACTTGTGTCGTGGTTCTGCAACAGTTTTTCTACTGGCCCGCTGCAACAACCTGTGAATTGATTTGAATTACTTCTGTAAATGCTTTGTCAGCGCTCGTCGCCGACCGGGCGGCGCTTCGGAGCCGGCTTCTTCGGCGCGGGCTTCTTCGGGGCCGGAGCGGGCTTGTGGTGCTTCTTGACGGGGACGATCTTGTGGAAGCTCATGGAAATTCCCTCCTCTGGGCTGGCGAGTTAGCGGTTGCCCACGGGACGCTTGGGCTGGGACTTCTTGCAGTCCTTCTTCTTCGGAGCCGGCTTCGGGGCGGGCTTCTCGGCCTTCTTCACCGGGACGATCTTGTGAAAGCTCATGATCTTCTCCTTCGTTCTGTCGTCCGCGCCGTTCGCTTTCGACATGGAAAACATTACGCGGTCCGGGAGCCCGAGAAAGCCATTTTCAGTTAGACCTCGATGAATTGCGGCTGAGATGAATTTTCAGGAGCAACCGGGAACCGTTCACTGCCTCACATAGGTTTTATCCAGCAGACGCAGCAGAAAGGGCCCGGTACGCACGGGCGTGCGTACCGGGCCCTGGGGCGTGCTGCCGCAGGAGCAGGCGCCTACTGCACGATCGTGATCCGGTCCGCGGCCGGCGGCGCGAGCGGGGCGGACGACGAGGAGTTGGCCGTCATGTACTTCGGCGAGGGCCGAGAGGTCGTCGGTGCCCTGGCGGTCGATAGCGTCTGGATGAGCAGGTCTCCGGCGAGGGCAAGGGCACTCATCAGGTGGGGAACGAAGGTTCTTGCATCGAATGCGTGACCTTCGCCCGTGGTGGTCGTTGGGTGGGGCAAGGGAGTTCTGGCACTGGAGCGGGGGTGACAGGGATGGGCGGGTTGCGGGAGGTGACGGCACCCTTCGTGGCTCCGGGCCCCTCAGGTCACGATCCGTGACCGGCTGAAGGATTTGGCCACCGAGGACGAAGAGGCACTGCGCCTGGTCGGTGACCACCTCGCATCCCTCGCCGCCAAGGACCTGAAGACACGATGCGCGGCTGGCTTGGACCACGACGCCGGCCGGTGGGCCGAACGCAAGCGTGGCCTGACCCAGGAGTCCTCCTCCCGTTGTGCCGGGTCGCTCACCAAGGCGACCCACGACCAATGGGCCCTCTTCCGCCGCGGCCATCTCGCGCACATCCACAGCCTCCGTCAGGGCATCAACACGATCACGCACCGGCTGTCCCTGCCTGTGGGCGCGAAAGGCACCAAGCACACGCCGGGCGGATATCGCAGCAGGCGGGAGTGGTTCGCCAAGTCCCGCCGTCTGCACGTCCTCGAAGACCGGCTCCGGACGGCAGGGGAAGACTGGCAGGCGGGAGTCGTGCGCGTGGTGCGCGGCGGCAGACGGCTGCTGAACACCCGCCACCACCTTGACACCGCCGGGCTCACCGAGGAGCAGTGGCGGCACCGGTGGCAGGCCGAACGCCGTTTCCTCCAGGCCGATGGCGAAGCGGGCAAGCTGTACGGCAACGAGACCATCCGTGTCACCCCGGACGGCGAGGTTTCGCTCAAGCTTCCCGCGCCGCTGGCGTACCTTGCGAATGCTCCGAACGGCCGGTACGTACTCACCGGCCGTGTGTCGTTCGCGCACCGGGGCGAGCAGTGGGCCGACCGCGTCACTACGAACCGCGCGGTCGCCTATCGCATTCACGAAGACGTAGGGCGGGGACGCTGGTATCTGACCGCGTCATGGACCCTGCCACCCGTCCAGACACTCCCGCTGGATGCCGCCCGCGCGAGAGGTGTGGTCGGCGTGGACACCAACGCCGATCACTTGGCTGCCTGGCGCCTGGACTTACATGGCAACCCGCTCGGCGAACCGCTCCGCTTCGCATACGACCTCACCGGCACCGCAGGTCACCGTGACGCCCAGGTCAGGCATGCCCTGATCCGGCTGCTGCACTGGGCCCATCGGCACGGCCTCGCGATCGCGATCGAGGATCTCGACTTCCACGGAGAGAAGACGCGCGAGAAGCACGGCCGCCGCAAACGGTTCCGCAAGCTGATCTCTGGCATGCCGGTGGCCAGGATGCGGGCCCGGCTCGTATCCATGGCGACGGAACTCGGCATCCCCGTCATCGCCGTCGACCCCGCCTGCACCAGCCGTTGGGGCGCCCAGCACTGGCAGAAACCCCTCACCACCAAGAACAGGAACACCACCCGCCACGACGCAGCCGCCGTGGCGATCGGAAGACGCGCCTTGGGTCACCCGATCCGGATGGGGGTACCTCCCAGGCCTTCAAGGCACTGGGGGAGGACGGCACCGCCCCGTACCCACCAGAGCGATGGATGCGGGCATCGGACCGTCCAGGCCGAACCGAGCAGCCCAGGGCGTGAGGGACACCGCCCCCGCATCCCCGGACCACGGACACGATCTGTGCCGCCCGGACGCGGAGCGAACACGGTCGACCAGAACGCCCAACACCGTCCGGGGCGTTCGGCTGAGCACGAGATCTGGAAACAGGACTCACTCCCACTCAGCCTCTAAGGGCTGTCCCGTAATCCCCGGCGGGCGCACGACGACAGCTACGGCACCTCGCAGCGTTGTCGGGCTCGCCCGAATACGCCCAGTATGAGGACGACCCTCCGCCTTGCGATGCACCGCATCTGACGCCGCGCGCTGATCCACCAGGGATTACGGGACAGCCCTTAGGAACGGTTCATGGTTACATCCTGGTGCCCTGCCTCCGCCTTTCCAGGGCTCCGCACTTTGCCGATCCGGCCCCGTACCCTCGTACGCATGACCAGCGACGACACCGCACGGCCGCCCATGTACTCCCGCTCCATCGACACCTACTCCGCGCTCACCCCGGATCAGGCCGAGGCCGTACGGGAACTGCTGGCGGAGGCCGCGCGGGCCGACGGCCAGCAGCCGGTGTCCGAGCAGGGCCGCCTGCAGCTGAGCGGCGGCGCCCGGGAGGGCGTCTCCCACCTGCTCCTCTCCGTCGGCGGCGAACTCGTCGGCTACGCCCAGCTGGAGGACACCGACCCGGTGGAGGCACCGGCCGCCGAGCTGGTCGTCCATCCGGCCCACCGGGGCCACGGCCACGGCCGCGCGCTGGGCGCCGCCCTGCTGGCCGCGTCCGGCAAGCGGCTGCGGGTCTGGGCGCACGGCGGCCACTCGGCGGCCCGCCACCTCGCGCAGGTCCTCGGCCTCACCCTGTTCCGCGAACTGCGCCAGATGCGCCGCCCGTTGACCGGCCTGGACCTGCCGGACCCGAAGCTGCCCGAGGGCGTCGCCGTCCGCACCTTCGTCCCCGGCCGGGACGACGCGGCCTGGCTCGCCGTCAACGCGGCCGCCTTCGCCCACCACCCGGAACAGGGCTCGCTCACCCAGCGCGACCTGGACGACCGCAAGAGCCAGCCCTGGTTCGACCCGGCCGGCTTCTTCCTCGCGGAGCGCGGCGGCGAACTCCTCGGCTTCCACTGGACGAAGGTCCACGACACGGAACGCCTCGGCGAGGTCTACGTCCTCGGCGTCTCCCCCGCCGCCCAGGGCGGCGGCCTCGGCAAGTCCCTCACGACGATCGGGCTCCGGTACCTGGCCGACCGCGGCCTGCCCACGGCGATGCTGTACGTCGACGCCGACAACACGGCGGCGGTCGCGGTCTACGAGCGCCTGGGCTTCGTGACGCACGAGACAGACCTGATGTACCGGACGGAGACCTGAGGGAGGCTCTGAGGGGCCCTCACCGGTGCGGCGGCCGCCTGCGGTTGATCAGGTAGGCGGACCAGCCGGTCACGGCGACGGCGACCGCCGCGGCGAGCGCCTTGACGAGGGGCCCGGCGCCGCCCGCCAGGGTGGCCGCGGCGAGGACGAGGACGACGGCGGCCGAGAGCCAGGGCATCGCCCTCTCGGCCGGTCCCCCGTCGCGGAAGGGGTTGTCCCGGAAGAGGTTGTCGCGCAAGGGATTGTCCACGCCCGTCTCCTCACCCGCCCCGGCACCTGTCGCCTCCATCATGCCCGCCTCGGCCCGCCGGGCGGTCGCCGTCAGCCCTCCTGGCAGTCGTCCGGCCCCTTCGGTGCCTTCACGCCGAGGAGGTGGGCCGCCTCGGTCGTCGTCGTGTGCGGTGAGACCAGTTGCCGCCAGTGGGACTTCACCCGGGCCGCCACCGTGTCGTGCGGCTCGCGGAACAGCTCGCGTACGACCTCGGTCTGCTGGGCCGAGACGGACATGCTGCCGCCGTCCGGGGTGAGGACCGCGGCCGGGCCCGAGAGGCTGTCGTCGATGCGCAGGCGGCGGAAGGTGTCCTCGGGGGCGGGGTCGGTGGCCAGGGCCAGCCACATCGTGGTGACCGGGCGGGCGTCGCACATCTCGACGGAGGCCCGCTCGTTGCCGGCGACCAGGACCCGGGCGACCCCGACCGCGAACTCGGGGACCCGGTTGCCGCCCCACTGGGTGCCGACGGTGACCGTCCCGGGGGTGGAGCTCGTCGGGAGGGTGGCGTCCGTGGTCAGGTCGGTGATCTCCTGGATGCGCTGACGGACGGTGAGGCGGGTGGTCGCCTGTGCACCGCCGGCCTCGGACTGGACCCGGTGCACCACTCCGGCCCAGTCGACCGGCCAGCCCTTCCAGTCGGGGTACGCGCAGTACCGGGAGCCGGCCCGCTCGACGCACGTCTGGAACGTCGCCGGATGGTCCGCCTCCGCCTTCCGCCGGGCCTGCAGACCCGTGGAGTCCCCCGCCGCCTGTCCGACCACGCCGGTCACCGCCGCCGCCAGGGCCACGGCCGTCGCCGCCTTCAGGAGCCGCGCCCGGCCGCCGGCCACCAGCATCGCCGCGCACACCGACAGCACCGCGAGCCCCAGCAGATACAGCGCGTGCCAGCCCGCCGGGCGGCCCAGCAGTTCGCCCGGAACCGGGGTGCCGCCGTTCTGCAGCACCGCCGGCCACAGCCAGTCCACACCGTGCGTGCCCGAACCGCCGGGCAGCAGGCCGGCGACCAGCCCGATCGCGAGCAGGAAGAGCAGCGGGGCCGCCGGGTGGGGCAGGATTCGGGCCAGCAGCACGCCGAACCCACCGGCGAGCAGGACGGTCAGCGGGGCCACCGCCAGTTCGAAGACCGAGCCGTGGCCGACCGCGCCCGGCCGCAGCGCCGCGCGGGCGAACTGGACGTCGACCACCAGGGCCACGCCGACCGCGAAGGGCACGACGGACAGGGCGTGGGCGAGCGTACGGCGCGCGGGCGACATCGCCAGCACCCCGAACTGCTCCTCCAGGCCGCGCCGCCGGTTGAGCAGCGCCGCCCGGTGCACGCACACCAGCAGGGCCACGGCGAACAGCTCCGGGCCGCCCTGGGTGGAGCGGTCCACGTCGTGCAGGACGGGATAGGCGTCCATGCCCTCGTTGTGGCCGAACAGGCCGTACCCGACGTAGGCGAGGTACAGCAGGCCGAAGACCAGCAGCGGGATCTGGAGGAGGAGCTGACGGGCCTCGAACACGGCCAGGGCGAAGACGGACGCGGACGCGGTGTCGCGTTCGCGGTCCGCACGCCCGGCCGTCTCCGGCTCCGTCACGAGTGCCGTCGTCATGCCGCCGCCACCTCCGTGCCCGCCGTGCCCGCCGGGTTCTCCGCGTCGAGGACCAGCAGGTAGCCGTCCTCCAGGGTCGGTTCGAGCAGGTCGGCGCCGGTGGGCGGGTCGCCGACGTTGCGGAAGGCGCCGGTGCCGGTGCGCCAGCCCGCCCGTGCGCCCCGGGCGCGTTCCGTGCTGCTCCACACGTGTCCGGCCGCGCGGGCGGTCAGTTCGGCCGGCGTGCCGTCGAAGCGGACCCGGCCGCCGGCCAGCACGATCACCCGGTTGCAGAGCATCGCGACGTCCTCGGTCTGGTGGGTGGACAGCAGGACCGTCCGGCCCTCGCCGGCCTCCGCGACCAGCTCCCGGAACCGCATGCGCTGTTCGGGGTCGAGTCCCACCGTCGGCTCGTCCAGGACCAGGAACCGGGGGTCGCCGACGAGCGCGGCGGCCAGCGCGACCCGCTGCCGCATCCCGCCGGAGAGCCGCTTGATCCGCCTGCCGCGTACGTCGGCCAGGCCGACCTGGTCCAGGACGCGCCGCACCTCCCGGTGGCGTCCGACGCGGTCGGTGAGCTCCTTGAGGATGGCGACGTAGTCCACGAACTCGAAGGCCGTGAAGTCCGGGTGGAAGCCGGGGGTCTGCGGGAGGTAGCCGAGCGTGCGGCGGACCGCGAGCCGGCCGGCCGGGGTGGCCGGGTCCTGGCCGTGCACCGTGAAGGCGCCGCCGTCCGGCGGTACGGCGGTGGCGAGGACCTTCAACAGGGTGGTCTTCCCGGCCCCGTTGGGTCCGAGCAGGCCGGTGACGCCGTCCGTCAGGGACAGGGTGACGCCGTCGAGCGCCGGGGTGCCGCCGTAGCGCACGGTGAGGCCGGCGGCGGAGACGGTGGTGTTCAACGTGGGACTCCAGCGGTCAGTAGGGCTTGGCGTCGAAGCGGTCCCGCGCCTGGTGGAGCAGGAGCGTCGCGAGTGCGGCGAGCGCGGCGGCCACCGACTGCCCGGCCGTGGTGAAGGCGGCCGGTGTGTGCGCCGGGTGCATCGCCGCCACCGCCATCAGGGCCGTCCACACCCCGCCGACCAGTCCGGGCCCGAGCAGCGGGCCCAGCCGGGCGGAGAGGGCGAGGCCGGCCGCGGTGAGCGCCAGGGCGGGCAGCAGCCAGCCGAAGGCGAGCAGACCGTAGCCGGGCAGGGCCAGCGCGGCCAGGCAGTTGAGGCCGAGCGAGGCGGTCAGCGCGGCCACGGTGCGGATCATCAGCAGCCGGAAGCCGTGCGTCGGGGCCACTGCGGCCATCTCGTACGTCGGGTCGAGGACCGGGCCGTACGACAGCGCCACCGCGCCGAGCGGGAGCAGCGGGGCGAGGGCCAGGAACAGCGCCGGGGCGTCCACCGCGTGGACCACCAGGACCGTCGCCGCCAGCACGAAGGCCACCGAGGCCAGCCAGGAGCGGCGGAGCACCGGGGTCGCGGTGAGCAGTTGTGCGGTGTGGTCGGCGACCCCGAGGCGGACCAGGAGCCGTTGGCCCGGGCCGGGCCGCGGCGCGTCGAGTTCGGCGTCCAGGCGCTCCCAGCCGGCGTCCAGCGCGACCGGGTCCGACACGGACGCCAGTACCGCCCTGCACTCGGTGCAGGAACCGACGTGGGTGTCGGCCGACCACAGCAGCGGCGGCGCCAACTCGCCGTGCGCGTACGCCCGTAGATCCTCTTCAGACACGTGCCAGGTCATGCCAGCTCCTCCCGCAGCTGCTTGCGCGCCCGCATCGCGCGGGTCTTGACCGTCCCCGGTGGTATGCCGAGCAGGACCGCGGCCTCCCGGGTGGTCAGTCCGTCAATCACCGTCGCCTGGAGCACCGCCCGCAGTTCGGGCGAGAGCCGGACCAGGGCCCCGGCGAGGTCCCCGTGCTCCACCCCCGCGAGCACGCGTTCCTCCGCCGAGGCCTCGTCCCGGTGCCGCAGCCGGGCCAGTGCCTGCCGCAGCCGGCCGCGGGCCCCGTCGCCGCGCAGCGCGTCGACCAGCCGGCGCGACCCGATGCGCCACAGCCACCCGGCGGCGTCGGCGTTCACACCGTCCTCGGTGGTCTCGCGGTACCGGGCGGTCCCCCGCCACACCGCGAGGAAGGTCTCCTGCACGACGTCGTCGACCAGCGCCGGGTCCGCGCACCGGCCGCGCAGCCGCGCGGTCAGCCACGGCGCGTACCGCCGGTACAACTCCTCGAAGGCGCGCCGGTCCGAATCCGCCGCGACCGCCCGCAGCAGCTCACCGTCGCTTCTCGTTCCGCTCACGTCTCCTCATCGCACGAGCCCCGCCGATCGGTTCACCGATTCCGGGTTGACTTTCGGGCAGCCCTTCCACCACCCTTTCACTACTCAATTAGTGAAAGGGTGGTTGTACGGGTGGTCGAGTACCGCATCGACCGGCGCTCCGGCGTCGCCACCTACGTCCAGATCGTCCAGCAGACCAAGCAGGCCCTGCGCCTGGGTCACCTCCAGCCGGGAGACAGGCTGCCCACCGCCCGCGAGGTGGTCGAGGCCACCGCCATCAACCCCAACACCGTCCTCAAGGCCTACCGGGAGCTGGAGCGCGAGGGCCTGGTCGAGGCCCGGCGCGGCCTCGGCACCTTCGTGAAGCGCTCGCTCGGCACCGCCCCGGCCGCCGAGTCCCCCCTGCACGGGGAGCTGGCGGACTGGGCCGCCCGGGCCCGTGCGGCCGGCCTGGACCGCGACGACGTGGCCGCGCTCTTCACCGCCGTACTCGAGACACACTTCGCGAAGCACCTCCAAGGAGAGAGTTCATGACCGACACCGCGATAGCGGCGTCCGCGCTCGGCAAACGGTTCGGCCGGCGCGGGGGCTGGGCGCTGCGCGACTGCGCCTTCCGGCTCCCCGCCGGGCGGGTCTGCGCCGTCGTCGGCCCCAACGGGGCGGGCAAGTCCACGCTCCTCGCCCTCGCCGCCGGTCTGCTGGGCCCGACCGAGGGCGAGCTGACCGTCCTCGGCACCACCCCGGCCGAGGCCCGCAGCCGGGTCGGTTACGTCGCCCAGGACAAGCCGCTGTATCCGCAGCTCACGATCGCCGAGACGCTGACGATGGGCGCCGACCTCAACCCCGGGCGCTGGGACGCGGCCGCCGCCGAACACGTCGTGGCCGGCGGCGACCTGGACCCGAAGTCCCGGGTCCGCGCCCTCTCCGGCGGCCAGCGCACCCGGGTCGCGCTCGCCCTCGCCCTCGGCAAGCGGCCCGAACTGCTCCTCCTCGACGAGCCGATGGCCGACCTCGACCCACTCGCCCGGCACGAGCTGATGGGCGTGCTGATGGTGGAGGCCGCCCAGCGCGGCACCACCATCGCGATGTCCTCGCACGTGGTCGCCGAACTGGAGGACTCCTGCGACCACCTGCTGCTGATCGGCGGCGGCCGGGTCCGGCTGGCCGGCGAGATCGACGACCTGCTGGCCGCCCACACCCGGGTCGCCGCCCCCGCCGACGCCGACCTCGCCCCGCACACCGTCGTGGACTCCCGGACCACCGGCCGGCAGCTCAGCGCCCTGGTCCGCCCGGCGGGCCCGCTGCCCGCGGACTGGCGCACCGGCGCCCCCTCCCTGGAGGAGCTGGTCCTCGCCCATCTCCGCAACCCCGAGGCCCCGGCCCTGACCGCGGTGGAGGCCGCCGTATGACCACCCTGACCGCACCCGCACCGGCCCCCCGGGCCCACCTCACGCGCTGGCTGCTGCGCCTGCACCGCCCCGCGCTCTACGTCTGGACGGGCCTGGTCCTGGTCCTCGCCGTCCTGCTCCTCCTCCTGTACGGCCCGCTGACCGACGCCGCGGCCGACGCCTGGCGCCAGTACGACGCCTGCACGGACTGGCAGCGGTGCAGGTACGACCAGAACGCGATCCTGCGCTACAAGGACTGGTACAACTACGCCACCCTGACCGCGGCCGCGGTGCCCTTCCTGGCCGCCGCCTGGGCCGGTGGCGCGTTCGGCAAGGAGCTGGAGTCCGGCACCGCCCGGCTCGCCTGGACCCAGTCCAGCACCCCCGTGCGCTGGCTGACCGTCCGGCTCGCGGTACCGGCCGCGGCCGTCGTCGCCGGGACCGCCCTGCTGGTCTGGCTGCACCACCTGGCCTGGGCCGCGGGCAACGGCCGTATCGACACCGCCAAGCAGTGGTACGACGTCCCGACCTTCCACACCAACGGCCCCACCCTGGTCGCCCTGGCCCTGTGCGGAGTGGCGGCGGGCGCACTGACGGGCCTGCTCTCCCGCCGCACCCTGCCCGCCCTGGGCCTCGGCCTGCTCCTCACCGGCGCGGTCTGGACCGCCGTCCAGCTGCTCCTGCCCCGCCTGTGGCCGACGAGGACCAGCACCGGAGAGGCCTTCTTCGCCCTCCCCAACAGCACCTGGACGGTGTGGCAGAGCCCGAGCGGCACCGTCCCCGTCGGCGACTACCACCCTGTCTCGCACTTCTGGCCGCTCCAGCTGACCAGCACCGCCCTGCTGCTCGCCGTGGCGGCCCTGCTGACCCTGGGCTGCTTCCTGGCACTGCGCCGCCTGACCGGAAAGACGACCGCCCGATGACCGCCCTGCCCGCCGCCCCCGGCCCCGCCCCCGCGGCCGCCTACCGCTCGCTGCGCCGGCTGCACCGCTCCGCGCTGCTCGTCTGGGCCGCGTTCGTGCTGCTCGTGACCGGCTGGCTGCTCTGGCTGCACCTCTCGGAGGTACCGGCCGAGCGGGCCTGCCGAGGCTTCTTCCAGTACTCCCCGATGGCCTCCGGCTCCCTCCCCGGCTGCGACTACTCGGCCTTCACCGACGCCAACAACGTCATCAACTTCCTCGGCGAGGCCCTCACCTACTCCTGCGTCGCCGTCGCCGCCTGGGCGGGCGGTGCGCTGATCGGGCGGGAGCTGGAGTCCGGCACCGCCCGGCTCGCCTGGACCCAGTCCGTGTCCCCGGCTCGCTGGCTGGCCGGCAAGCTGGTCGCGGCCGCCCTGTCGCTGGCCGCCGGGGGCGGGCTGCTCGCCCTGGTCTTCGGCTGGGTGTGGAGCTCCGACCAGGAGCAGTTGGTCAGCAACTGGACCTACGACCGCGTCTTCATCCCGCGCGGCCCGCTGCTGCCGGCCCTGCTCCTGCTCGGCCTCGCCGTCGGCGCGCTCGCCGGGATCGCGCTGCGCCGCACCCTCCCGGCGCTCGGGACGGCCGCCGCGGTGACCCTGGTGACCAGGCTCTACCTGCGCGAGGCGTGGCTGCCGCTGCACGGCCCGCTGCACGGCTTCTGGGCCGTTCATCTCAGCGCCACCGCGATGGTGCTCGCGCTGACCGCCGCGGCCACGGCCGGTGCGTTCTTCCTCTTGCGCCGCCGGGCCGGCTGAGGGACCGTCGGTCCACGCGTACCCCGGACGGGGCAAGGACGCACAGGGCCGGTGGGAAGGTCGTACAGGATCGTCGCTTTCGTGATCCCCAAGGCCTCCCGAGGCTGAGCACGGACGTCCGCGAGCCTCCCGCCGCTATCCCATACGCCATGTCTTCGTAACCATTGGTTCAGACGGACTTGCGACGCTCAGCCAATGAAGCCCGCCGTGCCAGAGCCTTCGCCGCCCCCCGAGGGGTTCGCGGGAAACGGGGTCGTCCAGCTCCCCCCCGCGCGTTCCGACGCGCCTGTCACGCCCCGGGCGCGGAAGAATGGGGTCATGAGTCAGCAGAACGCCCAGGCGGCCGAGGCCCACCCGTCGCCCACCACCACCCTTGGCGGAGGCCCTGCGGGCCGCGGAAACAATTCAAACACCCAGCCCTCCGTAGGCTCCATAGCCGCGCACCGTCCGCACACCGTGGCCGCCGTGGTCTCCGACCTGGAGCCCGACATCGACGCCGACCTCGACACGTACGAGGAGTCGCAGGTCGACGGGGTCCAGCTGCCCCAGGGGCGCTTCCTCGACCGGGAGCGCAGCTGGCTCGCGTTCAACGAGCGGGTTCTCGAACTGGCCGAGGACCCGAACACGCCCCTGCTGGAACGGGCGAACTTCCTGGCGATCTTCGCGAGCAACCTGGACGAGTTCTTCATGGTCCGGGTGGCGGGCCTGAAGCGCCGGATCGCCACCGGTGTGGCCACCCGCTCCGCCTCCGGGCTGCAGCCCCGCGAGGTGCTGGAGATGATCTGGGCCCGCTCCCGCGAGCTGATGGCCCGGCACTCCGCCTGCTACCACGAGGACGTCGCCCCCGCGCTCGCGGAGGAGGGCGTCCACCTGGTCCGCTGGGCCGAGCTGACCGAGAAGGAGCAGGCGCGGCTCTTCACGCTCTTCCGGCACCAGATCTTCCCGGTCCTGACCCCGCTGGCGGTCGACCCGGCGCACCCGTTCCCGTACATCTCGGGCCTGTCCCTGAACCTGGCCGTGGTCGTCCGCAACCCGGTCAGCGGTCACAAGCACTTCGCCCGCGTGAAGGTGCCGCCGTCGCTGTCCCGCTTCCTGGAGAGCTCCCCGGGCCGCTACGTCCCGATCGAGGACGTCATCGCCGCCCACCTGGAGGAGCTGTTCCCGGGCATGGAGGTCGTGGAGCACCACGCCTTCCGGCTCACGAGGAACGAGGACCTGGAGGTCGAGGAGGACGACGCGGAGAACCTGCTCCAGGCCCTGGAGAAGGAGCTCATGCGGCGCCGCTTCGGGCCGCCGGTGCGCCTGGAGGTCGAGGAGTCCATCGACCGCGAGGTGCTCGACCTGCTGGTGCGCGAGCTGAAGATCTCCGAGGCCGAGGTCTACCCGCTGCCCGGCCCGCTCGACCTCACCGGCCTGTTCCGCATCGCGAGCCTGGACCGGCCGGAGCTGAAGTACCGCAAGTTCATCGCGGGCACCCACCGCGACCTCGCCGAGGTCGAGTCGGCCTCCGCGCCCGACATCTTCGCGGCCCTGCGCGAACGGGACGTGCTGCTGCACCACCCGTACGACAGCTTCTCCACCTCCGTGCAGGCCTTCGTCGAGCAGGCCGCCGAGGACCCGGACGTCCTCGCGATCAAGCAGACCCTGTACCGGACCTCCGGCGACTCCCCGATCGTCAACGCGCTCATCGACGCCGCCGAGGCCGGCAAGCAGGTCCTCGTCCTGGTCGAGATCAAGGCCCGCTTCGACGAGCACGCCAACATCAAGTGGGCCAAGCGCCTGGAAGAGGCCGGCTGCCACGTCGTCTACGGCCTGGTCGGTCTGAAGACCCACTGCAAGCTGTCCCTGGTGGTCCGCCAGGAGGGCGAGACGCTCCGGCGGTACAGCCACGTGGGCACCGGCAACTACCACCCGAAGACCGCGCGCCTGTACGAGGACCTCGGCCTGCTCACCGCCGACCCGCAGGTCGGCGCGGACCTGTCCGACCTGTTCAACCGGCTCTCCGGCTACTCCCGCCGGGAGACCTACCGCCGCCTGCTGGTGGCCCCCAAGTCGCTGCGCGACGGACTGATCGCGCGCATCGAGAAGGAAATTCAGCACCACCGGGCCGGCCGCCCCGCGTTCATCCGCATCAAGGTCAACTCGATGGTGGACGAGGCGATCATCGACGCCCTGTACCGCGCGTCCATGGCGGGCGTGCCGGTCGACATCTGGGTGCGCGGCATCTGCGCGATCCGCCCGGGTGTCGCGGGCCTGTCGGAGACCGTCCGGGTCCGCTCGATCCTCGGCCGCTTCCTGGAGCACTCCCGGGTCTTCGCCTTCGGCAACGGCGGCGAACCCGAGGTGTGGATAGGCAGCGCCGACATGATGCACCGCAACCTCGACCGCCGGATAGAGGCGCTGGTCCGGGTCATCGACCCGGCTCACCGGGCCGCCCTCAACCGGTTCCTCGAATCCGGCATGTCCGACTCCACCTCCTCCTGGCACCTGGGCCCGGACGGCGAATGGACCCGGCACGCGACCGACGCGGACGGCCAGCCCCTGCGCAACATCCAGGAGATGCTCATAGACGCCCGGAGGCGCCGGCGTGGCACAGCAACACCTTGAACCGACGGACCCGACGGCCCGGGTGACGACCGGGGACGCCCTCGCGGGCTACCTGCGCGCCCAGGCCACGGAGTTCCTCCGCGCGCTGCGCCTGCACCGGGAGACCGGGACGGTGAGCGCGACGGAGGAGTCCGTCGACGCAGCCCGCGCCCTGCGCCGCTCGGCCCGGCGCATCAGCGGCAGCCTGCACACCTTCCGACCACTCCTGGAGGCCGACTGGTCTGAGGAGATCCGGCCCGAACTGGCCTGGCTGTCGGGCACGTTGGGCCTTGAGCACGCCTACGAGGCCCGGCTGGAGCGCCTGTTGCTGGCGCTGCACCGCCTCTCCGGCTCGACGAGCCTGCCCAACCAGGCCACTTCGGAGGCGGTGGCCGAGCGCGGCAACCTCACGGTGGGCGCGGCCAAGGCGGGCGCCCTCCTCGACCGCCAGCTCACCCTCGCCCGCACCCGGGCCCACTCCACGGCCCTCCAGGCGCTCGGCTCCGCCCGCTTCCACGCGGTCGCCGACAAGGTCGCTGTGCTGGCCAGCGAGGTCCCGCTGACGCCCGCGGCGCCCTCCACCGACCTGCGCCCGCTGGCGTCGGCGGCCGAGGAGCGGCTCACCGACGCCATCGCCGCACTCCCCCTGGTCACCGCGGGCCACCCCTACAACGCGGAGGCCCTGGTCCACGGCCTGTCCCCGGACCCGGCCCCGCACCCCCAGGACGGCCCCTGGCACCAGGTCCGGCTCCTGCTGCGCCTGCACCGCTACGCCCGCGAGGTGCTGTGCGGCCAGGACGCGCCCGTGGACGTACGGCTGCTCGCGGCCGGCCAGGCCCTGAACCGGCACCGCGACGCCTCGGAAGCCGCGGCCGCGGCCGCCTCGGCGGCCCGCACCCCGCGCATCGCCCCCGCGACGGCCTACGCCCTCGGTGTCCTCCACGCCGACCAGCGGCACGAGGTGGAGGCGGCCAGGTTCGCGTTCCAGCAGGCGTGGCAGAAGCAGCGGGTGGAGGCGGTGTGACCGACACCCCGGTGCTGGCGGCGGGCTGCGTCCTGTGGCGCCGCTCGCCGGTCGGCGGCGACCTGGAGGTCTGTCTCGTCCACCGCCCCAAGTACGACGACTGGTCGCACCCGAAGGGCAAGCTCAAGCGCGGCGAGGACGCGGTCACGGGCGCGTTGCGCGAGGTGGCCGAGGAGACCGGCTACGCGGCCGCCCTCGGCAGCGAACTCTCCACGGCCCACTACTACGCCAACGGCCGCCCCAAAGCGGTCCGTTACTGGGCCGCCGAAGCGGGCGAGGGCCACTTCGCCCCGAACCACGAGGTGGACAGGATCCTCTGGCTCCGCCCCCCGGAGGCCCGCCAACGCCTGACCCAGCCACGGGACGCCGAACTGGTGGACGAACTACTGGCGTCGCTGCACAACACCCAGTAGGGCCGCAGCTTTGAAGGGGCGTCAGCTGAGGCACCCCGTAAGGGGCGCTGGGGGTACCCCCGGCCGAAGGCTGGGGGAGGAACTGCCCGACCAGCCCCCACCCACCCGCACCCGACGCACCGCCTCAGCCGCCCCCGGCCACGTGCCCTTCCGCATCAGAACGCGCAAGGCTTCTCGCCCTCCGAGCCGGCCCCCGCCACCCACACGTGCACCGCGCGAAACAGAACCGCCCCTGTTCAACCGTGCCCGCATCGTGTCCCGCCCCCTGCAGGACCCGCCCGGAACCGTCTTCCTGCGCCACACCGACAACGTTACCCACGCCCGGCAAAGCACTGGTATGCGTGACGGCCCCACCCACCCCTCGTTAAGCGGAACGACGCGGGACCCGTGACGGACGCACCGGCTGGGGGTAGGCAGGCAATGGATCGGCGGCAGCACTGGCGCGCTGGGAAGACGGCCGTCACCGTGGGGCTCGTGGTCGGACTCGGCGCCTGCGCCACCGGCTGTGGCGGCGCCACGGCCGAGGGCGCCGGCGGCTCCCCCGGCGACAACCCGGTCACCCTCCTGAGGCACGCGGCGGACACCCTGCGGGCCACCCGCACCTCCAAGGCCACGACCTCGATGGAGATGGCCACCGGCGGCACCCGGGTCACCATCCGCGGCAAGGGCGTCTACGACTACGACCGGCAGCTCGGCAGGCTCACCGTCGTCCTCCCGCAGGACCCCGCCGGCGCCTCCGAGCACCGCCCGATCACCGAACTCCTCGCCCCGGGCGCGCTGTTCATGAAGAACCGGGGCGCCGGGGTGCCCGCCGACAAGTGGGTCCGCGTGGAGACCGCGTCCCTCTCCGACGGCAACCTGGTCACCGGCGGCGCGACCGACCCGTTCGCGGCGGCCGAGCTGCTGCGCGGCACCCGCACCGCGACGTACGTGGGGAAGACCGAGCTCGCCGGGACCGGGGTACGGCACTACCGGGGCACCGCCGACCTCGCGGCCGCCGCCCGTTCGGCGTCCGCCGGCGACAGGGCCGCCCTGGCAGCCGCGGCGAAAGGGTTCGCCACCCCCGAGGTCCCGTTCGACGTGTACCTCGACGACCAGGGCCGGATCCGGAAGCTGCGGCAGCGGTTCAGCTTCGTCAACGACAGCGACAAGGGCACGGTGGCGGTCGCCTCGACGACCCTGCTGTACGGTTTCGGCACTCCGGTGGACGTGAAGCTGCCACGCCCCGAGGACATCTACGCGGGCCGGATCGCCGAAAACCAGCCGACGCACTAGTCAGCGAACGGCTCTGTACAACCTGTGAACTAGCCCGTCCGTGCCATGCGCGTTGTGTAGACCGCTGCCTACTCTAGAGAGCCGGTGACGGCAGAGAAGAGGTGATGCACGTGGCTCCGGTCGGCGGTACGGCAGTTCAGGACCACGTGGCCCTCGCCGAGATCGAGCTGTGCGGAGAGCTGATCATCGCGGCGTCGGCCGCCGAGGAACGGCTCAGCCTGGAGAGTATCGACGAGGTGCTGCGCGTGGCCGAGGAGCGCGAGGCCTACTGATTCAGGCCAGGAGCCGGTCGGGCACGCTCGGGCCCGCTCAGGTCCGCAGCAGGCGGGCGATGGCCTGGGTGGCCTCCTCGACCTTCGCGTCGATCTCCGCCCCGCCCTTGACGGCCGCGTCGGCGACGCAGTGCCGCAGGTGTTCCTCCAGCAACTGGAGCGCGAAGGACTGCAGGGCCTTGGTGGAGGCGGAGACCTGGGTGAGTATGTCGATGCAGTAGGTGTCCTCGTCGACCATGCGCTGCAGGCCCCGGATCTGGCCCTCGATCCGGCGCAGCCGCTTGAGGTGCTCGTCCTTCTGTTTGTGGTAACCGTGCGTGGCCGCCGGCGCTCCGCTTCCGGAGGGCGTCGTGGCGCCGGCCTCGGTGGTCGTCATCGCGTCCTCCGCATCGTCGATACATATACCCCTGGTGGGTATATGGTAACGAACTTTGCTGGGTATAGGGCCCTCGGGACGCCCCCGTGCTGATCACCATGCCCGATGGGCGAAACTGGAGGGCGGCCCATTAGCCGTGGCCGGATGATGCGCTTAGCATCAGCCTGACCGAAACCCATGCATACCGAGGACCCCAAGTGCGCTTTCGTCTGACCCCCAGGGAGACGAGCTTCTACGACATGTTCGCCGCGTCCGCGGACAACATCGTCACGGGCTCGAAACTCCTGATGGAACTGCTCGGGGCGGACCCGTCCGCCCGGGCCGAGATCGCAGAGCGTATGCGGGCAGCGGAACACGCGGGTGACGACGCCACGCACGCGATCTTCCACCAGCTGAACTCCTCGTTCATCACGCCCTTCGACCGCGAGGACATCTACAACCTCGCGTCGTCCCTCGACGACATCATGGACTTCATGGAGGAGGCCGTCGACCTGGTCGTCCTCTACAACGTCGAGGAACTGCCGAAGGGCGTCGAGCAGCAGATCGAGGTGCTGGCGCGGGCCGCCGACCTGACGGCCGAGGCGATGCCCCACCTGCGCACGCTGGACAACCTCACCGAGTACTGGATCGAGGTGAACCGTCTGGAGAACCAGGCGGACCAGATCCACCGCAAGCTTCTCGCGCACCTCTTCAACGGCAAGTACGAGGCGATCGAGGTGCTGAAGCTCAAGCAGATCGTGGACGTCCTGGAAGAGGCGGCGGACGCGTTCGAACACGTGGCGAACACGGTGGAGACCATCGCCGTCAAGGAGTCCTGAGTCGTCGATGGACACCTTCGCGCTCGTCGTGACCATCCTGGTCGCGCTCTTCTTCACGTATACGAACGGTTTCCACGACTCGGCGAACGCGATCGCGACCTCGGTCTCCACCCGGGCGCTGACGCCGCGGGCGGCCCTCGCGATGGCGGCCGTGATGAACCTCGCGGGTGCCTTCCTGGGCTCCGGGGTCGCCAAGACGGTCAGCGAGGGTCTGATCGAGACGCCCAAGGGCTCCACGGGCATGGGCATCCTCTTCGCGGCGCTGGTCGGCGCGATCGTCTGGAACCTCGTCACCTGGTACTTCGGCCTGCCCTCGTCCTCCTCCCACGCGCTGTTCGGCGGCCTGGTGGGTGCGGCGCTGGCCGGCGGCACGACCGTCCTCTGGAACGGTGTCGTGGACAAGGTCATCATCCCGATGTTCCTGTCCCCGGTCGTCGGCCTGATCCTCGGCTACCTGGTCATGACGGCCATCATGTGGCTGTTCCGCCGCTCCAACCCGCACAAGGCGAAGCGCAGCTTCCGGATAGCGCAGACCGTCTCCGCGGCCGGCATGGCCCTCGGCCACGGCCTCCAGGACGCCCAGAAGACGATGGGCGTCGTCGTCATGGCACTGGTGATTTCCGGCCACGAGACGTACGGCGACCCGATCCCGGCCTGGGTCAAGATCGTCTGCGCCCTCATGCTCTCCCTCGGCACCTACGCCGGCGGCTGGCGCATCATGCGCACCCTCGGCCGCAAGATCATCGAACTCGACCCGCCCCAGGGCTTCGCCGCCGAGGCCACCGGTGCCTCGATCATGTTCACCACGGCGTACCTCTTCAAGGCGCCGATCTCCACCACGCACGTCATCACCTCGGCCATCATGGGCGTCGGCGCGACGAAGCGCGTGAACGCGGTCCGCTGGGGCGTCGCCAAGAACATCGTCCTGGGCTGGTTCATCACCATGCCGGCAGCGGCCCTGGTGGCAGCAGCGGCCTACGGCATCGTGCACCTGGCGTTCCTGTAGCCCCTCGGCCCACCCGCCCACCCGACTCGGTCCGCCGAAAAGCGAGGTGGAGGCGCAAGGGGCGGGCGTGAGTTGACAGCGAAGGCGTCTCAGGAACGGTCCAGACAGCGCCCGCAAGGCGCGCGGGGAACTGCGCGACCAGCCACGACGCGCCCGCGGCCAAGGCCCGGACACAGCCCCGCAAGGCGCGCGGGGAACTGCGCGACCAGCCACGACGCGCCCGCGGCCGCCGTGCGGCGGTGCCACCCACCCTCGACCTCGCCTCTCTCGAAGAACCGAGTCGGGTGGGCGGGTGGGCACGGAGAACGCAGGTGGGCCCGCCCCCGGGAGCCAGGGGCGGGCCCTTTGCATCCTCGCGGTGGCACCGCCATGCAGCACCGCGAGGGGTCAGTTCCGGCTCAGCCGAATCGCCCGGAGATGTAGTCCTCGGTGGCCTGGACCGACGGGTTGGAGAAGATCCGCTCCGTGTCGTCGATCTCGATCAGCTTGCCGGGCTGGCCGACCGCGGCCAGGTTGAAGAACGCCGTGCGGTCCGAGACCCGCGCCGCCTGCTGCATGTTGTGCGTCACGATGACGATCGTGAAGCGCTCCTTCAGCTCACCGATCAGGTCCTCGATGGCGAGGGTCGAGATCGGGTCGAGCGCCGAGCAGGGCTCGTCCATGAGCAGCACCTTCGGCTCGACCGCGATCGCGCGGGCGATGCACAGACGCTGCTGCTGACCGCCGGAGAGACCGGAGCCCGGCTTGTTCAGGCGGTCCTTCACCTCGTTCCAGAGGTTCGCGCCCTTGAGCGACTTCTCGACGATGTCGGTCAGCTCGCTCTTCTTGAAGTTGCCGTTCAGCCGCAGACCCGCGGCCACGTTGTCGAAGATCGACATCGTGGGGAACGGGTTCGGGCGCTGGAACACCATGCCGACCTCGCGGCGCACCGCCACCGGGTCGATGTTGGCGCCGTACAGGTTCTCGTCGTCGAGGAGGACCTTGCCCTCGACGCGGCCGCCGGGGGTGACCTCGTGCATGCGGTTGAGCGTGCGCAGGAACGTCGACTTGCCGCAGCCGGAGGGGCCGATGAACGCCGTGACGGTGCGCGGCTCGATGTTCATCGAGATGTCTTCGATGGCCTTGTGGGAGCCGTAGTAGGCGGTGAGCCCGCTTACGTCGATTCGCTTGGACATTACTTCTTCACTTCCAGGGAGTCGGTCGCTGCAGGCCGGTCAGCGACCGGTCTTGGGGGCCTTCCAGCGGGCGATGCCGCGGGCCACCAGGTTCAGGATCATCACGAAGGCGATCAGCGTGAGCGAGGCCGCCCAGGCACGGTCGTAGGCCGCGTTGGCACCGGCGCTGTCCGCGTACTGCTGGTAGATGAACAGCGGCAGCGACGACTGCGCACCCTCGAAGGGGTTGTTGTTGATGAACGGGTTGCCGAACACCAGCAGCAGCACCGGCGCGGTCTCACCCGCGATACGGGCGATGGCCAGCATGACACCGGTCGTGATACCGCCGATGGAGGTCGGCAGGACCACCTTCAGGATGGTGCGCCACTTGGGCACGCCGAGCGCCAGGGACGCCTCGCGCAGCTCGTTCGGGACGAGCTTGAGCATCTCCTCGGTGGAGCGCACGACCACCGGCATCATCAGGATGGCCAGGGCCAGCGATCCGGCGAAGCCGAAGGGCTGCATGTCGAAGATCAGCATGAGGCTGAGGATGAACAGACCCGCGACGATCGACGGGATACCGGTCATCACGTCCACGAAGAACGTGACGGCCTTCGCGAGGCGACCGCGTCCGTACTCGACGAGGTAGACCGCGGTGAGGATGCCGATCGGCGCACCGATCAGGGTGGCGAGGCCGACCTGCTCCAGGGAGCCGATGATGGCCGCGTAGGCACCACCGCCGGTGTCGGCGTTGGCGACGACGCCCATGGAGTGGCTGAGGAAGTAGGGGTCCAGGACCTTCACACCGCGCGAGATGGTCACCCAGATCAGGGAGACCAGTGGGACCACGGCGATGACGAAGGCAACCCAGACCAGAGAGGTCGCGACCCGGTCCTTGGCCTGCCGGCGGCCCTCGACGCGGGCGGCGACGACATAGGTGCCGAGGACGTAGAGGAGGCCGGCGATCAGGCCCCACTGGACCTTGCTGTCCAGGCCGCCCACGAGGCCGATGACCACACCGAGGAGGATGGATCCGGCGACGATGGCGTAGGGGGACCACTTCGGGAGGCTGGCGCCGCGCAGGGTGCTCGCGCGCCTGTCGACTGCTGCGGTGCTCATGCGTTGGCCCCCGAGTACTCTGCGCGGCGCTGGATGATGATGCGGGCCGCGCCGTTGACCAGCAGGGTGATGACGAAGAGGACCAGACCGGAGGCGATGAGCGCGTCACGGCCGTCCGAGGTCGCCTCGCCGAACTTGCTGGCGATGTTCTGGGCGAAGGTGCCGCCGCCCGGGTTGAGCAGGCTGGCGTGGATGTCGAAGTCCGGGGAGAGCACGGTGGCGACGGCCATCGTCTCGCCGAGCGCGCGGCCGAGGCCGAGCATCGAGGCGGAGATCACGCCGGAGCGCCCGAAGGGCAGCACCGACATGCGGACGACCTCCCAGCGGGTGGCGCCGAGGGCCAGGGCGGCCTCTTCGTGCATCTGCGGGACCTGGCGGAAGACCTCGCGGCTCACGTTGGTGATGATCGGCAGGATCATGATCGCGAGCAGGATCGAGACGGTCAGGATCGAGCGCGGGGCGCCGCCGTCCCAGGAGAAGATCCCGGTCCAGCCGAAGTAGTCGTTCAGCCAGCTGAACAGGCCGGTCATGTGCGGCACGAGGATCAGCGCGCCCCAGAGGCCGTACACGATGGACGGCACGGCGGCGAGCAGGTCGATCACGAACGCGACGGGGCCGGCCAGGCGGCGCGGCGCGTAGTGCGTGATGAACAGCGCGATCGCGACCGCGATCGGGACCGCGACGGCCATGGCGATGATCGAGGAGACGATCGTGCCGAAGGCGAGGACCGCGATGCCGAAGGTCGGCGGGATGAGGTTGGTGTTCCACTCGAAGGTGGTGAGGAAGTTGCCGTGGTCGCGGTTGATCGCGAGGGCGGCCCGGTAGGTGAGGAAGACCGCGATCGCGGCCATGATCACCAGGAGCAGGATGCCGGAACCGCGGGAGAGACCGAGGAAGACTCGGTCACCGGCCCGGGTGGCGCCGCGCGCGTTGCGCTTCTGCTCGGCAACGGAGGGCTGTGGGGGCGGAGGGGGAGAGGCGTCTGCTGTCTGCGTCGATATGTCCATCGGGATCTCCGGTCTGCGGAGTCGCCTTGGGGAGGCGGCTCGGAGGAGCCGTACGTCCCACACGTAGGGGCGTACGGCTCCGGGCGGCGGTGCACCGGACGGTGCGGCCGGGTTCCGTTCGGAACTCGGCCGCACACGCGGATCTTTAGCTCAGGCCCTCGATGGTGGTGCGGACCTTGGCGATGATCTCGTCGGGGACGGGGGCGTAGTCGATCGTGGAGAGGATCTTCTGGCCGTCCTCGGAGGCGATGTAGCGCAGGAACGCCTTGGTCGCCGGGAGGGTGTCGGCCTTGTTGCCCTTGTCGCAGACGATCTCGTACGTGACCAGGGTCATCGGGTACGCGCCCTCGGCCTTGGTGTTGTAGTCGAGCTGCAGCGCCAGGTCCTTGCCGGTGCCGACGACCTTGGCGGCCGCGATGTCGGCGGTGGCGGACTCGGTCGACGGGGCGACCGGCTTGCTGGCACCCGTGTCGACCGAGACGGCCTTGATGCCGTCCGAGACGTAGGAGAGCTCGAAGTAGCCGATGGCGCCGGAGGTCTGCTTGACCTGCTGGGCGACACCCGCGGACTGCGGAGCGGACTGGCCGCCCTTGGCCTGCCAGGCCTTACCGCCGGAGTACTTCCAGTTGGACGGGGTGGCGGCGATCAGGTACTTGGTGAAGTTGTCCGTCGTGCCCGACTCGTCCGAGCGGTGGAACGCCTGGATCTTGAGGTCGGGGAGCTTCGCGTCGGGGTTCAGCTTCTTGATCGCGGCGTCGTTCCACTTGGTGATCTTGCTGTCGAAGATCTTGGCGATCGTCGGCGCGTCCAGAACCAGGTTGTCGACACCCGGGACGTTGTAGCCGAGGGCGATCGGGCCGCCGACCATCGGGAGGTCGATGCCCTGGCCGCCGGAGCAGACCTTCTTGGAGGCGGTGACCTCTTCGGGCTTCAGCGCGGAGTCGGAGCCGGCGAAGGCGATCTGGCCCTGCGTGAAGGCGGTCACACCGGCACCGGAGCCGGAGCCCTTGTAGTTGATCTGCACGCCACAGGCCTGCGAGAAGTTCTTCACCCAGGCGTCGATCGCGTTCTTCTGCGCGGAGGAGCCGTCGGCGAGCAGCTGACCCTTGGCGTTGTCGCACTTGATGGAGCTGGCGTTGGCGGAGGCCGAAGACGTGCTCGAACCGCTGCCGCCACCGTTGTCGTCGGAGCCGCACGCCGTAAGGGCCAGGGCGCCGGAGACGGCGACAGCACCGAGAGACAGGGCGCGCAGCCGGTTCTTGCGCTGAAGCTTCACTTTCGGGAGTTCCTTCCAGAGGCGCCACCTTCGGCGGCGTGCGAAGTAGGTGGTGAGTGAGGGCCTCCTGACTGGGCATTCACGACCGCTCACCGCACCCGGTACGGCCGAAATTAGGCAGAACAGGTGAAGCCGCCGATGGCCATAGGTGAACGGAGGGTGAACCCCTGCCGTCGACCCGGTTAGGTCACGGAACGCTTACGGTGAGGGCACATGCCGGTTCCAACGGGCGGGTTACGCGAACATTTCTTCGCCGTTCGCCATCGCAGTCGTTACGACGTCACAGCGTTCGTTACACCGCACGGGAACCCCTGTGCGACGGACGCCGTCTCGTCCCACGAAAGCCGACGCGAAAGGCACGGGCATGGAACGGCGTACCTTCATATCTGGCGGGGCGGCCGCCCTCGCGGCGACCGCGCTGACGGGGTGCAGCTCCGGAGGCGCCACCGCGACCCACACGACCGGGGCGCCACTCGCGACCACATCCTCTCGTACGGGGCTGAAGACCACCAGCGCAGCGGCCGCGGCCAACTGGACGGCCCTCGCCCACGCTCTGGACGGCACCCTGGTCCGCCCCGGCGAGGCCTCCTGGACGACAGCCCATCAGCTCTACAACACCCGGTTCGACGGCCTGAAGCCGGCGGCGGTCGCGTACGTCGCCCACGCCGACGACATCCGCACCACGCTGTCGTACGCCCAGGCCCATTCACTGAAGGTCTCGATCCGCAACGGCGGCCACTCCTACGCGGGCTACTCCTCCGGCGACGGCCGCCTGATCCTCGACGTCTCGAAACTGAACCGCATCCGCGTCAGCGGCGGTACGGCGGTCGTCGGCGCCGGCTCCAAGCTGATCGACGTCTACCGGGGCCTGGCGGCCAAGGGCGTGACCATACCCGCGGGCTCCTGCCCCACCGTCGGTGTCTCCGGCCTGGTCCTCGGCGGCGGACACGGGGTCGCGTCCCGCGCGTACGGCCTGACCTGTGACAGCCTTACCCAGGCGACGCTGATCACGGCGGACGGCACGCAGGTCGTGGCCAACGCGACGACGAACAAGGACCTCTTCTGGGCGCTGCGCGGCGCCGGCAACGGCAACTTCGGCGTCGTCACGGAGCTGCAGTTCAGGACCCACCCCACCCCGCAGGGGGTGACGGCGTACCTGACCTGGCCGTGGTCGAAGGCGGCGCAGGTGTTCAAGGCCTGGCAGGAGTGGGGCCCGTCCCAGCCGGACGAGATCTGGTCCTCCCTCCACCTGGAGAACTCGGGCAGCGGCCCCCGCGTCTCGGTCGCCTGCTTCTCGATGGGCACGTACGGCGAACTCCAGAACGCGGTGGACGCCCTCGCCCACAAGGCCGGCGCCAACGCCTCCTCCGTCTCGCTGCGCCGCCACGCCTACGAGGAGGTGATGGAGATCTACGCCGGCTGCTCCTCCTTCGCCACCGAGCCCCAGTGCCACCTGCCCGGCTCCACGCCCGGCCGTTCCCCGCAGGGCAGGCTCGGCCGCGAGACGTACACCGCCCGCTCCGACTTCTTCGACCGCTCGCTCTCCGCGGCCGGCATCCAGACGGCCCTGCGGCAGATCGCCGCCGTCCGCGGCGGCGCGGGCAGCATCGCGTTCACGGCGCTGGGCGGAGCGGTGAACAGGGTCTCGCCGACGGCGACGGCGTTCGTGCACCGCCGGTCGCGGATGCTGGCGCAGTACATCGTGTCGTGGGGGGCCGGGTCCTCGGGCAGCACGGGTCAGTCCTGGCTGAACGGGGCGCACACCGCGATGAAGCCGTACGCCTCCGGCGCGGCCTACCAGAACTACACGGACCCGACGCTCACGGACTGGAAGAAGGCGTACTACGGCGACGCCGTGCCGAAGCTGGGCAAGGTGAAGAAGCAGTACGACCCGAATCGGTTCTTCTCTTCTCCGCAGGGGTTGTAAGAAGGGGTGGCTCGGCGGATCGTGCATCCGCGGCCGCGCGGGGGCTGATCGCGCAGTTCCTCCCCCAGCCTTCGGCCGGGGTACCCCCAGCGCCCCTTACGGGGCGCCGCAGTCGCGCCGGCTACATAGGCTGCGGGCACGCCGTCGCAGCCACTCAGCTGCAGGCACGCCGTCGCAGCCACTCAGCTGCAGGCACGCCGTCGCAGCCACTCAGCTGCAGGCACGCCGTCGCAGCTGCTCCGCTGCGGGCAGGCGTGCCGCAGGGCGGCACGGGTGGGCGCAGCGGCACCCTGCCGGCGCCGGTAAGCGTCCCCGCCCCCGGCCCCAGCCCCCGCTTACGCCGCCAGGTCCCGCTCCTCCGACTCCACCGTCGTACGTGCCCCCGGCACCACACCGACCGCCGCCGACCGCCGCCGCACGAGCCACCCCACCCGCGCAGACCCCGCCACCGCCTTCATCACCGGCGTCAGCAGAGCCGTGGCCAGCGGGGAGAGAAGGAGGACGACCGCCGTACCCAGCGCGAAGCCGCCGACCACGTCCGTCGGGTAGTGCACCCCCATGTACACCCGGCAGAACCCCTCCAGCAGCGCCAGCCCTATCCCCGCCGCCCCGAACCGCCGGTTGGCGACGAACAGACCGACCCCCAGCGCCATGGTGATCGTCGCGTGGTCGCTCACGAAGGAGTAGTCGGTCTTGCCGGAGACGAGGACGTCGATCCCCTGGTGGGTGAGGAACGGCCGGGGCCGCTCGACGAAGCCGCGGATGGGAACGTTCACGAGGACGGCGATCGCGGCGGCGAGCGGTGCCCACACCAGCGCGGCCATGGTGGACGGCACGTCCTCATCGTCACGGCGCCGCACGGACCACCAGCACCACACCACCAGCAGCACCATCGCGACCAGCAGCCCGTACTCCCCGACGAACTCCATGGCCCGGTCGAACCAGTGCGGCGCGTCCTTGGCCAGGCCGTTGATGTCGTAGAGCAGGTCGACGTCAGGGTTCGACCCGGATTCGGCGATTACAGCCATCGCGCTGCGGCCCCTTCGTCGTCGTTCCGGGACGCACCTGGTGTGCGTCGCTCGCTGCCACCCCCGTGGTCGGCTACGTCAACAGGAACGCACGGCCCACACCACTACGTTCCAGGTTCCACCGAATGATCACGCAGACGTTATCGAAGAGAGATACAAACCCCCAGCTCAGGGGGTGGGTTATACGCTCCGTTCACACCGTGGTGGGGAGTGCTTTCGCGCCATCCTCGGTGACGCGGGTGGCCCCGAAGTAGTCGGCCGAGTCGATGGGGTCGAAACGGATCACGGCCCCGGTGTACGGCGCGTCGATCATGTATCCGCCGCCGACGTAGATCCCCACGTGGTGGATGGCGCGGGAGTTCGAGAGGTCGGTGGAGAAGAAGACCAGGTCCCCGGGGAGCAGTTCGTTGCGGGAGGGATGCGGTCCCGCGTTGTACTGGTCGTTGGCGACCCGCGGCAGCGTGATCCCGACACTGGCGTACGCCGCCTTGGTCAGCCCGGAGCAGTCGAAGCGGCCGTTGTCCGCCGCGGTGCCGTTGCCGCCCCAGAGGTAGGGGGTGCCGAGCTTGTTCTGGGCGTAGTTGATGGCCCCGGCGGCCTGCTTGGTCGGGGAGAGCCGGCTGACCGGCGCGGCGAAGCTCTCCTCCAGGGTGGTGATGGTCTTGACGTAGTTCTGGGTCTCCTTGTACGGCGGCACACCCTGGTACTTGATGACCGCGTACGCCCCCGCGTTGTAGGCGGCCAGCATGTTGTCGGAGATGTTGCCGGGCACGTCCTTGACGTACGAGGCGAGCTCGCAGTCGTAGGAGGCGGCCGACGGAATGGCGTCGTTCGGGTCCCAGACGTCGCGGACCCCGTCCCCGTTCCCGTCGATGCCGTGGGTGGCCCAGGTCCCCGGGATGAACTGGGCTATCCCCTGCGCGGCCGCCGCGCTCTGCGCCTTCGGGTTGAACCCGCTCTCCTGGTAGAGCTGTGCGGCGAGCAGGGCGGGGTTGATGGCGGAGCAGAGGTTGCCCCACTTCTGCACGAGGGTGGAGTACGCGGCCGGTACGGCTCCCTTGGCCAGGGTCTTGCCGGCGCCGCCGACCCCGTTGAGAAGGTTCCCGGCGACGACGTACACGCCGACGACGAGCAGCATGACGAAGCTCACCCCGAGCGCCGTCACCGCGCCACCGACCACCCATACTTTCCGCACGCCCCAACCCTCCCCCATGTCAGGGCTGTTCAACGCCATTTCGGCCGAGAGTGGCGCTATTTCACAGGAAGACGGCGCACATGACGCCCCCTCATCCGGCCGTCTCAGCCGTCCGTGGCGTCCTTGTACAGCTCGGCGGCCTCCCGGCCGAGCACCACGCTGTACGAGACGTCGGGGGTCGACCCGCCCTGCTCGTGCCCGCCGAGGACCCCGACCACCTCGTGGTCCCCGTTCACCCAGGGGCTCCCGCTCGTCCCGCCCGTGAACTCGGGGCAGTCGATGCGCTGTTGGGTGGCGCCGCGGGCGACGGGCTTGTTGGTGCAGCTGACGGGCACCTCACGGGAGTCGGGGTACCCGGTGACGGTGACCGCGGTGGCGCCGGTGGCCACCCCGGCGGCGAACCGGTTGCTCCCGGTCACGTCCTCGACCCGCTTCCCGCCCCTCTCGTCCACGACGGCGAAGGCGACGTCGCTGTCCTCGCTCTGCCCGTGGGCCCAGCCGTCGGGCAGGTACCGCTTCCCTACCTTCCACACCCCGTACGGCGCCTGCCCGTCCCGGTACCCGGGCACGAACACCAGCCCGGTGGCGTCGCCCTCCCCGTCGATGCAGTGCGCGGCGGTGACGATGAGGTCCCGCTGCGGGCTGTGCACGACGGAGGCGGTGCAGAAGTGGTTGCCGGACAGGCTCCCGGCCTTGTCGGCACCGAACAGCGCCCCGACTCTGGCGCTCTCCGTGGTGGACCCGACCACCGCGGTCACCCCGAAGGGCCCGGCCGCCTCGTCGGCGGCCGCGACGGAGGCCGAGGTGGCGGCCAGCACGACGACGGCGCAGAGCGCGACGCGTCGCGAGGTGGCAGAGATGCGTGAGGTGCGCTTCATCAGCGCCCACTGTCTCCCACAAAGGTGAGAAACGGTTCCCGACTTCACTGAGATTTTTCTGGGAACCGCTCTTCCGGCCGGTTTCACCACGCCGGGCGGCCTCAGAACGTCGTGGTCATCCCGCCGTCCACCGCGATCGTCTGCCCCGTGATGAACGACGCCGCGTCGCTCGCCAGGAAGACGACGATGCCCGCGATCTCGGCCGGGCGGCCCCAGCGCCCGAGTGCGGTGCGGGTCCGCAGCCATCTGCCCCACTCCGGGTCCTCGGCCAGCTCCGCGTTGACGTCCGTGGCGAAGGTGCCCGGTGCCACCGAGTTGACCGTGGTGCCGCTGGGGCCCAGGTCGGCCGCGAGGGCCCGGGTCAGGCCGTCGAGGCCCGCCTTCGCCGTGGCGTAGGCGACGTCGCCGATGCGGCCGAGCTGGCCGACGACGGAGGAGACGTTGATGATGCGGCCGGGGGTGCCCCGTTCGGCCAGGCCCCGGGCGACCGTCTGGCTCAGCGCGTACGCCGACGTCAGGTGGACGTCGAGCAGCGTGGACAGCTCGTCCGGCGCCATCTCCTCGACGCCCCGGCGGTCCCGGTGGCCCACGTTGTTGACAAGGATGTCGATCGCGCCGAGGGCGGTCACCGCCTCCTCGGCCGCCTCGCGGTCGGTGACGTCGAAGGCGGCGCCGGTCACGTCCAGGCCGTCGTCCTCGCGCAGGCCCGCCGCCACCTCCTCCAGCGTCACGGCGTCCCGGCCGTTGAGGACCACCCGCGCACCGGCGCCGGCCAGTCCCCGCGCCATCTCCAGGCCCAGCCCCCGCACGGAGCCGGTCACCAGGGCCGTACGCCCGCCGAGCGTGAAGTCCACGGCGCCGCCGCTCATCCGGCCACCTCCCGGAGAACCGTCTTGTCCGTCGTATCGGCTCACCGTATCCGGGTGCCGCGACGGGCCCGCCGGGCGTCCGGAAACTGGGCGGTCACGACGTTCACACGACCACGGCGTTCACGCGGCCGCCACCCCGAGCGCCCAGGTCACCCCCGTCATCTCCGCCGACAGCGTCCACAGCCTGCGGGCCGCCGCCGGGTCACTCGCCGCCGCGCTGCGTCCGACGAGGGTCGGCGCTCCCCGCATCTCACCGAGGCCGTCCGGGCCGACATAGCTCGCGCCCGGCAGGTCCTGGGTCGCCGCGTACAGCGTGGGGAGGGTGCCCGCGCGGTCGTCCTGGGCGAGGAGGCGGTTGCCGAGCCGCATGCCCAGGCGGGCCAGCGGGTTGGCGGTGTGGCTCTGCAGGTTGGTGGCCGCGTAGCCGGGGTGGGCGGCGAGGGCGCGGACGCGGGAGCCGGCCTCCGTCAGCCGGCGCTGGAGTTCCAGCACGAACAACAGGTTCGCCAGCTTGGACTGGGCGTAGGCGCGGGTCGGGTTGTAGGCGCCCTCGAGGTTCACGTTCTCGAAGTGGATCACTCCGTCGCCGCCCCGGTGCAGGCCCGAGGAGACGGTGACCACACGGTCCGTGAGGTAGGGCAGCAGCAGGTTGGTCAGTGCGAAGTGGCCCAGGTGGTTCGTGCCGAACTGCATCTCGAAGCCGTCCTTGGTGCGCTGCTCCGGGAGCATCATCACGCCCGCATTGTTGACCAGGAGGTCCAGCGGCCGGTCCCAGCCGGCGGCGAACTCCCTTACCGAGGACAGGTCGGCCAAGTCCAGGCGGCGGACCTCGGTGCTGCCGTTCACCCGCGCCGCGGCCGCCCGCCCGCGCTCCGGGTCCCGCACCGCCAGCACCACATGCGCACCCGCCCGGGCCAGCGCGTCCGCGGCCGTGAAGCCGAGGCCGCTGTTGGCGCCGGTGACCACGGCCGTGCGACCGGAGAGACCGGGGAGGTCGGAAGCGTTCCATTTGTCATTCTTCTCAGCCATGCCCGCCAATGTAGGCGTCGACAACAATGCTGTCAACGACAACAAAGATGGCAACGCCAACAAAGCTGACGTCGACTACATCGAGATACGATGGCCCCCATGCCGCAAAGCCGCCCCTACCACCACGGAGACCTGCGCGCCGCCCTGCTCACGAGCGCCGAGCGAACCCTGCGCGAGAAGGGCACCGCCGCCCTGTCCCTGCGCGAACTGGCCCGCGACATCGGGGTGAGCCACGCTGCCCCCGGCCGGCACTTCAAGGACAAGCAGGCCCTGCTGGACGCGCTCGCCCTCAGCGGTTACGAGCGGCTGAATCAGGCCCTGACCTCGGCGGACCGCCCGGACGCCGCGCTCGAACCGCGCATGACCGCGCTCGCCCGCGCCTACGTCGGCTTCGCCGTCGGCAACCCCGAGCTGCTGGAGCTGATGTACTCCCGCAAGCACGACCCGGACGCCGGCACCGACCTGGCCGCCGCCGCCGAGCACTCCCTGGGCTCCTTCGTCCTGCTGGTGGCCGACGCCCAGCGGCGCGGCGAGGTCGTCCAGGGCGACCCGGAGACCGTCACCCTCACGGCCGCGGCCTGCATCCACGGCCTGGCCGCGCTGGCCACCAACGGCACCCTCCCGCCGGACGCGGTCCTTGCCGGTCTGGACCAGCACGTCCACCTCGTCCTGCACGGCCTCAAGCCCCGCTGATTCCGGCCCACTTGGAGGCTTCAGAGGGCTCGGTACGCCCCGATCAACGCGCATTGAGCCCCGCTCCGGAGGGGCTCCAGGTCAACCGAACCCCAACTTCCGGCCATCCGGGCCCCATTGATCAGTAAGTCCTTCCCGCCCTTCAGTAACGCGGAAGTCAGGATTCCGAAACCCACCTTGTTGTCGCGTACTCAACAAGGGGATGGTTCGTCGCGGGCCGCCGCCCCCACCGGCAACCACACCGGTGGTCCCCCACCCGCAGGCCTCTGTCCCACCTCTTCCAGGAGGCTGTACGTTGCGTACGCCCACCCCCAACTCCCCCCACATACGCGGTAGATGGCGCCAGCTCGGCTCGGCAGCCGCCGCCACCGCCGCGCTCCTGGTCGCCGGCTTCGGCACCGCGGCCCACGCCAGCGCGGCCACCGCGACCGCCACCGCGGCCCACAAGGTCAGCGCCAAGGCCATCGCCGCCCAGGTCGCCAAGGCCCACGTCCAGTACGAGAAGGCCGGCTGCGGCGCCACCCCGAAGGCGGGCTACGCCGCGTGCAACGCCCTGCGGGTCACCGGCGGCACCACCGCCTTCATGGAGAAGCAGGCCGCCCTCAAGGGCGTCGCGCCGAAGACCGTCAAGCCGGACGCCGCCTCCGACTCCCCCACCGGATACGGCCCGAGCGACATCCAGTCCGCCTACGGCCTGACGGACGCCGCCGCCTCCAACGGCTCGGGCGAGACCGTCGCCATCGTCGACGCCTACGACGACCCGAACGCCGAGGAAGACCTGGCGACCTACCGCTCCTACTACGGCCTGTCGGACTGCACCACCGACAACGGCTGCTTCACGAAGGTCTCCCAGACGGGCTCCACGACCTCCCTCCCCTCCGCCGACAGCGGCTGGGCCGGTGAGGAGTCCCTCGACCTCGACATGGTCAGCGCGACCTGCCCGAACTGCAACATCCTGCTCGTCGAGGCGAAGTCGGCCTCCGACGCCAACCTGGGCACCGCGGTGAACGAGGCCGTCAAGCTGGGCGCGAAGTTCGTGTCGAACAGCTACGGCGGCTCCGAGTCGTCCTCGGACACCACGTACGACACCTCGTACTACAAGCACGCGGGCGTGGCCATCACCGCGAGCGCCGGTGACAGCGGCTACGGCGCCGAGTACCCGGCCGCCTCCCGGTACGTGACCGCCGTCGGCGGCACCGCCCTGAAGACCTCCTCCAACAGCCGCGGCTGGACCGAGTCGGTGTGGAAGACGTCGAGCACCGAGGGCACCGGTTCCGGCTGCTCCGCCTACGACGCCAAGCCCAGCTGGCAGACCGACGCCAGCTGCTCCAAGCGCATGATCGCCGACGTCTCCGCCGTCGCCGACCCGGCCACCGGCGTCTCCGTCTACGACTCCTACGGCTCCGACGGCACCGGCTGGAACACCTACGGCGGCACCAGCGCCTCCTCGCCGCTCATCGCCTCGGTCTACGCGCTGGCCGGCACCCCGGGCACCAGCGACTACCCGGCCGAGTACCCGTACGCCGCGGCCGGCACCTCCGCCCTCAACGACGTGACGAGCGGCAACAACGGCACCTGCTCCACCTCGTACTTCTGCACCGCGAAGTCGGGCTACGACGGCCCGACCGGCTGGGGCACCCCCGAGGGGACCGACGCCTTCACCGGCTGAGCCCTTCACCGCATGACCTCCCCGTCGGGTCACGGGGAGCCGCCACCGTGAGGGGGACGTGGGGTCCCCTCGGCGGCAGCGAAAGAGAGACGGGCCACGGCATCCGGCCGTGGCCCGTTTTTCATGTCCGCGCTGCCCCAGGTTTCTTGTCCTTGGCAACTCCCATGCATTTCCTGTGAGTTGAGTCAAGCACCCGTCACCCGTAATCCAACGGGCCGCCATCGAAGGGTCACGCGAAGGCCCCGTTCGGCAATGCGGAAGTCAGGATTCCAGCAGCCTCTTGTTGTCACGTACTCAACAAAGGATTCTCTTCGCGGGCCGCCGCCCCGCCGCCGGGGAACCCGTACCGGCGGCGAACGCACCAGATCGCACCCGCACCGCCCCTGTTCCAACCCCAGTACAGGAACTCAGGAGGCTGCACGTATGCGTTCCACTCCCCCCAACAGACCGTCCACCCGCGGCAGCTGGCGCCGGATCGGCGCCGCGGCAGCGGCCACGGCCGCGCTGGTGTTCGCCGGCTTCGGCACCGCCGTCCAGGCCGACGCGGCACCTTCGGCGTCGTCCAAGGTGACCTACACCGCGACCCCCTGTGCCACCCCCAAGCACACGGGTGAACTCGCCTGCAACTCCTACCGCGTCACCGGCGGTCTCACCGCCTACCAGAAGCAGCAGGCCGCGAAGACCGGCATCACCCCCAAGGCCGCCGACGCGTCCACCCCCTCCGGCTACAGCCCGACCAACCTCCGGTCGGCCTACGGCCTCACCTCCGCCGCCGCCTCCAACGGCTCGGGCGAGACCATCGCGATCGTCGACGCGTACAACGACCCGAACGCCGAGTCCGACCTCGCGACCTACCGCTCGTACTACGGCCTCTCCGCCTGCACCACGGCCAACGGCTGCTTCAAGAAGGTCAGCCAGACCGGCTCCACCACCTCGCTGCCCTCCTCCGACGCCGGCTGGTCCGAGGAGATCTCCCTCGACCTCGACATGGCCTCCGCGATCTGCCCCAACTGCAACATCCTGCTCGTCGAGGCCACCAGCGCCACCATGGCCAACCTCGGCACCGCGGTGAACGAGGCGGTCACCCTGGGCGCGAAGTTCGTGTCCAACAGCTACGGCGGCAGCGAGTCCTCCTCCGACACCTCGTACGACTCCTCGTACTTCAACCACACCGGTGTCGCCATCACCGTCTCCGCCGGTGACAGCGGCTACGGCGCCGAGTACCCGGCCGCCTCCCGCTACGTGACCTCGGTCGGCGGCACCAAGCTGTCCACGTCCTCCACCACCCGCGGCTGGACCGAGACCGTCTGGAAGACGTCCAGCTCCGAGGGCACCGGCTCCGGCTGCTCCTCCTACGACGCCAAGCCCAGCTGGCAGACCGACACCAGCTGCACCAAGCGCATGATCTCCGACGTCTCCGCGGTGGCCGACCCGGCGACCGGCGTCTCCGTCTACGACTCCTACGGCGTCACCGCCGGCTGGTACACCTTCGGCGGCACCAGCGTCTCCGCGCCGATCATCGCCGGCGTCTACGCCCTCGCCGGCACCCCGGCCAGCGGCACCTACCCCGCGCAGTACCCGTACGACTACAAGGGCACCTCGTACCTCAACGACGTGACGAGCGGCAACAACGGCACCTGCTCCGTCTCGTACTACTGCACCGCCACCACCGGCTACGACGGTCCGACCGGCTGGGGCACCCCCGAGGGCATCACCGCCTTCGCCAACTAGTACCGGCTCCCGCCTCGCACGGGCTCACGGGTCGCGGCAACCAGCCGCGGCCCGTTCGTCATGAGAACATCGGGACGGTGGTATTCACCCGACTGGCCGTCAAAAACCCCGCCAGGTCGTAAAAGGGGTTAACGACGGAACTGCACCACAGGTTCCGCCCAGGCCTCATTGCCCGGCGTGACCTGCCGTGATACACAGAGTGACCGTACGATCCCTTCGTACGAAACCCGCCAATCAATGACGTCAAGTCGACATACTCCGGCGGCGTTGTCGGCGACAATGATGCGTGACCTCTGCACCGAGCAGGGGCGGACGGAACTACCCACCAGGGGCGGTGACTTACATGTTCCTTGCAGCCGACAAGGGTGACATCAACACCATCATCGGCGGAATCGCTCCGGACTGGGGCCCCTTCGGCAGCCTGGGCAACGAAGCGAAGACGATGATCCAGGTGGTCATGGCCGTCGCCATCCTGCTCTGCCTCGGCATCGCCGTCTGGGGTGCCGCCAAACAGCGCATCGGCGCCACGGCCCTCCGTGACACCTTCAGCGCCGAACAGGGCAAGGGCCTCATCATCGCCGGACTGACCGGAGTCTTCATCATCGGCTCACTCGGCACCCTGTTCACCATCGTGTACGGCATGGCCGTCTAGCCGCCTGGACCTCCGTATCCCCCGCTCCGAGGTTGCGTTTCCCTGATGTCGAGTCACCACACCGCGCCCGCGCGGGAACCAGCACGGCTACCGTCGTACTGCTACGCGTTCCGGTACGACGTGGAGGGGGAGCACCCGGCATGAGCCTCGGAGACGAGCCCGGCTACCCGGAGACCGGCCACACCCGCACCCGCCTGCCCGACAGCGACCCGTACGGCGGCGCCTCCCGCCGCGGCGGCCGGTCCTCCTCCCGGAGCCTGGTCACGGTCGTCGGCGTGGTCGTCCTCCTCATCGCGGCGATCGCCTTCGCGAACAGAGGCGGCAACGACACCCCCTCGAACAGCACCGACACCGGCAGCACCGGCAACGGCGGCGGGCCGGCGACCTCCTCGACGGCGGCCAGCGGGACCAAGCCGGTGGAGACGAAGAGCGACGGGATCCCGACGGGGTACGCACACAGCGCACAGGGAGCGCAGAGCGCGGCGGCCAACTACGCCACGGCGCTGGGCTCCGACGGCATGTTCATCACGGCCACCCGGCACTCGATCGTGCAGACCGTCGCCGACCCCAGCGTCATCAACAGCATGCAGTCCGGCTTCGACGCCGACTACTCGGCCGACTTCCTGAAGAAGGCCGGCCTCAGCACCGACGGCAGGGCCCCCACGGGCAGCACCTTCGTCAACCGCACGCTCCCCGCCGGCACCAAGGTCACGGCGTACAGCGACGCCGCCGCCACCGTCGCGGTCTGGTGCAACGGGTTGTTCGGCATGGCCGGCGAGAAGTCCACCAACCCGGTCACCAGCAACTGGTTCACCATCACCATGAAGCTGAACTGGAGCGACGGCGACTGGAAGGTCCTGGAGTCCAGCCAGACGACCGGTCCCACCCCGGTCAGCGGAGACAACCCCGTCTCCGGCACCGACGAGATCAGCAAGGCGGTCCAGGAATTCGGAGGGTTCACCTATGCCCGCTAGCCAGCACCACGTGCTCAAGCTGACCGGCCTGGTGGCCTCCGTACAGGCCTCCGCCATCCTCCTGGCCGCGCGTGCCGTCGCGGCCCCGTCGCCGAGCGGCACCCCCTCCGCGACCCCGTCCGCCACCCCGAGCAGCAACAACTGCGCCGGAATCACCGGCCCGTCCCTGCAGCTCTGCGAGAGCGGCTCCGGCGGCAGCAGCGGCTCCACCACCGACCCCCTCACCTCCACCCTCGATCCCCTCTCCTCCCTCGGCCAGGGCTGCGCCAAGGCCGCCTCCTGGACCATCGACAAGCTCAGCGGGGCCGTCAAGGAGACCGCGAACGTCGACTTCACCAACGAGAAGTTCCTCCAGCAGTACGCCGTCGTCTTCGCCGCGTCGACGATCCTCACCCTGCTCCTGTGGCTGCTGGCCGTCGCCAAGCGCGCGGTACGAGGCGTCCCCCTCTCCACCGCCATCTCCGAGGCCATCGGCTTCCTCTGGCTCACCGTCCTGGCCTCCGCCTTCACCCCCCTGATCCTCTACACGGTCGTCTCGGCCACCGACGGCGTCACCGACGTCCTCGCCAAGACCACCGGCGACCAGACCGACACGTTCTTCGGCACCTTCTCCGGCGCCCTCAGCAAGGGCAACGACATAGGGGGCGGCCCGATCATGCTGATCGTCGTCTCCCTCGTCAGCATCCTCGCCGCCGGCGTGCTCTGGCTGGAGCTCGTCATCAGGGCCGCCCTGCTCTACGTCGGCGCCCTCCTCGGCACCGTCGTCTACGCCGGCCTCGTCGACAAGAACCTCTGGGGCCACGTCCGCCGCTGGGCCGGCATCATGATCGCGGTCATCCTCGTCAAGCCGGTCATCGTGATAGTGCTCGGCCTCGCCGGCGCCCTGTCCTCCGACGGCGGCCCCGACTCCTTCTCCGCCGTCGTCTCCGGCCTCGCCATCATCCTGCTCGCCATCTTCGCCAGCGCGATGATCTACCGCTTCGTCCCCGGCTTCGGCGACGAGATCGCGGCCGGCCGCAGCAACCGCCTCATGTCGGGCGCCGAAGGCAAGGCCGCCGCCGTCATCAGCAGCCCCGCCAACCTCGTCGCCCAGGGCATCAGAACCCACAGCGCCCGCGCCGACAACAACGGCGGCGGGGGCGGCGGTTCCGGCGCCTCCGGTGCCCGCCCGTCCAACCCCGCCTCGGGCGGCGTCGCCGCGCACAGCACGCGCACCCCGAACGGTGGTGGCGGCGGAACTGTCCCCTCCGCCGCACCCGCGCCCCGCGCGCCCAGCCCGGCGAACACCCCGCACGCCAGCAACACCCGCAACAACAGCTCGGGAGGTGAAGGGCGTTGACGACAGAGTCCCACCTGTCCCATCCGATCACGCCCCGCCGTACGTATCTCATCGGCCGCGCCCGGCCGAACGCGATCATCGGCAGGAACCGTGAGTCCGGCGAGATCGTGCTCATCATCGCGGGCGCGTTCCTCGGCATGATGTGCGGGCTCCTCGTCCCGGTGCTCTCCCTCAGGATCGTGCTGCTCATGGGCTTCCCGCTGATCGCGCTGGCCGCGGTCTACGTGCCGTACAAGCGCCGCACGTTCTACAAGTGGTTCGAGATCAACCGCAGTTTCAAGCGGACACTGCGCAACGGCACCGTCTACCGCTCCACGGCGTCCGAGGCCGGCACCCGCCTCGACGGCCGTGAGGTCGAGATCGGCCCGCCGCCCGGCATCGGCCGCATCACCTGGCTCGCCGCGCCCTTCGGCCCCGACGAGATCGCCGTACTCCTGCACGCGGACCGCAAGACGGTGACGGCGGCCATCGAGATCGAGGGCCCCGGCGTCGGCCTGCGCGACTCCGAGGACCAGGAAGCCCTCGTCGACCGCTTCGGCACCCTCCTCAAGCACGTGGCCAACGGCGACGGCTTCGTCACCCGCCTCCAGATGCTCGCCCGCACCCTCCCCGCCGACCCCGACGCCCACGCCAAGGACGTGGCCCAGCGCGGGGACGAGAAGGCCCCGGACTGGCTGTCCCGCTCCTACGACCAGCTCCAGTCCATGGTCTCCACCAGCAGCGAGCAGCACCGCGCGTACCTCGTCGCCTGCATGCACTACTCCCGCGAACTGGCCGCCGAGGCCCAGGCGATGGCCCGCGCGGCCCGCCCCCAGTCCGGCCGCAAACTGGACCGCGACGCCGGTCTCGCCGTCGTCATGGCCCGCGAGCTCACCGACATCTGTTCCCGCCTCCAGGAGGCGGACATCCGCGTCCGCCAGCCCCTCGGCCAGGGCCGCCTGGCGTCGCTCATCCACTCCATGTACGACCCGGACCACCCCATCGACCACATCCAGGCCATGACCCAGCGCAACGCCTGGCCGGCCGAACTGGACGCGATGGAGCCGACGTTCCTCCAGGCGAAGACCCGCGAGTCCGCCACCCGCGAGCCCTGGTGCCACGCCACGGCCTGGGTGAAGGAGTGGCCGATGACCCCGGTCGGCGTCAACTTCCTGGCCCCGCTCCTGGTCCACACCCCGGACGTCATCCGCACGGTCGCCGTCACCATGGACCTCGAACCCACCGAGGTCGCCATCGAGCGCATGCTGACCGAGAAGACGAACGACGAGGCGGAGGCGTCCCGCGCCGCCAAGATGAACCGGACCGTCGACCCCCGCGACATCGCCGCCCACAACCGCCTCGACCAGCGCGGTGAGGACCTGGCCAGCGGCGCGGCCGGCGTCAACCTGGTCGGCTACATCACCGTCTCCTCCCGCACCCCGGAGGCCCTCAACCGCGACAAGCGCACGATAAGGGCGTCCGCCGGAAAGTCGTACCTGAAACTGGAGTGGTGCGACCGCGAGCACCACCGCGCCTTCGTGAACACACTGCCCTTCGCCACCGGAATCCGAAGGTAGAGGCTGATGCGCTGATGAGGGACCCGCTGTCCGTCCTCACCGAAGCCTTCACGTCCTTCCTGTTCGGGAAGGTCGAGACGACCCGCTCCCCGGTCCGCACCTCCACCGGCCAGGCCCAGGCCGTCTACCTCCCCACGGCCGCGCCCGGCCTCGGCGACTCGGGCGTGATCATCGGCCGCGAGGTGTACTCCGGCAAGGGCTACATCTACGACCCCTTCCAGCTCTACGGCCAGCAGCTCCCCGCCCCGCACTGGCTCGTCCTCGGCGAGTCCGGCAACGGCAAGTCGGCCCTGGAGAAGACCTACGTCCTGCGCCAGCTCCGCTTCCGCGACCGCCAGGTCGTCGTCCTGGACGCCCAGGGCGAGGACGGCGTCGGCGAGTGGAACCTCATCGCGGAAGAGCTGGGGATAACACCCATCCGGCTCGACCCGATGGCGGCCCTGGACCACGGCATCCGCCTCAACCCGCTGGACCCGGCGATCACCACCACCGGCCAGCTGGCGCTGCTGCGCACCATCATCGAAGTCGCGATGGGCCACGGCCTCGACGAACGCTCCGGCTTCGCCCTCAAGGTCGCCCACGCGTACGTCAACGAGTCGATCCTCGACCGCCAACCCGTACTGACGGACATCGTCGAGCAGCTGCGGCACCCCGAGCCGGAGTCGGCCGAGGCGATGAACGTCGCCATAGACGACGTACGGGCCTGGGGCCTGGACGTCGCCCTGGTCCTGGACCGCCTGGTCGACGGTGACCTGCGCGGCATGTTCGACGGCCCGACCACGGTCGGCATCGACCTGGACGCCCCGCTGATCGTCTTCGACCTCTCCCACATCGACCGCAACTCCATCGCCATGCCCATCCTGATGGCGATCGTCGGCGTGTGGCTTGAGCACACCTGGATCCGCCCCGACCGCAAGAAGCGCATCTTCCTGGTCGAGGAGGCCTGGCACATCATCGCCAGCCCGTTCGTGGCCCAGCTGTTCCAGCGGCTGCTGAAGTTCGGCCGCCGGCTCGGCCTGTCCTTCGTGGCGGTGGTGCACCACCTCTCCGACGTCGTGGACGGCGCGGCGGCCAAGGAGGCGGCGGCGATCCTGAAGATGGCGTCGACCAGGACGGTCTACGCCCAGAAGGCGGACGAGGCACGGGCGACCGGCCGCGTCCTCGGCCTCCCCCGCTGGGCGGTCGAGATCATCCCGACCCTGACCCCCGGTATCGCCGTCTGGGACGTCAACGGCAACGTCCAGGTGGTCAAACACCTGGTCACCGAGACGGAACGCCCTCTCGTCTTCACGGACCGCGCGATGACCGAGTCGTCCAGCGACCTACTGGCCGCGGACGACGCCCTGGTCGCCGCCGAACTGGAGGCGGAGCAGCGGGCCGCCGCCTTCGTGGAGCAGCACCTCGGCGACTCCGAGTCGACGGTGGCGTAGGGAGGCCGTTCGTGAGACCGGACCCTCGGCAGGAACGCGACCAGCAGGGCGGCGGGATCCCCGACGGCCTGCTGATCGGCATACTCGGGTTCCTGCTCGGCATCACGATCATGGTGTGGACGGCGACGGGCCTGGCAGCCTGGTTCGCCCACGGCAGCTGGCCGTCGACCGTCAACCTCTCCCACACCCCGCTCGCGATGCGCCACCTCATCGGCTCCCCGCACGACATCACGGGCGCCTGGCCGGACACACCGGCGGCCCAGTTGGCCGGCTGGGGACTGTTCTGGGGCCTGTTCATCGGCCAGCTGATGGTCCTGATCGTCCTCACCGTGTTCGTGCTGGGGACGATCGCCCGCTGGCGGGCCGGGAGAAGAAGACGGACGGCGGCGGCGAAGACCAGACCCGCGACCGCGGTCCCGGAGCCCCGCCCCGAGCCGGAAACGCTCCAGGAGGCACCTCAGCCGGCTTTCCAAGAGGTTTTCAGGGAGCCGACGCCCCCCGCACCCGCCGCAGAACCGCAACGCCCTCTGGAGGACATCCGCCCCTCCGCTGCCAACGGCGACCGGCCGGGCACCTGGACCAGTTGGACCAGAATCCACGCGGCACCACGGGAGAGCCGGCAGGCGACCGCGACCCAGGCGATCCAGGACGCACTCGGCCCCGCCCTCGTCGTCACCTCCAACCCCGCCCTCTGGTCGGAGACGAAGGACGCCAGAGCCAAACTCGGACCCGTCCTCCTCTACGACCCGAACCACCTCTGCGACACCCCCGCCCGCTTCCACTGGTCCCCCACGGCCCACTGCGAGGACAAGCCCACCGCGATCCAGCGCGCCCAGGCCCTCCTCACCCCGGTCCGGCCCACCGCGAAGATCGACCAGACGCTCACCGACACGGCCGAGACCCTCCTGCGCAGCTATCTGCACGCCGCCGCCCTGGAGAACCGCACGATCCGCCACGTCCACCGCTGGGCACAGGGCACCGGCGTCCAGGACGCCGTACGCACCCTCCGCACCCACCCGAAGGCCGCCCCCGGCGCCGCGGGCGAACTGGAGGCCGCCCTCACGTCCCACCCCGAACGCCGCGACATCGCACAGGAACTGACGGCCAGGGCACTCGCCGCCCTCTTCACGGTCAACATCCGCGAGGCCTGCACACCCAACCGAACCGATGCCCTCGCCCTGGATTCCTTCATCGACGAAGGGGGCACGCTTTATGTGGTCGGTGAATCCATCGAGGACCCCAGGACCAACCCCGGCGCGATGCCCCTCCTGACGGCCCTCGTCTCCAGCGTGGTCGAGCGCGGCCGGCGCATGGCCGAACGGTCATCCTCCGGTCGGCTCGACCCACCACTGACCCTGGTCCTGGACGACGTGGCGGCCGTGGCGCCGTTCCCCCAGCTCCCCGACCTCCTGGCCACCGGCACCGACCAGGGCCTGCCGTCCCTCGCCCTGCTCCGCTCCCAGGAACAGGCCCGCTCCCGCTGGCCGCACCGGGAGCTGCCGGTCTAGGCCGGCCACTCCAGGACGAACTCGAACTCCCGCTTGCCCGCGTCCGCCTCGAGCTGCACGCTCACTCCGCTCGGCACGAACCCGGCCTTCCGGTAGGCACCCTGCGCCCGGGGGTTGTCCTCGTGCACCAGCAGCCGCACCCGCTCCGCACCCCGCTCCCGAGCCCACGCCACACCGGCGTCGAACAACGCCTTGACCAGCCCGCTCCCCCGGTGCTCGGGCCGTACGAACACGCCCACGACATGCCCCTGCCGCCGCTCCACCGGGAACCCGGCCCAGTCCGTGGTCCCGGCCTCCTCGATCAGCACGGTCACGGACCCGACCCACTCCCCGTCCGCCGCCTCGGCGATGAACTGCCGCGCACCGCTCGGCTCCTCGGCCGAACGCGCCGCCCGCTCCCGGTAGAAGGAGTCCGGCCGCCCCAGGGCGTCGTCATAGGTCTCGAGAAACGCGATGTCCGCAACCGGATCCCGCAACGCGACGAGACGCAGCCGCTTGACCGCCTCCCACTCGTCGGCCCGTATCGCGCGAATCACGTAATCACCGCTGGTCGTAGCACTCATGCGGCCACGCTAACCCCCACCGCCCACCGCACTCACCTGGTTTGTCAGTTGGCTTGTCACTGCCGCGGTCTACGGTGGGCGCCATGACGACTCTCCCGAACCGACCGAACACCGCCCTGCTCATCGTGGACGTGCAGAACGGCGTGGTGGACAGCTCCCACAACCGCGACGAGGTCATCGCCAACATCAACACCCTGCTCGCCAAGGCCCGTTCCGAGGCGATCCCCGTCGTCTGGATCCAGCACTCCAGCGACGAACTGAAACCGGACAGCGCCCCCTGGCAGTACGTCCCGGAACTCGTCCGCGAAGCCACCGAGCCCCTCGTCCACAAACGCTACGGGGACTCCTTCGAGGACACCGAACTGGAGTCCGTACTGGCCGAACGCGGAGTGGGCCGCGTGGTCGTCACCGGTGCCCAGACCGACGCCTGCATCCGCTCCACGCTGCACGGCGCGATGGTCCGCGGTTACGACGCGACGCTGGTCGCCGACGCCCACACCACGGAGGACCTCACCGCGTACGGCGCGCCGGCCCCGGAGCAGGTCATCTCGCACACCAACCTCTACTGGAGCTGGCAGGAGGCCCCGGGCCGAAAGGGCGGCACGGCCGATACGGCGGACGTCACTTTCTGAACAACGCAAAAGAGCCCCACACCGTGAGGTGTGGGGCTCTTTCCAATATTTGTTCGGCGGTGTCCTACTCTCCCACAGGGTCCCCCCTGCAGTACCA